>NZ_JZKF01000040.1 GCF_000962825.1 Actinoplanes rectilineatus
GCTGGTCTTGTTCGGCCGTCGTCTGTGGTTGTTGTGGGTTTCTGGTTGAGCCGTGGTGGGCGGCTGGTCTTGTTCGGCCGTCGTCTGTGGTTGTTGTGGATCTCCGGTTGAGCCGTGGTCGACGGCGGGGCGTTCCGCAATGCCGTTCAGTCTCAGTTGATCGTGACTCTGACCAGGAGCTTCGTGTCGGCTGTCATCGCGTCAGCCGGGCGGCGTCTTCGGCCGCCTCGCACGTCAGCGCTTCTCGGCAACTCGTGGCCGCCACGAGCCGTTGCCACGATCGACAGCGGCCGGGTGGGCACTGATTCCGCTCGGCTTATGTTGATCTTGGCGGGGCCTGCTGAGGCCGGGAGTGGCTGGACTGCGCCGACGCGCGGGGTGACCGGAGGCGTTGTTCGGCGGGCACGTTGGTGGCCGTGACGAAGCCCCTGGTCGGGATCGTGATGCGGCGGTTCGTCGGCTGTTCAGGGCAGGGTCAGGGTGGCGGCTACGGGGCGGTGGTCACTACCGGTGGGCGGGAGGGACCACACGCGCGAGACGGACAGGGAACGGGCCATCACCTGGTCGATGCGGGCCACGGGGAGGGCACCGGGCCAGCTGAAGGCGAAGTCGCGGGCTGTCACGCCTACGTGGTCGGTGACCGGGGACAGGCCGCGGTCGTCCAGGGTGCTGTTCAGGTCGCCTAACAGGATGATCTGGTCCAGGGGTTCCGCTGCCAGGGCCTGGCCCAGGCGGTGGGCGCTCTCGTCGCGGCGCTGGGAGGCGAAGCCGGTGAGGCCGATGCGTACCGAGGGGAGGTGCGCGACGTAGACGGCGATGTCGCCGTGCGGGGTTCGGGCGACGGCGCGCAGGCCACGGTTCCAGTCGGGGCCCACACCGGACGGGCGGATGTCCAGCAGGCGGGCCTCGGTCAGAGGGAATCGGGACCAGAGGGCGACCGTGCCCTGGACCGTGGAGAACGGATAATTCCTGGCGAAGACCGCCGCATAGGCGGGCAGGGCTTCCGGGACCATCTCCTCCAGCCCGATCAGGTCCGCGCCAGTGGCGGCCAGCTGCTGTGCGGTGCCGGCCGGATCGGGGTTCTCGTCGCTGACGTTGTGCTGTACGACGGTCAGGGCAGTGCCGCTGCCGGCAGGGTCTGACGGCGTCAGGTAGGGGGCGAAGATCCCCAGCCAGGCTGCCAGGGGGAGCAGGGCGGCCAGGAGCGCGGGGCGGGAACGGCCCCACCAGGCGAGCAGCAGCAGCGGGAGGACTCCCAGGGCCAGCCACGGGCGGAAGGCCTCGACCAGGCTGCCGAGCCGGCCGACGCTGTTGGGAACCAGGCTCGGAAACAGCAACACGAGGGTGAGGAGTGCCGCGAGGGGCACACCCAGCAGTAGTCCGGACCGTCGGCGCATCGACTGATCCTGGCACCCGCATGCCAGCGCCCTTCGGGTCGGCTCAGCGGGCGGTGCTGACGGCCGGGCTCAGCAGGTGGTGGCGACCGGGCTCAGCGGGCGGTGCTGACGACCGGACTCAGAGGTGGCGCATGACCAGCCGGGTTCCGGAGGGCGGTGCTGACGGCCGGGTCAGGGGGCGGTTCCCAGGATCTCGGTCAGGACGGTGTTCCACAGGGCCTGCGGGGGGACCTCGTGGCCCACGCCGTCCAGCCAGACCAGGCGGGCGCCGGGGATGGCGCGGGCCAACTCCTCGGGGTGTTGCGCGGGGAATCTGCGATCCAGGGTGCCGTGCAGGACGACGGTCGGGGCGGTGATGGTGCCCAGGCGGTCGCGGACCGGTAGGCAGTGGCCGGCCAGACGGTGGTTGGTGCGGGCGGCGGACAGGTCGGTGGAACGGTCGAAGACGCGTTCGGCCAGGCGGCGCAGGTAGGGCTCGTCGGGGGTGAACGGGCCGCCGCCGGCCCGGATCTCGGCGATCAGCTGGGTCACCGCGGAACGGCGGTCGGACCAGTCGACCTCGAGGTCGGTGGCGGTCGCGGTTCGGGTGGCGACACGAATGGTGCCGGTGCGGACCGGTGGAGCGAGGTCGGCGTCGCCGTCGGAGGAGACGGCGCCGTCGGAGACCGGGCCGTCGTCGGGGGCGGCTGCGGCGGCCGGCCCGGCCGTGGTCGCTATCAAGGACAGGGTGAGCACCCGGGTGGGGTGCTCGACGGCCATGCGCTGGGCCAGGGCCCCGCCCAGGGAGAGGCCGACCAGGTGGGCGGCCCGGATGTGCAGGGCGTCGAGTACGCCCAGCGCGTCGTTCATCAGGTCGATGCCGGAGTAGGCCGGCCCGGCCGGGAACGAAGTGGAACGTCCGGTGTCCCGGTGGTCGTAGCGGATGACGAAACGTCCGCCGGCCGCGAGGCGGCGGCAGAACTCGTCGTCCCACCAGTCCATCGAGCTGGCTTCGCCGGCCAGGAGGAGCAGGGCGGGATCGGTAGCTTCGCCGAAGGTCTCCGTGCACAGTTCGATGCCGTTGACGGGCATCATCGTCTCGGTCACCACAGGATCATTGTGGCGAGCCTCACTGACAGCCACGTTAAATGGACATCACATCGGATGACCTGCTGCCTGAGAGAATGCTCGGTTCGGCCTCGCGCGGGCCGTCCGAAGACAGGCGCGCGGGGCAGTCCGAAGGCAGACGCGCGGCTGTCTGGGGACAGACGCGCGGACTTGTCCGGGGGCGGGAGACGCGGTGTCCCGGCGGCCGGGGGCCACCGGGACTCGGTGCGGGCGCGGCGGGCAGCGGCCGCCACACGTCGGTCAGTGGCGGGCCTCGGCGGGGACCGCGGCGGCGGCCCGGGCCTGGTTGCGGACCACGCGCAGGGACACGCCGGTCAGGGTGAGCGCGACGGCGAAGAGAGCCAGGTGCAGGGCCGGGTCGATGATCGGCACGAAGGCGATCACCGCGACCGGGATCTGCACCACGGCGATGAGCGCGGCGAGCAGCCGGCGGCGGCCGCCGCTCCACAGCATGGCGGTCCACACCGGTGAGGTGACGATCAGGAGCGTCAGTCCGTCCAGCACGGCGTGCAGTGCCGGGTTGTGCACCCGGTTGTGCGCGAAGGCCTGGGCGGGGGTGGCGATCCAGAGGCCGGCGAGGGTCAGGGCGAGTACGAGAGCGGCGCGACGCATGGGGTCCTCCAGCGTGATCAGACCGTTGCTCCGAGTAATCAACGTACCGAGCCCGCCGGGGGCGCGTAAAGGGTCACGCCGATTCATTCGCCTCCGTGCCAATGTCACTCAGCGTAAATGAAGCTGGCCGAAAGGATGGTTGGCTACGCCTGGTGACCATCGCTAGCCTGCTGGAGTGCGTTTGTTGGAGAGTGTCATGGCTGCCACGATCACTGTGAGTGCAACAGGAGCTGGTTACGTTGCGTTGAAACCCGAGGAGTTGACCGCCAAGGCGCAGGTTGTCGCGGACCAGGCGACGTGCCGGACCGTGGACACGGCGATCCTCGGGTACCTCGTGCTCAACGACGTCGAGCCGACCTCGGTCGACGACCTGAAAGGCCTGGTCAGCGGGGACATCTCGCGGTACAGCATCGTGAACGGGGTGGCCGCCGGCCCGGGCTGCGCGACACGGGGCTGATAGGGGAAGGGGCGTGACCACTCACGCGGGCCGCGCGGGCCGGGGAGCGTCAGCGACACCGGGCCGCGCCCTCGGCGGGAGCGACGGTCGGCACCCACCACCCCGCTGCGACAGCGGTTTTAAGCTCTTGACCGTGAATCTGTGGTTCGGGCTGCTGAACCGGACTCTGAACCCGGCCGTCCTTCGCCTGATCAACCGGGGGAGAGGGCCGTTTTCACTGGTCAGGCACGTGGGGCGGCGTAGTGGGAAGTCCTACGAGACGCCGTTGTGGCTGATCGCGCTCGATGGTGGGTTCCTGGCGGAGCTGACCTACGGGCCGTCCGCGGACTGGCATCGCAACGTGGTGGCGGCCGGTGGGCGCTGTCAGGTCGTGCACCGGGGCACCACCCACGAGATCGACCGCATCGATCCGTATGATCCGGGTAGGGCCCTGCGGGTATTCGGCCGCCCGGCCGCGCTCGTCCTACGTCTGACCGGGCGCCGGGATTTCCGTTTTCTCCGTGTCACCCGTGTGAAACCGCAGGTGGAGGATGAGTGAACGGCCTCTGGGGCGGATGGCCCGGGCGGACGTCATACCATCGGGGCGACCACCGGACATGACGGAAACGGGTGATGATGGAGACGTTGGAGTTCCAGGCCGAGGCGCGCCAGCTGCTGCAGCTGATGGTCCATTCGATCTACTCGAACAAGGACATCTTCCTGCGCGAGCTGATCTCGAACGCGTCCGACGCCCTGGACAAGCTGCGCCTGGCGAAGCTGCAGGACGGCCTCGAGGCGGACATCTCCGACCTGCACATCGAGATCGAGGCGGATCCCGAGGCGCGAACCCTGACGGTGCGCGACAACGGCATCGGCATGAACCGTGACGAGGTCATCGACCTGATCGGCACGATCGCCAAATCCGGCACCGCGGAGCTGCTGTCCAAGCTCAAGGAGGCCAAGGAGAGCCCGGAGCTGATCGGCCAGTTCGGCGTCGGCTTCTACTCGACGTTCATGGTCGCCGACAAGGTCACGCTGGTGACCCACAAGGCGGGCACCGAGGGCCACGGCACGCGCTGGGAGTCGGACGGCGGGGGCACCTACACCATCGAGGATGCCGAGGACGCCCCGGTCGGCACCACGATCACGCTGCACCTGCGGCCGAAGGACGAGGACGACGCGCTCTTCGACTACGCCGAGGACTGGAAGATCCGGGAGATCGTCAAGCGGTACTCGGACTTCATCTCCTTCCCGATCCGCAAGGGTGAGGAGACGCTGAACTCGCAGAAGGCGCTCTGGGCGCGTCCGCGCAGCGAGGTGACCGAGGAGGAGTACCACCAGTTCTACCGGCACATCAGCCACGACTGGTCGGACCCGCTCGAGATCATCAACATGAAGGCGGAGGGCACCTTCGAATACGAGGCCCTGCTCTTCATCCCGTCGCGGGCCCCGCACGACCTGTTCCAGCGGGACGCCCGCCGCGGCCTCCAGCTGTACGTCAAGCGCGTCTTCATCATGGACGACAGCAAGGAGTTGATCCCCGACTACCTGCGCTTCGTCAAGGGTGTCGTGGACGCGGCCGACCTGTCGCTGAACATCTCCCGGGAGATCCTGCAGCAGGACCGGCACATCCAGATGATCCGGCGCCGCCTGGTCAAGAAGGTCCTGTCCACCATCAAGGACCTGATGAGCAGCAACCCGGAGAAGTACGCGACGTTCTGGCGCGAGTTCGGCCGGGCCGTCAAGGAGGGCCTGCTCAGCGAGCCGGACAACCACAAGCCGATCCTGGAGATCTCGTCGTTCTCCTCGACCGCCGGCACCGAGCCGACGACGCTCGCCGCCTACGTGGAGCGGATGAAGGACGGCCAGGACGAGATCTACTACCTGACCGGGGAGACCCGCTCGCAGGTGGAGAACTCGCCGCACATGGAGGCGTTCCAGGCGCAGGGCTACGAGGTGCTGATCCTCACCGATCCGGTCGACGAGATCTGGGTCGACGCTGTACCTGAGTTCGACGGCAAGAAGCTGCGCTCGATCGCCCGCGGCTCGGTCGACCTGAAGAAGGACGACGCGGAGCCGGAGAAGGAGCCGGAGGGTGACTTCGCGCCGCTGCTCGGCTTCCTCAAGGAGAAGCTCGACGAGCAGGTCAAGGAGGTGCGCCTGTCGCACCGTCTGACCACCTCGGCGGCCTGCCTGGTCAGCGACGCCGACGACATCACCCCGGCACTGGAGAAGATGTACCGGGCGATGGGCCAGGACGGCCCGCGGGTCAAGCGGATCCTCGAGCTGAACCCGAACCACCCGCTGGTCAGCGGCCTGCGGTCGGCGCACGAGGGCAACGCCGACGAGGCGTCACTGCCGGACACCGCCGAGCTGTTGTACGGCACGGCGCTGCTGGCCGAGGGCGGCGACCTGGAGGACCCGGCCCGGTTCGCCAAGCTGCTCGCCGACCGGCTGGCGAAGACGGTCTGATCAAAAGAGGCCGGCGCCCCTTTCACAGGGGCGCCGGCCTCTTTTCAAAGATGTCAGCGCAGGAAGTCGTCGAACTCCCCGCGCTTGACACCGTCCACGAAGGCGTCGAACTCGGCCGTCGTGTAGACGACCATGTCACCGTCGGGCCGCCGCGAGTTCCGGACGGCGATGGTGTCCTGGTCCACCTTGGCGATCTCGACACAGTTGAGGCTGGCGCTCTTGGTCGCGACACGCCAGGTCAGTTCTTCGCGGCTGAAGTCCGCACGAGTCATGGGTGATCGTCTAGCTTTCTCGGGAACGGAGAGCGGCATCGACGAGTTGCAGCGACTCGGCCTCGTCCGCCGCCGACTCCGATAGATGGGCGAAAATGGTCCGGCAGCGGTTCACGTCCTCCGTCTTGCTCTCGGAGACGGCGCCGAGTGTCGTCTCCGCGTGGACCCGATCGCTGATGAGATCGTCTGCGAATTCTAATATCGAGAATCCCCCGACGAGGGCCGAAGCGGCACTCGCCACGACGGGCAGGATCTGCAGGACCACATTCGGCAGTTCGGCGCATTCGCGCAGGTGGATCAGCTGGTCCCGGGAGGTGGCGGCGTCGCCGACGCGGGCCGCGAGGACGGCTTCGCCGAGCACCACGTGCAGGCTGACCGGGTCCTCGGAGAACAGGATCCGCTGCCGCATCATCCGGAAGTCCACCGCCTCCTCGAGCTCCCGGCGGCCCAGGCCGGGTTCGACGTCGGCGAGCAGCGCCCGGGCGTACGCCCGGGTCTGCAGCAGACCGGGCACCAGCGCCAGCTCGTAGTTGCGGATCGTGGTGGCGCCCGCCTCGAACCCGACGTAGTCCGAGGGGGTGTTCCACTTCGACCACCAGCCCTCCTCGTGCGCCGCGCGGGCCAGGTTCTTCAGGCTCTCCGCGGCCGCCGGGCCGAGGTGGTAGTGGTCGCAGAGGGCGCCGATGTAGACCAGGATCGGCCGCCGCTGCCCGTTCTCCAGGCGGCTCATCACCGACGGGTTGACGCCGAGGGCCCTGGCGACGTCCGCCGCTTTCAGGCCGGCGGCCTCCCGGTGGCGGCGCAACTCGTCACCCAACTGGCGGCGGAGCAGCACGGGGCTGGTCCGGCGTGTCACGGGCACCTCCAAGGTCGTGGATCCACGATAGGGCCGCGAGGGGACCGGCCGCGACTGTCGGCACCGGCAGACTGTCAAGTTCCTGCTGGCAATTGCCAACGGCGGTCGGGGCGCAGAGACTGGGGTGGCGTCACTCGCGGCAACGGGTGTCGCACACACGGAGACGCCTTCGGGGAGGCAGCCGAAGGCGTCTCGTTTGTGCGTGTCGTGGTCAGGACGAGCCCGGGGCGGGCCGTGCGGCTCGGGGGAGCGCGGCCAGCCAGGCGCGCGGCCCGGCATGCCGGACGCGGACGCCGGCGGTGCGCACGGCGTACCCCGCAGCGGTCCTGACCTCATGGTTCTGCGCGAGGAAGACGGCGAGCGCGCCGTGGAAGGCGTCGCCCGCGCCCGAGGTGTCCACCGCCGTGACGGGCGGCACCACGATCTCGCCCGAGGTGCCCGCCGATCGGTCGAACCAGGTCACCGGTGCCGGTCCGTGGGTGACCAGAACGTGCGGGGCGCCGATAGCGGTCGCGGTCGCGGCGTCGGTGCCGCCGGTAGCTTCAGGGGCCTCCCTGGCTTCTCTGGCTTCAGGGTGGCGGAAATCGGCCGAGCAGGCGACGACCTCGGCGAGCGGGAAGAGTTCGGCGAAGACCGGGCGCCAGCTGCCGGCGTCGATCAGCAGGCGGCGCGCGTTCCGCGCCGCGGCCACCGCCAGCAGGGGATGATGTCCGTCGGCAAGCGTCAGGTCCGCGTCCGGAAGATCGTCATTCGGTACGCGGAAAGCCTGGTCCCCGGCATTGCGGCTGACGATCGACCGCTGACCGGTCCCGGACAGCACCGTGACCGCGGAGACCGGCGGCGGCTCCGCTGAACCGGCCGCCGCATCGATCAGGGTGACGCCGTGCGCCGCCAGATCGGACCGGATCAGGGCGCCGAGGGGATGGTCGCCGACCGCGCTGAGCAGGGTAACCTCGGCGCCGAGCGCGGCCGCGGTGACCGCCGCGTTGGCCGCCGGACCGCCCGCGGCGACCTCGACGGTGTCAGACTGGACCTTCTCGTCGGCGCCGGGCAGCCGCGTCACCCGCTGGATCAGGTCGACGGTCGCCAGGCCGACGCAGAGCAGCCGAACCGGCATGTCAGCGCCGGAACAGCTCGGTGAAGAACGTGCCGATGTTGCTGAATATCCCCACGATGCCGTCGAAGATGCCGCGGAACACGTCGGCGGCCGGCCCCGGGTTCGTGCCGATCCAGAACACGAGCAGGAACAGCAGGATCCAGCCGAGCACCTTCTTCATCCGCAAGATCGTGTCACAGTCGCACCACTCTATGCACCCGGCCCGCCTTACCCGTCAGGGTTTGTCGTGTTTGGCCCACTTCGTGCACGCGGTGCTGTACTTAGCCTGGCGATCGGAGTCGGGGTCGAGTACGCGGTCGGCGAGCCAGTGACGTTCACCGTCGCCTGACTCGACGTTCTCCATCACGTAGGACTGGACGGTTCCCCGCTTCTCCCGGACGGTGAAATCGGTGTCCTTGGTGTCGTGCCAGTAGCCGAGGTCGGTGCAGAACGTGACGGTTGCCTGGTCCGTGCCGCTCTGTTCGACACCCATGACCTTGCTCCAGACCGGCCCAGTCCTCGGATTGTTACTCGTGGTCGTCGTGAACGGCGCCAGGAACTGCTCGTAGTACCGGTCGGTGTAGAAATACCGTCCGATGGCGATGACCGGGGCCCAGTTGGTGGACTGACCGATCCAGTACTCGTACGCGAGGCTGCGCCGGGCGGCGAGGACCTCGTCGGAGTCCGGCGCTCCGGCCAGGTCCCAGGTGATCGGGAGACGCGCGGTTCCGTCCATCGGAACCTGCTGGTACGCCTCCTCGAACGTCAGGGCCGGCGCGGCCGGGCTCGTAACCGCCGGGGGCGTGGGCTGATCATCGCTGGTGCAGCCCACGAGGGTGAGAGCAACCGTCGCGGTGACGAGTGTGGTGGCCAGTGCCTTCGACGTGCTCACCGGAAACCTTTCTGGCTTGCCGTCAGGACTTGTGTTTGGCCCACTTCGTGCACTCCGCGCCGTACTTCGGCTCGCGGCCGGTGTCCGGATTACTCCGCTTCTCGGTGAGCCAGTGACGTTCACCGTCGCCGGATGCGACGTTCGTCATCGTGTACGACTGAACGCTGGCCCGCTTGTCGCGAACCGTGAAATCCGTGTCCTCGGATTCGTGCAGGTAGCCGTCGTCGGTGCAGAACACGACCGTCGCCTGGTCCGTGCCGGTCTGCTCGACACCCATGACCCTGATCCACACCGGGCCCACGTAGGGATTGTCGCTCGTCGTCGTCGCGAAGGGCGCCAGGAACCGGTCGTAATGGCTGTCGCCGTAGAAGTAGTTGCCGAGCGCGACGATCGGGCCCCAATCGGTCGCCTGGCTGAGCCAGTACTCGTAGGCGAGGCTGCGGCGGGCGGCGAGGACCTCGTCGGTGTCCGGTGCCCCCGAAAGATCCCAGGTGATCGGGAGATCAGCGGTCCCGTCCATCGGCAGCTTCCGGTAGGCCTCCTCGAAAGTCAGAGAGGGCGCGGTGGAAGCTGACGAGGGGGTCGCGGGCGGTGGCTTGGGCGACTCCTCTTTCGTGCAGCCTGCCGTGGCGAGAGCCGTCGTCAGCACCGTGATTACGGCGGTCAGCGTCCTCACTCGGTGGTCCGCTGCTGCGTGAAGAGATCGTTTGCCCACTCGTAGCCCTCCTGATAACTGGATCCCGCGGTGCTGGCGGCGCTGCCGGCGCTGCTTTGGCCGCCTGCCTGCAGGTATTCCTGCCAGAGCCGATAGTCGGTCTTGCTCCAGTCGCTCACCCGTTTCAGCTCGCCGTCCTCGCTGAAGGTGCTTGGCAGGTTGAGTTGGCCGCTGTTGTAATACGCCTGCTGGGCGAGGCTTTCCGCGGTGGAGCGGCCGGCGCCCAGAGTCGCGGCGACCTCGTAGGTGGTGTTGCCGGCGTTGCCGACCTTCGCCTGTTCCTCGGCCTGTGACACCACGTCACCGACGAACTCGCCGATCAGGTCTCCGGCGACCGGCACGGGGATCCTCTCGGTCAGTTTGCCGACGACCTGATCGGTGACGAAGCTGATGGTCCGGTACCGGGCTTCGACGTCTCCGTTGAACTGCTCGTCAGCCTGGGCGCTGGTCACATGGTGCGCCTGCGTCGCGCCGAAGTCGAGAGCACCCACCACGCTGCCGTAGTCCTTGGAGACGACGCCCATCGCGCGGATCTGCGCGTTCACGTCGTCGGCCGGAGCACGCCGTCCGGAGAGGATCTCGTCGTAGGAGTTGAGGGTGTGGACCGTCTCGGCCGTCGTGACGGTGTGGTGTGCCGCCTCATCCTTGCCGATCTCTGCCAGGAAACGCACCAGGTGGGTGCGGTCGACGTCGACGTTCTCGCCCTGGACCGCCACGTCCCCGGCGGTGAGGTTGAGGTTCACGTCGCGGATGTACGCCGCCGTGATGTTGGCCATCGAGTCGCGGAGCTGTGGCTTGATCAGGTCCTTGGCCGCGAAGTCCTCGGTCTTGCCGTTGCCGGGCTTCTCGCCGTTCTCGTAGCCGCTGGCCTCCTCGTCGACGTTGAGTTCGAAGATGATCGACTCGACGAGGCGGCGGGAATCCGGGCCGGGCTGGTCGGTGGTGGCGTGTTCGAGTGCTTCGCCGAACTTGTCGAGGGCGTCGTTCTGGTAGCCGTCCTGGTTCTTCATCGACTCGACCGTCCAGGCCATCCCGCCGGGGACGTCCCGGCTGGTGTCCCAGTCGCGGTCGGTCAGCAAATAGTCGAGGCGGGGCAGTCGGCCCCGGTCGCCGTCGGGGTGGTCGGGGGCGTACTCGACGATGCCGGTGAGCATGTCCCGAGTGCCCTCGCCGTTGCGGGACAGGGCCTCCATCAGGGTGTTCACCGGGTCGTACCCGGCCGGCGTGGTGTTGTCGTCGTGGCCCTGGGTCCAGTCGAGACGGATGTCGTCCTTGCGGGACGCGGTCCACATGTCGCTGTTCTCGCCGGTCTGCATCTCGAAGTCGATCATGTCGCCGCCGACGGTGGACAGGAACTTGGCGTCGTAGTCGCCGCTGTGCAGCATCGGGCCGAGCAGCTGGTAGCCGTAGACGTCCGTGCTCCGGAACTGGTTGAGCGGGTTTCCGATGGTCATCTGGCTGCGCCCGGCGGCTGTCAGGTCGCTGATCCACTGGTTGGACAGCTCGTACTCGCCGGGCGTGTACTCCTCGCCGCGGGGGCCGGACGGGTGGCCGGTCCGCGTGGTCGCGGTGCTCAGCATCTGCCCGAGGCCGTTCTGCAGGTCCTTGACCAGGTCGGCCTGGTAGCGGTCGAACAGGAAGGCGCCGGTGTCGTCGCCGGGGCGGTCGAGTTGGTAGGTGGCGAACGTGCCGTTGAGCTGCAGCAGCCCTTCCGGCCCGAGGCTGTTGAGCAGGGTGTACGCGAATTCCCGGTCCTTGCCGTACAGCTGGATCAGGTTGCGCAGCTCTTCGAGTTCGGCGTTGGTGGGATCGTGCGCCGGATCCTTGAGCGTGTTGATCAGGTCCTGGGCGCGCTTGATCGTGCCGGGCGGGGTGGAGCCGAATCCGGTTCCGGCCGACGGCAGGTTGTTCCTGATGGTGGTGGCGGTCGCGTCGTCCTGGGCTTTCGCGTATTCGACCACCGAGTGCAGGTCGCTGCTCAGCGTGCCGCTCTTGTCGACGGTGCCGATCGGGTTGTCGGGTGCGGTGACGGCCCCGGTGGCCGTGTTCACGGTGTAGCCGGCCTGCTTCGCGGACGCGATGATGCCGTCGGCCTGCGATTGCAGGCTCTTCATGGCGTACGCGTGCTGGTCGAAGGCGTCGGCCATGCTCTTGGCCGGCTGGTGGGAGTTGTCCACCTCGGCCCGCAGCCGTGCGGCCTTCGCCAGCGCCTCGGTGGACCCGTCGCCCCGGGGCCAGGCCGTGCTCAGGTCGCGGGTGCCGCTGATCAGCTGGTCCGTGGTGTCGTCGATGTCCCGGGCGAGCCGCTTCCACGCTTCGGCCGTGGTGTGCCAGGGCGCCGCGTCGAAGTCGAGCAGATCCTGCAACGTCAGGGAGCTCATCGGCCGGCCCCGGTCGTGCTGCGCAGGTCCTGGGCGTTCGTCTCGTCGGCGTCCTCGTAGTCGTTCGCCGCCGTGGTCAGGCCGGTGCCGAAGGTGTCGACCTCGCCGGTGATGCGGCGCAGCATGGTGAGCCATGCCGTTTCGGCCTCCGCCGCGGCGGCGCCGGCGGTGGACGCCGTCCCCTGACCGGGTTTCAGGTCGGTGCCGGCGGCCTTCACGGCATCACGCAGCGTGGTGGCCGCGCCGGTCACGTCTTTGCCGACGTTGCGCAACGCGGGTGCGTCGATCTCCAAATCCCCAGCTGGCACCGGTTCTCCCTCCCCCAAGGCGAACCGACACCGTACAAGGTGAAGATCGGAGAGAGGAAGGGAGCGCCGGGCTTGCCTCGATCATAAACTGGAAGTTGCTAGCTTTTGAGAGTTACTGTCAAAACATGGTTGCTTCCACTTCACGCTGGTACGCGCTGGCCGCCCTCTCGCTGTGCGCCATCGCCATCGGGCTGGACAGCACGGTGCTCAGCGTCGCGCTGCCGACCCTCGCCGCCGACCTCGGCGCCTCCACCGACGACCTCCAGTGGTTCACCACCTCCTACCTGCTCGTCCTCGCGGCCGGCCTGCTGCCCGGCGGGATGCTCGGCGACCGGTTCGGCCGCAAACGGTTCCTGCTCGGCGCGATGCTGCTGTTCGGCGGAGCGTCGGCGGCCTGCGCGTACGCGGCCACCACCGGCCAGCTGATCGCCGCCCGCGCGCTGCTCGGCCTCGCCTCGGCGGTGATCATGCCGCTGACCAGCGCGGTGGTGACCGTGCTGTTCGACGCCGGCGAGCGCCCCCGCGCCCTGTCGATCTGGGTCACCGCGAACGCGCTGGGCATCCCGCTCGGCCCGCTGCTCGGCGGCTGGCTGCTCGACCACTTCTGGTGGGGCTCGGTCTTCCTGATCAACCTGCCGCTCGTGGTGGTCGGCGTGATCGCCGTCGTGGCCTGGGTGCCCGAGTCGCACGGCGACCGCGGGCGGCGCTTCGACCTGCCCGGCGTGGTGCTCTCCACGACCGGGTTGGCCGGGGTCACGTACGGGATCATCGAGGCCGGCACCCGCGGCTGGACCGACCCGCGGTCGTTGCTCACCGCCACCGGCGGGCTCCTGGCATTCGCCGTCTTCGTGGGGTGGCAGCGCCGGGCGGCCGCCCCGCTGATCGACGTCGCGCTGTTCCGCTCCCGGGGGTTCACCGGCGGATCGGTGCTCGCCACGATCGCCGCCTTCGCCCTGTTCGGGCTGCTGTTCGCGTTGCCGCAGCTGTTCCAGGCGGTCGGCGGGCAGGACGCGTTCGGCACGGGCCTGCGGCTGCTACCGGTGATCGGCGGCCTGATGGCCGGGGCGCGGCTGTCCGACCGGCTGACCACCAGGTTCGGCCCGCGAGCCGTCATCGCCTCCGGGCTGGGGCTGATGGCGGCCTCGCTGATCGCCGGGGCGTTCCTGCCGTACGCGCTCGTGGCCGTCTGGGTCGCCACCACCGGGGCGGGCCTGGGACTCACCATGCCGCCCTCGATGAACGCCGCCCTCGGGGCCCTCGCCGTCGAACGCAGCGGTGTCGGATCGGCGCTGATCCAGACGATGCGGCAGGTCGGGAGCGCGGTCGGGGTCGCGGTGCTGGGCACCGTGCTGAACGCGGGCTACCGGGACCGGCTGCCCGTGGCGGCGGGGGAGGAGGTCCGCGACAGCGCGGCGTCCGGGGTCGCGGTCGCCCAGCGGCTGCACGATCCGGGGCTGCTGGATGCGGTACGGACCGCGTTCGTGCACGGCATGGACCGTTCGCTGCTGGTGTCCGGCGCGGTGGCCGCCACCGGCGTGGTCCTCGCGCTGCTGCTGATGCCGCGTGCCGGGAGGCCGGCGCCGGAGCTGGCAGAATCGGGGGTATGAGTGGCACCCCGGCCGGTGGCCTGCGCGAACGCAAGAAGGCCCGCACCCGGGCCGCCATCCGCGAGCACGCGATGCGGCTCTTCGAGCAGCAGGGGTACGCGGAGACCACCGTGGACCAGATCGCCGAGGCGGCCGAGGTCTCGCCGAGCACGTTCTTCCGGTACTTCCCGGCGAAGGAGGACCTGATCCTCGTCGACGACCTGGACGCCCAGCTGATCAGCGCGGTCCGGGCACAGCCGGCCGGCGTCCCGCCGATCGAGGCACTGCTGCACGGTATGCGCGCCATGCTGCGGGACCTGCCGCCGGAGGCGTGGGCGTACGAACGCCGCCGCCAGCGGATCCTCGCCGCGGTGCCGGAACTGCGGGCCCGGATGATGCATCAGATGACCACGGCGATCGACATGATCGCCGTGGTCGTCGCGGAACGCGCCGGCCTGCCCGCCGACGACTTCTCGGCCCGGGTGGCAGCCGGCGCGATGGTCGGCGCGATGCTGGCGATCCTGCCGCCGGGCGGCCTGGCGATCGCGGAGAGCGACTGGCCGGCCGGCATGGATCAGGCGGCGCGGGCCCTCGAACTGCTGCAGAAGGGCTTGCCCCTGGGGTGAGCTCCGTCCTTCCCGTCGTCGTCGTAGGAGTTCGACGCGGCGGTGGCGGCGTTCACAATGAGAAGGGGGTCACCGGGTGCAGTCGACCGAGAGGGCCTTGGAGAGTTTGCCGTTGGAGCCCCAGACGCAGGTGTGGGTGGCGCGGGCCGCGGTCAGGTGGAACGGCTGGCCGTCCGGGCCGCGGACGGCGGTGGTGCCGTCCTTGCCGTCGTGGGTCCAGTCGACCTCGATCTGCCAGTAGATGTCGTACTTGGTGGTCGAGGCGAGCACCAGGAACTCGGCGGTGTCGGTGGAGACCTGCAGCGGCAGCCGGCGCGACGAGCTGTTGTTGTAGGCCGTCATCTTGGGCTTGGGCTGGTCGAGGTCGGCCTCCAGGTGCGGGCCGGGGCTGGGTGCGTTGCAGTCGATGGCGGCCTCGGTGGTGGCCTGGATCGGGGCGGTCTTGTCGCCGACCGGGACGGCGCGGACGGCCTTGATGGTGGTCGCCGACCCGTTCCCGGTGATCTTGACCTCGACCTGCATGGAGGTCTGCTGCACGGCGCCGGCGCCGCGGGCCCAGCCGGACAGGTCGTTGCCGGCCAGCGGGTCGGGGATCTGCCGCGGGTCCAGGTCGACGGTCCAGGCGTCGGTGCAGCGGCTCGCCTTGAGGCGGGTGGCGATGACCACCGGCTCGTCGGCCTCGGGCAGCGTCTGGGCCTGGGAACCCGATCCGTCGCTGCCGCCGGAGGTGCCCGCGCAGGCGGCGGGGCCAACAGCGATCATGGCGGTCGCGGCAACGCCGAGGAAGGCGTTGCGGGCGGTGGAGCGGGGTTCCGAGATCCGGATCACCGGTGATCCTCTCGCTACAGGGAGAAACGGGCCGCGATTAGCGTGGCCATCTGAGACGGCCCTCACATCATCTTGATCGTCATCTCATCGGCCGAAACGGTTGCAGAAATATGGCCACTCGGCTCTGGACTTCCCGCGCCGTGCCGCGTTTTCCATCGATTCTGGACGAAGTGGGCCATCCATGATTGCATCGGCGTACGTGAATTCTCGTCGCCGCCGCCCGCCGGAGTCCCCGAGGTGCCCATGCGCAAGGCCGTACCCCTGATCCTCGGTCTTCTCGCCCTGCTCGCGCCGACCGCCCTGACCGGGCCCGCGCGCGCCGGGATCCCGGCGCCCGAACCCGCCGCGACCGGCATCGCCTGGGGACCCTGCGGCCCCGACGAGCAGGCGCCGGCCCGGGTGCTCTGCGGCGCGCTCACCGTGCCGGTGGACCACGCGGCCCCGGCGGGCGAGACCCTCACCCTGGCCCTGGCGAAACGGCCGGCCACCGACCCGGCCCGGCGGATCGGCACCCTGATGTTCAACCCGGGCGGTCCCGGCGGATCCGGGGTGAACTTCATCTACCACGCCGAGACCGGCTTCTCGGCCGACCTGCTCGCCCGCTTCGACATCGTCAGCTACGACCCGCGTGGACAGGCCCGCAGCCGGCCGGTCCTCTGCGACTCCACACAGGTCGACGCCCAGTCGGCACTGCTCTACCCGGACAGTCCCGCCGAATACGCCGCGCTGCGCACCGCCAACCGGGCCCTCGCCGAAGGATGCCTCGCCCTGACCGGCCCGCTGCTCGGGCACGTCGACACCGCCCACGTCGCCCGCGACGTCGACGCCATCCGGGCCGCCCTCGGCGAAGAGAAGATCAGCCTGTTCGGCGTCTCCTACGGGACGATGATCAGCCAGCAGTACGCGGAACTGTTCCCGCACCGGATCCGGGCCCTCGCCATGGACTCGTCGATGGACCACGCCCAGGGCATCGCCGGATACCAGGGCTGGGAGAGCGTGGCGATGGAGGAGTCGTTCGGCCAGTTCGCCGCCTGGTGCTCCCGGACCGTGGCCTGCGCCCTGCACGGCGCGTCCGTCCTGGACTACTTCGATGCGCTGTACGCCGACGCCGACGCCGGAGACCTGGTGGTGGACGGCGCCCCGGTCACCCCGGAAGTCCTCGTCGACGCGGTCTTCGGCTACCTGTACGGCCCGTCGCTCTGGTTCGAACTGGCCGACCTGCTGCTCTACATCGGCGGCGACGGCCTCGCCCCGCACGGCGCCCAGCTGCCCCGCGGCGAACCGGTCCGCAACGGGTACCTGCCGGTGATGTGCTCCGACTACCACTACGACCTCTACACGTACCCGGCGGTGGCGATCCTGGAGAAGGCCCAGAACGCACTGGCCCGGCACACCCGCCTCAACCCGCTGGCCTGGACCGACCTGACCGGCTGCCAGAACTGGCCGTACCCGGTGACCAACCCGCCGCACCGGCTGCGGGCGTCACCCGCCCTGCCCCCGATCCTGATCAGCAACAGCCGGTACGACGTGGCCACCCCGTACCAGTGGGCGCTCGGACTCGCGGGACAACTGCCCAGCTCCCGGGTCCTGACCTACGACGGGGTGGGCCACGGGACGTACTGGCTCAGCGACTGCGCCCGGCAGACGATCGACGACTACCTGCTCGCCGGAGTGCTCCCGGAGGCCGGCGCGCACTGCCCGGCGGTCTTCCCGTCGACGCCGCTCGACAAGCAACAGTCCACCCTGACCAGCCCGCTGCCACCCTACGGACGGTGACCCGTGGAACCCATCACCGACGCCGGGACGGCGCAGCTCACCCTCGCGGCGGTGCTGGGCATAACCGCGGTCGTCCTGCTCATCGCCGCCGCCAAATGGCACCCGTTCCTGGCCCTGATCGCCGGCGCCGGGGTGCTCGGACTGACGGCCGGCGCCGCACCCGGCGACACCGTCGACTCGTTCACCACGGGACTCGGCACGACAGCCGGCAACGTGGGCGTCCTCATCGCCCTCGGCTCGATGATCGGCGCGCTGCTCGCCGAGACCGGCGGCGCCGACGGCATCGTGAACCGGATCGTCACCGGCGTCTCCGGGGCCGCCCTGCCGTGGGCGATGGCGGGCGTGGCATCCCTGATCGGGCTGCCGCTGTTCTTCGAGGTGGGCGTGGTGCTGCTGGTGCCGATCGTGCTGCTGGTGGCACGGCGTACCGACGTGGGCCTGCTCCGCCTGGGGATCCCGGCGCTGGCCGGGCTGTCGGTGCTGCACGGGCTGGTGCCGCCGCACCCGGGGCCGCTGGTGGCGATCTCCAGCCTGAACGCGGACCTGGGCCTGACCCTGCTGCTCGGGCTGGTCTGTGCGATCCCGACGGTGATCATCGCGGGGCCGGTGTACGGGAACTTCATCGCCGCGCGGGTGCCGGTGCCGGTCCCGCCGGCCGCCTCGTCCCCGGACCGCCCGGACTCCGGGCCCGCCGGCGGTCAGGACCTCGTCGACCGGGACGACCTCGGCAACCCCGGAGCGCCCGGTGACCTCGTCGACCCGCAGGTCGGCCGGCGGCGCAACCCGGGCTTCTGGGCGGCCGTGCTGACCGTTCTGCTGCCGGTGGCCCTGATGCTCGCCCGCGGCATCGCCGAACTCGCCCTCCCCGACGGCAACGGCGTCCGAGCCGCCCTCGAAGTCGTCGGCGAACCGGTGGTGGCCCTGCTCGCCGGGGTGTTCGTCGCCATGTGGTCGCTGGGCCGCCGCGCCGGCTTCGACCGGCGGGAGACCTCCGCGGTGATCGGCGGCTCGCTGCCCCCGATCGCCGGGATCCTGCTCATCGTGGCGGCCGGCGGCGGCTTCAAACAGGTCCTCGTCGACGCCGGCGTCGGCACCGTGATCGCCGACGCGGCCCAGGACGCGAACATCAACGCCCTGGTCCTCGGCTTTCTGGTGGCGGTCGGCATCCGCGTCGCCACCGGCTCGGCGACCGTCGCCACGATCACCGCCGCGGGCATCGTGGCCCCGCTCGCCGCCACCCTCGACCGCCCCGAGGTGTCCCTGCTCGCGCTGGCGATCGGGGCCGGCTCGCTGTTCTTCTCACACGTGAACGACGCCGGGTTCTGGCTGGTCAAGGAGTATTTCGGGATGACCGTGGGGCAGACCATCAAGACCTGGTCGGTGATGGAGACCATCATCTCGGTCGTCGGTTTCGCCTGCGTGATGCTCCTGAGCCTGATCGTCTGAGGTCCCCGGCGAGCCCGTTCCCAGGTTCGTCGGCTACCTTGCGTCACCGTGAAGCGTTCCCGGATTCTGCCTGCCGTCCTGCTCTGCGCCAGCCTGGCGAGCCTCGCCGCCTGCGGTGACGACGCCGACGTGGCCGCCACGCCCCCGTCGTCGGCGGCAGCCTCGACCGCCGCGGGCTCATCGACCGCCGCGGGCTCATCGACCGCCGCGGGCTCATCGGCGGCCGCCGGCGATGACGCGGCGGCCTCCGGGCCGGTCGACGACGCGGCCCTCTGCAAGAAGGTGAGCGAGGCCGGCTCGACCATGAAGGGCGGCATCACCGACGCGGCCCAGCCCGACGGGGGCGTCAAGGCGGCCGACGCGAAGAAGGCGTTCACCGGCTTCCACACCACGATGACCGGCGTGCTGGCCACCGCCCTCGCCCCGGACAGCGAGGTGGCCACCGCCGTCCGCGCGATCACCGACGAGGTCGGCAAGGCCGCCGCCACCGACAACCCGATCGGCACCGCCGCCGACGCGGACTTCGCGGGCCTGAGCACCGCCCTGACCGCCGCCTGCAAGACCGTCAACGTCACGGTCACCTTCTAGGGGTACGCGTAACGACCGGCATCGGGGTGGCGACCGGACGCGTCCGCGACGTGAATGGTTAGTCTCGGAGGCGCTCGCCACGACGACGAACGGCGGAAACAGCGTGACGGACCAACTGCAGGTGCCGGTGTGGGCGCTGGCCACGGAACCGGACAAGATCGCGCCGGCGGCGTGGCTGCCCGTCAGCGGCGAGGGGATGACCCCGGAACGGCTCGCCGGGATGCGGCAGGCGCTTGCTGCCTTCCTCGACACGCCTCTCGTCACCGTGGAGGCCTACGCGCTGCCCGCGGAAACGCGTCTTCAGGGTGGCCGGCTCCTCGATGCCGCCTCGCCGCTGGCCACCGAACTCCGGAACCTGCTGAAGATGCCCGCGCACGCCCCGCGGTCCACGGAGACGCTCTACCGCATGGTGGTGCCGAGCGGAATGGCCGCCCAGCTGGGTAAGGGACTAGTCCGGTCCATGCCGTCGCAGGCCGTCGCCGGCGGGATCCACGGCGGCATCCTCGGCAAGGCCGGCATCGTGGGACAGTCGACATTCGTCCCCGTGCTGACCGAGACGTCCGCCACCGGCGCGAAAATGGCGCGTGGGGCCGGCTTGGTCACGGCGTGCGGGCCCTTCATTCTGATGGCGGTGGCCACGGCCGCGAGCCTGTACGCCGAGGAGCAGCGGCGCAAGGCCATGGAACGGGTCACCGAGATTCTCGAGGGCCTGGCAGCCGACAGCCTCGACGCGGAACGCGACCGGTTGAACGGCGCGACGACAGCCGTCGAGCGGGCGACGGCTCTCCTGCTCGACAAGGGAGAGATCGGGAACTCGATGGGCCTGGACGCCGCGGTGCACACCGTGGACACCGCCATCGCCTCGGCCGTGCGCCGGGCCCGGGCCTGGCGGATGAAGGTCGACGGGTTCCCTTCGGGCGGCGTGGAGGTCCACGACCTCCTCACGGCGTTCCCGGGGATCGACGACCCCGACGGCAGGTTCCGTGTCGAGCTCCGGCTCGCCTCTCTGACGATCGCCACGAAGCGTCGCGTCGCGGTTCTGCAAGCCGTGGAGCACGCCCAGAAATCGCCGGAGCTCGACTTCACCCGCTTCACGGAAGCGCTGCGGGACGAACAACGCGGGATCGACGAACTGGAGAGCGATCTCCGGTCGCTCCTGCTCGGCCTGGCGGAACTGCAGCTCCGTGCCCCCACCCGGAGCTTCACCGATCGTCTGCTGACCCAGGGCGAGGTGAACAGCCTGCTCGCATGGCCGGGCCGCCTGCGCCGGCTGGCGGACGAGGAGTCGGCGGCCGCGTCAGGACTTCCCGATGTCGAGATCGGGCTCGTCCAGCGGGCCGACGGTAGGGTTCTGGTCCTGCCGGCGGAGGCCGTACCTCGAGACCTCTAGGCGGGTACGCGTTCCCGCGTACCCGCGAAGAGGTCGCTCTCTGATCAGCGGAAGCGGTCGAACCAGGCGGCGGGGCCGGAGGAGGCCCGGCGGGCGGCGGCGCGGCGCTGCTGGATGAGGACGGCGGCGGCGCCGAGGACCGCGGCGACGGCGGCCACCGGGAGGGCCTTGCGGACCGTGGGGCGGCGGGTCGCGACAGCAAGCCGTTCCCGGGTGGAACCGGCCACGCGGGCGGTCGTCGTGCCAGCCGCGGCGAGCGTCTGCTTGGCCTGGGCGACGGTCTCGCCCGCGGCCTGCTTCGCCCGGCCGGTGATGTCGGTCTTGGCGGCCAGCGCCTCGACCGTGTCACCGAGGTCGGCACGGGTCCGCTTGATCTCGTCGGTGAGTTGTTCCTGGCCTGTCGGAATGCTGGTTGCCATGGGTTCTCTGTGCCCCGTCCGTGAGCAGGCGAAACAGTTGGTGGTGGGGTTAACCCCACCCGGCATCCGGGTGGTGGCGGCAATGTTGTGAAACGTCATCGTTGGCACGCTCGTGCCATGACATCGACCATGCAGAACACGTCGAGGCGGGTCACCGCGCTCACCCTCACCGCCGCACTGACCCTGGCCGGGGTGGGCGCGACCGGCGTCGCGGCCCAGGCCGGCGGCACCACGATCCAGGGCGCCGCCCAGCGTGTGGTCGCCGCCGGAGCCCCCGGATATCTTGCGCGGGTCGACGACGGGCGGCGCGTCGAGACCGCTGCCGCCGGGGTCGCCGACCGCGCCACCGGGCGGCGCCTCGGCGCGGACGACCAGTTCGAGATCGGCAGCAACACCAAGATGTTCACCGCCACCCTGGTCCTGCAGCTGGTCGACCGGGGGCGGGTCCGGCTGGACGCGCCGGTCGAACGGTACCTGCCCGGGGTCGTGCCGAACGGCGCGCACATCACGGTACGGATGCTGCTCAACCACACCAGCGGACTGTTCAACTACACCGAGGACGAGGAGTTCATCCCGTCGGTGCTGGCGAACCCGGGGTACGCCCACACCGTGCGGGAACTGCTCGACGTGGCGTTCGCCCACGAGCCGGTGTTCGCGCCGGGGAGCAGCTGGTCGTACTCGAACACCAACTACATCGTGGCCGGGATGCTCGTCGAGAAGGCGACCGGCGAACGACTGCCCGACCTGGTCCGGGACCGGATCACCCGCCCGCTGGGGCTGACCCGCACCTACCTCGCCGACCCGCGGGCGACCCGCACCGGCCGCGGCTACGCCCACGGCTACACGGTCGCCTTCGCCTCGGGGACACCGTCCTACACCGACACCAGCGGCGGGGCGGTCGGCGCGTGGGGCGGCGCGGCCGGCGGGATCATCTCCACCGCTTCGGACATGTCCCGGTTCGTCGAAGCGCTGCTGACCGCCCGGCTGTTCTCCGCCGAGCAGCTCCGGCAGATGAAGACGACGGTGGCGCTGCCGGCCGGCGGGTCGTTCACCGGCGGGTACGGCCTGGGCCTGATCCGCGTCGACTACCCCTGCGGGACGGTGTGGGGCCACGACGGCGGCACCCTGGGCCACCAGAGCTGGGCGGTGGGCACCGCCGACGGCAGGCGCAGCGCGATCAGCGACGTCACGGCCACCGTGATCGACACGGCACAGAACGAGGGCGCGGAACGCCTGTTCCGGACCGCCGACGAGACCGGCAAGGTGGTGATCTGCCGGGCGCTGAGCTGACGGTCGTGCGTGCCGGGCGGTACCCGCGCTACTTCGGGGCGGTCCGGGCGTACCACCGAGCATCACTACGAGACCGCGTTCCGGGCCGACAACCCGGGACTGTGGATGGACCACTGCCACCGCCCGGACCATGTGGCCAACGGGATGGGGTCATGCACCTGGCGTACGGGAGTGCGAAGTTCATGCGGGGTCGCGGAGCAGGGCGCGACGGAGCTGGTCGTGGAGGAAGGCCTCGGCGTCGTCGAGTGGCCAGCCGTTGGTGTCGGTCAGCGCGAAGTAGGACGCGTTGTCCAGGTAGAACCAGATGATGTCGGCGGCCCGGTCGACGGTCAGGCCGTCGTGCAGGGCGCCCAGGTCGTGCAGGCGCTCGGCGGCCCGGCGGAATCCCTCGCGGCGGCTCTCGGCGGCCAGGCGCAGGGCGTCGGCGACGGCCGGGTCCTGGGAGGCGGTCTCGGCGACGACGCGCATCACGTCGTGCCAGTCGGCGAACTTCAGGCGCGTCTGGTGGGTCAGGTAGCGCACCAGGCCGGCGGCGTCCGGTGCGTCGGCCAGCCGTTGCTTGATCTCCTCGGTCTCCGGGCTGGTGGTGGCTGACGCGATCACGGTACGCAACAGGCCCTGCTTGCCGCCGGCCACGGCGTAGACCGTCGCCGGGGCGACCCGGGCCTGCCTGGCGATCATGTCGACCGTGGTCGTCTTGAAGCCCTGCCTGCTGAACAGGTCGTGGGCGGCCTGCTCGATGGCCTTCTTGGTTGCGGCCGCGTACTCGGCACGCCTGGTCGTCGTCACCCGCACATAGTAGGGCTCCGTTTGTCAGAGTCTAACTCTGATGAATAGAGTGTTGCTCCATGAACTATGTCTTCATTCCCGGCGCGTGGCACGGCGGCTGGTCCTGGACGCCCGTGGCGCACCGGGTCCGGGCCGCCGGGCATCTCGCGTACACGCTGACCATGCCCGGCCTCACCCTCGGCGACAGCCCGCGTGACCTGCGGCTCGCCGACGCGACCGACCATCTGATCCACGAGATCGAGAGCCGTGACCTGACCGACGTGGTGCTCGTCGGGCACAGCTGGGCGGGCTTCCCGATCACCGCCGCGGCACCCCGGCTGACCGCCCGCCTTCGCGAGATCGTCTTCTTCAGCGCCTTCGTGCCGCTGCGCGGGCAGTCGATGCTCGCGGCCTTCGGCCCGGAGGCTGAAGCGTTCTACCTGTCCGTCATCGAGGCCGACCCCGACCACGGCATCGGCCTCGACTACGAGACGTTCCGGGGCACACTCATGCCGGACGGCCCCGACGAGGCCGCCCGGATCGTCTTCGAACAGCTGATTCCGCAGCCCGGCGGCTACATGAGCGAGGCCCTCGACGTCGACGGGGTGGCCACCCTCGGCGTGCCGGTCCGCTACCTGCTCGCCGAGAACGACACCGGCCTCGCCGCCCCCGGCCCGGAACTCGCGGCCCGCGCCGGCGTCGAGCCGATCATGGTGCCGGGCGGTCACGAGGCCCTGCTCACCCACCCCGACGAGATCGCCAAAGCCCTGCTGGGTTGAGGTGGCACAAATTCGGACGCTGGTGCGTCAACGAGATTACGCATCGCGACTGAGCCCCGTGACCTGGGGACGATGACGGTGGCCGGCTGGGGGAAGCAGCAGTGGGGCGGGGAGCAGGAGCGCTTCCTGCGTAAGGTCGAACTGCCGTTCAAGCCGGACGCGGAGTACTTCGACGACCCGTGGTGGGAGGAGAACCCGGCCTACCCGCGCGCGACGATCTGCGGCCGGGCCGTGGACCAGAAGAGCCACTGCGGCGGGGATTCGGGCGGGCCGGCGCTGCACCGGCTGCCGGACGGCATCGTGAGCGCCGGCGGCGACTGCGAGTGGGACAACGGCGAGGAGGCGACCCCGGTCTACACGGACGTCGCCTACTTCAGCACCGACATCCAGCAGGCCGTCGACATGCTGCTCGCCGACGCCACCTGACCGTGGGATAGCCGATGGTCCCGCCCGTCCCGGATGCGGGGGCATCCCGGACGGGCGGGGGCTCGACGCCCCGGAGGCATCAGGGGACGAGGTTCCGCAGCCGGTCGTCGGAGGCGGAGCCCGCTTCTGCTGTGTACGCGACGATGGTGAGCCCGGGATCCTGGGTGATCTCCAGGGCCTCGTAGGGGAGGACGAGTTCGCCGACGGCGGCGTGGTGGAACACCTTCGTGCCGGTGCGGTGGAAGCGGACGTCGTGGCGGGCCCACCGGTCCCGGAAGTCGGCGCTGTGCTCGACGAGTTCGGTGATCAGGCTGGTGAGGTCGGTGTTGTCGGGGAACAGGCCGGTGGCTGAGCGCAGGACGGTGACAGCCTCGTCGGTGGCGGCGTTCCAGTCCTGGTGGAAGTGGCGTGCGCGGGGGTCGAGGAACGCATAGCGGGCCAGGTTCGGTTGGTCGCTGTGGTCGAACGCCTCGGTGAACAGGGCTCGCCCCAGGTCGTTCGTGGCCAGGATCTGCATCCAGGGGGTGAAGACGGCGACGGCTGAGCCGGTCATCGTGTCCAGGAGCCGTTGCACGCCGGGGCGTACGGTCCGGGACGGGTGGTCGCCTGGTCCGGAGCTGGTGGCTCTGGCCAAATGGTGCAGGTGCTCGCGTTCTGCGTCGTCCAGTTGCAGCGCCTGGCTGACGGCGTCGAGCACCTGCTCGGAGACGCCGCGGAGGTGTCCCCGCTCGATCTGGTTGTAGTAGTCGACGCTGACACCCGCGAGCAGGGCGACCTCTTCACGCCGGAGGCCGGCGACCCTTCGCCGGCCTCCGTAGGTGGGCAGGCCCGCCCGGTCGGGGGTGATGCGGGCACGCCGGGAGGTGAGGAAGGCGCGGATGTCGTTCTGGTGGTTCACGTTCGGGGCTCCGGCGGCTGGGGTGTACTGGCAGTACAGGGAAGAGCGGCACCTCGTCGGCGCGACGGCTCCTGGTGTGAGGTGGACACCAGGCCACAGGGCGTGGCCGGCAAGGAGGATCACATCATGGACCAGACCGCTGTCGCCGCTTTTGTTCAGGCACACCTCGACGCTCTCCAGCGGGGCGACATCGACGTGGTGACGGAGGACTTCGCGGCGCCGCTGCGCCCGCACCTGCCGGGCATCGTGGCGTCGTTGCCGATGCCGTTCGCGTCCGCCGAGAACGTGAGCATCGAGGTGGAACCGGAACAGGCCGTCGTCGTCAACCGGCTCACCGGCGAGAACGGCGTCGTGATCACCATGCGCTCCGTCTGGACCGAGGTCGGCGGGCGCCCGCGGATCATCGACGGCGCTCCGGTGTAAACCGGACACCCGGGGCGGCCGGTGGTGAATCGGCGTACGGGTGACCGTTCCCCGCCGGTGACGGGCGGTCGGCGGTGGGCGGCACTTTCGCGGCACTTGCTCGTCAGTTCGGCGGCACAAGGGCTCCGTAATTTTCGTACGGCGACCGCCTGCCGCACGGGAATCGGGGATGCCCGCATGAGCTGTGACCGGATCGATGCCCTGCACGCCGACCACTACGCCAGCCTGCTGCGGTTCCTGATCAGGCTGACCCACGGTGAGCAGCAGACCGCCGAGGACCTGGCCCAGGAGACGATGCTGCGGGCGTGGCGGCACGCCGACCGGCTGCCGGACGACTTCGGCGGGGAGCGGCGCTGGCTGTTCGCGGTGGCCCGGAACCTGGTCATCGACCTGTTCCGGACCCGGCGCAGCCGTCCGGCGGAGACCCCGGTGCTCGACCTGGGCTGGGTTCCGGCCAGCGGGGACAGCAGCGAGGCCGCGATCGCCGTCCAGTCGGTGCTGACCGCGTTCACCCGGCTGACCGACGCCCAGCGCGACGTCCTGACCGATCTTCATCTGCGCGGCGAGGAGGCGGGCGTGGTCGCCGCTCGGTTGCGGGTTCCCGTCGGGACAGTGAAGTCCCGGGCACATTACGCCCTGCGAGCCCTGCGCGACGCGATGGACGTGACCGAATGACCGTCACCCAGGACCAGATCGTCACTCAGGACCGGATCAACCCCGTGGGCCGGGCCGTGTTCGTCGGCCAGTTCTTCGGCGTACGCGCGAACCAGGTCGTGCAGGGCATAACGGTGCAGTCCCCGACGGGTCAGCAGTCCGGTGCCGGCCAGCTCGCCGAGCCGGGCGACGGTGGCGGACCGGGCGGCACCGGGCACGCTTGACGGGTCGATCTCCGCGCCGGAGCGGCTCAGCCGGCGGAACAGCCGGGCCGTCTCCGGGCGCAGCCGCCGGTACGACCGGTCGAAGACGGCCCGCAGGTCGATGCCCGGGTCGGCGCCGGCGAACGCGTCCAGTCCTGGCTCCCGGCATAGCGCGTCCGCCATCTCCGGCAGCCGGACCGGGCCGAGTGCCGGGCGCCCGGCGGCGACCACGGCCAGGGCCAGCGGCAACCGGCCGGTCCGGGCCAGGACCGACGCCACCGCGTCGCGTCCGGCCCGGTCGTCCGGCGGCGGTACACCGAGCCGGGTCAGTAGTTGCCCGGCGGCGTCGGTCGGCGGCGGCACGTCGACGGTGACCAGCAGCGCCCCGTCGACGGCGGCGAGCGCGTCCAGGCCGCCCCGGCCGGTGACCAGCACCAGGCTGCCCGGCGCGGCCGGGATCAGCGGCCGGACCTGGGCGGCGTCCCGGGCGTCGTCGAGCAGGATGAGCAGGCGGCGTCCCGCGGTCACCGTGCGGAACAACGCGACCTGACCGGCCACATCCGGCCCGCCGGGCGCGCTGATCCCGGCGCCCAGTGAGGTGAGCAGGGCGGTCAGCGCGTCGGCGGGGTCGCGCGGCTCGCCGTCCGCGGAGCCGTGCAGGTCGAGGAAGAGCTGGCCGTCGGGGAACCGGGACGTCACCTCGTGGGCCCAGCGTACGGCGAGCGCGGTCTTGCCGACGCCGGGCAGCCCGTCGAGGGCCAGCACGACGGCACCGGTCGTGTGCTCGGCGCCCTCCTCCAGCCGGCGTGTCAGCAGTGCCCGCTCGGCGCGCCGTCCGACGAACAGCGCGGACCCCGGCGGCAACTGGGCCGGGACGGGCGGCTGCACACCCGTACCCGCCAAAGGCGCAGGCCTGCGCAGAATGGTCTCCACCGCCGCGGTGAGCTCCCGGCCGGGCGGAACGCCCAGGTCGGCGGCGATGCGCTCGCGGACGTGGTGGAACCGCTCGATCGCCTCGGCGGCCCGGCCGACCGCCGCGAGGGTCAGCAGCAGCCGGGCGAGCAACGGCTCGTCGAGCGGGTCGACATCCACGGCGGCGGTCAGCGCGGGCAGCAGCGCCTCGGCGTCGCCGTGGTCGCCGTGCCCGAGGGTGGCGTCGGCGGCGGCCACCGCCACCGACGAGCGTTCCCGGTTGACCGAGACGATCAGCGGATGGCTCTCGGCGCCGAGGCCGTCGGCGAAGCGGCCGGTCCAGAGAGCGAGCGCCTCCCGGTACGCCGGGATCGCCTCGCCCGGACGGCCGCCGCGGAGTCCGTCCGCGGCGGTGGCGGCGCGCTCCCGGAACAGGGACAGGTCGGCCGACGCGGCGGGCAGGGCCAGCCGGTAGCCGCCGGGGCGCCGCAGCAGCCACTGGCCTTCGGCGCGGCGGGCGAGTCCCGGTTCGAGGGCGCGGCGGATCGCGCCGATGTGCCGGTGCAGCACGTTGACGGCGCTGGGTGGCAGGCCGTCGGTCCAGAGGAGACCGGTCAGCTCGGACACCGGCACCGGGTGACCGCCCCGGGCCAGCAGCAGCGCCGTGACCAGCCGGGGCTGGCGGGCGCCGAGGTCGACCTCACGGCCGTCCCGCCAGGCGCGCAGGCCGCCCAGGGCCGTGAACCACACCGGGGCTGCCATGCCCTCACTCTCCTCGGTCCAATGCCCACAGTGATGATGGTGCAACACTGTGCAAGCACGGACCAATCTCCTCGTCTGCCGGGCTTCCGACACATTCGTCCGCATGGCACCGGTACGAGGGATCCGCGGGCCGCCCGAGAACGCGATCGGCAGCCGGGCCGTAGTCCGAGGTAGGACGGCATGTTCGCCGTCGTTCCCCGCGACGAAAGGACGATCCATGCCCGGTCAGATGACCCTCGACCCGGAGGCCGTACAGGCGTTCGCCCAGTACCTGCTCCAGCAGCGGGAGACGCTGCAGAGCGCCCTCCAGGAGGCGGACACCCGGATGGCCGAGACGATCGAGGCCTCGTACAACACTCCCGGTTCGGAGTCGAAGTTCAAGCCGTTCTGGGAGGAGTACATCAGCGGCACCAAACAGGCGATCGACGGCATCGAGGGCGTCAGCCAGTTCCTCGAGCAGACCCTGCAGAGGTTCGTCGAGACCGACGACGCGACCGCCGGCTCGATCGGCTGAGCCACGCCCCTCGGATCGCCGGGCCGCCCGTGCACGTACGGGCGGCCCGGCGATCCGGGTGCGCAGGACGAGGGGGGACATGGCCAGGATCCGCATTCCCGGTGACGAGCTCACCGAGATCATCACGGTGCTCACCCGGATCCGGGACCGGCTGGACCGGGTCGCCAACCTGGACTCGGTCGGTACCGAGGACGACGTCGGCGACCGGAACCTGATCGACGGCGTCCGTGACTTCGACGGCGCCTGGCGCAGCGGTCACCGCCGGGTGCAGGAGAACACCGACACGTTCCGCGAGATGGTCGACGGCATCCTCGAGAACTTCCGCAAGGCGGACGAGGAGACGACCGCGGCGCTCGACGAGTGAGACGAGAGACGACAGAGACGACAGAGAGGAGGCAGCGGGACATGTCGCAACGCACCGCCGAGGCGTACCGCTTCTCGATCGCCTATCCCACGTCGTGGTGGAAGGTCGATCTGCACCCCAGGGTCCGCGACGCCGAGATCCGCCGACGGCTCGTCGAGGGCCTGAGCGACCGGGAACGCACCGAGCGGGCCGAGCTGATCCGGGACGCGGTCCGCGCCGCGCGTACGTGGGCCGCCGCCTGCTACGAACAGGGCGCGCTGCAGTTCCACGGGTTCTTCGACATCATCGACGGCGTACCACTGACCGCCGTCACCATGATCCTGCGATACGTCCTGCCCGAGGGTGAGGAACTGGACCTGTCCGACCTGATGGTCGGGTTCGCGCTCCGCAACGCCGAACTGGTCCTCGGCAAGGGCACCGCGGCGAACCGCACCGAGCTGCTGGACCTGCCGCACGCCGGGCCGGCCGGCCGGTTCACCTCGATCGAGGAGGTCGAACTCCAGGACCTGCCACCACGACGGTTCTCGGTGATGAGCACCCTGGTCCCGCTCGCCGGCACCCGCGAGGTCCTGATCGTCACCAGCCTGACCCCCAATCTCGAGTACGCCGAGCACTTCCTGCTGCTGTTCGAACAGATCGCGGACACCCTCACCCTGGAGAGGGTGACCGTGGATGCCTAGACCCGACCCCGGTGTCTGGGCGGTCGTCGACCTCGGTGACGACCCGACACCCGGCGACCCGGACATCCTCGACCGGCTCGCGGCCGAGTACACCGCGATCGCCGACGACGCCGAGTCCGCGGCGTCGCTGATCGGCCGGCTGCAGTCCGCCGACCTCGGCGAGGGCCGGTCTCTGGACAAGCTGCGCGAGAAACTCGACGAACTGCCGGAGCAGATCGGCAAGCTACGGGACTCCTACCGGGACGCCGCCGAGGCGATCACCGGGTACGCGCCGCGGCTGCGGACCCATCAGGACGCCGCCGAACGGGCCCGGCTGCTGGCCGAGGAGGCGCAGAGCCGGCTGGACGCGGCGACCGCCGAGCTGGACGTCCTGAACGCCTCGTTCGCCGCCGCCTCGCAGGATCCGGCCGACACCTCCGTCGACCGGATCGGCGCCGACCGCGACGCCGCCCGCAACCGCAGCGACGCGGCGTCCACCGACCTCACCGTGGCGAAGCGGCTTGCGGCGGACGCCCAGGAGCTGCGGGTCTCGGATGCCTCCACGGCGGTCACCACCCTGGCCGAGGCGGAGGCCAACGCGGTCCGGGAGAAGAGCTTCTTCGAGAAGTTCGCCTCGCTGATCGGCCTCATCGTGGGCGTCATCGGCTTCGTCGCCGGCATCATCGCCCTCTTCGTCACCGGGCCGATCGGTTTCCTGCTCACCGCGATCAGCATCGCGGCCGGTATCGCCGGGCTCGGCATAACCGGCGCCTCCGGGGCGATCAGCGGTTTCGACGGGATGAACATCGCGGAGCTGGTCCTCGGGGCCGTCGCGACCCTGCTCGGCGTGGGTGCTCTGGTGGCCGCCCTCAAGACCTCGTTCGGCCTCGGGCGCGGGGTCTCGCACGTGATCAAGACGTTCAACAAGCCGACGCTGGCGAAGCCACCGCCGCGGATCAGCGTCTCTCTGCCGGAGGACATCCCGCTGGCCCCGGTGCCGGCCGCCCGGCCACCGGCCGGCGGTGCCGGTGGCGGACTCGCGCCACCGGCACCGGCCATCCGGCCGCTCGGCGGGGTGCTCGGCGGGCCGTCGGCCGGTCATCTGAACGAGTCGATCCTGGGCGCCATCAAACGCATGATGATCACCAATCCGTTCACGGTCGCCGAGATCCGCGGCAAGCCGTTCACCTTCGGTGCCAACCTGTTCGGCATCAGCAGCGGCATCATCGGGGTCACCTTCGGCGGCGTCGGTGTCGCCAAGGCCGAGGCCGCCGAGGACGCGGAGGACGAGACCTGACCGGTGGTCAGGACCCCTCGGGGATCTGGATCGTGGTCAGCCGTCCGCTGCCGTCGCTCAGGAAGGCCCGGCCGGCTCTGCTCCCACCGAGCCGGCTGCGCGGCACCTTGCCGCCGATCAGCTCGCCGTCACCGGGCGCCTGCGGGCTGATCAGCAGGCCCTGCCGGGTGCGCCGCAGCTCCGGGATCCAGCCGGAGAACCCGGACAGCAGGCGGTCGGTCTGCCCGGCCACGATCAGGGCGCGCCCGTTCTCCGCGCCGGTCCGGGCGATCTCGGTGAAGATCGCGTCGGAGGCCGACTTGGCCAGGTTGTCGGCGTCGTCGATCACCAGCACGACCGGTTCGGCCGTGCCGGTGAGGATCTCGGTGAGCCGGGCCTTCGGCACGTCGTCGCCGGTGAACACCTCGAGCACCCCGGCCCGGCCGGCCAGGTCGCGCAGCGGTGACCGGCGCGGGGCGGCGACCACCAGCGACGTGCCCGCCTCCAGCAGGGACAGCGCCATGGTCAGCAGCGCGGTGCTGCGGCCGGACCGGGGCGGCCCGCCGATCAGGAAGCCCGGGTTCACCGCCAGGTCCGGGCCCTTGCCGGTCAGTTCGTCGCCGCCGACGCCGGCGAGCGCCCACAGCGGGCCGGGCCGGGGCACCGGAACGTACTTGGCCGCCTCGGACCGGGTGAGCCGGTCGGGCAGCTGATCGACCCGGAACGGGCGGGACCCGGCGGGCAGGCCGGCGTCGCGGGCGGTGCTCTCGGCCGCGATCGCCTGCAGGGCCGCGACCTGCGCCTGACCGCTCGCCGCACCGGGCAGCAGGGCGATCTGAACCTCGGACTTGTCGCCGGCCCGGATGGCCCGGCCGGGTGGGATCTCGTCCGGGACCGACCGCTGGGGTACGCCGATCATCATGTACTCGGACTTGTCGTTGAGCTTGAGCACCAGTTTGTCCTCGGTGGTCGCGGTGAGCCGGGTGGAGAACATCGACCGGTCGCCCGCAATGATCATGTGGACGCCGACGCTGGCGCCCTCGCGCAACAGGGCGAGGATGCCGCTGAGCAGGGCGCCGCCGTCGTACTCGGTGAGGGTCCTGTCGAAGACCTCCCACCTGTCGAAGAGCACCACCACGTGCGGCGGCCGGTCCTGCGCGGGCATGGCCCGGCGCAGTTCGGGCAGGTCGGCCGCGCCGCCGCGGGCCAGCAGCTCCTGGCGCCGGGCCACCTCGCCGGTGAGCCGGGTGATCAGCCGGGCCATCCGGTCCGGCTGGGTACGCTGCACCACGGCCCCGGTGTGCGGCAGTGCTTCGAGCGCCAGCAGCGCCCCGTTGCCGCAGTCGATGCCGTACAGGTGCACGTCGCCGGCACGGTAGGTCCGGGCGATCACCCCGGCGACGGTCCGCAGCACCTGCGACCGGCCGGACCGCGGTGAGCCGATCACGTGCAGGTGGCCCAGCGTGGCGAAGTCGAGTGTCAGCGGCAGCCGGGTCTGTTCGGCGGGCAGGTCGGCCAGGCCGAAGCCTGCGGGCGGAAGATCGTAGCCGTGCGACGGGAGCACCGGCAGCTCGTCCAGCCCGACGATCTCACCCAGCGCGGGCAGCCACGGGCTGTGCTGTTCATCGATGCCGAGAGCGCTGGTGGCCCCGCGGATCGCCGTGACCAGGTCGGCCAGGTCGGTGACGATCTCGGCGGACGGTGTGGCCGGCGCGACCGGCCGGGGTCGCGGCGGCGCCGGTTCGCCGAGGGTCTGCCAGAGCGCCGGGCGGATCCAGGGTTCCTCGGTGACGGCCTGGACCGTGCCGGGACGCCGCCCACCGACCCGGGCCGCCTGGAACGGGATCAGCGTGTTCTGACCCAGCCGCACGTACGCGCGTCCCGGCGCGCTCTTCGGGATGGACGCCGCCTCCGGTGAGTTGATCACGTCGGTGCTCTCGCTCTTGTCGGTCATCCGCAGCGCGATCCGCAGGTTGGTGTTGGCCCGGATCTCCGGTGAGACCACACCACCGGGACGCTGGGTGGCCAGGATCAGGTGGATGCCGAGCGACCGGCCCCGCTGGGCGATGTTCACCAGGCCCTTGACGAAGTCGGGCAGTTCCCGGGCGAGCGACGCGAACTCGTCGATCACGATCAGCAGCCGGGGGAGCGGGACCAGTCCCGGAGTCCGGTCGGCCAGGTCGATGTGGTCCTCGATGTCCTTGGCACCGGCCGCCGCCAGGATGTGTTCCCGCCGTCGCAGCTCGGCGCCGAGCGACACCAGGGCCCGTTCGACGAGGTGGGTGTCCAGGTCGGTGACCATGCCGACGGTGTGCGGCAGGGCGACGCACTCCTTGAACGCCGAACCACCCTTGTAGTCGACCAGCACGAACGTCATGGCGTCCGGCCGGTTCCCGGCGGCCAGCGACGCCACCAGTGTCTGCAACAGCTCGGACTTGCCCGCACCGGTGGTGCCGGCGACCAGCCCGTGCGGGCCGTCCCGGCGGATGTCCAGGGCGAACGCGCCGTCCAGGGAGATTCCCATGATCGCCGAGGTGGTACGCCCACCGGCCCGCCAGCGTGCGGCCACCGCCTCGGCCGCCGGGCGGTCCATCGAGATCACGTCGAGCAGGCGTACCGAGGCGGGCAGCACCGAGTCGACCACGTCGCCGCCGCCCGGGTCACGCAACGCACCCAGGACACGGCCGATCGCACCGGTCCACTCGGGTTCCACCGCGTCCACGCGTACCGAAGGAAGAGACCTCTCACCGGACCGCCCCACCGTGACCCGGCCGTCGCGCTGCTCGGCGACCACCGCCAGGCACTCCTCGGGCAGCAGCCGTTCCTCGGCGTCCAGGCAGATCGAGTGCACCCCGACCGCCGGGCCGTCCCGCAGGATCCGCACCACCCCGGGCAGGGACCGCAGCCGCCGGGCCCCGTCGAAGACCACCAGGACGGTGTCCGCCCAGGTCGTGGACCCGGCCGCGACCCGGGCCTCGATCAACATGCTCAGTTCGGCGACCCGGGCGGCGACGGTCTCGGTGCCCGTGCCGATCGTGGCGGCGATGTCCTGGCCCGGTTCCGGGCGTACGTGCGGCAGCCAGCGCACCCACGACCAGACCCGCTCACCGGCCTGGCCGGTCAGCACGTAGAGCTTGAGATCACGGGGGCTGTGCAGCACCACGGCCTGGCCGATCACCGACCGGGTCACCGCGGCGGCGGCCGGTCCCGCCCCGGCGATGCCGAGCACCCGCATCCGGCGCAGATCCACGGTGACCGGCACGTCGTAGGCGTCCTCGGTGAGCCGCCGCTCGTGCCGGTCGGCCGTCGGATCCTCGAGCAGGACCGCGGACGGCTGATCGGCCGTGCCGACCCGCAGCGTGAGGAAGTCGTCGTCGGTACGCCGCCGCTCCCACAACCGGCGGCGCGGGCCGATCGCGGTGAGCAGCAGCGCGGCCGGATCCGGGAAGGCGTCCCGGCGGGCCCGCCGCTCGGCGACCACGGCGTCGCGGGCCGCCGCGGTGATCCGGTCCCGGTCCGCCTCGTATCGCCGGACCCGTTCCCGGTGACTGATCTTGCCGCTGCGCTTGGAACTCAGATAGTTCCCGATGATCACCAGCGGCGAGAGCAGACCGAACAGCAGCGCGGAGAGCCGGTTGAAGATGAACACCCCGGCGACCGCGAAGACCAGGGGCGCGACAGCCGCGATGTACGGCAACGGGCGCCGCTCCGGATCGCCGGGCGGCACCGGCAGGGCGAACTCGGTCGGCGACGTCGGCGGGACCAGCCGGGGCGGACGGTTGTAGTCCAGGCCGCCGCCGTCGTCCGACGGTTGCAGGGCGGCGTCCGGCTGCTCGGGCCGGGCCGGTTCCAGCAGCGCACCGCCGATCTCCAGACAGGCGCCGACCGGCCAGGGTGCCGGACCGGTCAGCTCCTGGCGGTCCAGGCGTACCGCCGACGGCGGCCCGGACGGCGGGGTCAGCAGGCAGCGCCCGCCGGGCTCGACCCGCAGGCGCAGGGCCCGGCCGCCCGGCGGGAACCGGCCGATGAGCACACCCCCACCGGACGTCACGCTCACGTGGTAGTCACCGATGTCCAGCCGGCGGACGGCGCCCGCGCCCACCCCGGACACCGTACGGATCTCGACCACCCCGCGTGGCTCGGCCGTGGCGGCGGTGGTGCCGGGCGCGGTCCCCACCACGGCGGCATCACGCAACGGGGACTCGTGCAGGGTCACCCCCGGCGGGACCGGGACACCGTCCACATAGAGGACGGGTACGCCGAGCGCCGCCGCGATCGTCGCGGCACTGGTCTCCGGGTCGGCGTCGAGGTGCAGGTCGCGGGTGTCGCCGGCGTCGTCGACGACGGTGAACATCAGTCGCATGTCTTGTTCTACGGCGGGGGCCGGAAACCCGTTCTTCTCCCGGAGAACCCGATCGGCCCGGCCTCCGTAGTCGGATACGAGGGCTCATCCGTTCCGGTCGTCAGGAGAATCCATGACCGCACCCGTCATCGCCGCGGTGGTAATCGCCGTGCTGCTGCTGATCGCCATCGTGCTGCTGGTGATCGAGCTGCGGCGTACGCCGGGCGGCGGCCGGGCACGGGCGAGCGCCGGCCCGGCGGTGACCGGTGCGGTGGCGCTGGACGAGGTCGACCGCGCGCTGCGGGTCCTGGTCACCGCCTGCGACCGGGCCGGACGTGACTTCCCCGACGTGTACGCGGTCGAGTGCGCCGCCGACCGGGTCACACTGCGGCTGGCCGCGTACGAGCCGGAAGCACCACCGCCGTGGGAGGGCGACGGCGACGGCACCGCGTGGACGCTGCCCCGGGCCGGACGGCAGACCGGCGGGCAGATCCCGGCCGACTCCCACCCCTACCCGCTGGTGGTCTCGCTCGGCCTGCACGAGGACCGCCGGGTGCTGGTCAACCTGGCCCGCGCGGCCGGACCGGTCTCGCTGGCCGGCCCGGCCCCGCAGGTCGGCCGGCTGACGCTGCGGCTGCTGACCGAACTGCTCACCGGCCCGGTCGGCCGGGACGCCGAGATCACCCTGACCGGTGACGTCGCCGCCGGGTTCCGCGCCCATCTGGCGGGCGCCCGCCCGGAACGGCTGCGGCTGGCCGCCACCCTCGCCGAGGCACAGCGCGGCGGCCGGGAACAACCCGCCGCCCGGACCGGGGCCACCCAGATCTTCCAACTGCTCGACGACGGGCGGGCCGCCGCCGAACCCGACCAGCCACGGCGGCTCGCGGTGATCGGCGCGGACCAGTTCCGGGCCGAGTCGTCCGGGCAGACCGCCCCGGCCGGCGGCGCGGTGCTGGTGCTCGGCGAGGTCGACCATGCGGCGTGGCGTCTCGAGGTCCGCGCGGACGGCGGCCTGGACACCGGGGCGCTCGGGCTGCCCGTCGACTCCACGGGAGGACTCCGATGACCCGGCGCACCGTCCTGATCGGCCTGATCGGTGTGCTGTCGGTGGCCCTGATCGCCGTACTGGGCGTGATCTTTCTTCCCTCGTTCTCTTCTCCTTCCTCTTCTCCTCCCGCCTCTTCTCCTCCGGCCTCTTCCGCGGCGCCGGCTCCTCCGGAACAGGCCCGGTTCATCGGCGAGACCGAGGACAGCGGGTTCACCGTGGCCGTCCACGTCTGGGAGAACAGCGCGATCGCCCACCTCACCGACGGCCGCAGCCGCGAGGCGTGGATGACCGGCGTCTCCGGCGGCGACCGCCTGCTGCTCACCGGGGACGACGGCGCGGTGCTGGACGCCCGGGTGAGCAACGGCGCACTGGCCGGCGCCGCCCGGGTCGGCGGGAAGCAGGTCACGTTCGCACTGCCGCCCGCGTCCGCGCCCGCCGGGATCTACCGGGCCGCCGGGGAGGTGAACGGCAAGAAGGTACGGGCCGACGTGATCGTCCTGCCGGACCGGCGATCGGCGGGCATCGGCTGGGTCGACGGGCAGCCGAGCAGCCTGCCGGACGACCTGACCGGTCAGGTCGTCGAGGTGAACGGCGGCGAGCTGCGGCTGACGGCGATCCGGCCCGGCGATGTCTGACCCGGCCGGTCACCCGTCGATGGTCAGCACCGCGCGCAGCGCCCGTAGCGCCTTGCTGCTGCGGGACTTCACCGTGCCGGTGGGGATGTGCAGCTCGGCCGCGGTCTCCTCGACACTGAGATCGAGGAGGTACCGGTAGACGAGCACATCACGATGCTGCGGCTCCAAAGTCAGCAGGGCCTCCCGGACGATCTGGCGGTCCAGGGTGTGGTCGGTGCCGTCCGGAACCGGCCGGGTGAGCATGTCGTCCTCCTCGATCTCGGCCGGACGGGCCCGCCGGGCCCGGTGCCCGTCGATCGCCAGGCGGCGCACCACGGTGAACAGCCACGGCCGGAGCTCCGCGGGTGCGGTGTCCAGCCGTTTCGCGTGCCGCCAGGCGCGGACCAGGGTCTCCTGGACGATGTCCTCGGCCGCGTACGAGTCGCCGAGTGTCAGGGTTCGGGCGAAACGGAACAGTGCCAGGCCGTGCCGATCGTGGATCTCGCTGGTGAAAGCGTGGTCGATCATCCTCGGAACTCCCGTCCGGCCGGAACGCGGACCGGCCGCCGTCCACACGGGCCGGCGCGGGATCCGGTTCGACGCCGGGCCCGATCGTGGGATGAATTCCGGAGGAATACGTCACACCCGGTGAACTCCCGTGCCGTCCATCCGTCCTCGATGGCATGTCCCGCGGGATGGGTACGGTCGCCGACGAGGCGACGATCGGGCTGGTGTGGAGGGAACACCGGCGAGCGATGCTGGCGTACGCCACCGAGCTGACCGGTGACCCGGCCCTCGCCGAGGACACCGTCCAGGAGGCGCTGCTACGCGCCTGGCAGCACCCGGACGTGCTGGTCAACGGGCGCGGATCGGTGCGCGGCTGGCTGCTGACCGTGGTCCGCCACCTGGTCGTCGACCAGGTCCGGGCCCGCAACGCGCGGCCACCGGAGACCCTGGGCGCGCCGGAGAGCACGATGCGGACCGGTGATCACGCGAGCCGGGTGGTCGACAGAATGGTGGTGGCCGAGGCGCTCCGCGAACTGCCACCCGCCCACCGGACCGTGCTGGAACGCCTTCACCTGCACGGCGAGACGGTCGCCCAGACCGCCGCGGCGCTCGGGATCCCGCCGGGAACGGTCAAGTCCCGCGGCCACTACGCCCTGCGTAACCTGCGGGCGTCCCTCGGTGGCCGTCCGGATCGTGACGAGCCGGGCACGGCTCTCCGGGACGGCGGTGGCCTCCCCGGCCCGGCCCCGGCGCAGCGGGCCGACCCGCCACAGCCCCGGCCGGCCCCGGCGCAGGGGGCCGACCCGCCCCAGACCCGGCCTGCCCCGGTCATCCGCGTCTTTCCCCCGTCCGTAGTCGCCGATCAGGCCACTGTCCGGGACGAGGACGATCGCCGTCCTCCGGCCGGACCGGATCCGCAGGGCGCCCCCGGTTCGCAGCTCGGCGACCCGAACCACGATCGGCGGGGTCACCGGGCTGGCCCGCAGGATCAGGCCGCGGCACGACAGCGCCTCGACCGGGGTACGCCGCGATGTCTTCACCGGTGTCGTGAAGCCGACCGCACCCCTCTCCGTCGAAATCGATCTCTGCCGGATCTCGTTCTCGCCCCGCCGCCGAGTGGTCCGGTCGAGAGGCCGGAATCCGGGAATCGCCCAGGGGGATCTGGTCATGCGGCGCTGTCGCGGGCTTCCGTGGTCGCGGGAACGGCGCCCCGCACGCTCGCGGTCACCAGCAGCAGGACGATGAACGCGCCGATGGCGGCGGCGGTGCGTACCTCGTGGAAAACCTGCCGGCGTTGCAGGCGCTCGGCCCAGTCGGCCGGTGGATCCGTGGCGGACCAGCCACGGATCTCACCGTTGATCGGCACGTTGCCCCAGCGCGTGACCAGGAACGGCTCCTGCACTTGGTGCACAAGGACACCGGCTACCTGCTCACACCCCTCGGCCGGGAGACGGCGGCCGTCGGGCGCCAACTCCACGCGGGGGGCCGGTGGATGTGCGATCAGACGGGCACCGACTTCGACCGGCCGATGGAGGCGCCGCCGGAGCCACGCGTCACGTGATCGCGGACGACGGCCGTCGCCCCACCGTCGTCCGCGCCGACCGTTCAGGCGTTGAGCTTGTCGCGCCAGGTGATGAATTCGCGGAGTTCGGTGAGGTCGGGGGTGGGGCCGCCGGTGCTGACGGTGAAGAGGCGGGCGCCGAGGGCGTACATCTCGTCGCGTGACTCCGGCTTGCCGACGACGGAGACTTCGATCTCGGACGGGTCGCGGCCCAGATCGGAGCAGTGGCCGTGCAGCACGCCGAGTTTGTGTTTGAGGGTTTCGACGTCGGCGAAGCTGTGCCAGATGTTGGCGTGTTTGGCGACGAGGCGCAGGGTCTTCTTCTCGCCGCCTCCGCCGATGAGGACCGGGATGTCGCGGGTGGGCGGCGGGTTCAGCTTCTTCCAGCGGGATTCGATGCGCGGCAGTGAGACGGCGAGGTCGTCGAGGCGGCTGCCGGCGGTGCCGAACTCGTAGCCGTATTCGGTGTAGTCGCGTTCGAACCAGCCGGAGCCGATGCCGAGGATGAGGCGCCCGTCGGAGATGTGGTCGACGGTGCGGGCCATGTCGGCGAGCAGTTCCGGGTTGCGGTAGCTGTTGCAGGAGACCAGGGCGCCGATCTCCACCCGTGACGTCGACTCGGCCCAGGCGGCGAGCATCGTCCAGCACTCGAAGTGCAGGCCGTCGGCTTCCCCGTACAGCGGATAGAAGTGGTCCCAGTTGAACAGCACATCGACGCCGAGGTCCTCGGCCTCGGACGCGGTGCGACGGATGGTCGCGTAGTCCATGTGCTGCGGCTGCAGCTGCAGCCCGATCCGAACCTGCCTATCGATCATATGGCCGAGCCTACGTCCCGGTACCGTCCCGTTGCGGCCCGATCGTTGCGAACCTGCCGGTTCAACCCCGCGGGTGGCGTGATCGCCGGGGCTTCGGGGGCTGAGATGCCTTGGGTAGCGGTGGGTCGGCACCCCGAACGATGATGCTGCCGGGACCGATGCGGACGTCGCCGTACAGCATCGTCGTCCTGCCGACGAGGTGTTCGGTCACACCCGTGGCGGTGTGGTGAATTCGGGCGTGCTGAGCGCCCGAAATCACCACAGAGGCAGACCCTGACTGCGAAACGTGTCTAGACGCAGGTGTCGTCCAGCCTCTGGCCGATCGTCGCGAACTCGCCGTCGCGGTAGGCCACCGGGTCGGGGCTCTGCGCGCCGCGGGACAGGCTTTCGCTGATCGCGGTGGCGGCGTCGCGCTGGGCCGGCTCGGTGCTGACCCGGCCGGCGGCGGCGACCGCGGTGGACATGGTGGTGAAGGCGTCGCGCAGGCGGTCCCTGTCGTCGGTGGCGAGGCGGACCGCGCCGTCGGTGAGGATCTTGTAGATGGCGGTGCACACGTACTTCGGCTGGCCCGCCGACGCGGACGGGATCGGCGCGATGCTCACCGGCACCGGGATCGCGCCGGGATCGATGTCGACCTCGCACCCCGCGGACAGGGTCAGGGCCGCGAACAACGCGGTGGCCAGGGCGGTGCGGCGAGGCTCCGGCACGGGATTCCCCTTCATCGATCGATGGGTACGCGCGGAGCATAGTGCCCACCACCCGGCTCATCCGACACCTGGCGCATCGGCGACGGAGACCGCTCAGGCGGAGACGCCGTCCGGTTCCCGGGAGCGGCGATCGTATTCGGCCACGTGCCACGGCACGACCTGCCGGAGCCCGTCGGCCAGGGCGACCCGGGGCGCGTACCCGATCTTCTCGTGGCTCAGGGTCAGGGACGCGACCGCGGACAGCACGTCACCGTCACGGGCCGGCAGGTGGTTCGGCTGGACGTTCCGGATGAGCGGATCCTCTCGAACCTCGGCGACCAGCTCTCTGAGTAGGCCGAACAAGTCCGTGATCGTGGTCATGGCGCCGGTGGCGACGTTGAGGGCCAACGGGGTGGCGAAGGACGCGGCGGCGGCACGGAGGTTGGCGTCCACCACATCGTCGACATGGGTGAAGTCGCGGGCCTGCAGACCCGTGCCGTATATGTCGGGCCGGCCGCCGCCGGCGAGCCGGGCGATCCAGCGGGGGATGACCGCCGAGTAGGGGCCGGCCGCGTTCTGCCGGGCGCCGTAGACGTTGAAGTACCTCAGTCCGGTGATGGACATCTTTCCCAGGGAGGCGAAGCTCCCGGCGAAGGCCTCGGCGGACCGCTTGCTGGCGGCGTACGGCGACAGCGGCCGTCCCAGCTCCGACTCGATGCGCAGCGGATCGGACACGTCGCCGTAGACGGAGCTGGAACTGGCGTAGACGAAGCTCTGTACCTCCGCCTCGGCCGCCGACCGCAGCATGCCCAGCGTTCCCATGGTGTTGACGTCGGCGACCTCCACCGGGGTCACCAGAGACCGGGGAACGGAGTTCAGCGCGGCCTGGTGCAGGACCACCTGGACGTCGCGGAACGCCTCCGCCCGATCGGCCGCCGACCGGATGTCGCCGCGGACCAGGCGGAAGTTGCTCCAGTTCGTCCCGGACAGGGCGCGGACCTCGTCGAGGTTGGACATCTTTCCGGTGCTGAGGTCGTCCAGCCCGACCACCTCGGCGCCGGCGGCGAGCAGCCGTTGCAGCAGTTGCGAACCGATGAAGCCCGCGACACCCGTCACCAGGTAGCGGACCGATGTGTCGACGGTGGGGCGACAGCGCACGGTGTCGTCCGGGGTCTCTTCCACGACGTGGCACTCCTCGATCGGGGAACGGGTCAGACCGGCAGGCGGCAGAACCACTCGGTCCCGGCCGTCCAGGTCCGCAGGCGCGCGTCCCGTTCGGGCTCCCAGCGCCCACGGAACCCCTGGTCTCGATAGAGATCGATCAGTTTCGTCTTGCCGGTGGTGTCGAAGTGGAACTCGTGGTCGTGGCGGTGCGGGCCGCCGAACGTCAGAACGGTCCGCCACGAGGACGAGGGGACGGCCGCGGCGACCGCGTCGTGGGTGCAGGAGTGTTGCGGGTGCCCGTACTCCCCGTCCCGGCCGTGGGTGAGAACAGTGTCGCCGTTCCGGGTGAGGCCGGCCCGCTCCAGCGCGTCGCCGATCTCGGAGACGCGTCGCCGGTAGGCGGGGTCGTCGCGCCGAGCGGATTGCGGCAGGTTCGGCAGGCGCAGCTCGACGGGCGTGGCCGCCAGCCGGGCGCACACTGCGGCGAAGGCGTCCAGGCGCAATCGGCGCCGCTCGGCCTCCGCCGGGCTGGGAACCGGCGGGACCTCGCGAGGGGCGCTCGTCGTCTCGATGCCGGTGACCACGGCGACCGTCAGCTCGCGGAGGGACGGGCGGAGGGTGGTCAGCAGGCCGCCGCAGAACAGGGCCTCGTCGTCGTAGTGCGCCACCACCGCGAGGAGGCGGGCGCCGGCGAGCAGGCTCTGCATCGCGCCATTGTGGACGGTGTGCGGGGGATCTTGTCAAGGCCGGTCAGCGGCATCGGCCCCCACCGCCGGAGCGGATTCGGGGATAATGGATGCCGATGATCCGAGTGGAGAACCTGACGAAGACCTACGGCCGGATCGACGCGGTCCGCGACGTGACGTTCAGCGCCGCTCCGGGCCGGATCACCGGCCTGCTCGGCCTCAACGGCTCGGGCAAGACCACCACACTGCGGATGCTGCTCGGGCTGACCCGGCCCACCAGCGGGTCGGCCCTCCTCAACGGAGTGCCCTACCGCGACCTCGTCCACCCGGTGCGACAGGTCGGCGCGGTGCTGGAGCAGGGTCTGAGCAACCCCGGTCAGACCGGTTACCAGCACCTGGTCACCCATGCGCTGCTGTGTGGGGCGTCCCGGCGGCGGGCCGCCCAGCTGATCGAGGAGGTCGGCCTCGCCGACGCGGCGGGCAGGCGTACCGGCGACTACTCGCTCGGCATGCGTCAGCGCCTCGCGGTGGCGACCGCGCTGCTCGGCGACCCGGGGATCCTGGTGCTCGACGAGCCGGCGAACGGCCTGGACCCGTCCGGCATGGCCTGGCTGCGTGATCTGTTGTGGCGCCGGGCCGCGGCCGGCGGAACGGTGCTCATCTCCAGTCACCTCCTCGCCGAGTTGCAGCAGCTGGTCGTCGACGTGGTGATCATCGCGCTCGGTGAGGTCCGCCTGGCCGCGCCGCTCGCCGAACTCTCCGGCGCCGGCCGCCTGCGGATCCGTGGTGGTGATCCACGCCGGTTGTGGCACGCGTTCGAGCGGCACGGCGCCCGGGTCACGACCGACGGGACGGCGTTGCTCGTGGAGGGACTCAGCCCTGAGGACGCCGGCGGCATCGCCCTGCACGCGCAGGTCCCGGTCTTCGAGCTGACCATCGAGCGGCCCCGGCTCGAGGAGATCTTCCTGCAGGTGGCGGGTGCCCGGTGATAGCCGTCCTGCGCAGTGAGCTGCACCGCAACCTGACCATTCGGTCCTCCTGGATGTCGATGGCGGCCGCCACGGTCCTGGGCGCCGGGATGGGTCTGCTGAGCCAGGACTTCTGGGCCCTGTTCTCGTGTCTGGGCGCCTTCGGGGTGGCGGTTCTCAGCACCGGCCAGCATTACCAGCACCGCACCTCGGTCCTGCTGTTCCTCGGCGAGCCGCACCGAGGGCGTGTGCTGGCGGCGCAGTGCGTGACGGCGGCGCTCCTCGGACTGGCGCTCACCGCGGTGAGCGGTGTCGCGGTGTTTCTCGGGGGCGAGATATCGCACTTTCCGGCCACGCTGGCGGCGATCCCGCTCCTGGCCACCTTCGGGGTCGCCAACGCGACGGTCGTCCGGCGCCCGCTCTGGCTCCTGGCCGGTTATGCGGGGTGGCTGCTGTTCGTCGAGGGACTGCTCGGCAAGCTGGAGGGGCCGCTGCCCTTCTCCGGCGCCCTGCGGGCTGCCTCCGGTGACTCCCAGGGCCTGGTGGTGCTGGCCGCCTGGACGGTGGTGGCGCTCCTGGCCGCCGCGTGGTTCATCCGCCGCGATCTGGCCGGCGACTGACCCCACCGTCCGTCCATCATGGAATACCGTCGGGGCATGCGGATCGCAGCGACAATCCTCCTTGCCGTGATCGTGGTCCTGGGTGGTGCGGCGGTCGCCGCCGGTGCGTTCCGGGAGCTGGTGAAGTCGCGCCGGTGGCACCTGTTCGGCCGGGCCGTGCGCCGAGTCCCCACCACCCGCCCGGTGGTCGCCCTGACGCTGGACGACGGCCCCTACCCGCAGCACTGCCGGGAGATCCTCCAGATCCTCGAACAGCGGCGGGCGCCGGCGACCTTCTTCCTCGTCGGCCGGGACGTCGACGCCCATCCCGATCTCGTCGCCGCGATCCGGGCCGGCGGGCACGAGCTGGCCAACCACGGTTACACCCATCGGCGGCTGGTCTTCATGCGGGGGGCGGCGATCAGGGCCGAGGTCGAGCGCACCGACGAGGCCCTCCGCCGGGCCGGGCAGACCGGCCCGGTCCTGTTCCGGCCGCCGTGCTGCGCGAAACTGTTCGGCCTGCCCCGCCTCCTGCACCGGACCGGCCGTCCGATGATCACCTGGGACGTCGAACCGGAGACATACCCGGCGGCGACCACGGACGCGGCGACGATCGTGGAACGCGCCCTGGCCGGAGCGCGGCCCGGCTCGATCATCCTGCTGCATCCGATGGACTCGGCCAACACCGCCGCCCGCGCCGCCCTGCCGGCCATCGTGGACGGGCTCCTGGAGCGCGGGTTCACCCTGGTCACCGTCTCCGAGCTGCTGGCCGGAGCGGGACGGGAACACTCCGGTCAGGTGCCCCGCCCGGCATAGGCGGCCCACAGCTCGCGCATCTCGGCGTTGCTCGTCAGCAGCTCGGTCAGAGAGCCCGCGCCGGTCATCCGTCCCTCGCCGAGAACCACGATCAGGTCGGCCGACTCGAGCAGATGCCGGCGGTGCGACACCGCGATCACGGTGAGGCCGTCCCGGCGTACCTCGTCGAAGAGCTCGCGTTCCGTACGGGCGTCGAGAGAGCTGGAGCCGTCGTCGAGGACGAGCACGGCGGGCCGGCGGACGAGGGCCCGGGCGATCGCCACCCGCTGCACCTGCCCGCCGGACAGCCTCAGCCCTCCGGCGCCGACCGCCGTGCCGAGGCCGTCCGGCATGGTCCGCAGGTCCGCCTCCAGCCGGGCGAGACGGACGGCCTCCACCAGCCCCTGTTCGGTGGCGTCCGCGCCGAGCAGGATGTTCTCCCGCAGAGTGCCGCGGAACAGCCGGGGCACCTGCGGCACGTAGGCGCACCGGGGCGGTGCCAGGACACCGGCGGGGACCACCGCGCCGTTCCACCGGATCTCCCCGTCGACCGGGCCCGCCAGTCCGAGAACCGCACGGATCAGCGTGGTCTTCCCGGCGCCGACCCGGCCGGTGATCACGGTCAGCGACCCGGGGCGTACCTCGAAGGACACCCGGCTCACTCCGGGTGTCCCGGCGCCGGGCCGCAGAGACAGCGATCGTACGGACAACGAGCGCAACTCCTCCGGTCCGTGGCTGTCCACGTCGTCTTCGGTGGCGCCGGGCGACGCGGGCGGCTCGTCGTCGTCGAGCCGGACCCGGTGGCCGGTGATGCCGTGTGGGTTGTTCCGGTGCATCCGGTCCAGCGCGATGCCCAGCCGTTGCAGCCGGACCACGAGCAGGCCGAGCGACGCCAGAGCCTCGGTGAGCATCTGCAGGTAGTAACCGAAGAGCGCGATGTCACCGACGGTGAGGGTGCCGTCGGCCAGCCCTCGGGAGGCGGCCAGGAGCACGAGGCCGGTGCCGAGCGGCGCCACGTTCGCGATGGTGCTCTGTTGCAGCGACGCGTACGTCTCCTCGGCCACGACAGCCCGGCGCCGTGCCTCCCCGAGCCGGTGCAGATGGGTGCCGACGTGGTCTTCCGCGTGAGCGGCCTGGATCACCGCCGCGCCGGCGACGGCGTCCCGGAGGGCGTCGCGGACCGCGGCGGCCGCCTTCACGGCGTCCAGCCGGTACCGGCGGTACCGGCCGTGCAGGAGGCGGACCGCCACGGAGAGCAGCAGCAGGAGCCCGAGCACGGACGAGGCCAGAACGACGTCGACGGACATCAGGATCGCGATCGCGACGACGGCGAACAACCATCGGGCGAGGTTCGCCGGCGACCACGCGGCGAACGTGCTCACCTCCTCGACGTCGGTGCCCATGGTGGTGAGGACCTGGTCCTCGCCGGCCGGGGACCGGAGCCGCCCGGTCAGCAGCCGGTCGCGCAGCAGGGCGCGGGTCCGGAACACGATGTCCGGCTCCCACCGGGAGATGACCGTGGTGAACTGCAGGAGCTGGCGGGCCGCCTCCACCCCGCCGATCGCGGCGATCAGGCTCCAGGCGTTCAGCCCGGCCGTGCTCTCCCCGGAGATCACGTCGAAGGTGCGCTGCAACAGCAGGCCCACGACGAGAGTGCCGACGCGCAGCAACGACCAGCCGCCGGTCAGCAGCAGGTAGTCCCGCATCTGCCCGCGCATCAGCCGGGTGAAGCGCCGCAGCGTCGTCACGTGCCGGGCCTTCCGTCGGCGGCGGGCCCGGTGAGCGGTTCGGGCGACGATCCGGCGGGCGCCTCGGCGGACAGCCCGGCGAACACCGAGCCGGTTGCGGCGAGCAGGTCGGCGCGGCGGCCGTATTCGAGGACCCGGCCCTCGTCGAGGACCAGGATGTGGTCGGCCTCGTCCAGGGTCTCCAGCCGGTGTGTCACGATGATCGCGGTGCGGTCGCGAGCGAAGCGGGTCAGGGCCGTACGCAGCGCCTGCTCGGTGTGTGGGTCGATCTGCGAGGACGGTTCGTCCAGCAGGACGACGGCCGGGTCGGTCAGGAAGGCGCGGGCCAGGTTGAGCATCTGTCCCTGCCCGGTGGAGAGGCCGGTCCACGACGCGTCGAGCCTGGTGTCCAGACCGTCCGGCAACGTCTCGGCCAGGGTGCCGAGCCCGGCCTCGCGCAGCGCGTTCAGGAGCACGTCGTCGGCGTGACCGGGGGCGAACAACGTGAGGTTGTCGCGCAGGGTGGCGCCGAAGAGAGTGATGCCCTGAGGGATGTACGCCACCGAGCGGCGCAGCGCGGCCCGGTCGAGGGACCGCAGGTCGTGCCCGCCGATCAGCACCCGGCCGTGTGCCGGGTCGAAGCTGCGGAAGGCGAGGCCGACGAGCGTCGACTTGCCGCTTCCGGTCCGCCCGACCAGGCCCAGCGTGGCGCCGGCCGGCAGCCGGAAGGAGACGTCGTCCAGGACCACGGGGCCGTCGTCGTAGGCGAAGGTGACCTGGTCGAAGACCAGGTCGTGCCGGCCTTCCGGGCTGAGCGTGCCGCCCTCCGCAAGCGTGCCGGGTCCCGGATCGTCGTGGAGCATCTCCCGGACCCGGCGCAGGCTGACGACGGCGGCCTGCGCCTCCTGTATCCGGGAGGCGATCTGGGCCAGCGGGAACCGGATGAGCGTGGCGTAGCTGAGGGCGGCGAAGACGGTGCCGACCGTGGCGGCGCCGGACCGGTGCAGGCCGACTCCCAGTGCCAGCGCGAGCAGGATGCTGATGACGGAGAGGGCCTGCACGGTCGCGGGCCAGCGGGTGCCGGCGGCGGCGGCCTGCCGGCCGGTGCGGTGTTCCCGGCGGGCGAGCTGCCAGAGGATCCGGCGGACGTGCCGAGTCGCGCCGGCGGCCCGCAGGTCCTCGGCCCCGGCGGACCACTCGTCGACGGTGGCCAGGATGTGTGCCTCGGTGTCCCGCTGGGCGTCGAGGAAGGGCAGCACCCGGCCGGTCTGCCGGCGGAGCAGGACGATCATGGCCACCGCGAACGGGAGGAAGAGGGCGCCGAATCGCCAGTCCAGGTGGAACATCGCCGCCACGACCCCGGCGGCGAGCAGCGTCTGTGCGGCGAGGTCGAGCAGGAGATGGGAGAGCATCGACCCGAGCCGGGTGGCGTCGTTGTCCATCCGGTCGACCAGCTCGCCCGGGGCGGCTCTCTGGAAGAACGACGCCGGGCGGCGCAGCATCCCGTGGATCATCCGGTCCCGGAGGGCGTTCGTCGACGTCCACGCCAGCCGGGTGCTCACGTTCGTCAGCAGCACCGTGGTGCCCAGGCCGATCAGCACGAGGGCGAAATAGATCATCACCAGGTGCCCGGCCCGGCCGGTGGCGCCCGCGTCGATGAAGCGGCGCAGGATCTCCGGCGTGAGCAGCTGCCGGGCGATGTCGAACGGTAGGAGAAGGCCGAGCAGGAAGATCTGCCCGCGGTTGATCCGGAAATGATCGCGAAAGAATGGAGCGGAGGCCGAGCGGTGCGCCGAAGTAGATGATCTCTGCTTCACGTCACCTATTTCAGAAGGGAGGCGCCGGAGCGCGCAATATCTGGATTCAGCAACATCTCAGATTCCTGAAAATGCCGGCTCGCTGCCCGTTGATCGAGAAGGTTGGGAGCGCTGTCCCGGAGTCGCGGCCTCGTTGCCGCTGCGCCGTCAGTGCCCTCGTAGTCTCGGAAATTCGCAAGCCTTAGCAGCTCATGATGGTTGGAGGCGCCCTGGCGGTTCCGACCGTATCACGGTTGCCGTCACCGTGGGGGGCACCCTCCGTTGTGGATCAATAGCGTCCCGCGACGCTCTTCGTCGGCTCTCCGATCAGTGCCAATGCGCTTTTCTCGGCGAATCAGGGTAGACGCAACACGGTCTTCTACTGTAGACAAGCAATAGATCATCTCTACACGGGGCAGGGAGATGTTTCATCTCCATCGAATTAATCCAGGTCAATGTGGCTGCGATTGTCAGCGCGCCGGTCGACCGGTCATGCCTGCCCTCCGAGACGCTCCGCAATGAGCGGGGAGGGGACGTGTGTCATGGCGGATCCACAGGTCGCCGGAGGAGTGCTGGTCACCGGATCGGCGGGTTTCATCGGCAGTCATCTGCTGGGTCACCTGGCGGCCGGCGGTCGGCGGGTGACCGGGGTCGACCGGCGCGATCCAGCCGTCGCCGACCACGGCGCCCGGGTCCGTCAGGTCGTCGGCGATCTTCGCTCGATCCCCCTCGCCCCCCTGCTCGAGGGCGTCTCGACGGTGGTCCACCTGGCGGCGATCCCGGGCGTGCGGCCCTCCTGGCGGGAGTTCGACGACTATGTCGAATGCAATCTGCTGGTCACCCGCCGGCTCCTGGAGGCCTGCCACGCCGCGGGTGTGGCGCGCCTGGTGATCGCTTCGTCGTCGTCGGTCTACGGCGAGGTCGCCGGGCTGCCCATGGCGGAGAGCAGGACACCCGCGCCGGCCTCGCCGTACGCGGTCACCAAGCTGGCCGCCGAGCAACTGGCGCTGGCCTACGCGCGTCGTCCCGGCAGCCGACTCTCCACCGTCGCCCTGCGCTTCTTCACGGTCTACGGGCCTGGCCAACGGCCGGACATGCTGATCCATCGCCTGATCACCGCGGCGCTCACCGGATCCGAGATCGCCATCTACGGCGATGGCGGGGCGCGCCGCGACTTCATCTACGTCGACGACGTGGTGCGGGCGGTCAGCCGGGCCATGGACGCGCCGGTCGACAGCGGCACGTTCAACCTGGGCACCGGTCGCAACGTCTCGGTCGGTGAGCTGATCTCCCTGGTCTCGACGCTGGCGGGCAGCGCTCCACAGGTGGTCCACCAGGACCGCAAGGCCGGTGACGTCGGCTTCACCCTGGCCGATGTCAGCCGGACCGCCGACTCGCTCGGATTCCGGGCGACGACCGATCTCGCCGAGGGTCTGCGCCGGAGCATCGAGGCCCGCCGTCGGCAGCTGGCCGAGATCGGCGCCTGACCACGTCACGACCGATTTCCACGACCAGCCAGGGAACAGGGCCGGCCCGGCGCCGCCGCACCGGTGGAACCGCTCAGATCAAGGACGCGGCATGTGTGGATTCGCAGGATTCAGCCACGTCGGTTTCGGCGTTCGGCAGGGGCAGGACCTCGCCCGGGAGATGCTCTCGGCGCTGCGTCACCGCGGACCGGACGGTGCGGCGATCGGCAGGCACGGCGCGGTCGTGCTGGGGCACTGCGCTCTGCCGTTCACCGATCCGGCCGGTGGACGGCAGCCGATGATCACCATCTCCGGCCACACCGCGCTGGTGTTCAACGGGGAGATCTACAACGTCGCCGAGCTGCGCCGGGAACTGCTGGCCGCGGGAGTTGCCCTCCGGACCGGCTCCGACACCGAGGTCCTCGCCGAACTGCTGGAACGCGAGGGCGCCGGCGCGCTGCGACGGATCCGCGGGATGTACGCGTTCGCCGTCCACGACCGGCGCGACGGCAGGATCCTGCTGGCCCGCGACCCGCTCGGCAAGAAACCGCTCTACTACTTCCCGGACGGCGCCGGTCTGGTGTTCGCCTCCGAGCTCGGGGCGCTGCGCCGGCACCCGCGGTGTCCCACCGGCCTGGATCATCAGGCGGTCGCCGACTACCTCGTCCTGCAGGCGTTCCCGGCGCCGTCCACGGTGCTGGCCGGCGTGCGCAAGGTTCCTCCGGGCACCTACCTGGAATGGTCCGCGGGCTCCGCCCGTACCGTCGTCTTCTGGAAGCCCACGCTGCCCGCCGAGAGGGACCGGCGCTCGGCCGCCGGTGCCGAGACCGGCCTGGAGGCCGTGTTGCGCGCCGCGGTCGCCCGGCGCGTCGAGAACACCACGTCACCGTTCGGTGTCCTGCTCAGCGGCGGTCTCGACTCGAGCGTGGTGGCGGCGCTGGCCAAGCAGGTCACCGGGCGTGCCCCGGCCACCTTCTCGGTCGGGTTCACCGATCCGGCCTTCGACGAGAGCGACGCCGCGGCGGCCGTCGCCCGCCACCTCGGCACCGAGCACCACCATCGGCGGCTCGGCCCCGCGGACCTGGTGGACGGGCTGACCACCTGGTACGACCGGGTCGACGAACCGCTGGCCGACTCGTCACTGCTGCCGACCGTGCTCGCCTGTCAGCTCGCCGGCCGTCAGGTACGCGGGGTGCTCACCGGCGACGGCGCCGACGAGGTGCTTCTCGGTTACCGCTACTTCCAGGCCGAGAGGCTCCTGGGCCTGCTGGACTCCCTGCCCGGTCCCATGGCCGCCTGGCCGGCCGCCGCTCTGGGCCGCCTGCCGGTACGGCACGGGAACCTGCCGGCGACGACCGTGGCCCGGCGGCTCGGCCAGGCCCTGGGCTGCCCGCCGCAGCGACGGTTCCTGCTGGCCGGGGCGCCGTTCGCGCCGAGTGAGACGGCACGGATCCTCACCGTGCCGGTGACCGGCCGGCCGTTCGCCCGGGTCGACGCGGCGGTGGCCGGGCATCCGGGGCTGGGCTCGCTCGAACGCAGCCAGCTCGGCATCATTGCGCACTTCCTGAGCGACGTGATCCTCACCAAGGTGGACCGCGCGTCGATGCTCGTCTCGATCGAGGCGCGGTCGCCGTTCCTGGACGAGGCGGTCGTGGACTTCTGCGCGAGTCTGCCGGCCGGCCGCAAGATGCGCCGGTTCACCGGCAAGCACCCGCTGCGCCGGATCGCCGCCCGGATGCTGCCGGCCGCCGTCGCGTACGGGCCGAAGACCGGGTTCCGGGCGCCGATCGGCACGCTGCTGATCGGCGAGTTGCGCCCGCTGCTGCTGGAGACGCTCAGCCGGGAGCGGCTCGACCGGCACGGGCTGTTCCGCGCGGACACCGTAGCGGGGCTGATCGGCGAGCACCTGAGCGGCCGGTCGGATCACGCCCGGAAGCTGTGGGCGCTGCTCTGCTTCCAGATCTGGCAGGACGCGGTTCCCGGCCCGGCGGCCGGCGCCCGTCCGGACATGCGCGTCACCATCATGGAGGAAGTGTCATGACCGATCCACGGATCGTCATCGTGTCGCCGCGAACCTGGGGCCAGTTCGGCAATTTCCTGGCCGCCACCCGGCTCGGCGGGGTGCTGCGGGAACGTCTGCCCGGTCATCGGGTGGACGTCTGGGAGGCCGAGACCACTCTGCCCTGGATCGGCGAGTACGGCGCGCGGATCGCCGCGATCACCGCGGACTCACCGGACACGGCGACCCGCAGCCGGCGGTACCTCGCCCTGATGGCCGAGATCGAGGCGGCATACCCGGCCCGGTTCGAGGCCGGCCCGTCCGGCCCGGTGGCCGGCCGGGTCGCCGGGCTGCGGGCCGCCCTCGAACAGGCCCGGCCGGATCTGGTCATCGGCACCAAGGGGTTCGTCGCCCGGCTCTGCAAGGCCGCCCTGGCCGGGGCCGCTGTGGACGCCCCGGTGGTCAGCTACGTGACCAACCCCGGCCTGCTGGACCTGCCCATCCACCGCAGCGTCGACCTGGACGCGATGACGGTTCCGTTCGACTGGACCCGCGAGCGGTTCTGCGCGGAGAGCGGCGCCGACCCGGCCACCGTGCACGTGGTCGGCCCCCTGGTGGCCCGGCACGATCTCGGCGCGTTCGTCAGCGCCGAACCGGACTCCGCCGAGCGGTCCGGCTGGCCGGCGCCGGCCGGCCCGGAACCTCGCCCCAAGATCGTGGTGTTCAGCAACCGGGGTGGGGACGACTACGTCCGGATCCTGCACCATCTGGCCGCACGGCACCCCGCCGTCGACGTCGTGTTCGTGGGTTACAACGACCCCGCCCTGATCGACAAGGTGAGGGGGAACGTCGACGCGGCCCGGTGGCGCTTCCACACCAGGCTCACCCAGCGGGAGTACTTCGCCTACATCGAGGGTGCCGCCGCCGCCGAGCACGCCCTGCTCATCTCGAAGGCCGGCCCGAACACCACCCTGGAAGCGGCCCACTTCGGCATCCCGGTGCTGATGCTCGAATCCGGTCTGCCCATGGAGGGCTGGGTGGGCGGCCTGATCCACGAGTACGGGCTGGGCCGCTGCCGGGCCACCGCGGGTGAGCTCATCGCCGACCTGGACGAGTGGCTCGGCGACCGGGCGCGGATCACCGCCGGCAAGCGAGCCGCCCGGACCTTCGCCTCGACCGTGCTGAACCAGGACGCCACCGTCGAGCGCCTCGAGAACGTCATGCGCCAACTACTGGACCGGCGGGGCCTGACGGTGACGGCCGGCGCACAGGAGAGGAATCAATCGTGACGGAGAGTACCGTCGACATCGCCGAGGGGACCGCGGTCCGGCGCGGCCTCGACTTCCTGCTCGGGCGCCGCGAGGCGGACGGCCGGTGGGTCGACTACGACCTGCTCGGCCCGAGCGACGACTGGATCACCGCATACGTGGCGAGCGTCCTCGTCCGGCTGCCGGACGAGGAGGCGGTCCGCGCCGGGCGCCGGGCGGTCGACCTGTTGGTGCCCGAGCAGCACGACAACGGCGGATGGAACTACAGCGAGGTCGCTCCGGAGGACGCCGACAGCACCGGATGGGTCCTCCACCTGGCCGAGCTCACCGGCCGGGCGGACGAGCCGTGGGCGGTACGGGGCCGCGAGTTCCTCAGCGCCCACGTGCACGACGACGGACTGGTCTCGACGTACGTGTTCGATCTGGCCGTCGCCGCGTTCGGCCGGTACCCGGTCGTGCCGTCCTGGGACGGCTGGTGCGGCGGGCACATCTGCGTGACCGCCGCCGTCGCCGGGATCGAGCGTCTGCCGGAACGCGATCGCGTGGTCGCCGGGCTGCTCGCCGCCCGGCTTCCGGACGGTCACTGGCCCGCCTACTGGTGGATCGACGCCGAGCTGAGCACCGCTCTGGCCGTCGAGTCCCTCGCCTCGGTCCCGGGCACCGAGCAGGTCCGGGCGGAGGCGGCCCGCTGGGCGGCGGACCGTATCGGGCCGGACGGCGCGGTGACGAACCACCTGCACCCGGAGGGCTCGCCGTTCGCCACGGCCCTGGCTCTGCGTACCGTCGCCGCGGGAGATCCCGGCTTCGGCGGTGACCGGATCCGGGCCGCCGCGGAGTGGCTGGCCCGCCATCAGCGGCCGGACGGCTCCTGGGAGCCGTCGGCACGGTTGCGGATGGTGCTGCCCTGGGAGACCGATCCGGACTCGTACGAGGACTGGTCGTTCGACGGCGTCGGCCGAGCCTGCCTGGGCACCATCGCCCGGGACACGTTCGGGCTGCACACCACGGCGACGGTCCTGCGGGCGCTTCAGGTGGCCGCCGACAGGGCCGGATCGTGACCGCCGGGGCGTACCGGCGGGATGTGCTGGCGCATCTGCGGGCGCACCGCGGCCATGTCATCCACGTCATCGATCCTTTCAAGATCGACGTGGCGGAGGCGGTCGAGAAGACCCGCGCGGTCACCGCGGCGGGCCTGCCGGCGCTGTTGCTGGCCAGCACCGATTACCAGGACTTCGCCACCCGCATGCCGGCGTACGTGGCGGCGGTGCGCGCCGCGACGGACATCCCGACGATCCTGCACTTCCCCCCGGCGCCCGGCCATGGCTTCCCGGTCGTGGCGGAGGCGGACAGTGTCATGCTGCCAGCGCTGCTCGGCTCCGACGACCCCTACTACGTGTGGAAGAGCCTGCTGGAGACGTACGCCCTGGGCAACGCGGCGCCCCCGGCGCCCCAGCCGCTGCTGTCCGCGGCGCTGACCTTCGGCTCGGACGACCGCTCCTACTCCCGGATGGGCACCCGGCCGATCGCCCAGGACGAGCAGTCCGTCACGGCCTGCGCCGAGCAGGCCCGTCACTTCGGCTTCGACATGGTCTACCTCTACTCCCGCCACGACCGGGTGACCCCGCGAACCTGCGAGATCTTCCGCGAGGTGCTGGCGCCCGAACAGTTGCTCTTCGCCAGCGGCGGCGTGCGGACCCCGGAACAGGTGGATGCCTACCTGGGGGCCGGCGCCGACTACGTGATCTTCGCGGGCGCACTCGAGACCCCGGACTGGCGTGCGGCCCTCGACCGGATCCGCTCGGCCGGCCGCCTTCCGGGCCGCACACTCACCCTCACCTGAACGGATCAGCATGCCTAGACAACTCGTGGTCCTCAACAATCCTCAGGCGACCGGGGCCTCCTGCGGCACGGGCGCGGTCGCGGCGGCACCGGAGCGGTCGGCGACACCCCGATGGCGCAAGCGGAAGCTGCGCATCGCTCTGGTACGCCACCACGACCTCTGTCTCAACACCCGGCAGATCAGCCAGATCCAGCGCCGGGCCGGCGTCCTGCCGCACCTCGGCCTCGGCTACATCCACACCGCGCTCCAGAGCGCGGGTTTTCACAACGTCATCCAGGTCGACACCCCGGCCCTCGGCCTGGACGGTGAGGGGCTCCGCAAGCTGCTCGCCGATTTCCAGCCCGACCTGGTCGGGATCAGCACCACCACTCCGGGGCTGCCCGGCGCGCTGGAGGCGGCCGAGGCCGCGAAGAGCACGGGTGCGAAGGTGATCCTCGGCGGACCGCACACCGAGGTGTACGCCATGGAGAACCTCTACCACGAGTCCCTCGACTACGTGGGCGTCGGCGAGGGCATCACCATCATGGTCGATCTCGCCGAGGCACTGGAGAAGGGTGACGACCCGGACGGCATCCGCGGGCTGGTCACCCGCACCTTCGACGGCGGCGCGGCCCCGATGGTGAACCTGGAGGACGTCGGCTGGCCGGAGCGCGAGGGCCTGCCGATGGACAACTACTACTCGATCATGGCGCCGCGGCCGTTCGCCACCATGATCTCCAGCCGGGGATGCCCGTTCAAGTGCAGCTTCTGCTTCAAGCAGGCGGTCGACAAGAAGTCGATGTACCGCAGCCCGGAGGACGTCGTCGGGGAGATGACGCTGCTCCGCGACCGGTACGGCGTTCGCGAGATCATGTTCTACGACGACGTGTTCACACTCCACCGCGGCCGGGTCTACGAGATCTGCGAGCTGATCAGGTCGACCGGGCTCAAGGTCCGCTGGGAGGCGCCGACCCGCGTCGACCTGGTGCCGGACAAACTCCTCGCCGCCATGGCCGGCGCCGGTTGCAAGCGGCTCCGGTTCGGCATCGAGCACGGTGACAGCGAGATCCTGCAGCGGATGAACAAGGAGAGCAACGTCGGCAAGATCGAGAAGGCGGTGACCTCCGCCTTCGACGCCGGGATCAAGGGTTTCGGCTACTTCATCGTGGGCTGGCTCGGCGAGACGAGGCAGCAGCTGCAGTCCACCGTGGACCTCGCGTGCCGGCTTCCGTTGGACTACGCGAGCTTCTACACCGCGACCCCGCTGCCCGGGACACAGCTGCACAAGGAGTGCGTCGCCGAGGGGGCCATCCCGGCCGACTACTGGGACCGGTTCGTGAAGGGTGAGTTCAACGTCCGGCTCAACCACCTGGTGCCGGACGCCGAGGCGCGGGCACGGTACGCGTACCGCTCCTTCTTCCTGCGCTGGCAGATGGCGAAGCCGCTGCTCGGCCACGCCGCGACCACGGGACAGTGGCGCAACACCGCGTCCGGCGTGATGAGCCTGGCCAAGTCCGACAACAACACCGACCGTGACTTCTGAGGCCGGCACGGCCCGCCGGGACCGGCGGACCACTCTGCAACGGCTGGTCGCCCGGGGGTACGAGCCGGCCCGGCCGCCCGCCGGGGCGGTCACCGTCGTCCACCGCGGGACGGTCACGACGGGAGTGCCGGACGGCCTTCCGCACGGCGGACTCGGGGTGCTGCTTCCCACGTACGTGAACCGGTGCGGCCCGGAAGAGCAGGCCGCCGCGGTGTGGCACGTCCTGGACCGGCTGGCGCCCGTGCGGGCAGCGCATCCGGCGTTGCCCCTGACAGTGTGGATCGGCATGCAGTCCGAGGACGGCGACGCGCGGGCGATCGAGCGGGTCACCACCCTGCTCGGTCACCTCCGGGTGCCGGCCGGGCTGACGGTGGCCGGCGTCGCGCTGGCCGGCCGGGGCAAGCTGATCACCACGAACGCCGTGCTGCGGGTGACCGCCGGCCTCGGCTACATCGGGTGGCTCTGGGTCGACGACGACGTCGAGCTGGCGCCGGACTGCCTGGAGCGGCTGGTCACCCGGTTCTTCGAGCGCGGCGGCACGGGTGCGGTGGGCGCCAGCGAGGTGGCGCAGGTCAGCACCACCCCGTCGGCCCGGGTGATGGACAACGTCTCGGCGCACACCGCGCCGCCCTACGAGTACCCCGCTGCCGGCTGCATGCTGGTGGCTGCCGACGTGGTGGCCGGCGGCATCTCGCCGCGCTGTCTCACCGACGACGGATTCGTGCTCTTCGAGCTGCTCGAACGGGCACCCGACGGCGGCCCCGCCGACTTCGAGGTCTTCGGCGAGGCCCGCTGCGGGTTCTGCCGGATCGGCCGGGCGGGGGACACCCTGATCCGGCTGCGCCGGTCGATGTACAGCCACGTGGTCCTGATGGCCGACTATCCGGTACGGGCCGCGCACTGGTACGCCACCCGCTGTCTGTTCTACGGCCTCTGGCCGGTGGCCCCGTGGGACGGCCGGCGGGGTATCGCCCGTGGTCTGATCCGATGGCTGATCAAGGCCCTCTACCTCGCCTGGTTCTGCGTCGTGGTCGCCTCGCTGGCGTTCCGCGGCCTGGCCGGGCGGCCGCGGCGCAGCGTGAGCTGGGGCACTGACGGCGACTTCCGGACCGCCCTGGACGGCACGACGGCCGGCACGGGAGGGGGCGCCGATGGCCGTTCGTGAGCCCGCGCTGCTCCGCGGCCTGCGCCGCGGGATCTCCCGGGGCTACCGTCCCAGCGGCACCTGGCGCCGCCCGGTGGTCTACCTCGGCGCCGACGGCACGGCCACGGCCCGTCCGCCCGCCCCGCCGGCGGCCGTGCCGGGCGCACCGAGCTTCGCCTTCGTCCTCCCCACCCATCTGCGCCGGTACGACGAGGCCGGCCACCGTTCCTGGTTCCGCGACGTGCTGGCCCAGTTCGCGGGGCCGGTGGGGACCGGTGCGCAGGTCATCGTCATGGTCGGTATGCAGTGGATGCGACCGGAGGAGGAGGCCGAGGCGATCGGGCGCCTCCGGTCGCTGGCCGCCGAGACCGCGGGGCACGATGCCGTCCACTTCATCGGTCTGTCCCTGCCCGGCCCGGGTAAACCCGCCACGCTCAACGCCGGCATCGCGGTCGCCGACGAGTACGACCTCACCGCGGTCGGCTGGGTCGACGACGACATCCGCCTGGAGCCGGGCTGTCTGGCCGCCATGATCGAGGACTTCGTCCGGGGCGGATGCCGGGGTGCGGTCGGCGGCACCAAGGTGCCGCACGCCCGCAAGTACGCGACCTCGCGCCTGTTGCACCGGCTCAAGGCGCTGACCGCGACCGCCACCAACTATCCGCACGGCTGTTGCCTGCTCGTCGAACGGGCGGTGGTCAGCGGCGGCATCCCCGATCGCTATCTCTGCGACGACGGCTACGTCTGCTTCCGGCTGCTCGACCCGGAGGCCGCGGACCCCCTGCGGCACCTGCGGCTGGTGCCCGACGCCCGGTGCCACTACGAGGTGGCCGGCCCGGCCGGGCAGACCGGCCGGCGCATCCGCCGGCTTCTGCTCAACCATGTCATCTACCTGGCCGACTGGTCCTACCCGGTGTCCCGCCACTACTTCCGGAGCATCCTCTTCTCCGGCATGTGGCCGCTCACCGATCTCGACCGCTCCGTCGGCCTGCGGCACGGCGCGGCCAAGTCCGCGATCAAGTGGATCTATTTCTGCTGGTTCGGCCGTACCGCCGCGGAGCTGTGGTTCCGCGGGCTGTTCCGCTGCCCGCTACGGCAGGTGCAGTGGGCCGAGTACGTCGCACCGGACTCGCCGGGAGCCGCTGGTTCCCCTCTGACGGAGGTGTCAGCATGAAGGTTCTCTCCCTCCACTCACTCGGCCACGACGCCGGCGTCTCCTACTTCGAGGACGGTGTCCTGCGCTTCTCGATCGAGGCGGAACGCCTCAGCCGGGTCAAGCACGACGGCCGGGTGGACGACGCCCTGGCGTACGTGTTGCGGTCCGCGGCGATCGATCCGGCCGCCATCGACCTGGTAGCGGTGAGCACGCCGTTCTCGCACGCACTGCTCGGCCTGCCCGACCTCGACGCGGCGCTCGCCTCGATCGAGGCCGGGAACCCGCACTTCCGGACGACCACGACGATGCTGGGACACCCGGTGGACTGCGTGATCGTCACCCACGAGGTCTCGCACGCCGCCCTCGCCGCGCACTACGCCGGGCATACCGAGGGGTGCGTCGTCCTGGTCAACGAGGGCCGGGGTCAGATCACCCGCAGTTCCCTGTTCCGGATCGAGCAGGGGATGCTGCGCTGGCTGGAGAAGGATCCGTTGCCCTGGTACGGCAACGGCTTCGGCTGGAGCGCGCTGGGTTACCTGTTCGGCTTCGGCAAGAGCCCCAGCGTGGCCGGCAAGGTGATGGCCCTCGGCGGTTACGGCCGGCCCCGGGGCGACGTACGCGAACTGCTGCTCGGTGTCCGGGGTGACGTCATGGACGATCCGGCCGCGGCCCGTGCCGTTCAGCTCGACCTCGCCGGACGGCCGCAGTTCGCCCGGGACTTCCAGACCATGGCCGACGTCATCGCCACCTTCCAAGACCTGTTCACCGAACGGGTCTTCGAGTTGCTGAGCCGCTGGACCGGGGTGCCGGCCGGAGTGGACGTCGCCCTCGGCGGCGGGTGCGCCCTGAACATCGTCGCCAACGCCGAGCTGCGCAGCCGCCTGGGCCGGGACATCGCGATCCCACCGGCCTGCGGGGACAGCGGGCACTCGATCGGCGCGGGCGTCTACGCGATGAAGTACGTCCTGGGGCAGCACGTGGCGCCGTTCGGGGTCTACGTCAACGGCCGGCCGGAGGACACCGGCGATTCGGCGGCGGCTCTGACCGCCGCCGGCCTCACTCCGATCGCGTACGACGGGAGCGCCGCCGCCCGTACCCTGGCCACCGGTGGTGTGGTGGCCTTCCTGGAGGGCGCCGCCGAGGTCGGGCCCCGGGCGCTGGGGCACCGTTCGCTGCTCGGTGATCCGAGCGCCGACGGCATGCGCAAGCGCCTCAGCGAGGAGCTCAAGCGCCGTGAATGGTTCCGCCCGCTCGGCGCGGTGATCCGCGACGACACGTTCGTGGAGCTGTTCCCCGGTCAGCACCCCTCGCCGTACATGCTTTTCAACTACGACGTGCGGGAGGGGCTGTTCCCGGAGGCCCGGCACGTCGACGGCACCAGCCGGTTGCAGACGCTCACCGCCGCCGACCACCCCCGCCTGTACGACCTGCTCGGCGAGTTCCATCAGATGAGCGGCGTCGGTGCGTTGATCAATACGTCGCTCAACGGGCCGGGCAAGGCGATCGCCCAGTCCAGCCAGGACATGATCGACGATTTCGGCGGCCAGGACGTCGACCTGTTCGTGAGTGGTGACGTGATGGCGTACCGGGCGCGTGCGCGGTGAGTGTCCCCGCCGCCTACCGGGTCCCCGCCGGCGTGCCGGCCGACCTGGCCGCGGAACTCGACGACAGCCACCGCTACGTGAGTGGCGTCCTGATGGAGACCATGCGGGAGTTCCAGGCCTCCCCGGAGCTGGTCCGGTACGTCGGTGATCTCCGCCTCTACCTGCGGGCCGCGAGCCTGCTGACCATGTGGCTGCCCGGGCACCGCCTCCGCCGGGAGGTCGCCGTCGAGGTCGGCATGCACATCGCGGCGATGAAGCTCTTCGACGACCTCCTCGACGACGACAGCGGTTTCGACCGTTTCGAGCTGGGCCTCTGCCTGCTGCTGGAGCAACGCGCGGTGTCCCGGCTCGCCGCACGGTCCGGTGACCCGGCCGCCGTGCTCGCCGTCCTGGAGTCCAACTTCGTCACTGTCGGCCTGGGACAGCTCAGGACCAAACGTGAGCCGGCCGCCGGCCTGGCGAGCTGGCGCACCCACGCCGAGACCTACGGCGGCTGCTTCCTCAGCCTCTACGGCACCCTCGCCGCGCTGGCCGGCCGGACCCCGGCCGCGTCTGCCGCCGCGACCGACTTCGGCTGGGGCTTCGGCATGATCGTCACGATCGCGGACGACCTGCGCGACTACGAGAGGCACGGGGAACGGGCCGGTAACCTCGGCCATCTCCTGCGCACCGGCCGGGTGACCGAGGCCGAGCTACGCGCGCTGGTCGAGGAGGCCCGGGAACGCGCCACCCCGCCCGCCGGGCTCTGGTGCGCCCACGACGTCCGCCCGATGATCGACCGGTACGCCGACGACGTGCTGGACCGTTGCCTGCCGGTGCTGCTCGCGCTCCCGGACGACGGACCACCACCGCCCGGTGGACAGCCCTGATGTGCGGTGTAGCGGGGTGGGCGACGACTGATGATCCCGATCCGGACGTCGTCCGGTCGATGCTGGCCGCGCTGGCGCACCGTGGCCCGGACGGCGACGGCCTGCATGTGGGCGCCGGCATCGCGATGGGCATGCGGCGCCTCGCGATCGTCGACGTGGCCGGCGGCGCCCAGCCGATGGTCAGCGAGGACCGTGCCGTGGTGGCGGTGCTCAACGGCGAGATCTACAACCATGGGCACCTCCGGGCCGAGCTGACCGCTCGGGGCCACCGCTTCGCCTCCGGCAGCGATGGCGAGTGCCTGGTCCACCTCTACGAGGAGTACGGCGACGCTCTCGTGCACCACCTGCACGGGATGTTCGCGTTCGCGATCTGGGACGCGGTGGCCGGGCGGCTCCTGCTCGGCCGGGACCGGGTCGGCAAGAAGCCGCTGTTCTGGCGCCGCGTGCCGGGCGGACTGCAGTTCGCGTCGGAGCTCAAGGCGTTCGCCGCGGATCCGGCCTTCCCCCGCGAGGTGGACCCGGAGGCCGTGCACGGCTTCCTCGCCTGCCTGTACGTCCCGGGCGCCGGCACCGTCTGGCGTGATGTGCGCCGAGTGGCGCCCGGCTCGGTGCTGACCTGGGAACGCGGGCTGATCCGCGACCACCGCTACCACACGCTCGGTGTCGCGCGGCCGTCACCGGTCGGCTTCGACGAGGCGGCCGCGGAGCTGCGGACCCGGTTGCTGACCGCGGTCCGGATGCGGCTGACCGGAGAACGGCCGATCGGGTTGCTGCTCTCCGGTGGCGTCGACTCCTCCGCGGTCCTCGCCGCGGCCGTCCGCTCCGGGCACGGCACGCTGCCCACCTTCACGATCGGCTTCGACGACGCCGCCACCGATGAGCGGCGTTTCGCCCGGGCGGTGGCCGGCCGGTACGGCACCGACCACCACGAGTGGGTGCTGGGAACCGATGTCCTGCCCCTGCTGGAGGACCTCGGCGCGCAGTTCGACGAACCGTTCGCCGACTCGTCCGCGATCGCCACCTTCTATCTGGCCCGGATGGCGAGCCGGCACGTGACGGTGGTGCTCAACGGCGACGGCGGTGACGAGTGCTTCGGCGGGTACGACAGGTACGCCCTGATGGCGGCCGGCGCCCGGCTCCGGCTGCCGGCTCCGGTCGGCGCCCTGGCGGTCCGGGCCGGCGCCGCGATGGGACTGTCCACCCGCGGCGCCCGGGTCCGGCGTGCCGGACGGTTCCTGGAGCTGGCCGGCCGTGACCCGGCCGACCGGTACGCCGCCCTGATGTCGGCGTTCGAGCCGTTCCGGCTGGCCGGTCTCTACACGCCGGAGTTCGCTCGCCGGGTCGGCGCCCTGGACCCGATGCGGCATCTGCGGACCGCTTGGACGGAGGCCGCCGGCCGTCCGCTGATCGACCGGATGCTCACCGTCGACCAGCGCACCTACCTCGCCGGTGATCTGTTGCCCAAGATGGACCTGGCCACCATGGCGCACGGCGTGGAGGCCCGGTCGCCGTTGCTGGACCAGGATCTGATGGCCTGGGCGGACGGCCTCCCGGCGTCTTACAAGGTCGCCGACGGGGTGGGGAAACGCCTGCTCAAGCATGCGGTGCGGGACTGGCTGCCGGAGGGGGCCGCCGAGCGCCCGAAGGCCGGCTTCGGCATCCCGATGGACGACTGGCTCCGCGGCCCGCTGCGCCCGCTGGCCTGGGACCTGCTCACCGACGCGACGGCCCGCCGGCGTGGAGTGTTCCGCCCGGACGCGGTTCGCCGCCTCCTCGGCGAACTCGACGCCGGGCAGCGCCACGGCCGCCGGGTGTGGGCCATGGTCCAGCTGGAGTCCTGGTACCGCCGGCACGCCGACCGTCCGCGCCCACCGGCCGGGCTCGGGACCGGTGCTTACGGAATCGAGGAGGAACGCCCGTGCTGACCGTGATCGTCCCGCACTTCCGCAGTGCCGCCTATCTCCCCGCCGCGGTACGGTCGGTGCTCACCCAGTCGTTCCGCGACCTGCGGCTGATCGTGGTGGACGACTGTTCCCCGGAGGACGACTGGCTCGGCGCGCTGGCGCCGTTCCGCGGCGATCCCCGGCTCACCGTGCTGCGGACCAGCCGCAACGTCGGCCACCTCCGGATCAAGAACGCCGTGCTGCCCCGGGTGACGAGCCCGTACATCGGCTTCCAGGACGCCGACGACGAGAGCGAGCCGGACCGGTTCCTGGTTCAGGTGGCGATGCTCGAGCGTGGCCGTGCCGACCTGGTGGGCTGTGGTTACACGCAGATCGACGAGGAGGGCCGGGAACAGGGGATCCGGCGGTTCCCACGGCACGGCAACCTCTGGGTACGGATGGGCCGCTCCACCGTGGTGCACCACCCGACGACCGTGGTGCGCCGCTCGGTGTTCGACCGGCTGGGCGGGTTCGACGGCACGGCGGTGTTCGGTGCGGACACCGACTTCCAGCTCCGCCTGGCCCGGCTTTACCGGATTCGCAGCACCCGCCGGCTGCTGTACCGCTACCGGGTGTGGCCGCAGGGGCTGACGTCGGCGTCGGAAACCGGTTTCGGCTCGCCGGCCCGGCGTGAGTACACGGCCCGGATGCTCGCCATGGAGGAGCGCCGCAAACGTGCCCGGAGCCGCTCCGAACTGCTCGACCTGCTGGTGGCACCGGCCAACGACGTGGCGTTCGATCTCGAGGCCGTCTGATGGGGACACCCGCCGTGGACGTGGTCGTGTCATCGCGCGGCGGCTGGCGCCCGGTCGTCACGGCGCTGCGTGCCCAGACCCGTGCCCCCGGCCGGATCATCGTGGAGTCCGCCGCCGGGCCGGACGAGTTGCCGGAGGACGTCGTCGCGGCGCGGCCCGGCCGGGGGATCGCCGCCGCCGGTGCCGAGTTCGTGGCGTTCCTCGACGACCTCGACCGGCCCGGCCCGGGGTGGCTCGAGGCCGTCGCCGCGGCGGCCGGGACGGCGCCGGGGGAGGGGCCGGACGTCATCGGCTGGGGCGTGCTGACGGTACGGGCCGATGGGATCGTCGAGCGGGTCGATCTGCCACCGGTCACCGCACCGGCCGGCAGACGGCCGCGACCCGGCACCGCGGTACGCCGTGCCGCGCTGACCGACGGCCGGCTCGCCCGGGATGCCGGCGCCACCGGCATAGCCCGTCTGCTGGTGACTCGCCGGCCGGCTGGTTCCGTTCCGGCATCGGCGGAGACGGGCGATCCGCTCCTGGTCAGCGTGGTGCTGCCGGTTCGCGACGCCGCCTCGACCCTCGGCGAGCAACTCGCCGCCCTGGCCGCCCAGGACTACGCCGGACGGTGGGAACTGGTCGTGGTCGACAACGGATCCACCGACCGGAGCATGGCGGTCGTCGAGGAACGGCGCCGGTCGCTGCCGGCGCTGCGTACCATCGCCGCGCCCGGCGCCCGCAGCGCGGGAGTCGCGCGCAATGCCGGTGTCCGTGCCTGCGCCGGCGCTCTGGTGCTGTTCTGTGACGCGGACGACGTCGCCGATCCCGGCTGGATCTCGGCGATGGTCGCGGCCCTGGCCGAGGCCGACATGGCCGGCGGCAGGGTGGAGTGCGCCGTGCTCAATCCCGGCCTCGCCGGTGAGGAGCCGGCCCAGTTGCCGGACCAGGGCGAGGCGCTCCCCTTCGCCCGCAGCGCGAACTGCGGGATCCGCCGGTCGGTCCTGACCGCGGTGGGCGGCTGGGCCGAGACCTTCGCCGGCGGGGCCGGCGAGGACGTCGACCTGTCCTGGCGGGTGCAGCTCGCCGGCTACCGGCTGGTCTACGCACCGGCCGCCCGGATGGGCTACCGCCTGCGGGCCGACCTGCCCGGCTTGGCCCGGCAGAAGTGGGCCTACGGCTTGACCGGTGCGCTGCTCTACCGCACCTTCCGCAACGCCGGTTACCGGCGTCGTCCGTGGCGAGCGGTGCTGCTGAGCTGGCTCTGGATGATCCGGCATCTGCCCGATCTGGCACGCCGGGGTATGCCGCGGCGTCGCTGGATCCGGTACGCGGCGCGGCTGGCCGGTTTCGCGGCGGGCAGCCTGCGGCACCGCGCGGCCTACTTCTGACCAGCGGCCACCGGTCCGCGACATACGAGGAGGAACGGAATGACCAGTACGAACGAAGCTGTCGCCACGGACCCGTTGGTGCTCAGCCAGGACGTCGCCCGGCGGGAGGTGGACGACGTCTTCGTCCGCTTCCTGGAGGGAGCCCGACGTACCTGCGACGACGAGGGCTGGCGGTACGGTCTGGACACGGTGGAGGAGTTTCTGCTCGGCTCCGGCAAACGGGTCCGGCCGACCTTCTGCCACCTGGGCTGGCGCAGCGCCGAGGGCGGCTCCGACGCGGGCATCGTCGCGGTGGCGGCCGCTCTGGAGATGTTCCACGCATTCGCGTTGATCCATGACGACGTGATGGACCGCAGCGACACCCGCCGGGGCCGGCCCACGGTGCACGTGAGTCTGGCCGGGCAGCACGATCGCCTCGGCTGGCGGGGCGACGCGGCCCAGTTCGGCCGCAGCGCCGCGATCCTCTGGGGCGACCTCTGTCTCACCTGGGCCGACCAGCTCTTCCACAGCGCAGGACTGCCGGCGGAACGGATGCAGCCGGCCTTCGAGACCTTCCGCGCGATGCGGTCCGAGGTGCTGCTCGGGCAGTACCTCGACATCCGTGGCGAGGCCGTGGTCGCCGAACCGGCCGCCTGTTACCGGATCCTTCTGTTGAAGAGCGCTCGCTACACGGTGGAACGGCCGTTGCAGATCGGCGCGAGGTTGGCCGGCGCCGATGAGAGGATCCTCGGCATCCTGTCCCGGTACGGTGTCGCACTCGGTGTCGCGTTCCAGCTCCGGGACGACGTCCTGGGTGTCTTCGGCGACGACGGGGAGACCGGCAAGTCGGCGATGACCGACCTGCGGGACGGCAAGTCGACGGTGCTGATGGCGATGACCCGGCAGGCTGCCTCGGCCCCGCAGCTCGAGGTGCTCGACCGCTGGCACGGCAACCCGGATCTGGACGATGCGGGTGCGGCCGAACTGCGTCAGGTGATCGTGGACACCGGCAGCCTGCGCGAGGTGGAGCGGGTGATCGACGAGCGTACCGAGGAGTCGGTGGCGGCCCTGGCCGACGCCGGCCTGCCTGCCGACGCGGGCCAGGCGCTCACCACGATGGCCTGGACGTTGGGGCACCGGACCCGATGACCGCTGTGCCGCACGCGGCCCCGGGTGGTGTGGTCAGCGGGTGCCCGCGGGGACCGGCTGGGTCAGCACGTGGATGTGCTTGCGGCGGCGCAGCCGGATCGCGGTCACCACGGCGGCGAACAGGATCAGGCCGGCGGTCACGCCGAGTCCGTGCTGGAGACCGCGTTGCAGGTAGTCGTCGCCCACGGGGTCGACGATGTAGGTCCCGATCTCGCGGGACGACCAGAAGGGCAGGTACTTCGCCGAGTCCTTCGCCGGGTCGATCGCCATCTGGACGCCGACGAAGGCGATCAGCACCAGGGTGCCCTCCAGGTCACGCGGCACCAGCGCGCCGATCAGCATGCCGAGCGGCACCGCGATCGCCGCGGTGAGGGCCAGCATGACGGCCAGCGCGCCGGGGCGCTGGATGTCCTGGTCGAAGTAGATGAGCAGGAAGTACGCAGCGGCGATCGTCCAGGAGATCAGGAGCAGCGCGACCAGCCGGCCCACCAGCAGGGTCACCCAGGAGTAACCGACCAGCCGCAGCCGTGGCTCGACGGATTTGGCCGAGTTGCTGGAGAAGAGGCCGGCGGTGCTGGCGCCCCAGCCCAGGCCTAGGCTGGCGAACCGGATGGCCTGGCCGGTCTGGTCGTGGCGGGCCGCATAGAAACCGAGCGGCAACAGGAAGAGCAGGCCCAGCACGGTCCGGCGGCGGGCCAGATCACGCAGCACCATCTCGGCGACGGTGAACATCTTGGTCATCGGTTCCGCTCGTTTCCGGTCGGAGTGAGGTCCAGGACCTGGTCGACCTTGTCCATGGCGTTGAGCATGTGGGTGATGACGACGATCGTGTGCCCGGAGTCGCGTAGCCGCCAGATGACTTCCCAGAAGTCGGTGTAGGTGCCACGGTCGAATCCCTGATAGGGCTCGTCGAGCAGCAGGATGTCATGACCACCGAGAGTCGACAGGATGACGTTGAGTTTCTGCCGGGTGCCGCCGGAGAGGTGGCGGCTCTGCACCTTGGGGTCCGGCGACCAGCCGAGCAGGGCGGCCATCTCGTTGCCCCGGGCCAGGGCGACGCCGCGTTTGAGCCCGTCGCCGCGGCCGAAGAGGACGAAGTGTTCGCTGGGCCGCAGGAAGTCGAAGGTGCCGCCGACCTGCGGACAGTAACCGACGGACCCGTTCACCTCGACCTGGCCGCTGGTGGGGGAGATCAGGCCGGCGCAGATGTTGAGGAAGGTCGACTTGCCCGCGCCGTTGGAGCCGATCACGGCCGCCACCTCGCCGGCACGGACCTCGAAATTCACGTTCGACAGCACCTGGCGGCGGCCGAACTTCTTGGAGATTCCGGTGGCGCGCAGCCGCACCGGGCGCGGGGGCGACATCATGTGGCCGCCGGCCTGCGGTCGCCGGTCCGGCGCCTCACCGGAGTGTTCGCTCGTCCACATTGCTGACTCAGGGCTCCCTTCGCTGCGGGGGCAGCATGTTCCGGCGGTCTGGTGACAGCACCGGTTCCGGGTGTGGCTCGGTCGTAAGCAGAAACACACATTCTACATTTACCGGTCAATAGCGAAGAATTCCTGACCGAGGGCGCCACAGGGCCCCTCGGCGTCCCCGAAGGTCAGGAAGGCCCGTTCCGAACCTGCCTCCGCCACCTCGGCGGCGAGTGCGGGGGACATCAGGAAGTGGCGATCCCGGCCGCGGGGCCGGAACCCTCGCTGTCGTAACGGCTCACTCCAGCGTGCGTCGATGAACGAGGCGAGGACCACCGACGCGCCGGCCCGGACGAGCCAGGCGTGCGCCGCGGACAGGACGGCCCCGGCGTCCGAGGGGGCGGCGAATGCATCCCAGAGAACGCCCACCCGCAGCGACCGGAACCGCGGATGCCGGCGGAAGCGGCGGATCCCGGTGACCACCCAGCCGGCCACCTCGCCGTCCCGGCGCACCACCAGGCGGTGGTAACCGTGATCACCGGGCGGGTAGACCGCGCGCATGGTGGCGGCGTCCCGGCCGGCCACGAACGAGTATTCCCGCGCGTTCCGGGTCCACAGGGTGTCGGTCCAGTCGCCGAAGTCCGGTTCGACGCTGGTCCGGACGCCGGCCGGTGCGAGCCGTCGGGGGCTCAGCGCGGGCGGGCCCCACCAGACCATGGTCGGTCCGGCCGTCGAGCGCCAGCGGAACATGCCGAACAGGTCGAGCATCTCCGGTCGCGACTCCAGCCCCCAGCCGTACAGCCGGGGCTGACGGCGCATCATGTCCTTGATGATCGAGAACGAGGTGCGGGCATGCCGGCTGTCGGCAGCGCCCTCCGAGTAGGGGCCCTGCACCGAACCGACGGCCCGCTCCGCGCCGCCGACGAGGACCCGCTCGTGGCGCAGGACGTATCCGCCGTGCGCCTCGCCGTCCGCACCGAGCGCCACGAACAGTTCCCGGTGCGTCGGGCTGCCCGGCGCCGGCGCGAGCCAGTCCGGCACCGGATCCTCGAAGAAACCGGTCGCCCCGGCCGCGGTCATCCGGGCGTTGAAGGCCCGCACCAGGGGCCGCCACCGCTCCTCGTGGGTCACCACCCGGATGGTCAAGACGTCCCGTTCTCCGCCTCGACCCGGACGTGCAGCAGGTGCAACGTGTAGGGGACGCCGGCGGGGGTCGCGAGGCCGCCGATCGCGGAGCGGATCTCGGCCTCGGCGTCCGCGCGGTCCTCGCCGCCGGCCGCCAGCATCTGCCCCTCGATCCGGACCCACCAGGCCATGTGCCCGTCCACGGTGTCGTAGCGGGTGTCATACCACTCGCTGACGGTGACACGCCGGTCCGGCATCGCCGCGGTGAAGACGGCGGCCGCCTCCTCCCGGGTGAGCTGGCGGCGCAGCCCGGCCGCGGCGAACACCCGTGCCGGACCGAACCGGCGCAGGAAGACCGGGGTGGTGGCCTTGATGAACTCGCGCCCACTGAACCGTCCGATGAAGAACAGGTCGGCGTGGCCGTCCGGGGACAGCACCCGGCCGATCTCGGCGGCGCCGGCCGCCGGGTCGGTGACCCAGTGGAACGCCATCAGGCTGTAGAGGTAGTCGACCGACGCGGCCGGCAGCGGCAGCGCTTCGAAGCGGCCGTCGACGATCTCCACCGCGGACAGGTCGCGGGTGCGTTCGGCGGCGATGGACCGCAGGCCCGCAGCCGGTTCCACCCCGATCAGCCGGGTCTGCGGGGCGGCCCGGCCGAGCATCTCGCGCAGCGCCGCGCCGTCGCCGGAGCCGATGTCGGCGATCGTCCGGTCACGCGGGCGCGGGCCGAGCCGGGCCCAGAGCTCCCGGGTCGCCAGCCCCCAGCACGATGCCTGATTGTCGGCGCCGGCATAGTCGTGAGCTCGTCGTGAGTAGGTGTCGATGATCGGATCAGCGGGCATCGGCCGGCTCCGCGGCGGCGTAGACCCGGCACAGTCGGGCCACGGTGGCCAGGTCGTCGACGTCCAGGTCGACCAGATCGACGGTACGTCCGGACGACTCGGACAGGAACGTCATCAGATGGATGAATCCCAGCGAGTCGAGGACACCGAACTCCAGCAGGTCGGTGTCGGCGCGGACCGGCACGTCGGCGGTCTCCCGGTCGACGCGGTGCTCGTTCACCCACCGCAGGGCGTCCGCGGTGAGGCTGTCAGCTGAGAACGACGTCATGTCGGCCCTTCTCGAGGAGTGCGGCAGCCGCCTTGCGGTCCAGCTTGCCGTTCGGGTTGCGGGGGATCTCGTCGAGGACGGCCACCCGGCGCGGGACCATGTAGCGGGGCAGCGTCCGGGCGCAGGCCTCGAGGATCGCGTCCGGGCCGCGACCGGCGCCGCGGGTGACCACGGCGATCAGATAGCGCGGCGCGGTGGCGTCCGGCCAGGGCACGGTCAGCGCGTCCGCCGAGTCGCAGGCCGTCCGCAGGACGTGGTCGACCTCGAGCAGCTCGACCCGGAACCCGCCGATCTTGATCTGGTCGTCGACCCGGCCGTGGAAGCGCAGCGCGCCGTGGGTGTCCCGGTGGACCAGATCGCCGGTGCGGAACCAGTGGCCGTCCGCCCGGGTCACGAAACGGTCCGCAGTGCGCCCGGGGTCGGCCCAGTAGCCGCTGGTGACCTGGGACCCGGACAACCACAGCTCGCCGGTGTCGCCGGGTGCAACGGCCTCGCCGTCAGCCGTCACGATCGTGCTCTGCCCGGGGAAGGGCCACCCGATCGGCAGGACACCGTTGCCGTCGTCGTCGCGCCACGACTCCGCCGGCGGCTGGTAGCCGGTGATGGCGATCGTCGCCTCGGTCGGGCCGTAGAGATTGTCCAGCGTGGCGGACGGCGCCGCGGCCTGCCACGTGGCGGCCACCCGGCTGATCAGCGGTTCGCCGCAGAACAGGCTCCAGCGCAGCGACGGCAGGACGCCCGGGCCCAGCACACCCAGACCGCCCGCCCGGGCGGCGGCGGAGGGGACGCTGAACCACGTGGTGAGCCGGTGCCGGCGGATGAAGGCGGCCGGTTGCAGCAGCGCCCGGGCGGAGAGCGGGTGCAGGCAGGCGCCGGACTGCCAGGTGGCGAACATGTCGTGCACGCTCAGGTCGAACGTCAGCTCGAAGGTCTGCGAGGCGCGGTCGCCCGGCCCGAGATCGTGCCGGCCGGCCACGGCGTCGAGGTAGGCCGCCACGTTCCCCGGGCTGACCGGCACCCCGCTTGGTGTGCCGGTGGTGCCGGAGGTGAACAGCAGGTAGGCGGGGCCGGGCAGGTCGGCCGGATCGTGCCGTGTGGGCACGCCGTCGACCGGGTCGGCCCGGACCACATGGTGCCGGGAGGTCACGTCCACCCCGGGGTCGCCGCCGCCGAGCAGCACGATGGTGATCGGATGGGGGAGGGCGGCGGTCAGCCGGCCCAGTCCGGCGACGGCCGGCTCGTCCACGATCAGGGTGTCGGCGCCCGACGCGAGCAACATCGCCGCGTTGCGCCCGGCGGGGTAGTCCGGGTTCAGGGGGACATAGGCCCGGCCTGCCCACATCGTGGCGAGGAGCGCCGCGTAACCGGTCGCGTTCCGGGCCACCAGGACCGCGCCGAGCGCCGGCGCCGGCCCCGCGGCGGGCAGGGCCGCGGCGATGCGGCGGGTGCGGGCCAGGAGAGCGGAGTAGCTGACCGCGCGGTCGTCGTGGACGGCCGGATGATCGGGAAAGCGGCGGACACTGGTGAGCACCCGCTCCAGCGGCGAGATCATGGAGCCGGGGCGTGGGCGTCGGGCATGGACCGGATGGTACTCCACTGTGGAATATCTTGTCCGACCCGGAATTAGTACAATTTTCCATTGCCCGTAATCAAAGCCTCCGGTATTGCCGGACGTTCCGAAACCCGGATCTTGCGGCCGCTGATGTGCCTGATTACAGTGGATTCCCGGGCGGGTGGCGCAGGAAGCGCAGGCCCGGAATTCGCGTGGCTCGCTCTCGTGCCCGATCAGGGCCCGGTCTCCACCCCGCCGTCACGGCGGTTTCCATCCGCAATTCGACGGGGCATCGGGGGGCACCGTTGCGCGACAAGATCATGCATCCGCCGGGGCGGGCGGACGTCCGTGCCGATCCACCGGAGCCGCTCCGGCGGCGCGGCGATGCCGCCGGGTGGGAGAGCAGCCAGACCATGGCACATGATCCGCCCGGCTCGCGAATGTCTTTCGACCTGGCGGTGGTCGGCCTGGGCTATGTCGGAATGCCACTCGCCCGAGAGGCGGCGACCCGCGGGTTGCGTGTTCTCGGGGTGGATTCCGATAGCGAGCGGGTGGCGTCACTTAATGCCGGTTTCTCACCTGTCGGCGACCTGTCGGACGGCGAGTTGAGAGCGATGCTCGACGGCGGATTCCGCGTGGTCGCCGACCCGGCGGAACTGGCGTTCAGCGACACTATTGTGGTATGCGTGCCCACGCCATTGGCGGAGGCTTACCAGCCCGATCTCACCGCCGTCGTCCAGGCGATCACCGATATCGCGGAGAACCTGACGCCGGGCACTCTGGTCGTCCTGGAGTCCACCACCTGGCCGGGCACCACCGACTCCGTCGTCCGCCCGCTCCTGGAGCGTTCCGGTCTGACCGCCGGAGTGGATTTCCACCTCGCCTACTCGCCGGAACGGATCGACCCGGGAAACGGTGAGTTCGGGCTGGCCAACACGCCGAAGGTGGTCGGCGGCCTGACACCGGCCTGTCGTGACCGGGCGGTCGCCTTCTACGGGAAGATCGTTCCCCGGGTGGCGCCGACCCGCGGGCTCCGCGAGGCGGAGATGGCCAAACTGATCGAGAACACGTATCGCGCCGTCAACATCGCGCTGGTCAACGAGATGGCCACGTTCTGCGCCGACCTCGGCGTCGACATCTGGGACTCCATCGAGGCGGCCGGCACCAAGCCGTTCGGGTTTCAGAAGTTCCTGCCCGGCCCCGGCGTCGGCGGCCACTGCATCCCCGTCGACCCGTCCTACCTGTCCCACGCCGTCCGCCGGCACGGCTATCCGTTCCGGATGGCCGAACTGGCCCAGGAGATCAACGACGCGATGCCGTCCTGGGTGCTCACCCGGATCCAGCACACGCTCAACCAGGCCGGCAAACCGGTCAACGGCTCGCAGATCCTGCTGCTCGGCATCACCTACAAGTCCGACGTCGCCGACGCGCGGGGGACTCCCGCGCTGCCACTGGCCCGCTCGCTGCGTCGGCTGGGGGCCCGGATCAGGTACGGCGATCCGTTCGTCCGGCACTGGTCCGTGGACCAGCACCTGATCCCCGGTGAGCAGGTGCTCGACAGCGCGGTCGCCGAGGCCGACCTGGTCGTCCTGTTGCAGAGTCACAGCGCCTTCGATCTGGAGATGATCGGCCGTGAGGCCCGCCTGGTGCTGGACACGCGTGGCGTGCTGCAGCGCCGGGGAAACGTCGTACGGCTCTAGGTGAGAGGACCACATGGCGAAGGCACTTGTCACCGGCGGTGCGGGCTTCATCGGCTCGCACCTGTGCGACCACCTCGTCGCCCTCGGGCACGAGGTGCTGATCCTGGACGATCTGTCGACCGGGTCCGCGGCGAACATCGCCCATCTGCGGTCGTCACCGGCGATGCGGTTCGTCCAGGGATCGATCATGGACAAGGCGCTGGTGGACGAGCTCGTGGCCGAGGCCGGACTGGTGTTCCACCTGGCTGCCGCGGTCGGAGTGCACACCATCGTCGACAAGCCGCTGGCATCGCTGCACGTCAACCTTTACGGCACGGAGAACGTGGTGGAGGCCGCGGCCCGGCACGGCGTCCCGTACGCCATCGCCTCCACCAGCGAGATCTACGGCAAGAACGACGCCGAGCTGCTGGACGAGGACGCCGACCGGATCCTCGGGTCTCCGCTGAAGAGCCGGTGGTCGTATGCCGCGGCGAAGGGGCTCGACGAACTGGTGGCCATGGAGCACAGCCGGGCGAGCGGTGTGCCCTGCGTGATCTTCCGGCTGTTCAACGTGGTGGGCTCTCGTCAGACCGGGCGATACGGCATGGTCGTCCCCCGGTTCGTCGGCCAGGCGCTCAACGGTGAGCCGATCACCGTCCACGGCACCGGCCGGCAGCGCCGCTGCTTCGGCTCGGTGCACGACGTGGTCCCGGCGATGGCGGCGCTGATGGCGGAGCCGGAGGCGCATGGCCGCGCGGTCAACCTGGGCGGCCGGGAGGAGGCGTCGATCGCCGAGTTGGCCGACCGGGTGCGGGAGCTCACCGGCTCCGCCAGCGATGTCCGGTTTGTGCCCTACCGGGAGGCCTATGGCCCCGGATTCGAGGACATGGAACGCCGCATGCCGGATCTGACCCTGGCCGGCCGGCTGATCGGCTACGCCCCGCAGTACCGGCTGGACGACATCATCAAAACGGTCATCGACGAGCGGGCTTCCTGAGCGACACCTTTGGGAGTGCCGGAAGTTAGCCCAACGTGGCTGAAATCCCCAAAAACGGTAAGTCGGTGCTGCGCCGTACCCTGATCGTCGGACTGGCGACGTTCCTGGTGGCCCTCGGCGGGGCCGCGTTCGCCGAGATCGTCACGACCGACCCGGTCACCTCCCCGTCCTTCAACGGCTCGGTGTACGCGGTCGCGTACCGCGGTGACACCGTCTACGTCGGCGGCAACTTCACCAGTGCCGTCGTCGCGGGCCGTACCGTGCCGCGGGCCCGGCTCGCCGCGTTCAACTCGCGGACCGGTGACCTGCTCGACTGGCAGCCGGCCGCCGACGCCAACGTGCGGGCGCTGGCGATCGCCGGCGAGACCGTGTACGCGGCCGGCGACTTCGACCGGGTCAACGGCGTACCCCGGGATGCGGTGGCCGGGATCGGGGCGTCCGACGGGGTGCTCACCCCGATGCGCCACACCGTGCTCGGCCAGCCCAACGCGCTCGCCGCCGGTGCGGGACGGCTCTACCTGGGCGGCCGGATCACCGCCGTCGACGGGGTGCCGCGCGCGAACCTGGCCGCGTTCAGCCTGGCCACCGGGGCCCTCGACCCGTGGGCGCCGACCACCGACGACACCGTGCACGCCCTGTCGGTGACCACCGACCGGGTCTACCTCGGCGGCAGTTTCCACCGGACCAACAACGTGCGGAACACGCTGCGCCTCAGCGCCGTCGACCCGGCCACCGGCGTGCTGGACCGCGGCTTCGTGGCCAAACCGGTCTCCCAGGTGTTCGCCGTGCACGCCCACCCGGACGGCGTGTACGCGGCACTGGGCGGCCAGGGCGGACGGGCCGTGTCGTACACCCGCTCCGGCGAGACCCGCTGGACCCGGGTGTTCGACGGCGACGCGCAGGCGATCACCGAACTCGACGACGTCGTCTACGTCGGCGGCCACTTCGACAAGGCCTGCACCACCTCGAACAACGGGGCGCGCGGCATCTGCACGGACGGCTCGGTGCCCCGCGGCAAACTCGCCGCCGTGGACCGGGAGGGCAACCTGCTCGACTGGGCGCCGCAGGCGAACGGGGTGGCCGGCACCCGGCAGCTGGCGTCCAGCACACCGCTCGGCGCGATCAGTGCGGTCGGTGACTTCACCGTGATCGGCGGCGCGACCCGGAAACGGTACGCGGAGTTCTACAGCACCCAGATCCGCCAGGAGTCGGCGGTCGCGGACGGGCCGGACTATGTGGCGTCGTACAACTTCGACACCACGATCGCGGACGGGACCTTCGACGACGGCTCCGGCCACGGCCATCTGCTGCGGGCCGTGACGCGCAACGGAGGCGTACCCCATCTGGTGTCGCACGGCAACGGCCAGGCGCTGAAGTTCCCAGCGCAGTGTGCGGGAGTCTCCTGCCCGCGCCTGATCCTGCAGGCCGAGGCGACGGCCGATTTGAACCCGGGAACGCGGCCGCTGCGGTACGGCGCGGGTGTCCTGCTCTCCCCGGCGGAGACCGGACGCGGCGAGAACATCCTGCAGAAAGGCTATGCGACCGGCGGTGGCCAGTACAAGCTGCAGGTCGACGGCCTGTCCGGCAAGCCGAGCTGCGGCATGAGCGACAAGTCCGGCGGGCCGGTCCACATCGCCCGCAGCCGCACCTCGGTGAGCGACGGCCAATGGCACACGCTGGAATGCCGGCGCACCGGACCGACCCTGGCGATCGTCGTGGACGACCGTCTGGAGGCGAGCGTGCCGGTGCCGACCGGGCTGAGCGTGGAGAGCGACCAGCCGTTCACCGTGGGCGGCAAGGGCACCGGCCTGGACGGCGACCAGTTCCACGGCACCCTCGACGACCTGTGGGTGCACATCGGCTGACGGTCAGGACATGTTGTGCCGGGTGTACGCCGGCTCCCGCCACCCCAGCATCGCCTCGGTCATCCGGATCGCGTCGGTGGCGGCGCGCACGTCGTGCACCCGCATGATCCGGGCGCCGCGCAGGACGCAGAACACCACCGCGGCCAGCGTGCCGGGCATCCGCTCCTGCTGCGGGCGGTCCAGGGTCTCGCCGATGAAATCCTTGTTGCTGAGCGCGGCGAGCAACGGGAACCCGATCCCGGCGATCTCGTCCAGCCGCCGGGTGATCTCCAGCGAGTGCAGGGTGTTCTTGTTCAGGTCGTGACCCGGGTCGATGATGATCTGATCCGGGCGTACGCCGTGCTCCAGCGCCAGGGCGACGCGCTGCCGCAGGAAGGCGCCCACCTCGGCGGTCACATCGCCGTACTGCGGACGCGGATGCAGTGTCCGCGGCGCGGCGAGACTGTGACAGATCACCAGCTGCGCGTCGGTGCCGGCGACCGCCGCGGCCATCGCCGGATCCCGCAGACCGGACGTGTCGTTGACGACGCTGGCCCCGGCCGCGATCACCTCCTTGGCGACCTCCGGCCGGAACGTGTCCACCGACACCACCGCCAGGTCCCGTGCCGCCTCGACGACCGGCAGCACCCGGTCCAGTTCCTGCGCCACGGACACCTCGGGACCCGGCGCGAACGGCACCCCACCGATGTCGATCCAGTCCGCCCCGTCGGCGGCCGCCGACCGGACCGCCTCGGTGGCCCGCTCCAGCGCGAACGTGCGTCCCCGGTCGTGGAACGAGTCGGGCGTCCGGTTCACGATCGCCATCACGGCGACCCGGCGGGCGAAGTCGAAGGTCCGCCCGCCGATCACCCGCGGGGTGCTGTCTACGCTCACGCCTCGGGACCCTAACAGGCCGTTTACCCGCCCCGGGCAGGGGAACGGCAGGGACATGAGACTCGGATACAAGCTGGCCGCGGAGGCTTTCGGGCCGAAGGAACTGATCCGCCAGGCGGTCCGCGCCGAACAGGCCGGATTCGACTTCGTCGAGATCAGCGACCACTTCCACCCGTGGCTGGACGTGCAGGGACACTCGCCGTTCGCGTGGAACGTGCTCAGCGCGATCGCCGTCCAGACCCGTACCCTCGGCCTCGCCACCGGCGTGACCTGCCCGTCGGTGCGCTACCACCCGGCGATCGTCGCGCAGGCCGCCGCCACCCTGGCGATCATCGCGGACGGGCGGTTCACGCTGGGCGTCGGCTCCGGCGAACGCCTCAACGAACACGTGGTCGGCCAGGGCTTCGGCGACGTGACCGACCGCCACGAGCGCCTGACCGAAGCCTTGGAGATCATCAACCTGCTGTGGCGGGGCGGCTACCAGTCGTACCGCGGCCGGCACCTGCGCCTCGAGGACGCCCGGATCTTCGACCTGCCGGACACGCCGCCGTCGATCGCGGTCGCGGCGGGCGGCACCCGCGCGGCGGAGTTGGCGGCCACCCACGGCAGCGGACTGTTCGCGACCGAACCCCGCGCCGACCTGGTGGAGACGTTCACCGCGGCCGGTGGGCGCGGTCCGCGCTACGTGGAGATCCCGGTGGCGTGGGCGCCGGACGAGGAGGCCGCGGTCGCCGAAGCACACCGGACCACGCGGTGGGCGGTCACCGGCTGGAAGGTGATGTCCGAACTGCCGAACCCGGCGAACTTCGAGGCGGCCTCGGCGACGGTACGGCCCGAGGACATCCGGTCACGGTTCGTGGTCGGTCCCGATCCCGCGGCGTACGCGGACGCGATCCGTACCCACATCGACGCAGGATTCGATCACGTCGTGCTGATGAACGCCGGTCCCGATCCGGACGGTTTCCTGGACTTCTTCACCAAGGAGATCCGCGACCGTTTCTGATCGAAGTCTCAACCGGAGCGGCCGGCCGCCGACGGGTCAGCACGACCGGCCGGCACGAGGGCGGAGACCCGTACCCCATGATCCTCGCCTTGCGCGCCCTGGGCGCCGGAGATCTCGCCCGCGCGGCGCCGGCCCTGCGCGCTCTGCGGTCCGCCTTCCCCGGCGAGACGCTGGCGGTGGCCGCGCCCGCCCGGCTGGCCCCGCTGGCGGCGGCGATCGGCGGCATCGACCGGATCGTCCCGGCCGGCGAACTGGAACCGCTGGACGCCGCCCCGGCCATGCCCCGGCTCGCGGTGAACCTGCACGGTTCCGGCCCCGGCTCCCACCGCCGCCTGCAGGCGCTGCGCCCCGGCGAGCTGTGGGCGTTCGCCAGCCGCCCGGCCGGCCACCACGACGGCCCCGGCTGGCACGATGAGGAACATGAGGTTCGCCGCTGGTGCCGGCTGATCCGCTACTACGGCGTCCCGTGCGACGAGTCCGACCTGGACCTGTCACTCCCCGCCACCCAGGGCAGTTCCGCCGCGAGGGGCATCGCCGCGACCCAGGGCAGTTCCGACACCCAGGGCAGTTCCGTCACGAGGGGCATCCCCGCCACCCAGGGCAGTCCCGTCGCGAGGCGCAGCGATGTCCCGGACACGGGCCGCCCCGGCGCAAGCCCGGTCATGCCGGATGTCTCGGGCCGCGGAGCGGACGCCGCCGAGCCGAGCAGGCATGGTCCCGGCAGTGACATCTCGAGTCTCCCGGAGAGACCCGTGCTCCTCTACCCGGGAGCACCGTCACCCGGCCGCCGCTGGCCACTCGGACGGTTCGCGACGGTCGCAGACCGCCTGCGCCGGGACGGCCACCACGTCCTGATCACCGGTTCCCCCGCCGACCGCGACCTGTGTACCCAGGTAGCCGTAGCCGCACGATTCGACCCCGACACGATCCACTGTCCCGACCTGGAGGACCTGCTGTCCCTGGTAGCCCGTGCAGCCCTGGTGATCAGCGGCGACGCGGGAACAGCCGCCCTGGCGGTCGGGTTCCGAACCCCGTCGGTGACCCTCTACGGCCCGATCTCGCCGGCGTTGTGCGGCCCACCACCCGACCGCCAGTTCCACCGAACCTTGTGGCACGGCACCCGAAACGATCGAGGCGACCTACCCGGCCCACCCCACCCTGCCCTGCTGAAGATCACCGAAGACGAGGTCCTGACCGAAGCCGCCGCGGCCCTGTCCGCCCGCCCCGTCGCCGCCACCCCCTGAATCCGCAGCCGCCCGCCCCGCACAGCCAATCGGGTGCGGTGGCCGTCTCTCACCTGGCAATTGGGTGCGGTGGCCGTCTCACCTGGCAATTGGGTGCGCTGGCCGTCCCTCACCCGGCAATTGGGTGCGCTGGCGGCCCCGACCCGGCAATTGGGTGCGCTGGCAGCCCCGACCCGGCAATCGGGTGCGCTGGCAGCCCCGTAGACGGCATGATCGCGGTCGCACGTCGTGACCATCTCCAGTGACCGCTCCCGATCAAGCCGCTGGGTGCGCTCACCGTCCCACGCGGCCGGACAGCGCTCCCGATCAAGCCGCTGGGTGCGCTCACCGTCCCACGCGGCCGGACAGCGCACCCGATCAAGCCGCTGGGTGCGCTGGCCGGCGTGGGGGGCGGTGGCTGCACCCGATCAGGCGGTTGGGTGCGCTGGCCGGCGTGCGGGGTGGTGGGCGTCCCCGGTCAAGTGATCGGGTGTGCTGGCCGTCGCGTTGGGACCGGTGGTTGCACCCGATCAAGAGGTTGGGTGCGCCTATCGTCTCGTGGTTGCTGGTGAGTGCACCCAACCCCTTGATCGGGTGCGGTTCCTGCCGGGGTCGGGTGCGTGTGTTGCCTGGCCGGGTGGGTGAGCATGTTGCGTGGGAGCGGGTGGGGCAGTAGCCGTCCCCGGTCAAGTGATCGGGTGCGCTCGCCGTCGCGCTGGGACCGGTGGTTGCACCCGATCAAGCGGTTGGGTGCAACCCCGCCTGCTGGGGACCGGTGGTTGCACCCGATCACGCGGTTGGGAGCGGTGGCCGTCGTGTGGGGTGGTGGGTCTACCCGATCAAGGGGTTGGGGGTGCTTGCCGCCTTGGAAGGGTGGGTGGGTGCACCCGATCTCGTGATCGGGGGCGCTTGCCGCGTGGGGCGATGTCCGGTGGGCCGGCAGGTAGGCAGACCAGCATGCAGTCGGGCAGTCGGGCAGTCGGGCAGTCGGGCAGTCGGGCAGGCGGACCAGCGGACCAGCGGACCAGCGGGCAGGCGGGCAGGCGGGCAGGCGGACCAGCGTGTCGGCGGGCGGGCGGACCAGCGTGTCGGCGGGCGGGCAGGCAGGCAGGCGGACCAGCGTGCCGGCGGGCAGATAGGTCGGCGGGGAGGCGGCAGGGAGTTCCGGAAAAGCGAGGGGGCCGGCCCGGGACGGGGC
>NZ_JZKF01000041.1 GCF_000962825.1 Actinoplanes rectilineatus
ACCGCTGAGCGTCGTGAAGCAGTACACCGAGCAGCAGAACCGTCCCGGTTAAGGCACTGCCCGGGCCTGGCGGCCCTCCCAGCGCGGGCCTTCACCCCCAGCCTGAAGGCCGGAGCACTGGCCCGCATCCCGGTAGCGGAACCCCGTTGACCGGGTGCCTCACCGTCAGTCGCCGATCTGCCCGCGGTAGTACGCCGCGTACTCGTCCAGCAACGCGTCCACGTCACCCGTGGCAGCCGTGTGCAAGCGCTCGAACAGATCCCGGTAGAGCCGGATGTTGGCCCGCCCCTGCGTGGTCATCGACGTGTTGAAGAGGTCGATGATGACAACCTGGTCGTCCACCATTTCGAACGAGTGCAGGGCGAAGTCCTTGACGAAGGCCCGAGCCGGCAGGATCCGGAGGCTGACATGGGGCAGGGCGTGCATCCGCCGCAGGTGCCGAATCTGGACGATCATGTCTTCCGGCGTGCCCACCCCGGCACCCAGCACCGATTCGGTGATGACGAAGAAGAACTTCTTGCCGGCGTCACCGAGCACCTCCTGCCGCGCCATCCGCCGGGACACCGCGGACAGCAGGTTGCCGTGGGTCTCCGGCGATGTGGGGTCAGCGGCGGTCAGTGAGCCCAGATTCGTGATCACCACTTGGGCGTAGCTGCTGGTCTGCAGAAGTCCCGGCACGAGGGACGGGTTGAAAACCCTGACCACGGCACTGTTCTGTTCGATCCGGTGGATCGACTCCTGAAGTTGCGGCAGGCCGCGCGGCTCGGTGCGGACATCGTTCATCCGCTGCTGGGCACGCCGCGCCAGAGCGACCAGGGCCTCGGTCTCGGCATCCGAGAGCTCCATGGCCCCGGCAAGCCGGTGAACCTCGGCCGGATCCGCGAGCGAGACACCTGTCTCCAGCCGGGAAACGGTCGGCTGGCTGATCCCCGCTCGCCGGGCGAGCTCGGCACCGGTCAGCCCGGCACGCCGCCGAGCCGCCCGCAGCGCGGACCCGACCGCTCGCGGGTCGTCCTCAGCGGACGGGCCGACCGGCTCAGCCATCGCCCGGCCACCGATCACGACATCCGATGGGCCGCGTCCAGCAACAACTCCAGCGGAATCTCAACGAACGTCTCCCCTTCCGGCAGTTCCACCCCGGCGACGCCACCCGGAACCACACCCCCCTGCACCACCAACGATCCATGTGCGGTCCGATAGACCGTGGGGCAGCTGCCTGTCGAGCACGCGCCGGAGATCATCTCTGCCTGGACGGGCCGCGGAACGGAAGAGTCAGTCATTTCGCCAAAATCCCTATTCATCAGCATGGCCAAAACCTAGTCAGTATTCCCAGCCGCCAGCCTGTATTCAAGGAAATTCAGCCCCCAGGGCGCCTCCCCGTACCCTACTGGCCAGCTATCTAGTTGCACTACGCCGGATTGCCACCTAGCAGATCGAATTCATATCGGTATTTCAAAAGACGAATATTCATTGATATTCAGCACATCCGTGCGCACATTCTTAGAGAAAGCGCAACGCGCCTCACCAGGAGTGGACATGAACGCATCCGGGCTGTACCTCGTCGTCGCGGGCCTCTGCATGGCGCTCGCCCTGGTCTCGCTCAAGAACGGCCTCGCCCCGATCGGCGAGATCGTCCGCGCAGCAGCGGCGCTCGCGCTCGTCGGCCTGGCGATCGGGGCCTCGCTGGTCTTCCTCATCGCCGCCGCCCTCGCCGGCTGATGCGGCCATCGCCGGAAGCAGATCACCCACCGCCCGTCCCGCTGGAAACGGGACGGGCGAGATCGATGTCAGGCCGGGATGTCGGCGGTGACGACGATGGTGGCGCGGCCGATGACGTGCGGGAACATCGTGAAGCCCAGCACCGCCGGCGTCGCCTCCGCCGCCACCTCGACGCTGTCGACGTCGAGGGCGTGCACCGTGATGAAGTAGCGGTGCGCGCCGTGGCCGGCCGGCGGGGCCGCGCCCAGGAAGCGGGCCGAGCGGGCGTCGTTGGGCAGCTGGAACGCGCCGGCGGGCAGGCCGGTGCCGGTGTCGTCGCCGGCGCCCTCGGGCAGGGTGGTCACGGTGGCGGGGATGTTCGCCACGGCCCAGTGCCAGAAGCCGGAGCCGGTCGGGGCGTCCGGGTCGTAGACGGTGACGGCGTAGCTCTTGGTGCCCTCGGGGGCGCCGCTCCACGTCAGCTGCGGGGAGATGTCCTGGCCGCCGGGGACGCCGAACAGGCCGGACATCTGTGCGGCCGGCCAGGCGTCGCCGTCGGCGACGGTGGTGCTGGTGACGGTGAAGTCCGCCGCCTCGGGGAGGCGGGCGAACGGGTTGTTGCCGGTCATGGGGTTCCTTCCGGAAGGGGTTCGACGGGATCGACCGTAGCACGGAAAATATATTTTCCTCGTGATGGTCTATGATCGCTGTATGAGTCAGTCGCCACAGCCCGACGGCAAGCAGATGCTCTCCGGGCGGATGTACACCGCGCTGCGCGAGGCGATCCTGCGGGGCGAGTTCGCGCCGGGTGCGGCCCTCAAACCGCAGGAACTGGCCACCCGGCACGGCGTCAGCCTGCCGATCGCCCGCGAGGCGCTCGTCCGCCTGGTCGGTGACGGCCTGGCCGACCGGCTGACCAACCGGGGTTTCGCGGTTCCCAGTCAGTCCGACGAGCGCTGGCAGCAGATCGGTGAGGCCCGTCGCATCGTCGAGCCGGCGATGCTGCGGCTGGCGATCGCCCGCGGTGACCTGGAGTGGGAGGGCCGGGTCCGCGCCGCGCACCACCGGCTGGCGCGGACGTCGTTCGACGACCCGGAGGCCTGGTCGGAGGTGCACCGGCTGTTCCACCGCACGCTGCTCGAGGGCAGCGGCAACGCCGTCCTGCTGGACACCTTCGACCGGTTGTGGCTGGCCAGCGAGCTGGCCCGGCGGTGGTCCGGTCGGCGCAACCCGGACCGGGACGCGGCCGGGGAGCACCGCCGCATCGAGGAGGCCACGCTGGCCCACGACGCCGATCTGGCGGCCCGCCTGCTGACCGAGCACCTGACTCTGACCACCGCGGGACTGGCCGGGAGCTGATCCTCAGGCCGGGGCGAACGCCGCCCGGTTGCGGCCCTCGTCCTTCGCCACGTACAGAGCGGCGTCCGCGCGCCCGAACAGGTCGGTCGCCGATTCCTCACCGTCCCAGACCGCGATGCCCGCGGAGAAGGTCTGACCGAACGGTGTCAGCGGGCGCAACCGGTCCAGGAGCGCCGCCATCTGCGGGCCGCTGCTGTCCGGGACCAGCAGGGCGAATTCCTCCCCGCCGTAGCGGGCGAGCAGGTCGTCGCCGCGGATCCCGCTCGTCCACGCCGCGGCGGCCTCCTTCAGCAGGCGGTCACCGGCCTGATGGCCGAACCGGTCGTTGTACCGCTTGAAATGGTCGAGGTCCATGACCGCTAGGACCAGGGGTCTCCCGTCGCGGCGGGCCCGTTCCAGGGCTTTCGGCAGCGCCTGTTCCCAGGCCCGCCGGTTCGCCAGGCCGGTCAGCGCGTCCCGCTGCGCGAGTTCGGTGAGTTCCTCGGTCTGGCGTTCCAGGACGTCCGCCTGCCGTTCCACCTGCCGGACCAGCACCGCCATCCGCGCCACCACCAGCAGGAACATCACGATGCAGCCGAACGCGATGGCCCCCGCGTCGGTGACCCGGTGGTGGCCCTGCCACGCCTGCCAGGCGAGCAGCAGCGGCGCGATCAGGGTGGCCCCGGCCAGCAGCGCCAGCCGCCAGCGGGAGAAGTGCCGGTCGCTGATCAGGATCGGCTTGGCCAGGTCGGCGATGCCGGGGTGCAGTCCGGCCACCCCGTACAGGCCGAAGGCGAGTAGGTAGCCCGCGTCCATCAGGTGGCTGGTGAAGGTGCCCGCGTCGAACTGGAAATGGTCGGTGAACGCCCAGGCGTAGTCGGCCGCGAGATAGCTGACCATCCCGGCGGCGAGCGGACGGAACGCGCCGTTGCGGGCGCCGCCGCCGACCAGCATCCGGGCCACGAGCGCCAACAGCAGCAGATCGATGACCGGGTACGAGATGGCGACCAGTCTCCCCACCGCGGTCAGGTCCGCGGCCTCGGTGACCGGCTTCATCAGGTACACCCAGGCGACCAGGGCGAACGCCCCGGCGAGGATCACCGCCTCGATGACCCCGGCCGGGTCGCGGGTCGGCAGACGGCGCAGTAGCACCAGGGTCAGGACGACCGCTTCGAGCAGCCCGGCCACCAGGTAGAAGGCGTCGGCGGGCGCGGGATAGGAGAAGTCGTGCAGGTGGCGTGCGTACCAGGCATAGGCGACGTCACCGCAGACCGCGAGCATCTGGCAGCCGGCGAAGGCCCGCCACAGCCCGGCGGCCGTCACGCCGTCGCGGCGTAGCCCGATCAGCATGGCGATGATGCCGGACAGCGCGATCGCGTTGTAGGAGATGGTCTGCACCCACGAATCGGGGGTGGCGAAGTAGGCCATCACCGCGACCGCCATCACGACCAGGTACCACTTCCAGAGCGGCCGCTCCTGTCGGCCCATACATGCTCCTCGCCGGTGTCACCGTCGGTGTTCTTCCCGTCCCATTCCACCAGGTATGGCCCCCGGGTGCAGGTCGATCGGCGCGGGCAGGCGCAGGGTCCGGCCGGCGAGGGCGGCCTCCTCGTCGTCGTGGGTGGCGACGATCACGGCGGCGCCGTCGCGGACCCGTGTGGTGAGCAGGTCCTGGACGCGACGGCGGCTGCCGGTGTCGAGGGCGGCGGTCGGTTCGTCCAGGACGAGGACGTCGGCGTCCTGGGCGAAGGCCTGGGCGATCAGGGTGCGCTGGCGCTGGCCGCCGGAGAGTTCGCGCAGGCGGCGCCGGGCCAGGTGGGCGATCCCGAGGTCCTCCATCAGGCCGGTGACCGTGGCACGGTCGTGGCGGGTGAGGCGGCGCAGCAGCCCGGACGGGGTGAAGCGGCCGATGCGGACGCATTCGGCGACGGTCAGCGGGAGGGCGTCGATGTCGCCGGTGCGCTGCGGGAGCAGGGCGACGCGGATGCCGGGGTCGCGGTGGACCGTGCCGGCGGCGGGTTTCTCGATGCCGGCGAGCAGGTGCAGCAGGGTGCTCTTGCCGCAGCCGTTGGGGCCGGTGACGGCGAGCATGGTCGCGCGTTCGGCGCGCAGGGTGACGTCGCGCAGGACGGGGACGCCGGCGTACCGGAAGTCCAGGTGTGTGGCGGTCAGCACCACTTCCCCCTTAATGACAACGATTTTCATTGCAGTATATTCGCCCGGTGATGTCGACCCTGACCGAGCCCTTCACCGTCTCCTTCGTCCTGCGCGCCCTGCTCGGCGGCGTGCTGCTGGCCGCCGTCTGCGCACTCACCGGGGTGTGGGTGATCGCCCGCGGCATGACCTTCCTCGGTGAGGCGATGAGCCACGGCATGCTGCCGGGCGTCGCGGTCGCGTCGCTGCTCGGCGGCAACCTCGCCCTCGGCGCCGGGCTCAGCGCGTTCGCGATGGCGGCCGGGGTCAACGCGCTGCGGCACAGCCGCGAGTTCGGCCGCGACACCAGCATCGGCCTGCTGTTCGTCGGCATGCTCTCGATCGGCGTGATCGTGGTGTCGCACTCCCGGTCGTTCGCCACCGACCTGACCGCGTTCCTCTTCGGCGACGTCCTCGCGATCCGCACCCCCGACCTGCTGCTGCTCGCCGGGGCCGGCACGGTGGTGGCGGTCGTCTCGGCGGTCTTCCACCGGCCGTTCCTGGCGCTGACGTTCGACCCGCGCAAGGCCCGCACGCTGGGGCTGCGCCCGGGACTGGCGAACGTCGTGATGATGATCCTGCTCACCGTCACGATGGCCGTCGCGTTCAGCGTCGTCGGCACCCTGCTGGCCTTCGGCATGCTGATCGCCCCCTCGGCGGCGGCGATGCTGGTCGCGCGGCGACTGCCCGCGGTGATGGCCACCAGCTTCCTGATCGGGTCCGCCGCCACCGTGCTCGGCCTCTGGATCTCCTGGTTCGCCGCGACGGCCGCGAGCGCCACCATCGCCGCCGTCGCCGTCCTGATCTTCTTCGCGATCCTCGGCGTCCGCGCCGCCCTCGCGGCCGCACGCCGGGTCCCGCGAAGCGTCCCCCCACTGGAAGGTTCTCTGTGATCAGAAGAAGTGTCGCCGCCCTCGGAGCGGCCATCGGCACGGCGCTCGTCCTGTCCGCCTGCGGCCCCCCGCAGAATCAGACCGAGGAGCAACCACACGGGTACGTCGCCGGCGCCGAAGAGCTGGCCGAGGCGCAGACCGCCCTGGCGTACGCCACCCGCGACTCCCGTGAGCTGCACCTGCTCGACCTGGCGAGCGAGGCGGAGAACCGGATCCCGCTGACCGTCACCGCCCGGGAGTTGTCCGAGGACGGCCGGTTCGTCTACGTCGGTGACGGCGACCGGACCCTGGAGATCGTCGACGCCGGGGTGTGGACGGTCGACCACACCGACCACGTCCACTACTACCGGTCGCAGGCCCGCACGCTGGGCACGGTCACCTTCGAGACCACCGTCCGGACGGTCGCCGGCTCCGGCCCGCACACCACGGTCGGCACCGCCGACGGCCGGATCCGGGTCTACGACCGGCGGCAGCTGGAGGAGGGCACCGTCGGCGAACCGGTGACGATCGACTCGCGGGGCAGTACGGCGCTTGCCGTCCCGTACGCCGAAGGACTCCTCGTCGCCATGGGTGACGATCCGGCGAAGCCCGCGAGCCGGATCGTGGCGATGGACGCCGACGGGAAGCCGACCGGCACGCTGGAGACACCGTGCGCGGCGCCGTCCGGGTGGGCGGTGCTGCGCGGCGGCGTGGTGATCGCCTGCGAGGACGCCCTGCTGCGGATCAAGCACACCGGCACGGCGCTGACCGCCGAACGGCTGGACTCCCCGGGTGGCCCGGTCCCGCCGGCCGATTTCGGTCACCGGCCGCGCAGCAATGAGGCCGCGCTGGCCGGAGCCGGCGGCATCTGGTCGGTCAACGCCTCCAAGGTCACCCTGAAACACCTGCCCGCGGACGGCCGCGAGCTGGTCGCGGCGGCCTCCCCCGCCGACGACCGGACCGTGCTGGCGCTCGACACCGACGGCACGCTGATCAGCTACGAGCTGGACACCGGGACGGTGATCGCGCAGGCGCCGCTGAGGGCGACGACGCTGACCCTCGACGTCAGCCGCGCCTACCTCGCGGTGCCGGCCGACCGGGTGATCCTCGAGATCGACTACGCCGACGAGCTGCGCACCGCGCGGACCCTGCGCACCGCTCAGCAGCCGGACCTGGCCGTGGAGGTGGGCCGGTGAGGCGGCTGGCGGCGATCGTCGCGGCAACGGCGGCCCTGCTCGGCGGCGCGACGGCCTGCACCACGGACGACGGCCCGCACATCGTGGTGACGACCAACATCCTCGGCGACGTGGTCCGCGAGATCACCGGCGACGCGGCGTTGGTGACCGTGCTGATGAAACCGAACGCCGACCCGCACTCGTTCGCGATCTCGGCCCGCGAGGCACACACCCTGCAGACCGCCGACCTGGTCGTCTACAACGGTCTCGGCCTCGAGGAGGGTGTGCTGCGGCACGTCGAGTCCGCGGCCGCGGAGGGGGTGCCGGTCGTCGAGGTCGGCGCGCAGGTCGCGCCGCTGGAGTACCGCGACGGCGACGCGGCGGGACTGCCGGACCCGCACTTCTGGACCGATCCGTCCCGGATGGCCACCGCCGCCGGACTGCTCGCCGAGCAGATCACCACCCACGTGACCGGGGTCGACGCCGCCGTGATCCGGGCGCGCGCGGCCGCGTACACCAGGAAATTGACCGACCTGGACACCGAGCTGACGGCGCGGTTCGCGGGCCTGGCGGCAGAACGCCGCGTGCTCGTCACGAACCACCACGTCTTCGGCTATCTCGCCGACCGCTACCACCTCGAGGTGGTCGGCACGATCCTGCCCAGCGGGACGACACTGGCGTCGCCGAGCGCCTCGGACCTGGCGTCGCTGGTCGGGGCGATCGAGAAGCACCGGGTTCCGGCGATCTTCGCGGACACCGCACAGCCGGACCGGCTGGCCGAGGTTCTGGCCGCGGAGGCGGGCCTGACGGTCCGGGTCGTCGGCCTGTACTCCGAATCGCTGAGCGATGTGGACGGTGAAGCGGCGAACTACCTGGCCATGATGCGGTTCAACGCCGACGCGATCATCGGCGGCCTGTCCGCCTGACCCCCGGCTTCGACGCCGTGACGGCCTCTGCTTAAGCTGTAGTTGAAAATGATTTTCGTTTTGAATTGGGAGAAGACACTGTGAACCGACGTGGCATCGCCGTCATCGCGGCCGCCTCGCTGGCCCTGGCCGCCTGTGGAAACGAGACGAGCGCCGCGCCGACACCGGCCTCGGCCGTGGTCAACGAACCGCTCACCGTCACCTACGACGGCGGCATCCAGATCCTCGACGGGGACACCCTGAAGGTCGCGCACACCGTCCCGCTCGCCGGCTTCAACCGGGTCAACCCGGCCGGCGACGACCGCAACGTCGTCGTCTCCACCGAGGCCGGCTTCCAGCTCCTCGACGCCGGCGCCGGCAAGCTCACCGACGTGACCTGGCCCGGCGCCAAACCCGGCCACGTGGTCCGGCACGCCGGCAAGACCATCCTGTTCACCGACGGCACCGGCGAGGTGAACAGCTTCGACCCGAAGGAACTGGCCACCGGCAAGCCGCAGGCCCGCCAGTACAAGACCGCGCAGGCACACCACGGCGTCGCCGTCGAACTCGCCGACGGCACGATGATCGTCACCGTCGGCACCGAGGAGAGCCGCACCGGCGCGCTCGCACTGGACAAGAACGGCACCGAGATCGCCCGCAACGAACAGTGCCCCGGCGTCCACGGCGAGGCCGTCGCCCAGGGAGACGTCGTCGCGCTCGGCTGCGAGGACGGCGTGCTGCTGTTCAAGAACGGCGCATTCACCAAGGTCGACAGCGGGCGCGCGTACAGCCGGATCGGCAACCAGGCCGGCAGCGACGCCTCGCCGGTCCTGCTCGGCGACTTCAAGATCGAACCGGACGCGGAACTGGAGCGGCCGACGAACTTCTCCCTGATCGACACCGTCACCGACAAGATCACTGTGGTGCCGATGCCCCAGGGCGTCAGCTACACGTTCCGCTCCCTCAACCGCGGACCGCAGGGCGAGGCGCTGATCCTCGGCACCGACGGCAACCTGCACGTCGCCGACCCGGCCACCGCGAAGATCACCCACTCGTGGCCGGTCGTCGCCGCCTGGACCGAGCCCCTCGACTGGCAGCAGCCGCGCCCGGCGCTGTTCGTCCGCGGCAACGACGCCTACATCACCGAGCCGGCCACCAAGAAGGTGCACCAGCTCGACCTCACCAGCGGCAAGGTGGTCAACTCGGTCACCCTGGACGCGGTGCCCAACGAGATCAGCGGCGCCGTCGCCGGCCACTGACCGTCACCGCCTGCTCAAAGCCCGGCCTCCGCCTCGATCACGGGGCAGAGGCCGGGCGTTCTGCTGTCCCAGCTCGGATCAGAATCGGAAGACCGATGTCGCAGCGGGGTCAGTGGTGCAGACCGTCGCTCCCACCGAGGACCCGGCGGTCTCCGCCGGCCGTGGCGGGCCGACGCCCAGGTGCTGGTCCGCGAGTCCACCCTCACCTGAGCAACAAGGACGGCTCCACGGAAGGTGACGCGTCGACGTGAGCGAGCCTTACTCCCAGCCGGCCGGGATCTGCCAGGTGAAGTCGTCGTTGAGGGCCGTGTCGCTGCAGGTCCACTGAATGATGTCCGCCCCGGGGCTCGACGAGCCGCCTCGAAGGTTGAGACATTTCCCGGTCTGCCGGTTGATGATGTGGTAGTAGTCGTGACCCCAGAACGTAATCAGGTAGACCATCCGCCACTGGTCGTTGTACGCGCTGGCTCCGCCGCAGGTGAACTGAATGATGGCGGTCCCGTTCGCGCTGCCGCCGCCCTGCACGTTCATGCATTTACCGCTCTTGACGTTCACCAGCCGGTAGTAGCCGTTGTCGAGGTATCGGAACTGCCAGGCCATGTGAAGGCCCAAACCGCAGGTGAACTGCTGGACGACGGCGCTGTTCGCAGTCGAGCCCCCCTGCACTTCCGCACAAAGGTTGTAATTGAAGGAGACCGGATAGATCCGGTACCACGAATTCGGTGCAGCGGCCGCCTGGGCCGGGGTGTCGGTATCGGCCTGGGCGGGCGACGGCATCATCGTCGTGGCGAGTGCCACGACGAAGGCGAGGGTGAACAGTTGCTTGAGGCGCAATTCAACTCCTTGAAGTTGATTCCGGACATGGCGATGCCGTGCCTGGGGGCCGCTTACTGGCGGCTTCGCCAGGAGAAGTCGTCGTGAGAGCCGGAGCTGCAGGTCCACTGGACGATGTCCGTCCCGGGGCCCGGCAAGCCGCCCCGCAGGTTTGAGGCACTTCCCGGTCCGAGACGCAATTCTTCTCCCCCGAGATCGACTCTTGTCGCTGCAGAGCAGCCGGATGCCGACACCGGCCGACGCTCCGTTGACCATCGATTGTGGACCAACTCGAGATATTGAGCAACGCTCATTTCTGGACGGCTCGCCGACGCTGGTCGAAGTTCCTGCTCGGAGGGGCTCAGGCGGCGCGCCCCGAGTGCGGCCAGTGCTGATCGCCCAGGTCACCGTGGACACGAGATCGAACGAGATCACGTCGTTCGCGCTGCTGCTCGAGACCCTGACCGGGGGTGCTGTTCATCGCCGACGCACTGCACACCAGGACCGGACCCGCGACCGTGGTCACGGCCGTGAGCCGTTCAGGGTGTAGGCGTCAGCGGGGCGGCCGAACGCCCGCGACCAGCGGACGGCGTCGGTCACGCCCGCGGTGCCGCCCAGCCCGGCGCCGGCCAGCCGGCCCGGTTGCCAGCCGGATGCCAGCAACTCCGCCCACTGACGGCCGTCGAGGGTCAGCACGCGCAGCGCCGGGAACGTGGCGAGCACCGGAATGTCGGACACCTTCGCCCCGGACAGGTCCAGGCGGACCAGGTTCGGCAGGGCGGCCAGTGCGGCCACCGGCACCGGCTCGTCGTTTCCGGCCAGGAGCAGATCGAAAACGGTCGGCGGCAGTCCGGTGAGGTCCCACCGGGCGGCCTCCACGTGCAGGTGCTCGAGCGGGAGGGCGGTCGGGGACGCCATGGTGAAGGAGGGGACTTTTTCGCGTACCCCCAAAGATCGAAGGTTGGTGAAAGGTTCCAGATCGGCGACGTCGACCGGGGCGTCCGTGCGCAGCTTCGCCCCCTGCACCGACGGCGGCAGGTCCGCGATGCTGTCCGCCCACACCTGGGGGTCCGGCGGTGACGCGCGTTCCTTGTCACCACCGGTGAGGGCCCGGCGCAGCAGGTCGGTGACCGAACCGATGACGTATTCGACGGGCGCCCACACGTCCCGCCCGTGCATGACGATCTGACCGGAACGGCCCAGCGGCCCCGGGTCCAGGTCGACGGCCGCGAAGTTCATCCCGTAGTCCCGGGCGAACGTCACCCAGCCGCTGCTCGCCGACGTCCGGCGCACATGCCCGGCCGGCACACAGTCGAAGATCACGGCGTCGTCGAACAGCTCGTCCTGATAACCGGGCAGGTCCTGCCGGCTCCAGGTGACAAGCTGGTCGAGGGGTACGAGCACAAACGGGTCCAGCAGCCCCGACTCGTCGTAGTCGTCGTGGATCAGCCGGTACAGGGCACGCAGATCCTCCGGCAGGCGCAGCCCGAGGACCCGCTCGGCGGCGAGGATCTCCTCCTCGGTGTGGCCCCGGGCGTACCCCTGCGGGTGATGTCCGGAAATGAACGCGCCGACCAGGCGCTCGACCTCGGCCAGCACCGCCGGGTCGGTGACCCTCGTGTCGGGGACGCCGGGTTCCCGGGCGGGCGGCGTCTCGTGGCCGGGAAGGCGGAAGTCCTCATCGAGGACGATCCGCGCGGGCAGCGACGGCACGTCCCGCGACCAGTGGATCGTGTACGTCCCGTCCGGATCGCCGATCATCTCGAACACCAGGCCGCGGCCGGCGACCTCGGTGAGCCCCCACGTGGCGTCGTCCAGATCCTTGTTGAGCCAGCGGCCCAGCAGGGACGGCTCGCCCGCCGTCGTGAAGGTCTGGCTCTGGATGCCGTGCCGGTGCACGGTGGACAGCTGGTAGCCGGGCTCCCGCAGGCCCGCGGTGAAGGCCCTGCCCAGCCGGTGCAACGCCTCATCGATCTCGGTCACGCCGGCATTGTGCCGGCCCGGGGCCGGGCGGTGAGTGCCCGTTTCAGTGCGGTGAGGCTGGTGGTGAGGGCGGCGGGGTCGTCGAGTTCGACGGTGATCGGCCCCCGGTAGGGGCTCTCCCGACGGCCAGGGCGATGCCGTCCTCGGCGCGGCCGGAGCCGCTGGAGACGCCGATCCGGCACCACATCTCGTGATCCAACACACGGGCACTGTATACCGTATACATAGTTAGGTTAGGCTAACTTCATGCGAAGAAGTGTGGCCGTCCTGGCATCCCTGTCCCTGCTCACCGGCTGTTCCGCCACGAACGAGACCGGCACCGCGGAGACCACCGCCGGGCGTACCGTCGCCACCGCCCTCGGCGACGTGACCGTGCCGGGCGCGATCGACTCGGTCGTCGTCCTGGAGGGACGCCGGGACCTGGACATCGTGCTCTCGCTCGGGCTGCCGCTGACCGGCTACCCCTACGAGGGCCCGGAGACCGGCATCGCCCTCGAACTCCCGATCGCCGCAGCGCTCACGGCCGCCAAGGCCCAGGGCGCCCGGCGGCTGTTCCTCGCCGACGAGATCAACATCGAGGCGATCGCCGCGGCCACCCCGGACCTGATCGTCGGCCGGCTGGAGGACGTCGAGCCGATCAAAGCCCAGCTGCAGGCGATCGCGCCGGTCATCCCGGTCGGCACGCACGACGACGGCCAGACCTGGCAGCAGGACCTGCGCCTGGTCGCCGACGCCACCGGCACCCAGACCCGCGCCGAGGAACTGATCAGCGCGTTCGACACCCGCCGGGACGAGATCGCCCGGACGTACGCGACGCAGATCGCCGCCACCCCGGTCGCCGCTCTCGGCTACGACCTGGAGGGCACCGAGGTCGAGTCCGGGCGCCTGCAGACGGTGATCCTCGAGAACCTGGGGGCCACCCTGTCCGCCGCCCACCGCACGGCCGGCGACGACGCCGCCGAGTTCAGCCCGGAACAGACCCTCGAGGCGTACCGCGACGCCGGCGCGCTGCTCGTGATGGCCGACACCGACGACGAGTGGGCCGCCGCGCAGAAGGACGCCCTGTTCGCCCAGCTGCCGGCGATGCGCGCGAACGCGGTGATCCGCACCGACAAGATGACCCACGAGGGCGGGCCGATCACCGCGACGCACGTCCTCGACCTGGTCGCCCAGCTCTACGACCGCGTCTAGGTGCGCCGGCTCGTCCCGGGCGTCCTCGTACTGGCCGTAGCCGCCGTGCTCAGTGTGCTGATCGGCTCCCGTACCCTCTCCCCCGCCACCGTCCTGGACGCCCTGACCGGCGGCGGGGACGCGGAGGCCGTAGCGGTGGTCCTGGAGTACCGGCTACCGCGTACCGTCGCCGGGCTCCTCGGCGGCGCCGCCCTCGCCGTCGCCGGCGTCGTCATGCAGGGGCACACCCGCAACCGGCTCGCCGACCCCGGCCTGCTCGGTGTCTCGGCGGGCAGTGCGGTCGCCGTGGTCCTCGCCATCACCGTGTTCGGAGTCGCCACCCCGGCGGGGTTCCTGCCGTTCGCGTTCACCGGCGCCGCCGCCGGTTGTGTCCTGGTCACCGTCGTCGGGATGGCCGCGTCCCGGCGGCGCGACGCGTCACCGGCGACCCTGGTGCTGGCCGGGGCGGCCGTGTCGGCCCTGCTCGGCGCGGCCACCGGGGTGCTGCTGCTGCTCGACTCGGCGGCGCTGAGCACGTACCGGTTCTGGACGGTCGGCTCGCTCGCCGCCCTCCGCGGGTACGACACCGTCGCCGTCGCCGCGCCGTTCGTCCTGGCCGGACTGATCCTGGCCGCCGGGCACGCCCGCGCCCTGGACGTCGTCGGCCTGGGCGACGACGTGAGCCGCGGACTGGGCCGCCATCCGCTGCGGACCCGGCTGACCGGACTGTGCACGGTGACCCTGCTGGTCGGTGGCGCGGTGGCCTGCTGCGGTTCGCTGGCCTTCGTCGGGCTGGTCGTGCCGAACGCGGTCCGCCTGGTCACCGGCGGCACCCACCTCCCGCTGCTCGGTCTCAGCGCGGTCCTCGGCGCGGCCCTCACGCTGTTCGCCGACGTCACCGGCCGTCTGCTGGTGCACCCGGCCGAACTGCCGGTCGGCGTGGTGCTGAGCCTGATCGGCGGGCCGGTCTTCATCGCCCTGGTGATCCGTACGAACCGGCGGCCGGCATGAGGCGCCGGGTGCTGCGTACCGGTCCGGTCAGTCTGCTGATCCGGCCACGAGTCATCGGGTACCTGCTGGCCGCCACCGTCGTCCTCGCCGCCCTGACGGTGGTGAGCATCGGCGCCGGGGACTTCCCCATCCCCCCGCGACGGGTCCTCGACGTCCTCGGCGGCACGGGCACCGCGGCCGAACGTCTGATCATCGGGTTGCGCGTGCCGCGGACCCTCCTCGCCGTCGTCGTCGGCGCCGCGCTGGGACTGGCGGGCGCGGTCGTCCAACGGACCGCCCGCAACGACCTGGCCAGCCCCGACCTGCTCGGGGTCACCGGCGGCGCCGGCGTCGGCGCCGTCACGGTGATCGTGCTGGCCGACACCACCGGGCAGGGTGCCATCGCGGTCGCCGCGACGCTCGGCGCCCTGGTGGCGGCCGCTGCGATGCTGGGGATCCTGCGGCACACCGGCATCGGCGGCAGCACCCCGATCCTCGTCGGCATCGGCGTGTCCACCCTGCTCAGCGGCATCGTGGCATGGCTGCTGACCGCCGCCGACGTCAACGACCTGGCCCGCGCGCAGATCTGGCTGACCGGTTCGCTCAACCTGCGCTCCACCGGCGAACTGATCGCGGTCACCGCGGTACTCGCCGTCGCCACCGTCGCCCTGGTGCCGCTGAGCTCACGGCTGGCGGCGCTGTCGCTGGGCACCGACGTGGCGCGTGCTCTCGGCGTACCCGTGAAAGGGCTCGGTCTTGCCCTGCTCCTGATCTGTGTGTTGCTCACCGCGGCGACCACCGCGGCGGCCGGCCCGATCGCGTTCGTCTCCCTGGTCGCGCCGCACCTTGCCCGGATGGCCACCGGCACGCCCGCCGCCGGGCTGCTGACCTCGGCGGTCACCGGCGCCACGCTGCTGCTCGCCGGTGACCTGATCGCGCGCACCGCGTTCGTGGTGCAGCTGCCGACGGGCGCGGTGACCGCACTGATCGGCGCCCCGTTCCTGATCTGGCTGCTCGTCCGGGCCCGGACCTGATGACTGTGGAGGAGAACACCGTGCTGCGGACCGAGGACCTGCGGGTCGCCTTCGGACCGATCGTCGCCGTCGACGGGGTCAGCACCACCGTCGAGAAGAACACGTTCACCGTGCTCATCGGCCCCAACGGCTGCGGCAAGTCCACCCTGCTGCGCACCGCGGGCCGCCTGCAGGACCCGGATCACGGCGTCGTGCTGCTCGACGGGCATCCGATCGGCGACCTCCCGGCCCGGCAGGTCGCCCGCCGGCTCGGGCTGCTCCCCCAGTCGCCGCAGGCCCCCGACGGGCTCACCGTGATCGACCTGGTGTCCCGCGGCCGAGACCCGCACCGCCGCTGGTACGAGCAATGGACCGACCATGACGAACAGGCCGTCGACGAGGCCCTGCGGGTGACCGGCCTGACCGATCTGGCCCACCGCCCGGTCGACCGACTCTCCGGCGGGCAGCGGCAACGCGCCTGGATCGCGATGGCCCTCGCCCAGCGGACCCCGTTGCTGCTGCTCGACGAACCCACCACGTACCTGGACGTGGTCCACCAGCTGGAGATCCTCGAGCTACTCGCCGGCCTGGTCCGTAGCGGCCGTGCCACGGTGCTGGCCGTCCTGCACGACCTGAACATGGCAGCCCGCTACGCCGACCGGCTCATCGCCGTCCGCGACGGCCGGATCGTGGCCACCGGCACCCCCGCCGAGGTGATCACCCCGCCCGTCCTGGCCCGGGTCTTCGACCTGGAGGCTGCGGTGGTGAACGACCCGGAGAACGGACGGCCGGTGGTGCTGCCGCGCCGCCGGGCGCCTCAATAGACTCGCCCTCATGACAAGGACGGCCGACCGTTGACGCAGGGACTCCCCCGGATCAGCGACACCCCCAGCCTCGCCCAGCGGGCCACCACCGAGATCCGGGCCATGATCCTCAACGGCGGGCTCGCACCCGGCGAACGCCTCGTCGAGACCAGCCTCGGTGCGGCTCTCGGCGTCAGCCGCCCGCCCCTGCGGGAGGCGCTGCGCGCCCTGGCCGGTGAGGGCCTGGTCCGGCTGGAGCCGCGGCTCGGCGCCTCGGTGGTCCGGCTGACCGTGCAGGACGCGTACGAGATCATGACCTTGCGGCACAGCCTGGAACGCACCGCCGTCGAACTGGGCGTGCCGGTCCACGACCCCTGGCGCCTGACCGGCCTGCGCGCGGCCACCGCGACGATGACCGCCAACGCCGAGGCCGGCGCCGAGGACCTGGCGATCGACGACAGCCTGCGCTTCCACCTGGCCCTGGTCGAACTGCCCGGGCATCGCCGGCTGGCCGACGCGTACCGCGCCCTGCAACTGCAACTGCGGCTGTGCATGGCGCTCAACCGCGGAGCGCGGGCCCACGCCGAGTCCCTCACCGCCCGCGCCGCCCGGCACGCCCGGCTGTTCGCCCACGTCGAAGCCGGTGACCGCGACGCCGTCCTGGCAGGCCTCGACGACGGCACCCCGCTGAGCTTCCTGCCGCTGCTCCCCGGCGCGGACGAGGCCGACGACGCCGCCCGCGCCTGGCTGCGCCACCGATCCGGATCCGGCTAGGCTCGCGCGGTGATCGCTGTCTCGTGGTGGCTCGGCCGGGGGCCCAGTCCACAGGAATTCCAGGACCTGTTCGTCGCGCCGTTCAACGCCGGCCAGGACCGGATCCGGATCGACCTGCGCGTGCTCACGGCCAACGCCCGCGAGCAGACCGTCGCGGCGCTGCGGGACGGCACCGGGCCCGACATCGTGATGGTGCCGCGCGCCGGGGACTTCCTGTCGGTGGTCCGGCAGGGACATTTGCTCGACCTCACCCCGCATTCCCGTTTGTACGGGTGGAACAAGCGCCTGCTCACCCCGGCCCTGCGGATGGCGGCCGTGGACGGCGGGCTCTACGGGGTGCCGCGCAGCACCGAGACGATGGCCCTGCTGTTCGACCCGGCCACCCTCGACGGCCTCAGCTGCCGGCCGCCGGTCACCGCCGCCGACCTGGAGACGGCCGCCGCGCGGGCGCTCGCCGCGGGACTGCTCCCCTTCGGGGGTGGCTGCGGCGACTTCCCCGCATCGTGCGAACTGCTGTGGACCCTGGCGGTCAACCACCACGCCGGGCCGGATGCCGTCCGGGCCGCCCTGCGCGGGGAGCTGCCGTGGACGTCGGCGGTCTTCGCGGACGCCGTCGCCGCGCTGTGCGGATGGTTCGAGCGGGGCTGGTTCGGCGACCACTACTTCACCGACACCATCGAACGGGGCGTCGGCCGGGTGCTGGACGGCACGGCCGCGATGGCGCCCGCGATGACGGGCATGCTGCCGGAGAACCCGGCTGGGCTCGACGTGGTGCCTTTTCCCGCCCTGCGCCCCGGGATCACCTCGCCGGTGTACGTGTTCGGCACCGCCAGCCTGCTCGGGATCAACGCCGCCTCGCGGGTGCCGCAGGAGGCCGCCGCGGTGCTCGACGCGCTGTTCACGCCGGCCGTCCGCAGCCGGTTCAGCGCGGCGATCCCCGGCGACTGGAACATTCCGCTCGCCGCCCCCGGCAGCCTGACCGGGATCGCGCCACGAATCTTCGCCCAGCCCGCGGACGGTGTCACCGAGGCCGTCGTGTCGGGGCGTCACGGGTACGCCACCTGGTCCTTCTTCCCGCCGAAGACCGAGGCGCTGATCGTGGACCAGGTCCGCCCGCTGGTCGAGGGCCGCCTGACGGTCGCCGAGCATCTGCGCGCGCTGCAGGACGTCTTCGCCGGGGAGTTGGCGGCCGGCGCCCGGCCCGGCCTTTGATGATCCGTGTGTGGATTCATATCGGGCGGTTCTGGAGCAACGGTGAACAGTTCCTCGCCGTCGACAGCGCCGGGCGCGCCGACTGGCGCGGGGACAGCGACGACGAGTTCGACCGGACCCTGGACCTGACACCGTCGGAGGTCGGCCTCACCGTCGGTCCGCGCACCGCGGCTCTCGTCGGCGGGGACGGCGTGGTCCGGGACGACAGCTGGGTCGAGATCTTCCGGGACGGATCCGGTGTGCTGGCGTTCGTGCAGGCCGCGGGTCCGGACTACCGGAAGGTGCTGGCCGCGGCGCTGGCCCATCCCGACGATGCGGACCTCGACGGCCGGTGGTCGGAGCCGACAGCGGCGAACTGGCCGTGTTCACCGCGGCCGTCGACGGCGACGGCATGTTCGAGCCGGCCAGCCCCGGCCCGGTGCCCGCCGAACACAGCCCGCCGTCACGAGGCGTCGACCCGGGACTGCTGATCAGCACCGACGGTGTGACTGCCTACCGCCTGAAGGTCCGCTGGTTCACACAACTCGACGAGTCGAACTGCTTCGCGCGCTGGCTGCTCATCCCGGCCGCAGCAGCCTAGGGCTTGTCCTGCCCCCGCCGCTCCCGCCACCCGGCGACCTCCGCGTCGACGTCCCGCGGCGGCAGCACCGTGGGCGGACCGTCCATCATGCCGAGCCGGGCCTTGCGCAGCCGCTCGTTCACCTCGGCGACGTAGCCCCGTACCTCGGACTCGGTCCGCAACCGGTCGACCCGCTCCGCCAGGTCCTCCACCTCACGCCGCAGCGCCAGGGTCGGCGGGATCACCCCGGCGGTGGCGCCCTCCCGCTCCAGCCACTCCTTCACCCACCAGTCGTCGTCGTACTCCCGGCCGTGGTCCGACAGGGGCTTCCCCAGCCCCGGCAGGTTGTCGAACTCGCCGCGCTCGGTGGCCTCCCGCAGTTGCCGGTCGATCGACGATTCGTACCAGTACGCCATGTCTCAAGCCTAACCACCCGATGCCCACCTTCAGGACGGTCTTCAGCGCGCTGTTGCGGGCATCCGGCGCCGGTTGACCGCGAGGGCGGCGAGCAGCAGCAGGCCGGGCGTCACCAGGGCCAGCGGCGGCAGCATCCAGCCGACCGCGACCGCGCCGAGCAGAGCGCCGGCGATCAGCGCGCTGCCGACCGGATCAGAAACGGTCTGACGCAACGCCGCCCGGACCGCGGAAGCCGAGCCGGCGGGCGGGTCGGCGGCAGACCGCCACGAACCGGCCAGCCGGACGACGGTGATCGCGCCGAGTGCGGCGACGAGCAGACTTGCCGTGAACGCGACCGGGCCGGCCTGCCGACCGGCCGTCAGGTTCCAGGTGAGCACCGCGGCCAGGAGCGGCAGCCCGGCGCTCAGCCCGGGCAGTCCGGCGAGGGCGGCGCGGAAGTCGGCGTACACCGTGGATCCGCCTTCGCCGTTGATGTGGCGGCGCAGGTGGCCGGCGCCGGCCATCGCCGCGGGCAGGGCCGTGATCAGGCCCAGCGACGCCAGCGTGACCAGCACGCCGGTGAGCAGCACCTCGCCGAACAGCGCGAATCTCGGGTTCATCCCTTCAGCCCCTGGGTGGAGACGCCCTCGATCAGGTAGCGCTGGAAGACGAAGAACATCAGCATGACGGGTACGAGTGCGAGCACGGCCATCGCGATCTGCGCCCCGTAATCCGAGGTGCTGGTCTGGTCGATGTACAGGCGCAGTGCCAGCGGCAGCGTGTACATGTCCGGTTTCTTCAGGTAAAGCAGTGGGCCGAGGAAGTCGTTCCAGCTCCAGATGAAGGCGAAGATCGAGGAGGTGACGATCGCGGGGCGCAGCAGCGGCAGGATGATCGACCAGAAGACGCGGCCGTGGCCGGCGCCGTCGACCTGGGCGGCCTCGTCGAGTTCGCGGGGCATGCCGCGGATGAACTGGACCATCAGGAAGACGAAGAACGCGTCGGTGGCGAGGACCTTGCCGATCAGCAGGGGGACGAACGTGTTCACCAGCTCGGCTTTCTGGAACACGATGTACTGCGGGATCAGCATCACGTGGGCGGGGACGAGCATCGTGCCGATCATCAGGGCGAACCACAGGTCGCGGCCGGGGAAGCGGATCCTTGCCAGCGCGTACGCGCTGACGGCGCTGGACACGACGACGGCGATCACCGACAGGACGGCCAGCAGCAGCGAGTTGCCGAAGAACTCCCAGAAGCTTATCCCGGCGATCCCGGACAGCGCGGTGCGGAAGTTGTCCAGGGTCGGCGTGGCGGTGAACGGGTTGGCGCTGCCGACGATCTGGCTGCGGTCCTTGAACGAGGAGGCGACGGTCCAGACGCCGGGATACAGCACGACCACGAGGACGGCCAGCGAGCCGAGGTGGAACCCGATGCTGCCGGCCCGGCCGCGTACGGTGCTCATGACGGGTCACCTCCGTAGTGGACCCACGACCGCGACGTGCGAAACATGATCAGTGTCAGGGCCGCCACGGCGAGGGCGAGCACCCAGGCCATCGCCGACGCGTACCCCATCCGCAGGTCGGCGAAGCCGCGCATGTAGAGGTAGAGCGTGTAGAACAGGGTCGAACCGGCCGGGGAGCCGTTGCCGCCGGAGATGACGTACGCCGAGTTGAAGATCTGGAACGCGTGGATCGTCTCCAGGATCAGGTTGAAGAAGACCACCGGGGAGATCATCGGCAGGGTGATGCTCAGGAACCGGCGGATCCGGCCGGCGCCGTCGACCAGGGCCGCTTCGTACAGTTCGGCGGGGACCTGTTTCAGACCGGCCAGGAAGATGACCATCGGGGCGCCGAACTGCCAGACCGACAGCAGCACGAGCATCGGCATCGACAGGGACGGGTTGCCGACCCAGCCGCCGGAGTTCCAGCCGAAGAACCGGCCGATCTCGTCGACCGCGCCCTCCGCGCCGAACAGGGCTTTCCAGACGATGGCGATGGAGACGCTGGCGCCGATCAGCGACGGGGCGTAGAAAGCCGACCGGTAGAAGCCCTGGCCCCGGCGCCGGCCGTTGAGCAGCAGGGCGACCGCGAGGGCGGCGGCCAGTTTCAGCGGGGTGGCCAGGACGACGTACCCGAGGGTCACGGTGACCGAGTGCCGGAACCGTTCGTCGGCGAACAGTCTGGTGTAGTTCTGCGTGCCGATCCAGGACGGGCTGCTGAACAGGTCGTAGCTGGTGAACGACAGGTACAGCGAGGCGATCATCGGACCGGCGGTGAGCAGGACGAAACCCAGCAGCCACGGGGACAGGAAGAGGTAGCCGGCGGCGATGTCGCGCCGCCGGCGCACGTCGACGGTCGCGGTCACTGGGTCAGGGCGTCGGTGGCGTCGGCGAACCAGCGTTTGGCGGCGTCCGCCGGGGTCGTCTTGCCGTAGGCGATCTCTTCGGCGATGGTGAGGAAGTCGGTCTCGATGGTGCCGAAGCCTTCCGGCAGGGCGCCCTGGGAGGCGCCGACCGAGGATTTCACGCTCTCCTCGTACGCCAGCACCTGCGCGTCGACGCCACTGGCCTGCACCGCGTCGCGTTGCGCCTGTGTGACCGGGACGCCTTTGGACGTACCGAAGATCTTGCCGACCTCGGGGTTGTTGATCAGGAAGTCGACCAGCTTGATCGACTGCTGGGGGTGTTCGGAGTTCTGCGCGACGGCGAGCAGCATCGACGCCTTGTAGAACAGGCCGCTGGTGCCGCTGTCGGTCGGCAGGGTGAGCTGCTTGAACTCGCCCTTGCCGCCGGAGTCGCCGAGGTATCCGGCGAGCTGGTTGTCCCAGGCGAATTCGCTGGCGGTGCGGCTCTTGGCGAACGGCGAGACCGGTTTGAGCGCGGTGACGTCCTTGGCCGGGAGCAGGGCGGTGGGACGCAGCGCGGCGGTCGACTCCCACCACGCGGTCAGGTCGGCCTCGGTGAAGTTGAGCTTGTTGCCGGTGAACGGGTCCTTGCCGGACTGGCGGATGTGGTGCAGGAAGATCCAGAAGACGCCGGTGTAGTCGACCGACCCGTAGACCCTCTCCGGGCGTCCGGCGCCCTTGGCCGAGACGTCGGTGATGAACTGCTGGTACTGCGCCCAGGTCAGCGGGGTGGTCGGCGCCGGGATGCCGAGGTCCGCGAGCAGGGTGGCGTTGTAGAACATCGCGAACGCGTTGGTGCCGGTGGGAACGGCGTACGTGCCGTCGTCGTACCTACCGGACGGCAGGATGTTCGGGTCGATGCCGTTGACGGTCAGGCCGTCGCCGAGGTCGTCGTCGAGCCGGCGCAGCTGCCGGGTCCGGGCGTATTTGGCGAGATAGGCGAGATCCATCTGGAGTACGTCGGGGAGGCTGGAACTGGCGGCCTCGGTGGACCGCTGCTGCCAGTAGACGTCCCACGCGGCGAACGAGGTCTGCACCTTGATCGCCGGGTTCTGCTGCTGGAACAGGTCGATGGCCTGCTGGTATTTGGTGGCGCGGTCGTCGTTGCCCCAGAAGGCGAAGTTCAGCGTCGCCGCGCCGGAGCCGTCGTCCGCGTCCCCTCCCCCGCAGGCGGCCAGGGTGGTGGAGGCGGCACTCAGCGCACCGAGCACGAGTAGCTGACGTCGATCGACCATCATGGTTTTGTATCGTTACATGAGAGTGGCGTGGGACACAATACGCGCTCGGCAACGCCGCGGAAACGGTGCCGTCATCAGTCCCCGGTGGACTCGCGCGCCACCAGGGAGAAGCCGCTGACGAACTCCTCGTGGCCACGATCGCCCTCGATCCGGCGGACCAGCAGGTCGACGGCCCGGTCGGCCATCGCGGTGTGATCCGGGTCGATGGTGGACAGCGACGGGACGGTGAACCGGCCCTCCTCGATGCTGTCGAACCCGATCACCTTCACCTGCGCCGGGACGCGTACCCCCAGGTCGGCGAAGGCCCGCAGCGCGCCGATCGCGGCCGTGTCGGTCAGGCAGAACAGGCCGTCGAAGTCCAGGCCGGCGGCGACCATCGTGTGCACCCGCTCGGCGGCGGCGGCCATCGACATGGCGTCCATCCGCTGCACCAGGGCCGGGTCGTACGCCAGGCCGGCACTCTCCAGCGCCAGCCGGTAGCCGGTCAGGCGCAGCCGGGACACGTTGACGTCGCGGGTCTCGGCGCCGGTCAGCATCGCGATCCGCCGGCACCCCCGGTCGACCAGATGCCGCACCGCCGCCCGGGCGCCGTCGACGTTGGGCATCGCCACATGGTCCACCGGCGCCTGGAAGATCCGCTCGCCGAGGATGACCACCGGGTACGGCACCCTGAGATGCTCGACGTCGGCGGCACCCATGCCGACCGTGCTCAGGATCAGCCCGTCGTAGAGGCGGTTGCGCGACACCGCCAGCACCGCCAGCTCGTTCTCCCGCGACGCGCCGGTCTGCTCGATACTCACCCGCAGGTCACGGCGCTGCGCGGCGGCGATGATCGCGGCCGCGAACTGTCCGTAGTAGGGCCGGTGGATCTCCGGCACGGCCAGGCCGATCACCCCCGTGCGGCCGCGGCGCAGGTTGCGGGCGGCGACGTTGACCCGGTAATCCAGCGCGGTCATCGCGCTGAGAACCTTGACCCGGGTCGACTCGCGCACGTGCGGATGGCCGTTGATCACATTCGACACCGTCATCGGCGACACCCCGGCCGCCCGGGCCACGTCCGCAATCGTCGCCATGACGGTCACGCGCCGACCACGGGAGGCAGGAGCGGACCGTACAACACCTCGTCGCGGTCACAGACCAGCGTCCCGCCGGCCACGGTCAGCCGGGCCACCTGGATCGACGAGCGCCGCGATTCGTGGGTGTCCTGCGGCCCGCCCGGCCGATGACCCGGGTGCGTGAAGTAGAAGACGAGCGCGTCCTCCCCGCGGACGACCACGTCGGCGTGCAGTCCGGCCGTACCGTCATCCTCTGCACTTCCGGGTTCGCCGAGAAGGAGACCCTGCGGCTGCCAGTGCTCGTGATCGTCGGAGCGCAGCACCCGCTGACCCCGCCACTCGTCGACCAGCATCCAATGACATCCGCCGAGACTGAACACATTCGGACCCTCGTGCGGGCGGCCGGCCACCGCCATCCCCCGCACCCGCCAGTCGTGCAGGTCGTCGCTGTCCGCGGCCCAGGTGTGACAGTCGTCGGCCTCGTCCTTGTACCACATCCGGTAGCCGCCGCCCGGCAGCGCGACCACACACGCATCGATGACGTAGCGTGAGGACAGATCGAGAGTGGACCGGTATGTCCAATGCAGCAGATCCGGGCTGGTGTAGTGCCGGATGGTCCGCTCGTGACCGGGCCAGCGGTCGGGCACGCCGCGGACCACCGACAGGTACATGTGATAGGTCCCGCCGTCGTCGACGATCTCCGGCGCCCAGTAGGTGTGCCGCCCCCACTCGGTGTCCAGCCCTTGCAGGACACCCCGGTAGAGCCAGGTCACGCCGCCGTCGGTGGACGACGCGACCCCCAGGTCGGTGCCGTGCACCCAGCTGAACCGGGGCAGGCCCGGCACGTTCGCCCGCCGGTTCGTGTAGATCATCCACCAGGCGCCCTCACCCCGGTGCCACACCAGCACCGGGTCGGCGGCGCCGTCGAGGATCGGGTCACGGTAGAGCGGTCGCGGCACCACGATCGTCACCGGCTGTCGTCCTCCTCAGCAGTCGTCGCCGTTCACCGGCGATCAACGGAACCGGCTTTTCGCGTACGCGAGAAAGGTCATGTCAATGGTGTCCGGCCATCGCAGCGCCGTCATCCGGCACCCCGATATTGTATCGATACAAGCGCTGCTGGCAATCGCCCTCCGAGCAGGCGCTACACACGTTCCACGGTCAGCATGCGAAGCCCGTCCGCATGGCGATTTCGAAACGTGTCTAGCATCGTGGTGTGGAGGCGACGGCAGCAGGAGCATTTCGTCGGACACCGCTCGAACGCGCCGATCAGAGAGTGGCCTGGGAGCGATCTGACCAGGCGTTCTTCGCGGCTGGAGCCTGCCACATCCTGGCCTGGGTCTGCCGCGCAGCATACCCGGAGAGATCGATCGGCATCACAGGCATTCGCGCGGTCGGCGAGCACCACGTCGGCCATGTCTACGCGACGTGGGACGACTGGGCGTTCGACCACTCCGGATGGCACCGCGAGTCGCAGCTGTTCACGGCCAATCAGGACTTCGAGGGCCGCCCGCTCGAGCGGATCACGATCACCTCCGATCTCCCCACCTTCTGCGCCGACCACGTCCATCGCATGCCGCATCAGTACTGGCGTGATCCGCTCCCCCGCGCTCACGAGTACCTCGCCCGCCATTCACCGCCCTGGGAGCCCCGCCCCCGGCAGAGTTGATCGCCTCGCCTCGCCTCGCCTTGCCGAAGGCGGAGACGCGAACGGAACCTGGTCGCCTGTTGTGCGACGCTGCACTGTGCTCAAGATCAGTCGCCGGCCGGGAACGCCGACCCGTTGGGGCGGTCTTCTCCGCAATGTCCTGCTGGCGGTCGTTCTCGGTGCCGCGTGCGGTTCGACGGCGGCCGCCGTCTCCTGGCAGGCGACCGCGGCGGAGATCCCCGGCGAGGCGTGGGGCCGGCAACTCGCCGCGGATCTCTTCCCGGAGGCCCGCACGGTGCGGATCGACCTGATTCCGGGGATCGCCGGATACGAGGACGCCGAGGTGCAGAGCCGACGGTTCGGATTCCTGCTCTTCGGCGGCGACGACTACTTTCCCGGCCAGCTGATCGTCACGGCTCAGGTGGCGTCGCCACGCGACGTCATCGCGCATGTCGGCCCGGGCCTGCGGGCGGCGGGGTGGACGGTCGACAGGCACGATCCCGGCGAGGACGTGACGGCGACCATGCCGGGCCGGACCCTGTGGGTGACGCAGCTGTATCCGGACGAGGTCGAGGTGTCGGTCTACCGGCAGACTCCCCGGGCCGTCCTCCGGGCGACCGGGACGGCGTGGCTGCTCGGGGCGCTCGCCGGTTTCCTGCTGGGCTCCCGCATCCGCGGGGCCGAGCCGCTCTTCCTCCTCGGGCTGGCCCTGTCGGCGCCCGCGGCGTTCGTCGCCTCCGCCGGTATCGGGGCGCAGGTTTTCACGGCCGGCGACCGGTACCCGTTCATCCCCTGGGACATCTACATGTACGCGCTGTTCCGTCCCGCGGCGATCCTCGGCTGCTGCGCCCTCGGCATCTCGGCCCTGGTAAGCGGCTTCAGCACGGCGGTGGGGTGCCGCCCGCGGCGATGACGTCCAGCGCGTCCAGCGCGTCGTCGACGGTGGCGACCCGGACCGTCGTCAGGCCGGGCACCGTGATGCCCGCGGCCTCGTCGCAGTTGCCGGCCGGGACCAGGAACCAGCGAGCACCGGCCCGCCCGGCGCCGTGCAGTTTCTGGGCTATGCCGCCGATCGGGCCGACCGCGCCGCCCGGGTCGAGTTCGCCGGTGCCCGCGATCGTCGTGCCGCCGGTCAGGTCGGCGGGGGTGAGGGTGTCGACGATGCCGAGCAGGATCATCAGGCCGGCGCTGGAGCCGCCGATACCGTCCAGGTTGATCCGCACCTGCGCCCCGCCGGACTTGCCGAGCCGGGTGAGGGCACCGGCGACCGCCGCCGCCGAGGACTGCTGGAACAACGCCTGGTTGGCCCGCCGTGCCTGGTCGCCGGGGTAGGAGGCGGCCCGGGGAACCAGGGCCTCGTCCTCGTCGAACCAGGCTCGCAGCGCCCCGGCCAGGTCGGTGTCGCCGTCCACCGCGACGGTGGTGAGCAACAGCCTGCCGGTGGACGGGTAGGTCGCCGCCCCGGCCACCGTGATGACGTCGTCGCCGAGCACGTCGATGGCCGGTCCGGGCTGCCACACGACGTACGGCAGGGGCGTGAACCAGGCACCGGCGGCGAGGAGAGCCGTCACCAGGACGCCGGCGGCGACCAGGCTCCCGCGTTTCGTCATCAGCGCACCCTAGTGCCGGCACCTGTGCGACCGGCGGGCGCGGGATGCGCCGTCGTCGCCGCCGGGCCACCGCGGTGCTCGGCGTGCTTCTGGCGGTCACGGCCGTCGGTTCCTCGGTGGTACGCCCTGACGACGCGACGAGCATCTACCGCAGGCCCTGAGGGTCGGATCTCGGACACGGTCTGGCGCCGGGGACTCGCGGGCTGTCCCATCGGAGCGTGCCGGACTACGACTGCTTCCTCTCCTACAGCCACGCGGCGGACAGCAGGCTGGCCACCGCCCTGCGCGGCGGCCTGCACAGCTTCGCCAAACCGTGGTACCGGCTGCGGGCGCTGCGCGTGTTCCGCGACGACTCCAGCCTGTCCGCGAGCCCGCACCTGTGGGCCGGGATCGAGCAGGCGCTGCAGTCGTCGCGCTGGCTGGTCCTGCTGGCCTCGCCCCGGGCGGCGGCATCCGCGTGGGTGGGCCGCGAACTGGACACCTGGTGCGCGGCCGGGCGGTCCGACCGGCTGCTGATCGTGCTCACCGACGGCGACCTGGTGTGGGACCACGCCGCGAACGACGTCGACTGGGGACGGACGACCGCCCTGCCGCCGGTGCTGCGCGGCCGGCTCACCGACGAACCCCGGCACGTCGACGCCCGCTGGGTGGCGACGGAGACCGACATCTCGCTGCGCAACCCGCGGTTCCGGGACCTCGTCGCCGAACTCTCCGCGAGCGTCCACCAACGCCCCAAGGACGAGTTGATCGGCGAGGACGTCCGGCAGTTCCGGCGTACCCGGCGATGGTTCGGCTCGCTCGTCGCCGGTCTCGCCGTGTTCGCCGTGGCGGTGTCGCTGACCGCCTGGGCCGCCGTCGACCAGCGCGACCGGGCCCGGACGGAACGCGACACCGCCACCTCCCGCATGCTCGCCGCCCAGGCGGTGACCGGCCGGCCCACCCGGCTGGACCGGTCGCTGCTGCTCAGCCTGGCCGCGCTGGACGTCCGCGACACCGCCGAAGCGCGCAGTGCCCTGCTCGGCAGCGTCGAGTACCTGCCGCAGCTGACCCGGTTCCTCGACGGCAGCGGCGGCCCGGCCGGCGCCGTCGCGGTGTCGGCGCGCGCGAACCTGGTCGCGACCGCGCGCAACCGGGACGTGGTGCTGTCGGACGCGACGACCCTGCAACCCACGGCCACCCTGACCGGGACCGGCGCCACCGTGATCGGTATCGGACTGAACGCGGACGCCACCGTCGTCACCACGGTCGACGCGCAGGGGGCGGTCACCCGGTGGCGGACCCGGGACCGGACGGTCCTCGGGAAACCCGCCACCGCCGGGAAACCGGTAGAGGCCGCCGCGTTCAGCCGCGACGGCAACCGGATGGCCCTGCTCGGCGACGGTGCCGTGACGGTCTGGGACGGCACGGCGTTCACCCCCGTCGCCGCACCCGAACCGGTGGCCTCGATCGCGGTCAGCCCCGACGGGCGCACCCTCGCCTACGGGCTGGAAGCCGGCATCCGCTTCTACGACCTGCGCGGCCGTCGACCCCGCGGGCCGGACATCACCATCGCCGTCGGCGACTACAGCCAGCGGGTGAGCGCGCTGGCGTACAGCCCGGACGGCACGCTGCTCGCCTCCGGTGGCGGAGGAGGAGGCGTCATCACCCTGTGGCGGACGGGCGACCACCAGCGAGACGGGGAGTTCGGCTACATCGCCGGGGAGCGGGCGCCGATGACCGCGATGGCCTTCGACACCGCCGGCACCGAGCTGCTCGCCGCCGACCGCGAGGGCCTGCTGACCCGGTGGGACGTCGCCGAGCAGCAGCAGATCGGCGAACCGCTGCCGAGCCAGGGCGTGGTCGCCGGCCTGGCGGCCGGGCCGGTGGACGCCGCGTTCATCGCCACCACCACCGAAGGCGCCGCGATCCGCTGGGACCTGAACCGGACCATGCGCCTCGGCCAGGGCCTGCTCGGCGGGGCGAGCGACATGGTGTCGACGGTCGTTTTCACCCCGGACGGACGGCACCTGGCGGTGGTCACCCTCGACCAGATCACGGTGTTCGACGCGGCCACCCGCAAGGCCGTCACCGAGCCGCTCGACGGGACCTACACCAGCGTGGCCTTCAACCCGGCCGCAACGGTGCTCGCGGCGGGGACCACCGATGGCCGGGTCCGGCTCTGGGACACCCGGACCTGGCGTCGGCTGCCGGCCGACCCGGCCGGGCACGACGGCGACGTCACCGGGGTGGCCTTCACACCCGACGGGAAGCTGCTCGTCGCGGTGGGCGCCGACGGCACGATCCTGAGCTGGGACGCCCGGACGTGGCAGCGGACCGGGGCGCCGTCGGACACCGGGGCCGGCGAGACACGCACGGTGGCGTTCCAGCCGGGCGGACGACTGATCGCCGCCGCTGGGGCGGACGGACGGATCGTCCTGCACGACGCCGACGGCGGTGTCGTGACGGGGGCGGGGCATCACGGAGGCGTACACGGCATGGGTTTCAGCCCGGACGCCGAAACGCTGGTCTCCACCGGCGGGGACGGCCGCCTGATGCTGTGGGACGCCGGCACCGGCCTGCCACGGGGCGAACCGCTGGTCCAGGAGGAGACCGACCTGGGCGCGGTGGCGTTCTCCCCGGACGGCACGATGCTGGCGGTGGCCGTGGGCCGGCGGATCGTCCTGTGGGACGTGCCGGGCCGGCAGCGCCTCGGCGACGTGCTGACCGGGACGCTCGACGCGGTGCAGAGCCTCACGTTCAGCCGGGACGGCCTGCTCGCCTGGGGAAGCTACGCGATCGCGCCGACGGAGGAACTCGCCGCGATCGCCGACGCCCGCCCGTCGTCGTGGCGGGCGGTGGCCTGCACGATGGCCCACCGTGAGCTCACCGGCCAGGAACGTTCCCGCTTCACCGGGCCGAGCAGGCCGCTGTGCGGTCCGAAGTGACCGCGTCAGAAAGCACGGGCGGCGACGTCGACCCGCTCGGACAGCTGTCCAGCTCGGATATCCGGCCGTCCCTCGACGGATAGTAGTTGCCGGTGTCCAGCACGATCCGCCCGTCCAACAGCCCGGCCGGCAGAGCGGAGTAGACGCCGATCGGGATGCTGAGCAGGGTGGCCGCACCGGCCGTCGCGGCCTGCTCGACGGTTCCGGCGGCGGCGCGGGGGCCGAGTTCGGCGACGAGGCCGGTAAGGCTCTGCGGGCCGCGGGAGTTGGCGACGACCACGGCGACGGCGTCGGATCGGCCACCGTCCGCCGGCACTTCCCGAGCAAGCGGGACCTGCTCGACGCCGCCTTCCGCAAGCGCGTCGACGCCCTCGAAGCCCGGGCCCGCGACCTCGCCGACACCCGGGACGCGCGGGCCGCCCTGCTCGGCCGGCTCGCGGCCCTCGTGGAGTACGCCACCTCCTCCCGGGGGCTGGCGGCGGCGTGGATGCGCGAAGAGGGCGAGACGGCCGCCCAGGGATACACCGGCGTGCACGTCACCGACGCCGGTGAGCCGCTGGTGCAACGGGCGATCGCCGCCGGTGCCGTAGCCGTGGAGGTGACGTCAGCGGACCTGCTGACCCCGGTCACCGGCATCGTCCTGGCCACCGAGCAGCACCGCGACCCTGCCGGGGAGGCGGACCGTCTGGTGGCTCTGGCCTTCCACGGCATCAGCCCTCACGGATCACTCGAGGCGTAGACCCCAACGGTCGGCGGCCCATTCGCGCCAGCCCGGCCATCCCGGTGGCGGGCCGGGAATGTCGGCGCCACCGAGTTCGGCTAGGTCGGGGGCCTGGAACAAGCGACGCCACGTTTCCAGGTCCGCCTCGCTCATCGGGACGGTCGTGTGCGGCGCGGTCGCCTGACGGTGGGCGATGCGGGCGCGTTGCACACCGGGATCGACGGGGAGGTAGACCACCTGGCAGGTGGCCCCGGCGGCGGCTGCCAACCAGCGCAGGGCCGACCGTTCGTCGCGGCTCCAGAGTCCGAAGTCGAGAACGACGGGGGTGCCCAGGCGCAGCGCTCGTAATGCCAGCGCGATGAGCCGACCCTCGAGGAGGTCGCGTTTGCGGTCGACCTCCAACTCACCGAACAGGGTGAGCATCCACTCGTCGGGGGTCAGCCGCAGCGCACGATGAGCCGTGGCGAGCTTTTCGGCCCGGGTGGACTTCCCGGCGCCGGGAAGCCCGACCATGAGTAAGAGCAGGGACATGGGTCTGCTTTCCGGATCACCAGACGATCGGGGACACTGATCCGGCGGTGCGCCAAAGGCACGCGGTGAGGCCGCGGGACCGCCGTCAAGCGGCGGCGCGGATGTGCATGGCGGCGAAGCAACCCATGCCGTCACCCTATCCGGCGTGGTTCAGAAGTCCAGGTGTTCGTAGTCGACGCCGTCCAGCCAGCCGGTCAGTTCCGCCAGATCGTCGGAGGTGAAGTCGTAGTAGGCGCGCCACTCGTCCTGCCGGTCGAGCCGCAGGAAACCCTTTCCGGCGAAGGCGTGCCGCAGGTAGTCGGTGAAGGTCAGGCCGTGCTCCTCGTCGCGTACCAGAGGATCGGCGCCGGTGTCGGGCAGCCGGACCGAGTACGGCGCGCCGCCACTGATGTTGGCCTTGTGCAGGTGGTCGGCGGCGATGGCGATCTTCATCGGCCCGGTGAGTTCGGGGTGCAGGTTCTTCGTCTTGTCCTGCCACCTCTCGACCGCGAAAGCCAAACCGCGGTCGACGATCTCCAGCGGGTCGGCGATCGTCAGCTCTTCGGGGACACCGGCCGGGAACGGGCCGTCCCACGTGTCGCGCGGGACGAGGTCGATCGTTCCGACGATGCGCCAGTAGGCGGCCAGCGCCGGCGGCACCGCCGACCCGGTGATCTGTTCCAGCTCGAGCAGCCGGTCCTCGACATCCGCGGCAGGGCCGGGCAGCGCCTTCGCGACGGTGACCGGCCAGCCGCGGGCCTGGAGAGCGGCGGTCAGGTTGACCGCGTTCTGCCGGACCCGTTCCATGGTCAGCGCGGCCACCTGTTCGGCCTCCGCACGCCACCGGTCGTCGAGGTGGGCGACGGCCCCGAGGTCGCGCCACACCCCGCGATGGTCCCCGTCCCGGTAGCGGGTGACGAGGTCCCCCGGCCGCAGGTGCGGGGGTCGCGCCGGTGCCGGCCGGGCGGCCCGGGCGGCGTCCAGCGCCGGAGCGATGACGGCAGGATCGGCCTGCTGGAGCACCTCGCGGGCCGGGCCGCCCAGGATTTCGTGGTCGCGCAGCCGGACACACAGGTCGAGCCAGCGGCGGTCCTGCGATACCGGCGGCAGGTGGCCGAGAGCATCGTAAGCGGCCGCCACCCCCGCCGCGGTCGCCAGGGACGCGTCGGAGAACAGGTGCCCGACGTTGTCCCAGGGCGTGCCGTCGTCGGTGAACATGACCTTCAGGGCCAGGAAACGGCCGAGGTGGTCGTGGTCATGGATCCCGCTCCGCAGGGCGTCGCGGGCCTCGACGGTCCCGATCGCGAACAGCGCATGACCGGCGGCCACCATGACCGGGTTGACGGGACACTCCTGCCACAGCCGGATCAAGGTCGGCACGGCCGGCTCGTGCCGCAACCGGCCGACCTCGCGGATCTGGTCGGTCAGCGGCCACAGGTCGTCGACAGCACGGACGGCGGCGATGCTTTTGTCCTGGTAGGCCTTCACCTCACTCACGGTGAGAGCGTTCCACTGCTCGAGGTTCATGCGGGGCTGGCTCCCGACGTCCGGCCACCGGCCCAGAGCCGCGAGCAGAGCCTCCAGGACACGCGCACCATCACTGTCACCCGTCACGCGCAACAGCATAGGGTCAAGATCAAAGACGCATCTCAGGTGTACGCGGAAGCTGCAGTCTCCCGGTCCCACAGCCAAGCGGCCATCCTCGTGACCGCCTTGTCCCGGTGCCGCCGATACGTGTTGAACGACAGGTGCAACTCCACGGCGACCCGCTCCTGGGTGGACACCGGCTGCAGGAACGTCCGCTCGACCAGCCGGTGCAGGTCCGGTGTCAGCGACGACGCGGCCTCGCCCAGCAGCTCGCGCAACGCCTCCGTGGGCGGACGACCGTTCGTCGACTGCCGACGGACCAGGCGGGTGCCCGTCAGCGGGCTGGACCGCAGCAGCTCCGGCGCGTGCAGGTCACGCAGCGCGGACCGGACCGCCTCGGTGTAGTCGTTCTCGGACAGCACCGGGTCGTGGTCATCCGCGTCGGCGAGCCGGGCCGGTGCGCCGAACTGCTGGGCGTGCAACCTGTCCACCCACGCGGTGAAGCCGGCGCGGCGCCAATCGTGGGCGTACACCGGATAGGTCGTGTCGCCGATCGTGTACGCCCCGGCCTCCCGGAAGTCGAGCAGCGTCATCACCGGCGTCCATCGCTGCACGTCCTCGAACGCGCCGACCAGCGTCCACGCCGTGTCGTCGTCGAGCAGCATGATGTCGAGCATCTGGCAGGCGACGAACAGGGTCAGCGACGGCGACGGTCCCTGCCCGTGCTCGGCGTCGAGGAAGAACCGCCACGCGCGCACCCGTTCGCCGGGGCGGGCGGGACTGTGCTGTGACGCGTACCCCCAAAGGGTGTCGGCGCCGGGATCCGCACCTAGATCCCTCTCGGTCAGATCCAGACGTGCGGCGAAGCCGCGGACGTCGCCGCGCCGGTCGCGGAAGACCCGGAAGGCCGTCGGGCATTTTCTCATCCAGTACGCGCAGAGCCCGGCCTGCTGCTCGCCCTGCCATCGGCGGGTCATCGCGACGATCGGATCCTGGTCGCCGTCGCGGAGCCCGTCCGGGTATGCGCCCATCGCCGGCGGCAGCGACCGCAGCGCGTCGTGCGGGGAGCGCCGGCCGTTGAGGACGACCGCCAGCACGACCAGCTGCACCCGCTCGCGCTCGTCGGCGGTGGCCAGGATCCGGTCCCGGACCGCGACGAGTTTCCGGCGGTAGAGTTCCGCGAACCGGTCCGGATCGCGCCAGCGCAGGTCGGCGTTGAGCGCGTCCCGGACCACGTCGTGCGGGTGCAGGCCGTAGGGGCTCTCGTCGACGAACGGCCGGGCGCGCAACCAGGCGAACACCGCGCCGGTGTCGTCGCCGATCACCGGCCGCAGCACGTCCTCGGTGGTGACCGGCATCTGCGCGCACAATTCCAGGGCGGTGCGGTGCCGGGGCGTCGGCGCCTCGTCGATCACCTGGCCGAGCAGCGCGCCCACCACGTCGGGCAGGTCGTCGAGGGTGTCCGGGACGGTGCCACGGCGGACCGCGTCGACGATCATCGACAGGGTGAGCGGATGACCGCGACTGATCGTCAGCAGCCGCTCGTGCAGCGCCTCCGGCACGTCCTGCGTGTCCAGGTAGGCGCGGCCGTCCGCATCCGGCAGGTTGCCGAGCGCCACCACCCGGGTCAGCACCCGCCAGGCCGGATCCGCCCGCCATCGCGGTCCCGGCGGCTGCCGTCCGGCGATCACCACCAGGCAGTGGTCCGGCATGGACGGCAGATAGTGGTCCCGGATCCAGTCGTCGACCGGTTCCAGCAGCTCGTACGTGTCGAGGAGCAGCACCGGGCACGGACCGGCGGACGGCACCGGCAGCGTCTCCGGAGCGTGCCCGAAATGCCGGGCGTCGCCGCGGACGGCCTCCGGGGCGACCTGCGCGAACGCGTCCAGCAGGGTGCTCTTGCCGACGCCGCCGGGACCGTGCACGAACAGCACCCCGGTGGTGCCGAGCGCCGCCCGGAACACCGCGACCTCGTGGCCGCGCCCGGTGAAGGACCGCCGTCGCAGGTCACGCAGAGAATCCCGGAGCGATGTCACGCCCGCACTGTATCGGGCACCGGATGGGCACCGGGTGGGCTGTCGGGCCGGGCCCGCAACCACCACGATTCTCGGCATGACAGATTTTCCCGACAACTGGGGCCGGTGGGGTGACACCGACCAGCTCGGCGCGGTCAACCTCATCACCGACGAGGCACGGGCACGAGGGGCGGCCGAGGCACGCACCGGACGGACCGTGTCCCTGGCCCGGGTAACGACGCCGTTCCCGCTGACCGGCGGACCGACGGCACCGGCCACCGCACCGACCACCGCCGTGCAGACGATGATGCTGTTCACCGGGTTCGGCGCGCCCGCGATGGCCGAGGTGATGGTGGTGACCACCCATCACCCCGAGGTGACCCATCTGGACGGTCTGGGGCACTGGGCCGAGGGCGGCCGGGTCTACCCGGGCGTCGACGTCGCCGACAGCTCAGGTCCCACCGGGGTACGCCACGGCGCCGCCGACGTCTACGGCGGCGGGATCCTCACCCGTGGCGTGCTGCTCGACCTGGCCCCCGGTGGACGCCTCGCCCCGGCGCACCCGGTGACCGCCAGGGATCTGGACGAGGCGGCGGCCCGCGCGGGCGTCGACGTGCTGCCGGGTGACGCCCTGACGGTGCGGGGCGGCTGGGACCGGGCAACCGCCGCACCGCCGTACCCCGGGATGACGGCCGGCGCGGTCCGCTGGCTGCACGAGAAAGGTGTGGCGGTGTTCGCCGGCGACGTCGGCGACGCGATGCCGCCGCTGCCCGGGGAGGTGCCGGGGGCGCTGCACCGGCTCGGCCTGGGCAGACTCGCCATCCCGCTGATCGACGGCCCGGACCTGTCGGAGCTGGCGGTGACGTGCGCGGAGCTGGGACGCTGGACGTTCCAGTTCGTGATGGCGGCGCCCCGGATCGCCGGCACCACCGGCCTGCCGGTCAACCCGCTGGCGGTCTTCTGACCTTCGTCACCCCGCGCCGGGATCGTGATCAGATCCGCCCGTCTCGACAACGAACTCGCCGACCTGGCCACCACCCGCACCACCCTCCGCGACCTGGCAGCCGACCAGTTCACCGACGACGACCCCACCATCGCCAGCGCCCCCTACCAGCAGATCCTCGCCGTCCTCACCGCGAATCCGGCCGGGATGAGAGCCAAGGACGTCTGCCTCACCGTCGGCGTCGACCCGACACCGAAACACGTCGAAGGCGCCCGAGCATGACTCAAACGCCTGGTCAACCACAAGATCCTGACCGAAACGAACCGGGCGTATTCGCCCTCATCCCGAAACGGACCTAACGTTTCCTACCGCCCTCTCAGGGCGGCCGAAATCACCACGCCCCACAACAGTGTGGTGATTTCGGGTAATCAGCGCGCCCGAAGTCACCACGCAAACCTTGATCGCGAAACGTGTATAGCCGATGACAGTGCGTCGGCATATCGACGGGGATGGCGTGCTATCTGCGGTTCTGCTCCAGGTCCGCGCGACGTTGTTGCCGGTATCGACCGGCAGAGATGCCGTATTCGCGTTTGAACGCGACGGCGAAAGCATAGGGCGAACCGTAGCCGCTGCGTTGCGCCACGGCGGAAAGCGGAACATCGGTCGTCTTCAGCAGGCGCGCTGCCGTCGTGAGCCGCCACCACGTCAGGTAAGTGAGCGGCGGTTGCCCCACCGCGGCGGTGAAACGGCGGGCGAAGGCGGCGCGAGAAAGGCCCGCGCGCATGGCCAGCGATTCCACGGTCCATGGATGGGCGGGACTCTCATGCACAGCGCGTAGCGAACGGCCGATCACCTCGTCGGCGAGCGCGACGCACCAGCCGGTGACCTGCGTTCCGGCACGTTCGGCAAGGCAGGCACGAATCAGGTGAATGAGGATCACGTCGAGTAAGGCCGGCAGAGCCAGGTCTTTGCCGTACATGTTCCCATCGAATTCGCTACGTGCCAGGTCGATCGATGCCTGGAGACCCGGATGGCGGTCCGCATTCATGGGAAGATGGACCAGATCGGGGAGGTCCTGGAATAACGGGTGTGGCCGCGCCCGGTCCATCCGGTAGGTGCCGTACAGCATATGGGTGACTTCGGCGGAGTCGTTTGCGATTGAATGTGCGTTCCCATGCGGAAACAGCGCGGCGTCTCCCGTTCTCAGGATCGTGACCGATTCGCGGGGCCCGGACACTCGGAGCCTTCCGGTGGTGACTACGTAGAAGTGGGCGCCCTGGAAGGTCTCGTAGTCAGCCGCCCACGAGGGTTCCGCCGCGATCAGCGTCATGGAAGGGTGGCCCACCCGCATGGCGCTGACCGCGTCGCTCAGTACGTCCATGGCCTGATTGTGTCCCAGACGGATCAAGCGCCCGTTCGTGGTCCCCAGTCCTTGATCGAGAAGTTCCCGTGCGACCCCGCGACTTCCATGATGCCTGTTCCGCGCAGGTGCGCCGGGATCACCAGGCTGTTGGTCGCGGCTGCCTGGCTCAGGACGCGGCGGCGGGATCGCGAAGCCTCGGCCTGGTCCTCACTCAGACAGGTGTCGTGATCAGGTTCGAGCACCTGAAGGGGAGTATGGATGACATCGCCGACGAACAGTGCCCGGTCCGTGCCGGAATCGAGCCGCAGCACAGCCGAACCGGGTGTATGACCGGGCGTCGACTCCAGCACGAGATGCTCGTCGATGCGATACTCGTTGCCCTCCCACAGCACTGCCTGGCCGGCCTGATGAACGGGAAGAATGCTGTCCTCGAAGGTGATGCCTGTGTCGGCCGCGGATTGAAACGGAGATGCCGGGATGTGGCCGTTGACCGGATTCCAGTAGTCGAAGTCGGCGCGGCTGATCAGATACTGCGCATTGGGAAACGTCGGTACCGAATCACCGTCCACCAGGCGGGTGTTCCAACCGACGTGGTCGTTATGAATATGGGTGTTGATAACCACATCCACATCCTCCGGCCGCACCCCTGCCGTTTCCAGGCGGTCGAGGAAATCACCGTTACGCTTATTGAACACATCGACCGCACGGGTCTTGTCGTTACCTATACCGGTATCGATCAGAATGGTGCGCCCCTCGCTGCGCAGCACCCATGTCTGTACGTTCGCCTGCCAGTCACGCGTTTCATCGTCGATGAATTCGGGCGCCAGCCAGGAGGCATTCCGGCGCCATCTCTCGTCGGGCATGGACGGAAACAGGACATCGATGGTCGAGAACGCACCCTGCCATTCGACAACTCGGAAGAACTGAACATTGCCGAAAACGAATCCTTGCATCTCTTCACGGTAGGCGGTGCCCGATCGATGGGAAATGCGCCGTCGTCTCTCCTGATTGAGGCAACGTCTCGAACGCGGCTCCCCGGGAAGCAGCGAACTGGCCCAGCATCACTCGCTGTAGTGGCCGTTGACGACGCAGCGGGCTGCTCCGCCGTAGCACCGGTGAGGGGTCCGAGGGTGAACAGCAAGCTGATCTACTGGGACAGGGCGGCGCACAGGTCCTTGGCGATGTGGTAGTCACCGGAGACGGTGCGGTAGTTGGTGGCGGAGATGTCGAGGCGCCAGTTCGGGCCGTCGAGCTGGTAGTAGCCGGGCGGCAGGTTGCCCTGGCCCACCCGGAAGGCGACCAGCAGCGGACCGTGGTTGCGCATCGTCACCGCGCCGTCCTCGTGGTGGGTCGCCGTGCCGCTCGCGCTCGCGTTGCCGCGGACGGTGGCGCCGGTGCTGACGTTGGTCAGGCGGTAGACGAGGGGGCCGGTGGCGGCCTCGGTGTGCACCGAGCCGTCCGGGTACGTGGTCAGCGTCTTGTAGTAGACCGCGTCCACGACCGGGTCGGCGTGGACGGCGAAGGCGCAGGGCACTCCGGCCGGATAGTCGAAGGGTGGGCTGGGGATGCGCTCCCAGCCCTCGCCCTGCGCGTCGGCCCGGGCGGGCGTCGTGAACGAGAGTGCCAGCAGGGTTCCCGCAACGATGGCGGTCGATGGTCCGCGCATGCCCGGAATCTAGCAGGCCCCGGGTGGGGACGACACGACCGACGTGTGCCACCGGCCGCGGCGGCCGGGGTCGCTATGCGAGGGGCGGGAGGGGCCCGGTGTTGCGGCTGCTGAGGCCGTCGAGGGAGATGCGCAGCAGGCGGCGCCACTGGCCCGGGTGACTCTCGGCGGTGGTCAGCACGGCCTGGCTCAGGGAGCCGCTGAGCTGGAACAGGTCGTCGGTGGTGACGCCGGGACGCAGAACGCCCGCGTCCGCGCAGCGGGCGCGCAGCTGGTCGATGCAGGAGTAGCAGCGCTGGATGCAGGCGGCGCTCGGACCGCCGGTGGCGGCGAAGCTCTCGACGGCGGCACGGTTGCCGGCCTGGTTGGTGAGCAGCCGGTCGAAGAAGCCGTCGAGCGCCTGCCACGGATCCTCGGTGGCCATGGCCTGCTCGTGGGCGTCGGTGAGCCACCCGTCGAACTGCCGCTCGAGGACGGTGGCGAGCAGCTCGTCCTTGGTCGGGAAGTGCCGGTAGAGCGTGCCCATGCCGACACCGCTGCGCCGGGCGATCTCCCGGACATCGACGCCGCCGCCGTGTTCGGCGAAGACCTTGCCGGCCGCCTCGATGATGGCGGCCCGGTTGCGCTCGGCGTCGGCGCGGCGGCCGGGCCGGGGTGCGGGAGTGGCGTGGTCGGCGAGCGTCACGGGTTCAGCCTACGACACGGCGCCCGTTTCGGAGCGCTCGCTCCGCTTGTGACCCGAACAACAGGAGCAGGCGCTCCGCTTGGTGTTAGCTTGAAGCGGAGCGGCCGCTCCGATTAGTCGGCGGCACCACCCGGCGGACGCGATCCGTCCGCGAACTGAGGAGACTCCCCCATGGCAACACTTGGCTTCATCGGCGCCGGAGCCATCGGCACCACACTCGCCCGGCTGGCGATCGCGGCGGACTTCGACGTCGTCCTGGCGAACTCCCGCGGCCCGCAGACCCTCGCCGCGACAGTGGAGCGGCTCGGCGCGCGGGCCCGGGCCGCGACCCCCGAGGAAGCCGCCCGCGCCGGCGATCAGGTGGTGGTGAGCATCCCGCTCGCCGCGTACCGGCAACTCCCCGCCGCCGCGCTGGAGGGAAAGGTCGTGCTCGACGCGAGCAACTACTACGCGTCGCGGGACGGCCACCTCCCCGCCCTCGACGCGGGGGAACTCACCACCAGCGAACTCGTCCAGCAGCATCTGGGCGGCGCCACACTCGTCAAGGCGTTCAACAACCTCAGCGCGCACCACATCACGGCACTGGCCCGCCCGGCCGGCGCGGCCGACCGCACCGCGCTGCCCATCGCCGGCGACGACCCGCAGGCCAAGGCCGCCGCCGATGAGCTGATCAGCCGGCTCGGTTTCGACACCGTCGATGCCGGCCCCCTTGCCGAGAGCTGGCGCTTCGAACCCGAGACCGACGCCTACACCGCGCCGTACTGCGCCGACCCCGACGCCCTCTGGGCCGCGTGGACGCAGCTTGCGGAAGCCCTGCGCACCGGCACTCCCCCGCAGGCGTACGCGCCCGACCCGGGTGCCCCGCTCCCCGCGGACCGACTGCGCACGCTGCTCGCCGGTGCGTCCCGCAAGCTCACCGCCGACCGCGTGATCGCCTGACGAACGACGCCGGCCACTCACGCGGCCCGCCACGACAACAGCCCGCCGCGAAAACGCCAGCAGAACACCGCGAGAGCAGGCCGTCGTGAGAGGGCAGATCGCCCCGGAAACTCCAGCCCGGCCATCGCGGAGGACTCACGCAGGCCGCCTCGGAGGGCTTCGCGTTCCGGACGCGTAGCGGCCGGCGAAGCTCTCCGAGGCCCTCGGCGGGAGCAGCGGTCTGTACCCACCACCCAGCTACGACATCGGTTTCATGGGTGTCAGGCCGTGTACGCCCATGCGTCGATCTCCACGACGAGCGCTGGATCGGCGAGCGCCGACACATGGAGGAGCGTGGTGCACGGCTCGTGACCGCCGAGCCATGTGGTGACAGCGGCCCGGCGACCTGCCGCATCAACCGCCCCCACCAGGTAGAACGTGAGCTTGACCAGGTCGCGGACGGTCATCCCGGCGGCCTCGAGGTTGCGGCTGATGTTGGCCAGCGCCTCGGTGATCTGCTCGACCGGGTCGCCGGGAACGGTGCCGTCGGGCGTCATGCCGATCTGCCCGGACAGGACCAGCCAGCGACCGCCGGCGGGCACCTCGATCTGGTGGCTGTAGTCGGCGACCGGGGCATGCACGCCGGTCGGATTGCGCAGAATCACCGGATCTATCCCCCGTTCGAGCGAGAAGCCGGGTGGATGGCCGCATGGACGGCGGGGAAATCGGCCTTGCGCTCCTCGAGCCCCCAGATCCGGACCATGCCGACGGTGTCCGGTCCGGCCCAGTGGCAGACCGTGTCCACCGACGGGTCGTTCGCGTGGGAGATGCCGCAGGTCGCGACGGCTCCCTCGACGCCCAGGTCGACCGGTGCGACGTCGTCCAGGTCGGCGGCGTTCTGCGTCATCAGCCGCAGGGTGACCTGCGGGGCGGCGACTCGGCCGGCGGCGGCGCTGACCTCGATGCCGTCGAGCGGTTTCTTCGTGTCGAGGTACGCCGCGGCGACCGTGTCCGTCGGGTTGAGGACCTTGCCCTTCAGGAACGCCGCCGAACTCTCCGCCTCCTTGAGCCACTTCGGGCTCGCCGTCCGCGGCAGGCCCTCGATCTTCTCGGGGACCTCGAACCGGAACGGGGCCGCGGCGGCGCTCGACGGCGCGGCCTCCGGCGAGGGCGCATCCGGGGCGGACGAACAACCGGCCAGCAACAGGACGGCGGTCACGATGACGGGTGGGCGCATGTGTCTCTTTCGATAGTCTTCGATTGACGACGCCCACCGTACAGCGGCGAATTCGCAGGGTCTGAGGCCGGGCTGACGGGCGGGGCGCGCGGCGTTACGTTCCGGGGCATGACGGTGAGTCCTTACGAGACGGTCATGGGTTTCCTCGTCGGCCCGTGGCTGGCGCAGACCGTGCGCGCGGCTGTCGACCTGTCGCTCGCCGAGCATCTGGCCGACGGGCCACGGACCGCCGCGGAGATCGCCGAGGCGGAGAATTCCGACCCGGACGCCACGGCACGCCTGCTGCGTGCTTGCGCTGCGATCGGGCTTGTCGCGTACGCGGAGAAAGGCTTCGCCACCACCCCGGCCCTGGCCGTGCTTCACCGCGACGCGCCGATGTCGCTGCGGGACATGGCGGCCGCGCAGTCCAGCCCGTGCATGTGGCTGAGCTGGGCGCGGATCCCGGAGGCGATCCGCAGTGGCGAGGAGCAGACCCGGCAGGCCCTGGGCATGCCGTTCTTCGACTATCTGGCCGCGCACCCGGACGAGGGGGCGCTGTTCGGCGCCGCGATGACGAGCATGTCCGCGCCGGTGATCAGCGAGGCGGTGGCCGTGCTCGACGTGACCGGCGCGCGCACGGTGGTCGACGTCGGCGGGGCGCACGGGTCGTTCGCGCTGGCCCTGCTGGCCCGGCACCCCGATCTGCGCGCGACCGTGCTGGATCTGCCGCACGCGATGGCGGGCGCCCGGGCGGCCGCCGACGAGGCGGGCCTGAGCAGCCGGTTCACCGCGGTGGCCGGCGACTTCTTCACCGCGGTCCCGGACGGCGACATCCTGCTGCTGAAGACCGTCCTGCACGACTGGTCCGACGACGACTGTGTCCGCATCCTGACGACGTGCCGGGACGCCCTGCGCCCGGGCGGCCGCATCGTCATCACCGAGATCGTGATCGCCGACCGGCCGTCCGGGATCGCGCCGCTGATGGACATCGCCATGCTCGCCATGACCGGCAGCCGGGAGCGCACCCTGGCCGAGTTCGACGACCTGCTCTCCCGGGCCGGCCTGCGCCGGTCCGCGGTCCTCGACCTGCAGCCGCCGTACGCGGTGATCGTGGCGTCCTGACCGTCAGCGGCTGAGGAAGTCGCGGACCGTGGCCGGCTCACCGTCGAGGAGTGTGCCGAGCAGCGGGTCCGTACCGGCGAAGTCGCCACGCCGGGCCGCCTGGTAGAAGCCGAGGACGAAGCGCGCCATGAACTCCTGGGTGCCGCCGGCGATCTGGGCGGCGAGCCAGTCCTGCTCGTCCCGGATGTCGAGGGTGATCGTTCGGCCGGTGACCTCGGACGCGATCCCGGCGATCTCCGCGAACGTCGGGGCGCTGGTCGCGGTGATCGTGGTGGGGCCGTCGTACTTGCCGTTCGAGGCCAGAATCTGGGCGGCGGCCGCGGCGGCGTCGTCGCGGGAGGTCCACGACACCGGGCCGTCGCCGGGCACGCTGATCACGCCGGTCTCCCGCCATGGTCCGGCCAGCCAGGCGAGGCTGTGCAGGTAGAACCCGTTGCGCAGGGACGTCCAGGGCAGGCCGGACTCGGCGAGCAGCCGTTCGGTGGCGGCGTGGTCGCGCCCGGGCTTGAAGGGTGTGTCGAGGACCGCGTTCTGGTGGCTGGTGTAGAGGATCCGGCCGGCCCCGGCGGCGACGGCCGCGTCGATCGCGGTGCGGTGCAGGGCCACGGCGTCGGCGCCCGGGTCGCTCGACGACACGAGCAGCAGTTGGTCGGCGCCGTCGAACGCGCCGGGGAGCGAGGCCGGGTCGGCGTAGTCGCCGTGGCGCACGGTCACGCCCAGGTCGGCGAACCGCCGGGCCTTCGTCACGTCGCGGGCGACGACGGCGACGTCCGTGGCGGGGACGAGGTCGAGGAGGCGGTCGACGGTGGCGCCGTTCAGGGCGCCGGTGGCTCCGGTGATGACGATCATGCGGCACTCCCTGGTTGTTATCGCTGATATCAACAAAACGCTAACACTGGAAACTCAGCGATAGCAAGGAGCCGCTAACGTTGGAAACGTGAAGGAGCCCACCGCACCGCCGGCCCGTGATCTCGTACGCTCCCGGCTGGTCGACGTCGCCGCGCATCTGCTCGCCACCGAAGGCCCCGAGGCGGTGACCACCCGCTCGGTCGCGCTCGCGGCCGGCGTCCAGGCGCCGTCGATCTACCGTCTCTTCGGGGACAAGAACGGGCTGCTCGAGGCGGTCGCCGAGCACGGCTTCGCGAGCTACGTCGCGCAGAAGCCCGTCGTCGACGCCGGCGGTGAACCGGTCACGGACCTGCGCGCCGGCTGGGACCTGCACGTCGGGTTCGGCCTGGCCAACCCGGCCCTGTTCCGGCTCATGCACACGACCCGGCGCACCCCGGCCGGGCAGGCCACCGTGGACGCCGGCACGTCCGTGCTGCGGCAGCGGGTGCGGCGCGTCGCCCGGGCCGGCCGCCTACGGGTACCCGAGCAGCGCGCCGTCGACCTGATCCACGCGGCCGGCACCGGAGTCGTGTTCGCCCTCATCGACCAGCCCGAGGACCAGCGCGACGAAACCCTCGCCGAGCTTGCCTGGGAGGCGGTCTGCGGCACGATCCTGCTGGACGCACAGCCGGCCGGACCGTCCGGTCCGGCCACCGCGGCCGTCACGATGCGGGCCGCGCTCCCCGACGTCACGGTCCTCAGCCCGGCGGAGATCGCCCTGCTCGCCGACTGGCTGGACCGGATCACGGACTCCGCCGCCGGGTGACACTATTGTCAGCTCTCGAACAGATGTTCAGAGTTGAAGACCGTGAGGTTGTGGTCCCCCGATGATCGTCACTACTGATCCCGTCGCCGGCGGCACCGTCCGGATACGCGTGTCGGGCGAGATCGACATGGCGACCGCGGACGACGTGCAGCGGGCCGTCCGGCAAGCCCTCGACACCCCCGGGGTCACCGAGATCGCCGTGGACCTCGCGGGCGTGACGTTCTGCGACTCGTCGGGCATCGCCGTCCTCGACGAGGGATTCGGCGTGGCCGCCCAGCACGGGATCCGGTTCCGCGCCGTCGACCCGCAACCGGTCGTCCGGCGGGTCCTCGAGATCGTGGGCATGCTGGACATCCTGGCGCAGCCCTGAGCCGCCGGAGCCCCCCGCCCGGGATGGCACCATGATCAGCATGACTCCCGAGGAGCACGCCGCCCGTGCCGCCGAACTCACCGCCGAAGCCGAACGTCTCTACCAGATCTGCCTCGTCGACTACCACACCAACATCAACGAGGACGATCACTCCGAGGAGCCGTACGTTCCCGGCGCCGACCTGGCGATGCTCACCGCCACCACCCAGCTCGCCCAGGTGCACGCCACCCTCGCCCTGCGGGCCGAACCCTGAACCGCGTCAGGCCGGCTGCTTGCGGGGCGCCGGCACCAGAGCGGGCACCCGGATCCGGCCGGTCAGCGCCCCGGCGGCGGGCTGGTTGCGGACCACGGCGGGCCGCCCGGCCAGCAGCAGCGGGCGCAGATCGGCGGCGACCAGGTGGGCGAACGCCGCCGGGCTGATCACCGGAAGCGCCGCGTTCAGGTGTTCCAGCACCACGCGGGCCAGGAACGCGTTGTCCGGCTGCTCCACGTACAGGATCGCGGTGACCCGGTCGAGAAAAGCGCGGCAGGACGCCGGGGTCTCGACCCGGGCCCGCCCGGACAGCCCGGCACGGAGCTCGGCGGGCAGGTGCGGGCTGAGCAGCTCCGACGCCCGCTCCGGAAGGACGTCGGCGAGTGCACCCAGCACCCCGGTGACCATCCGCAGGCTGTGGCGGCGTCCGTGGAGCCGGGCCCGGCCCTCAACACCGACAAGAAGAGCATCAATATCCACCGGGGATCCTTCCCAAACCTGACAAGGACCCGGCAGTTCCCCGGCATTAAGGGCCCAAACCGCAATGAGGCGGACGTCACCAGCGCGCGCTGATCCCGGATCCCGGTCGGCGGGGCCTCCCTGCTGGTGCTGCTCTCGCCGCGTCCCGGCCGGGACGCGGACGCTGACCGGCGGTGTCCTACTTGTCGCCGCGGCTCCAGGACGCCTTCACCGACATCATCCGGGCGGTCTTGGCGGGATCACGGTCCACCAGGTCACCGAGCACCTCGTCGATCGCGGCGAGCGCGTCGTCGGTGAGGCGGACACCGGACGCGGCGGCGTTCTCGGTGACCTGCTCCGGGCGGGTCGCCCCGATGATCGCCGAGGTGACGCCGTCCTGCCGCAGCGTCCAGGCGATCGCGAGCTGGGCCATGGACAGCCCGGCGTCGTCGGCGATCGGCCGGAGCAGCCGCACCCGGTCGAGGAGTTCGTCGCCGAGCACCCGGCCGATGAACCGCGGCGCCCGGCCGGCGCCGGCGGCCCGCGACCCCTGCGGCGGCGGCCGGCCGGGCAGGTACTTACCGGTCAGCACCCCCTGGGCGAGCGGCTGGAACACCACCTGGCCGATGCCCGCCTCCCGGCACAGCGGCAGCACCTCCGGTTCGATGACCCGCCACAGCATGTTGTACTGCGGCTGGTTCGCGACGATCCGGCTGCGCAACCCCATCCCCTCGGCGAGGTCGAGCGCCTCCCGGATCTGCGGGGCGGTCCACTCGGAGACGCCGAGATAGAGGACCTTGCCCTGGCGTACGAGATCGTCGAAGGCGATCAGTGTCTCGTCCAGCGGAGTCCGGTCGTCGAAGCGGTGCGCCTGGTACACGTCGACGTAGTCGGTGCCGAGCCGCCGCAGCGAGGCGTGACACGACTCCATGACATGTTTGCGGGACAGTCCCCGGTCGTTCGGCCCGTCGCCGGTCGGCAGGCACACCTTCGTCGCGATCTCCACCGAGGACCGGCGCACCGGGCGCAGCGCCTCGCCGAGCACCTCCTCGGCGGCGCCCTGCGCGTAGACGTCGGCGGTGTCGAACGTCGAGATCCCGGCGTCCAGTGCGGCCCGGATGCAGGCCAGCGCCGCCTCCCTGCCGACGAGTTCGCCGTGGGTCAGCCAGTTGCCGTAGGTGATCTCACTGACGTACAGGCCGCTGCGTCCCAGGCGCCGATGATCCATGGACGACGATCCTAGATGATCGAGTCTTGAATCGTTGCCGGTCAATGGTCGTGGGCGATGAGTGATCGTGGGTGGGGTGCGCCGATGTCGGTGTCGTGCCGGATCACGGCGGCGAGGGCGAGGAGGCGCTGACCGATGCGGGCGGACAGGGCGTGCATCGGACCGGGGGAAGCTCCGTTCCTTCAGGGCGGAGAGGACGTCACTGCTGATAACCGGCGAGGAACACGCCGAGACGGCTGATGGCCTCGCTGAGCACCTCGGGGTCCGCCAGGAACACCAGGCGCAGGTGGTGCGGCTTGTCGATGTTGAAGCCGGTGCCGTGCGAGAGCAGCACATGTTGCTGTTCCAGCAGGTCGAAGACCAGCTGCTCGTCGTCGTGGATCTTGTAGATCGCCGGGTCGAGGCGGGGGAACAGGTAGAGCGCGCCGTCGGGCCGGACGCAGTCGATACCCGGGATCGCCGTCAGCTCCCGCCAGGCCAGGTCGCGCTGCTCGTGGAGGCGGCCGCCGGGCTTGATCAGCGCCTCGATGCTCTGGTAGCCGCCGAGGGCCGTCTGGATCGCGTGCTGCGCCGGGACGTTCGGGCACAGTCGCATGTTGGCCAGCAGCTGCAGCCCGTCGAAGTAGTCGTTGTCACCGGCGGCGAACCCGCTCAGCGCCAGCCAGCCGGAGCGGAATCCGGCGGCGCGGTAGGTCTTGGACAGTCCGCCGAGGCTGACGATCGGGACGTCGTCGGCGAGGGCGGCGAGGGTGTGGTGGCGGGCACCGTCGTACACGATCTTGTCGTAGATCTCGTCGACGAAGATCAGCAGACCGTGCCGGCGGGCGATCTCGATCATGCCGAGCAGCGTCTCCCGGTCGTACACCGCACCGGTCGGGTTGTTCGGGTTGATGATGACCATGGCCCGGGTGTGCTCGGTGACCTGCGCCGCGAGGTGTTCCAGGTCGGGCATCCACCCGGCGCTCTCGTCGCAGCGGTAGTGCACGGCCCGGCCACCGGAGAGCGTCACCGCGGCACTCCAGAGCGGGTAGTCCGGGCTCGGCACCAGGACCTCGTCACCGTTGTCGAGCAGCGCCTGCAGACCCATCGTGATCAGCTCGGAGACCCCGTTGCCGAGCATCACGTCATCCGGCTGGATGTCGGTCGCGCCCTGACTCTGGTAGTACTGCGCCACCGCGACCCGGGCCGAGTAGATGCCCCGCGCGTCGCTGTAACCCTGCGCGGCGCCGAGGTTGTGCACCACGTGCGCCACGATCGGTTCCGGAGTGCTCAGCCCCCAGGGCGCCGGGTTGCCCAGGTTCAGCTTGATGATCCGGTTCCCGACGGCTTCGAGTTCCTGCGCCCGCCGCAGGACGGGACCGCGAAGGTCGTACCGGATGCTCTTCAGACGTCGTGCCTGCCTCATGGTGATGCTCCCTCTCGCCGACTCTCGTCATGATGATCAACCGTCGGGCGACCCCGGCCAACGACTTTCTCAAAGCCCGCCGACCGGCTCAGCGGAACCGGCGCCATAGCAGCCAGCCGCCGAGCAGTCCGAGAACGATCACGCCGCCGGCGATCGGGACGGCCGGGAGCGAGGAGCCCACCGGGAGCGAGGAGCCGGCCGCCGGGGTCGGGGCGAGCTTCGACGCGTACCGCAGGATCTCGGGATCCTCGTTGTCGTCGCTCCACTCCGAGACCGTGAGCAGGTACGTCCCGTCCCGCGAGTAGGCGATCGACTCGCCCTGCGGCTCGTCCGGCAGCGCGGTGACCTGCGGCGTGCCGGTGGTCAGCGCCGCCAGCACGTCACCGTTGGCCACCGGGTACTCGAAGGCGTCGGCGTAGGTCCGGATCGCCACCTTGGCGCCGTCCGGCGAGTTCGTGCCGCCGGTCAGCACGAGCCGGCCGTCGGCACCGCGCGGGTTGCTCGTCGTCGTGACCGGAATCGACAACTCCCCCGCCGCCCGCAGGCGACCGTCGGCGAGCGCGCCGTCCACCGTGTAGACCCGCGCCCCGGCCTTGTCCTTGGTGACGATGATCGGTGTCCCGTCGCCGTTCAGCACCAGCGTCTCCGCGTCGTGCGCCCCGTCCGGGTACCGCATCGCGAACAGCTCCGGCTCCTCGGCGCCCGGTGCCAGCCGCCACAGCCCGACGGTCGCGCGGGCCGCGTCGTTGTCGCCGATGTCAGCCACCCACAGGGTGCCGTCCGGCGCCACCGCCAGGTCCTCGGTGTCGACCGGCTTCGACGGGTACGCCACCGTCCGCTCCACCGCGCAGTCGGCGTCCAGGAAGAAGATGTCCCGGCGCTTGTTCTTGGTCGTGCTGTCGTTGACCGTCACATAGCCGTCGGCGATCGTGACCAGCCCGGACATCTCCCGCAACCGGTCGTCGCCGACCCCGCAGACGGAGTCCGGCGACGCCAGTGCCGACAACAGGAGACCCGCCGCTATCGTCGTGATCATCGCGCAAGTGTTCCAGCCGTACACCGCGACATGCACGCCGGTCAGAACGGTCGTCGCGAACGCGTACCCGTGGAGGCCCGATGTCCTATCGCCTGAATGCGGCAGTAGGCCCGTTCGACCTGCTCCGGAGCGTCGTCCCGGACGAGGTCCGGCCGTCGGTCGTCCCGCTCCGGCAGCGGATGGGCTTCGTCCCGTTCCCCTCCTGGCTGGTGTCGCAGAGCCGCGGGGCGTACCCGGAAGAGGCGATGGCCGAGTGGTCGCACGCCGTGCTGATCGGTCAGGTCGAGGTGGACTTCTCCGGGGGCGACGGGGACCAGACCGCGTCGCTGTGGCGCGACGGACGGCGGATCTGGGGTCCGTCATACGCCCGGGACTTCACCGGTCCCCGGCACGAGTGGCCGGTCAACGCCGTGCTGGCCCGGCTCGGTGTCGTCGTGGAATCCGGCCATCTCGACCTGTTCGACGAGGTGGGGTTCGGCGACGAACGCGAGCACGAGGACTGGCGGCCGTACTCTCTGGAGGCCCGGCAGTACGCGACGTGGGACGACTGGAACACGGCGCGGGAGGCCGAACGGGCTGCCGAACGGGCTGCTGCCGAACGCGTGGCAGCCGAACGCGCCGTGTACAGCCGGCTGCCCGGCGTTCCGGTGCCCCTCACCGGGGCGGACGTCATGCGGATCCTCGGCATCCCGCCCGGGCGTGAGGTCGGCGCCGCGATCCGGTTCCTGCAGAACCTCCACGTCGCACAGGGTGACCTCTCCCCCGAGGACGCGGCCACCGCTCTGCGCTCCTGGCACCGCCGATAACGGCGTGCGGCCGGCGGACGGCCCGGCCATCATGGCGGTATGGACGAGGTGGAAGTCGTCGTCGCCCACCGGCAACGGGCCACGCTGCGCGTCGGCGACGTGTTCCTGAAGGTCGACGGCGATCCGGCGCACGCCGCCGTCGAGGTCCGCGCGATGGCCATGGCGCCGATCCCGACCCCGCCGGTCCTCTGGCACCAGCCACCCGTACTCGCCGTCGCCGCCGTCCCCGGCACCGCGCTCGGCGTCCTCGGCGAACCGTCCCCCGCCTCACCGGCGGCGTGGGCCGCCACGGGCGCCGCCGTCCGCACACTGCACGACGCGCCCCTGCCGCCCTGGCCGGGCACCCGGCTCGACGACGTGGCGGCGGAACTCGACACCGAATGCGCGTGGCTGCTCGCCAACGCCGTGCTGCCCACCGAGGTGATCCGGCACAACCGGGCGATCGCCGAGGCCGCGCTCCGGCCGTGGCAGCCGGTGTTCGTCCACGGCGACCTGCAGATCACCCACGTGTTCGTCGACGGCGACCAGGTCACCGGGGTCATCGACTGGTCCGAGGCGGCCCCCGGCGACGCCATGTTCGACCTCGCCATCCTCACCCTCGGCCACGAGGAACGCCTGGACGACCTGCTCGCCGGGTACGGCCCCGGCGCCGACCGGGAGGTGATCCGCGCCTGGTGGGCCCTGCGCAGCCTGACCGCGTCGCGCTGGCTGATCGAACACGGCTTCGACCCGGACGCGCCCGGCTGCGAATTCGACGTGCTCCGTCACAATATGTCACTCACATGACGTTTCCGCTGCTCCCGATGGCGATGGCCGCGAATCCGGGTACGAATGGACACTCAGGCAGCCGGAAGGAGTGCTCATGAACCACGACACCGACGGCCCGCGCCGCGTCGTCGCCACCGCGGCCGACTTCTCCACCGCCGCGCGGGCGTCCGCCCGGCTCACCGAGGGCGGCATCCCGCAGGACAGCGCCACCATCGTCGCCTGCGGCAGCCACGAGGCGCCCGCCGTCACCGCCCGCCGGCCGGCCGTGCGGGGCGGACTGCTCGGGCTGCTCGTCGGCATCCTGGTCGGGCACCTGCTGACCTCCTTCGAGCTGGTGGTGCCGAACCACGACGACGACACCCGGATCGCCCTGGCCGCCGCCGCCACCGGCACCGCCTCGGGTGCTGCGATCGGCCTGATCGGGTACGGCATGGCGCTGGGCCGCCGCCCCGCCGGTGTGCCGGGCCGGCTCCGCCCGGACCACTACGACCTGGTCGTCGACGCGACCGTGGCCGACCGCGCCACCCAGGTTTTGGCGGCCTCGTCCCGCTGACGTTTCGGGACCGTGCCATCCGCAGCTGGCCGTTCCCGAACTACCCGAAAGGGACGATGCCATCCTCGGGGACCGGACGACACCCGTCACGAGGTGACGCGTTGGGGATGGCATGCAACGTCGTGTCACGACCACCGTGGCGGGAGCCGTGCTCGTGCTCTGCGCGGTACCGGCCGCCGCCGTCCTGTTCCTGGCTCCCGAGCCGTACTGGTCGTCCGTACTCTGGCTCGGTGTTCTGGGCCTGATCGGCGGCGGCCTGACGGTGGCGCTGTTCCCCGGCTTGCGACGGCCCACGGCGGCGGCGGTCACGGTGTGCGCCGCGCACCTGGCCGGACACGGCACGGTGGGCATCCGCGACGTGTTCAACGCCGCCGGCGCGGACGCCATCACCCCGACCCAGACCGAGATGGCGGACTGGGTGGCGCAGTCGGCCATCCTCGCTCTGGTCGGCACCGTCGCCACGTGTGTGGCCCTCGCCCTGCTCTGGCGGGAACCGCGGCGGGGGTGGCAAGCCTGGCGCCCTCTCCGCGCCCGGTTGCTGGTCGGCGGCCTGGCCGTCATGGCAGTGTCGATCGGCCTCGGCGCTCTGGAGGCGCTCACCATGGCGGGCGAGCTTCTCCTGAAGTTCGGGCTGCCGTTCGGCGGTGGGCTGGTCATGGCCGCCTGGCTCGGCAAACGGGCCCGGCGCGCGGCCACCACCGCGGTGGGCGTGTCGTTCCTGGTAGCCGCGGCCTCCGTCGGCGGCTACGTCGTCCGGCAGCTGCTCGAGACGTGACCCCTCATGCGGCGCAGCCAGTCGGCGATCAGGGCCGAGCACAGGCCGCCCTGTTCGGAGACGAGGTTGTGACCGGCGGCGTCCAGGGTCGCGAACGACGCCCGCGGATAGTGCTCGACGCGGCGCCACGCGTCGGCGTAACCGACCACGTCGTCCTGCCGGCCGGTGACGTGCAGGGCCGGCTGCGTGAAAGGCTCGGGGTGGGCGTCCTCGGGTTCCCGGTCCAGGGTGTAGTCGTGCGCGATCCGTGCCAGCGCCTCCTGGTCGGCGCCGTCGATGCCCGGCAGCAGGTACTTCAGGAACGTCTCCGCGTCGTCCGTGGACTCCACCACGGCGTCCTCCCGGTAGAGGCCGATGGACGCACCGAGCAGCGGTTCGATCTCCGGATCGGTTCGCAGCACCGTCCGGGGTGGCAGGGTCCGTTCGCTGCGCCGGGCGACGAAGACGCCGACCAGGGTGGCGAGCCCGAGGACCTGCGGGCGGAGCTCGTGCGCGACGTGGCGGGCGATCATCGCGCCGAACGAGCAGCCCAGCACGGCGAACGGCTCGTCGCCGAGACGCGCGCGGATCTCGTCCACGACCGCGTCGGCGACCTGCTGCGAGCTGGTCACATCCCCTGCCGGGGTTCCGGTCGCGCCGGGCAGGTCGAGGTAGACGCGCCGCCACCCCGAACCCGTGAACGTCGGCTCCAGCGGCAGCAGGCTGCGATGGTCCAGGCCGAATCCGTGCAGCAGCACCAGCGGCGTACCCGAACCTGTTTCATAAGCGAACACGGTGCCAGCGTAGGCGTACTCGATGCCGACCTTATTTCCGGCCATTGCCCGAAATATCAGACCGAATCATTAAAATCTCGTTCGGGTGTACGCGCTGAACACGCCCCATCCCCGTCCGGTAGGGTCTGGCGGGTCACGAGTGCCAGCGTCAAGCCCCGGCTTGCTGGCCGGCAACCCCTGTCGTGGGTGGGTGCTCCGGGTGATGACCAGGTCCGGCAGCCCCGCCGGACAAGCGACGACCCTGGAGTTCGCGTGATCCTGCCCGGCCCTGCCCTCGACGGCGCCCTCGTCCGCCTCGAACCGCTCGCCCACCGGCACGCCCCCGACCTGCGGGCCGCCGTCGCCGAGAACCGCGACTCCTACGGGTGGACCTGGGTGCCCACCCCCGCCCAGGTGTACGCCTACATCGACGAACAACTCGGACGCGCCGCGACCGGGCGGCTCGCCCCGTACGCGCAGATCTCCGCGGCGACCGGCCGGGCCGTCGGTGCCACCGCCTACTGGGATCCGCGCTACCAGCCGGACACCGGCGACCTGGTCGCCGTCGAGGTCGGCTTCACCTGGCTGTCCGCCTCCGCGCAGGGCACCGGCATCAACGCCGAGGCCAAACTGCTGCTGTTCACGAACGCCTTCGAACAGTGGAACGTGCAACGCGTCGACCTGAAGACGGACGCCCGTAACGCCCGGGCCCGGGCCGCCCTGGCCGCGACCGGCGCCACCTTCGAGGGCGTCCTGCGGCGCTGGTCCCGCTCGTGGGCGCCGGGCGAGGAGGGCCTGCTCCGCGACTCCGCGATGTTCTCGATCATCGCGGCGGAGTGGCCGACCTGCCGCGCCCATCTGCGTCACCGTCTGGCAGCCCACCTCGTGTCGTGTTGACCCGGCAGGTGGGCGGCCGGAGGACACACCCGGTGCTGGTGCCCGCACGCCCGGCGGTGCTGCCCGCACGCACGGTGCTGCCCGCACACCCGGCCGAGCCACTGTCCCCCGGTGGCGCCACGATCGGTGTCGACCGGCCCGGCGGCGGCCCGTCACCGCATCCGGCGGCCATCCTGGAAGCTGTGGAACCCGACCGGCAACTCCCGTCCCCGCGCCGCAGCCACGGTACGCGTCGGCGTCTCGTACCATCATGGACTGCTCTTGATCTGCCTCGAGATCTTCGGTGAACCGCTACCGGCATGCGACCGCCGACGACCTCCCGGCCGTGGCCGCACTGCTGGCCGAGGTGGAACGCTTCTACGGCGCCGACGAACTCCCACCCCGCGACGAGTGGGAACGCCAGATCGCCTCCCTGCTGTTCAGCGACGGACCCGCCGCCCGGGTGCTGCTGGCCGCCGACGGTGACGGCGTGGTCCGCGGCTTCGCCAGTTACAGCTTCCTGTGGCCGGCCGCCGGCATCACCAAGTCGCTGTTCCTGAAGGAGTTGTACGTCCGCGAGCCGTTCCGCAGACACGGCGTCGGCACCGCCCTGATGGCCCGGCTGGGCGCCATAGCGGTCGGCACCGGCTGCAGCCGCATGGAATGGTCGACCGACGCCGACAACGTCGAGGCGCGCCGCTTCTATCGCCGCCTGGGCGACCTGCACATGCCGTCGAAGCTGATGTACCGCGCCGAGGGCGACGACCTGCTGCGCCTGGCCCAACCGCCTCAGGCAAGGCCGGCCGGGTAGGGCGGTCGGGTAGGGCGGTCGGGTAGGGGCGGCCGGTCACGAAACCGTTCATCACCAGGGTCCCCGGTCAGCGGTAATGCACGCGATACCGCAGGTGTGTGACGCCGTCACCTTCGACGACCTCGACGCGTTCGAGTTCGGCGCCGTCGTTGTCGATGTTCGCGAAGTAAGGGATCCCCTCGCCGAGGAACACCGGCACCAGGTCGATGCGGATCTCGTCCAACAGCCCGGCGTTGAGGCACTGCTGGGCGACCGCGGGGCCGGACACGCTGACGTTGCCGTCTCCGGCAGCCTTGGCCTGGTTGATCGCGCTCTCGACACCGTCGGGGACGAAAGTGAACGGTGCGAGCCGCTCAGCCGGCCAGTCCGCGGGAGGTTCGCGGTGGGTCACCACGAACGCGCGGCCGTTGCCGGGCGGGTTGCCACCCCACCCGCCCGTGTGGTCGAAGACCCGGCGGCCGCACACGAAGGCACTGATCCGGGCCAGGTCGATCTGGGCGCGCAGGTAGTCCGCGCTGGCCGCGGAGACCCGGAAAGTGATCGGGTAGCCGGCCATCGGCACCTCGACATCACCACGGGAATACCAGTCGAACAGGGGGCCCACACTGTTGTCCGGACGAGCCACAAAGCCGTCCAGCGACATGCAGAAGCTGGCGATAACCGTCATTCCACAATCTTTCGTCACGAGTTCGAAAAGCCGGACACCGAACCGCGACTTCACGTCGTGCCGCCATCGGCCTCCGGATTTCAGACCCCCGACGGCGTCAGAACTCATCGCTCGGCGGCGAACCGATCCGGGTCTCCTCACCCTGGCACACTCCGCACGTCGGCCAAGACCGCGGTAGTGCGGAGGCCGTCATCGGCGGCGGACCAGACGACCCGAACGTGAACAGCGCCAGGTCGAAGACGCCCGGAATGCCCGGCCGTCGGCCACGGCCCGTCGATGAGCCGAAGACGACCATGACCGACGGCCGGCAACCCCCGGGCCGTCGCCGGCGGCTGCGTTTCGCCCTGCGGGCAGCCGTGGTCGACGGCTCGCCCGACTCAGCCGTCAGCCGTGGTCCATTCGTGAGCCGAAAACGACCGCAAACGACGGCTGGCGATTCCGAGCCGTCATCGGTGGTCGGCCGAGCGTGGCGGGCAGTGCCATGGGCGACGGCCCGCCACGCTCAGCTCCGCCCGGCAGCCATAGGGCGACGACTGACCGCCTTGCGGGGTAGCTCGCAGGCCGGCTCGTCACCCACGACACGGTGTTGATCAATCGCGACTCACCTACCCGGCGGCGAGCAGCCGGCGTCGGCCCGCCAGCGGGACGGGACGGCGCCGGGACGGGGCGACGCCGGGACGGGACGGCACCGGGACGGGACGGGACGGCACCGGGACGGGGCGACGCCGCGAAAACCGGGTGCGGTCAGCCCCTCGCCGGAGCCATGACGCTGTCCTGGACGCCGTTGCGGACGATCAACCACGATGCCATCAGCGCCGCTCCGGCAACCATCGGCAGGTACGGGACCACTGTCGTATTGATCAGGCTGTACGGCACCACCGCGATGAACTCCCACACGCTGGCCAGCAGCACCACGATGCCGGCCGGCCAATGCCAGCCACGCCGCGCCACCAGCAACGGCATCGCGACCACGGCCGCCATGTGAAGCAGATATCCCGCCTGGTAATAGCCGTAGGGAACCACGTCCCACCAGTCGTCGCCGTACTCCCGGTAGCGTTCGATCGCATCGAGGCGATACTGCATGAAGTACGGGTCGCCGAAGTCCATCGGCCACCACGGCAGCAGCAACAGGCCGGCCCAGACCACGGCGGCCGCGAGCCAGGCCACTCGGCGCGCACGTCGCGCCCCGTCCGACAGGTACATCCGGCCCCTCCCGTTCGTTGACTCTTCAAGTTGTACCGGGGCGAACCGACGGGAAGGTGTCCGCCAGACGTGAAGAAGGTGACCGCATTTGTTCGGCGTGCCGGCCCGAACAAATGATTGACCTGCACGGACGTCGATCAGTTGTTCGGCGTTGTAGGCGGCTCTTCCTCTCCCCCGGCCACGGTTGGCAACCTGCATTCGAGGGTGGCGGGACAACGGGGAGAGCGAGGCGCCTGGCGTCATCGCTGGTCCCGGCGCCCGCGGCTGTGGCGGCACACACTGTGCCGCCACAGCCGCCGAAATCATCGTGGGCCGTACAGCCAGAGGACCGAGTTCTCGGGGCCGCCGAACTCGCCCGGTTCGAAGTCCGGCGGCGGGATGTAGATCAGGGGGCTGTTCATCGCGTACGCGTCAGGGGTGGTTGACCGGGATGTTCGCAGCACCAGGTGGGCCTCGCCGTGGTGGTCCACCGGCACGGTCGTGGTGGCGCGATAGTTCAGGCTGCTCGTCGCGTACAGATGCAGGTCGGCTGAGGTTTCCGCGGGGAACCCGCCGAGGTAGACGTCGACCGTGTCACCCGCGTAGGCCACACGGGGGTTGATCCACAGACGGGGAGCGGTGGCTCGGACGACCGTGAAAGTCGCGGAGGCGGAGCGGGAGCCCTGGGTGATGCGGACCCGGTGCCGGCCGGTCGGGTTTCCGGGCAGGATCGGCCAGCGCACGGCCATCAGGGTGTCCCAGTCGGTGCGTGCCGTGCGGGACGGCCCGGGACCGGTGACTGTCACCGTGAGGTCGCGCCGGTGGTCGAACCCTTCCACGCAGAAGCCGGCAAAGCTGGGAATTTCCACCACCTCTGCGGTACGCACGGCGGGGACGGTCGTGGTGTTCTCCTCGCAGTCGGGGCCGCCGCCCAGGAAGAAGTTGACCTGGTCGGCCACGCCGTCGGGGGCCGCACCGTCACGGGTCAGCAGCTCGTCGAGGGAGGCATCGTCCGGGGCGGGCGGAACAGGGTCCGGCGAGGAAGGCGACCGTGACGAGGAAGGCGACCGTGACGAGGAGGGCAACCGTGACGAGGAGGGCCGGACCGGCGGGCGACCGGCCCTGGAAGAGCTGCTGGGGACAACTGGCGTGAATCGGGCCGACGGCGATTCGACAACGGGCGACGGAACCAAAAACGGGACAGAAGAGGAGCTGAATGTGCCCGGCGTGACCCGGGGAAGGGCGACCGCAACCGGCTTCCCTCGCGGCAACCACACCACGGCGACAGCGACCAGGACGGCCGCGGCCACCGCTGACACCACCACGACCACCCGGTACCGGCGCACGACTCAACCCCCTGCCACCCGGATGCGCGCGTCCACATCCTGGAGTTCCGCGGCGGCGCCCATCCCCGCGTACACCGCACGCAGGTTCCGCAGGAAGATCAGCTCGCGCTGCCGGATCGTCGGCCGGTCCACGCCCATCCGGTCCAGCATCGTGATCGCCTCCCGGTAGGCCCGGGCCGCCACCACCGGCTCCCCGGTCAGGTGGGCGGTCAGCGCCTGTCCGGCCCGTGCCTCCGCGGCCAGCCGTAACGCCTGGCGTCCGGCCTCCGCGGTGAGGCCCGCGGCCTGCTGCACCCCCTGCACGGCGGTGAACTCGACGTCCGCCTCCGTCCAGTGGGCCCGGTCGCCGGCGATGGCCAGGCACTGGTGGGTCAGCCCGAGTCCGAGGCGGGCCTTCATCTCCAGCAGGGCGTCACCGGCGACCGGCAGGGCCGCCCGGTAGTGCCCGATCGCCTCCCGCAGGTCGTCGCCGCGAGGGTCGTCGCCGGCGCATCCGGCGCCGGCCCGCAGCGCCTCGGCGAGACCGACGGCGGCACGGACGTAGTCCGGCCGGCGTTGCAGGGCACGCCGAAACGCGGTTGCCGCCTCGGCGAACCGGCTGTCGCGCCCGACGGCGTTGCCGAGCATCAACTGCACCACCTCGGACGGGGCGGTGACCCGGGTCAGGTCGCGGTCGGCGCTGCGGAACTCCCGCTCGGCGCCGGGATAGTCGTCCAGGGCGTACCGTCCGAGCCCGCGGACGAAGGCCACCACGGCCTTGACGTAGCTCAGCGCGTCGTCGGCGAGGTTCCGGCTCACCTCGATGTTGCCGCGCACCACGTCCGCCGGCTCGTCGAGGCGGAACTCGTGGCGACCGACGAACTCCGGTGTCTCGCTGAAGACCCGGTCGGTGAGCACCAGGGTGATGGACAGCGTCGCCCGGTCGCCGGCGGTGTGCAGCCGGCCGGTCACCGCGACGTCGGCGTGATGGTCCGCGGCGAGCCGGCCCAGGTCGCCCGGTCTGACGCCGGCCGGGCCCCGGGTCTCGATGGCGGTGTCGCCGGCCGCCCAGGCCCGCAGGTTGCGGACGAACGCGAGCTGCACCGCCGGCGCCGACCCGAACGGCGCCACCAGGATGTTGTAGAGGCCCGTCATCGGGGCGGGCAGTGCCGGCGTCACGCCCGCGGCAGCCGTCATCGCGGTCAGGACGACCGTGACGAGGAGAGCCGCCGTCCGGCGTGGCCAGGGCGCCCGGGCCGGCACGACAGCGGGCGCCCGCGGCGGATCGGCGGTCCCGGCGCGTTCCCGGGTTGTCGCCTCCTCCCACGCTTGACGCCACCGGGGCAGGAGAAGATCAATCTCGGCGTCCCGGCCCGCGTGGCGCAGACACCCGGTCACGTATCCCCGGGTGGTCTCCCACGACGGCAGCCGGCGGCCGCTCGCCGCTTCGGAGAGGGGGCCGGTCCCACAGTGCGCGAGCGGGCTGAGCACCCGGTACGGCGGCTGGCCGCACTCCCGCCGCAGGTCCCGCAGGCTGGTCGCGAACACGAGCCGATGGGCCGGCTGACTGTCGTCCATCAGCCCTTCACGACGGCCTCGCCGTGCTGAGCCGGAGCCGTCGGTCATGTGCATCCCCCCGCCGGACAGACCGTGACGCATCGACCGGATTCTACGTTCTTCTACCGGCCGGTTCTGTCGTCCGCCTGTCACTGGAGGGAGGGGCGGCCCGCTCGATCCGCAGGCACGTCTCGGCGTCATCGCGGTCGGCACCGGCTGCAGCCGCACGGCGACGACGTCGGGGCGCGCCGCTTCTCCATTCAGCTTCCGGCTTCGTCCGATCCGGCTTCATCCGATCCTGCTTCGTCGACCGGATGAAGAACGGGGTTGATTTTCGCCAGTGCCTCCCGTAGCTGATCGGCTCCATGTTCAAGATGCCTGCCATGATCACGAACCAGCGTCTCGGTGATACGGAGCGCAGCATCTCTTTCCCTGGCGAAAATGCCGAACACGTCGTAGACCGCGGTATGGATCCACGACATGTGATTGAAGTCCGCCCCGGCAAGCGCTGATGCCACTGCCGCAAGGCCGACGGCGTCGTGTCGCCGTAGCAGGGCCTCAGCGGTCACACGGGTGACGAAGGTGTTGTCGGCGTCGAGCAACAACGCCTGCAGGGGATCCCACGCCTCCGGCCTTTCAGCGAAACCGGCAAGGGCACGGCCCGCATCGGCCCTGTCCTGGTAGTCCGCGCTTTGCGCCAGTCTCCTCAAAGCGCTGACGACGTCGCCTCTCGCCGCGTTGCTCACGACACCCAGCTTTCCACGGTCGCCCAGGCCGCAGTCCCGGCCGCTGGATCACGTGCACGCTCCACCGGCGGCGGAACAGCCGCCATGGACCGGGAACACCCTGGGCGCACCGGGGCAGGCAGGGCTCAGTGCACGGCCCACTCGTAATGGGTGGACGTGGTGATCTCGTGGAAGCCGCACCGCCGCAGGATCGGCGCGCTGTCCGGCGACGCGTCCACGTGCAGCAGCGGGAATCCGCGGTCGGCGGCCTCGCGGGCCCGGGCCGCGAGCAGCGCGCGGTAGAGGCCACGCCCCCGCCACCGCGGCACGGTCGTGCCGCCGAGCAGGGCGACGAACTCGGTGCCCGGCTCGTACACCGACCAGGCCGTACAGACCAGGTGACCGTCGACCTCCGCGACCAGGACGGTCACCTGGCCGGGTGCGGACGCGATCCGGGCGCTCAGATCCGCCGCGACCCACGAGCAGTCGAATCCCCACACCCGGGTCTGGTGGTCGGCGACGCGGCGCAGGTCGTCGTCGCCGGTGACGCGCCGCAGCGTCACCCCGTCGGGCAGCACCGGCACGGTGGCCACCTCGTCGGCGTACCCGAGGAGCACAGCCGACGGCCCGGCCGCGACGGCACCGGCCGCGGTCAGCCGTCCGGGCAGGTCGGCGGGCAGGTCATGGGAGCGCAGTTTCCACTCGACGCCTTCGCCGCGGTCGCGGAAGTAGTCGCGTTGGCGGATGATGAGGCGGTCCAGGGCGGCGCCGGTGACGCCGACGTCGCGTGGCGCCCGGATCCGCCCCACCGGCCCGCCGACGATGCGCAGCAGCGGACCGTCCCGCTCGTAGACCAGCCCCGGCGGTGCCGCGCCCGACGGCATCCGCATCCGCGCGTCGTAGGCGGCCAGCAGGCCGGCGGTGTCGACCGTGGACATCCGGGTCACCGGTGCCAGAAGGCGGCCGGCAGGGCTTCCAGGTCGGCGGCGGAGCGTTCCAGGTTGTCGGCGACCGGCAGCAGCGCGATGGCGGCCGGATCACCCGCGTCGGCCATGCTGCGCATCACCGCGGCCTGCCGCCGGGCCCGCCGGATCAGCACGGCGCTGAGGGCCGGCCGGTCACCGGAGTATCCGTACGCGTCGAGCAGCAGGTGCAGCCGCCGGGACCGGTCGCCGGGCTCGTGGAAGCCGAGGACCGCGGCCGCCGGTGGGGTGTAGAGCGGCACCCACGACAGGGCGGTGAACGCCAGGTCGAACTCACGGGTGGACGGGCCCGCCGTGTCCCAGTCGAAGAAGCCGACCAGCCGGCCGTCGTCCACCACCGCGTTGTAGGGCGCCGCGTCCTGGTGGCCGACGATCATGCCGGGTTTCCACGCCGCCCCGGCGAACCATTGTTCCCGCGCCGGTGGCCGGAACTGCGCGGTCACGTCGTGCAGCCGGCGCAGCCACTGCCCGACCTGCACCAGCATGTCGTCGGTGAAGGCCCAGCCGGGCCACGGCAGCCGGTCGCCGATCACCTCGCCGGGCAGGTAGCTCAGCATCTCCCGGCCCTGCCGGTCGAACCCGAGTGGTCGTGGCGCACCCTCGAAACCGGCGTCCTCCAGGTGCCGCAGCAGCGCGTGCACGGTGGGCGTCCACGGTGAGGCCTCCTTGTGGACGACGTCCCCGATCCGCACAGCTCCGACAGTGTTGCCGCCCGGTAGCGTCTCTTCGCTCACCCCGCCTTCATACCGCCGTCGGGGCGGCGGACACACCTCATTCGAGAGTCCGCATGACGACACCGTGCCGGGGTGCGAACAGGTACGCCGTCAGGAACACCGCGGTCAGGACCAGCACGATCGTGCCGCCGACCGGCAGGTCCCAGGACCACGAGAGATAGAGCCCGACCAGGGCGGATCCGGCGCCGATCGCCGGGGCGAGCAGCATCATGGCCGGTAGCCGGTCGGTGAGCAGCCGGGCCGTGGAGGCCGGTGTCACCAGCAGCGCGAGCACCAGGATGTTGCCGATCGTCTGCACCGCCATCACCACCGCAAGGGTGACCAGCACGTACAGCACCAGGTCGAGCTGGAACACCCGCAGCCCGAGCGCGCGGGCCGTCTCCCGGTCCAGGCTGACGGCGACGAACTCCTTGTGCAGGAGCACGATCACGAGCAGCAGCGCGAGTCCGGTGCCGCCGACCACGTACAGGTCCCGGTCCGGGATGCCGGTGATCGAGCCGAACAGGAACTGTTGCAGGGATCCGGCGTACCCGGGCGCCCGGGAGATCACCACGATGCCCAGCGCGAACGCCGCCACGAAGAACACCCCGATGACGGAGTCCTCCTTGAGCCGCCGGTTCTGCGAGAAGACCGCCACCAGTAGCGCCGTGACGACGCCGGCGATCGTGCCGCCGACCACCAGGCTGCCGGAGAGCAGGAATGCGACGGCCAGGCCGGGGAAGACCGCGTGGGCGACCGCGTCGCCGATGAACGCCATGCCGCGCAGCACCACGTAGCAGCCCACCGCCCCGCACATGATCGCTGCCATGACCGCGACGGCCAGGGCTTTGGGCAGGAACGCCAGGTCCGGGTTGACCAGGTCGGCGAGGAAGTCGACGGGTGTCATGTCAGGCCTCCACGGCGGTGAGGCCGAGCGTCTTGAGCAGGTGGCTGTCCGCGCCGACCTGGAACGTCCGCATCCAGATGCCGGGGTCTTTCAGGTCCGCGAACGGCCCTTCGCCCACGACGGTGCGATTCATCAGGATCAAACGATCGCAGGTGTACGCCGCGGCGCTCAGATCGTGGGTGGCCATGAGGACCGATCGTTCCCGGGCCAGGGCGGTGAACAGCCCGGTGAGCAGTTCCTGGGACGGCATGTCGAGTCCGGTGAACGGCTCGTCGAGGAGCAGCACCGCGGGGTCCACCACCAGGGCCCGCGCGACCAGGACCCGTTGACGCTGTCCGCCGGACAATTCACCGACCGGACGTTTCCGCAGGTCACCGAGGCGTACCCGGTCCAGCGCGTCCCACACGGCCGTCCAGTGCCGCACGCCGGGGCGCCGGAACAGGCCGATCCGGCGGACCAGTCCACTCATCACGGCGTCCTGCACCGACGCCGGGAAGTCCCAGGCGAACTCGTGCCGTTGCGGGACGTATCCCGCGCCGCCGCCGGACAGCGTCACCGATCCGGCGGTGAGCGGGACGAGGCCGAGCGCGGCCCGCAGCAGGGTGGTCTTGCCGGCGCCGTTCGGCCCGACGAGCCCGGTGAACGCGCCGCGCCGTACCGACACGGTGGCGTCCTCGAGGGCGGTCCGGCCGCCGAGCCGCACGGTCACCCCGGTCAGGGTCAGCACGTCCGGGTTCATGACCGGTCCCGTTCGGCACGCCGCCGGGCGGCCGCGCCGCGGGCGACGAGCAGGACGATGAGGGCGAGCACCGCGACGGCCGCGGCACCGGCGACGACGAGAGAACCGGTGGTCGCTTCCGTGGTGGCCGGAGCCGCCGCCGGTGTCGCTCCCGGCGACAGATCGCCGGAGTAGGACAGGGCGCGTACCGCGGCCGGATCGGTGGTGTCGCCGATCGCGAACCGCAGGATCGTGCTCGCCGCGACGGTGCCGCCGTCCGCCAGGTCCGCGGTGACGTCCACGGCGACCAGGTAGGCGCCGGGCTTGCTGAACACCCAGTTGGCGTGGGTGTGCGTGTTCGTCTCGGCCCAGATGCTCTGTGCCTGCGGCTTGGCCGAGGCCCACAGGACCTGCGGCGCGCCGAGGTTGCCCGACTGCAGGTAGACGGTGAGGCTGCCCGGTCCCTGCACACATCGCAGGGTCATCGTCACGCCCCGGTCGATCGCGGACATCACCCCGGGGTCCTGGGTGTTCCAGCCGATCCACACGACGTCGTCCTGCTGGGTCTGCGGGACCACGTAGACCTCGCTGCCCGGTGCCTCGCCCAGAAACGCGTACGCGTCGTCGGCCGGGATCTGCTGGCGTGCGGTGTCGCGTACCCGGAAGATCGCCTCCTCGGGATGGCGCCAGACCGCCGGGGAATGCGCGTCGTCGTGGATCTGCACCGACCATGCGCCGTCGCGATAGCGTGGCCCGATGTCGGCATGCCCGGCTTCCAGGACCGCCGGGCCGGTCGCCACGGACTGGCTCGGGTCGAGACTCTGGGACAGCCCGTCGCCCGGGTCGGCCGAGGCCGGCGAGCCGATGAGCAGGACGGCCGCGAGGACGGCGAGGATTCGTGTCATGAGAGGCATGTCCTGAGGGAGTCGGCGTTGAAGCGCATCATCGCGACGTAGGTGTGGACGGTGGCGTCGAAGGCGTCGCCGTAGATGTCGCAGACCGCGACGCCCTGTTCCGCCGCGACCTCGACGAGCGTCGACGAGCGGGCGCGCAGGTTGGGTTCCAGGAAGACCGCTTTGATCTTCAGGTTCCGCAGCGTTCCGGTGAGTTTGCGGCGGTCGGCGAGGCTGGGTTCGACCGCCGGGTTCGGGGTGACGAAACCGGCGACCGGAATGCCGTAGGCGTGTGCCAGATAGCCGAAGGCGTCGTGGGTGGTCACCAGGTGGCGGTTCGCGACCGGAATGGCGGCGATGCTGTCGGTGAGATAGGTGTCGAGCGCGCTGAGTTCCCGCAGATAGCGGTCGGCGTTGGCGCGGTATTCGGCGGCGCCGGGCGGGTCCACGCCGATCAGCGTGTCGCGGATCAGTTCGGTGTAGGCCTGGGCGTTGCCGACGTCCTGCCACAGATGCGGGTCGATCTCACCGTGCACGTGCCGGCCGAGAACGGCCTGCGGCAATTGGTGGATCTGCTGCCCGGGACGGCCGAGGAACCGGAATCCGGGACCGGCGGGAATCTCCTGCAACGCTTTGGCCGGGACCTCGATGACGGTACGACCGGCGTCGTACCGTTGTTGCGTGTGGTCCCCGCCGCCTTCCGGATCGGCGTAGAGGTAGAGCTCGCCGGAGTCGATGTCGACGGTCAGGTCGGCGTGTCCCCGGCCGAGCACGGTCGCACCGGGCACCGAATGCGGATCCACCCCGACGGCGAAGGTGAACGTCTGTTCGCCGAGCGGGACGGGGGCGGTGTCGTCGGTGACGGCCAGTTCCGCGCGCAGCGTCAGCCGGTAGACGCCGGGCTCGGAGAACGCCCAGCTCATGTGGGTGTGCGCGTCGGGCGGCAGGATCGCGGTGCCGCCGTTCGCGTCGAAGGTGACGTCGGGCTGCCCGAACGACTGGGTCAGGTACGCGGTGAGCGTGCCCGGCCCGTCGACGGCGGTGGCCGTCAGCCGCACTTCGGACAGCCGGGTCACGCCGCGGGCGGCGCCGGTGCCGCGGGCGCGCAGGCCGAGCCAGATGGTGTCGAGGGAGGTGTCCTCGACCAGCGGGATGATCTCCGCGGCGTACTTGGTGGCGCCCTCGGCGAGGGAGATGTTCGGGACGCCGTCGCGCAGGTTCGCGTCCAGCGCCTTGATCACGGCTTGCGGTTCGAGCAGCAGGTAGTTGCTGAACGCCAGGTCGGCGTAGACGGTGTTGCGTACGTCGCGCAACGACGGCTCGTAGGCGTGCGGGTCGGCGTTGTCCGGGATCAGCGCGTCGGCCAGGACCCGGTCGCCGCCGACGTTGCGGACCAGGTCGGCGAGGATGCCGGTCGTCGTGATCACCTGGATCCGGTCGTCGTCGCCGGTGAAGGCGGGCGGGGCGGCGCAGGCGCTGAGCAGGACCGCCAGGACGGCCGCCGCACAGACCCGGGCCGGGCGGTGCCACATGGGAGTTCCGTTCTCTACGCTGGGGTGGTGGGTCCGCCTCAATTAGGGTGAGGCGGACCCACGCTTCGTCAGTTCAGGACGGTGAAGGTGTACGCGGTGGGGCCGCTCGTGACGGTGGCCCCGGTCGTGGCCAGCTGGGCGGTGACCTCGAACGTGACGGTGTAGGTGCCCGCCGCGCTGAAGGCCCAGTTGGCGTGGGCGTGACTGTTGCGGGCCACGGTGAGCGTGTCGGGCAGCCCGTCACCGGAGTCGAACGACTTTGACGGGGTGCCGAACGATCCGGTGGTGTAGGTGCTGAACCGTCCCGGCCCGGTGACGCCGGTGAGCCGCACGTTGACCGAGTCGGACTGGACCGCACCGGACGGGACGCCCAGGGTGTTCCAGCCGGCGTAGAGCAGTCCGGCCTGCTGGGTCTGCGGCAGCACCCACACGGTGTCGCCGGCGGTGCCGAGGAACGACCAGGCCGTACCGCTGGGGACGGTGACCTTGGCGGTGGCCGGGACCTGGAGGATCACGTCGGAGGCGGGCCGGTCGACGTCGGTGGCGCCGGTGCCGTCCAGGACGTCCAGGGTCAGGGCGCTGTTCGCGTAGTCGATGTCGAGGATGTCGACGTGACCGGCGCTGAGCGTGACCGTGGCGGCGTTCGCGGGTGCCGGGATCAGTCCGACGACCGTGATCGCGGTGAGGGCGGCGAGTGCCCGCCTCACTTCTGGACCTTGAAGGTGTACGTGGCCGGCTCGGACGTGACCGTCTCGCCGCTGCCGGCGAGGGTGGCCGAGGCGCTGACGGTCAGCTTGTACGTGCCGGGACGCTCGAACGCCCAGTTGACGTGCTCGTGCGAGCCTGCGCCGAGGGCGACCGTGTCCGGCAGGCCGTCACCGCTGTCGACCAGCACGTTCGGGGTGCCGACCGCGTCCGAGGTGAAGACGGCCACGTCGCCGGGGCCCCGCACGTTCTGGACGTCGATGCTGACCTGGTCACCGGCGAAGACGCCGGCCTCCAACTCCTCGGTGGACAGGCCGGCCCAGAGCAGGTCCGGGTTCTGGATCTCCGGGAGGATCCAGACGCTGTCACCGGGGTCGCCGAGGAACGCGTAGTTCGCGTCGTCCGGGACGGCGGTCTGGGCGGCTTTCTTGACGAGCAGCACCACCTCGGACGGGGCGAACTCGGCGTCGGACTCCTCGTCGTGGACGGCCAGTTCGAGCTGGCCGTCCTCGTACTCGACGTCGACGGCGTCGACGTGGCCGGAACTGAGCACCGTCGGCGGCACGGCGGGGTGGGCCTGCGCGGGACCGGCGACCCCGGCCAGGGAGGCGGCGAGGAAACCGCTGCCGGCCAGCAGTCGGAGGGAATTACGCACGGACGGACTCCTTCGATGTTGCGGTCGTCCCCATCGGACGAACCGCGTTAACGATAATGGTTTTCATCTTCACTGGGAAGGCTTGCGGCGACGCGTCATGAAGATCGTCACTGCACCCAGCGCAACGGAGGCGAGACCACCGGCGGCGACCAGGGCGACGTTCGCGCCGGTCTTCGCGAGGGCACCGCCCTGGCCGGGCTGCGCCGTGGCCGTGGAACCGGGCTGCGCCGTGGCCCCGGGACCGGGCTGCGCATCGTCATCGACCGCGGTGCCGTCGCCGACCGCGATCGTGAGCGTGCGGGTGTCGGACACGGCCCTGCCCGCCTTGGTGGTGCCGCTCATCCGGACCGCCAGCCGGTAGGTGCCGGCCCTCGTGAACGCCCAGTTGCCGTGCGCGTGCGTGTTCAGCGGGATCGCCAGCCTCTGCGGCAGCGCCCTCGCCGAGTCGAACAACACATCCGGAGTACCGAACGAGCTGGTCAGGAACAGCTTGAACGCCCCGGGGCCGGTGACGCCCTCCAGCGTCCAGGTCACCGCACCGCTGACGCCTGCGATCACCGAGCTGTCCTGGGTGTTCCAACCGGGCCAGACGATCCCGTCCTGCTGCGTCTGCGGGAGCAACCAGACCGGGTCGCCGGTCGCGCCGAGGAACGCGTACCCGTCACCGGCCGGGATTTTGATCTTCGCCTTGTCGGTGACCTTGAGGGTGACGTCGGCGAGTTCCCGCCAGGTGGCCGGCGTGGTCGCGTCGTCCTTCAGCCGGACCCGCCAGGTGCTGCCGTCGAGCTGCGGTCCCATGTCGACGTGACCGTCACTGATCACTGTCTTACCGGTCGCCGTCGTGCTGGTCGCCGCCTTACCGATCGCAGCCTTACCGGTCGCCGCCTTACTGGTCGCCGCTTTATTGGTCGTCGCGCCCTGGCCTGTCGTCGCGGCCTGGGCCCGGCCCACCGCGGTCCCGGCCGATGCGGGGGCCACCACCAGGGGCGGGACCTCCACGGTGTACGTCTGCGTGACCTGCTCCCCGCCCGCGGCGGCCGCGAAGGTCAGCTCGTGGGTTCCGGCGGTGTCGAACGTCCAGGCCACTCCCCCGAGCCGTCGCCCGGCCGGAATCGTGACGCTCGTCCGGCCGTCGCTGTCGAGCAGAACCGTGGGACGGCCCCACTCCGACAGCGTGTAGATCGCGACCTTCCCCGGGCCGTCGGCCTTCACCAGCCGCAGCGTGACGTCACCCCCGCTGACGCCGGTGGTGTCGATGGCCGGGAACCGTGGCCCACCGGCCGCCAGCGACCACACCGGTCTTCCGGGCTCGCCGAGGAAGGCGAACGCCGGATCGTCGGGCAGTGCCGCCGACAGCCCGCCCTCGGGGCCGAGCACGATGCCGCCGGGATCGACGCCCGCACCGGCCGCGCGATCCTCACCTCCACCGGCTGCGCGATCCTCCCGGAACCGCAGGGACAGATCGTCGCCCTTCTTCGTGACGACGATCAGGTCGGCGCCCTCGGCACTGGGCCGGTCCGGCCTGTTCGGGGCGGCGAACGCGACATCGGGCATCGCAACCGTCGCGGTGACGGCGATCGCCGCGGCGAACGCGGAACGTCTCATCGGTCTCCCTCTCTACTGACATCGGCGGCCTCACTGACATCGGCGGACGGCACACCGCCGCGCTCCTCCCCGGCAGCACCGCCGACGGACGACTCCCGGCCACGTTTCTCGGCCGCGGCGATGGCTGCGGCATAGCGGCGACGGTTACGGCGGCGACGCCGGACCACCGCGACGACCAGCAGCACGAGCAGGCCGGCCAGGACCATTTGCGGCCACGGGACCAGCCAGATCGCGGTCACCTGCTCGACGCCGTGCGGCTCGACGCCGGCCGTGACGGCGACGCGCATCAGGGGCAGCACGTGGTGGGCGGTCACCGAGGCGCGCAGTCCGCTGCCGGGCAGCAACTCCGGCAGCGCCTCGCCCGTGGACCGTCCGCCACCGACGGTCAGGGTCGGCTGTGCGGTCAGGCGCTGGTTGCCGGTGTTGGCGACGGTGAACGCGGCGGTCACCGTCGGCAGGCGCAACGGGTTCCACGGGACGTCCGCGCGCACCCGCAGGTCGCGGACGGTCAGCTCGGGGCGCAGGTCGCCGGTCACGCGAAAATGGACCCGGGTGCCGACCCGGTGGTCGACGGCCACCCCGTCCGCGGTGGTGGTGGTGACCAGCGAGGCGACCACACCGCCGGAATGGTCGCCGGGTGTGGCGTTCGACGGGACGACGATGGCGATCGGGACGACCGTCCGGGACCCGGCCTTCAGGGTGATCGCGTCCCGGGCGGGCGTCACCCAGGATCCGGCGTCGACCGGTGCACTGCCGGCCGGCAGCAGGTCGTAACCACCGCCGGCCGTGGTGTAGGCGTCACTGGCGTACAGCCGTACCGTCAAGGGCTTCTCGGAATGGTTGGTCACGGTGACGTGGTCGGTCAGGTGGGCGCCCGGGTCGACGGTGTACTCCAGGGCCGTCCGGCCGTCCGGGCCCTGTGCGCCCGACGGCGCCACGGACCAGGTGAGAGTGGGATTCACGGGAGCTGCCGGAACGGTCAGGGTGGCGGCGAGCAGCAGCGCGAGCGTACGCACAAGAGGTCTCTTCGATCGGGAGGAGCGTGGCGGAGGCGAACCCCCGCCACGCACTCAGATGGCCGTGAGGGTCAGCGTCGCCCGGTAGGTGCCGGGCGACGTGTCCGTGGGGACGCTGAGCCGGAGTCCGGCGTCGAGTTCGGCGGTGCCGCGTCCCTTGCCGGCCGGAGCCGAACCGAGGACGCCGCCGGTGCCGAGTCCGGTCGCCGCCGGGCCGGCCACCACACCCTGGCCGGCGGCCTGGGTGGTGACCTGCGGAGTCCAGCCGAGGTGGTCGCCGCCGAACGTGGCACCGTCCGGGCCGGTGAAACCGCCGTCGATCCGGCCGGACACGCTCCACCCGGGCTGCGCCGCCCTGGTGTCGGTGACCGATACCGGCCGGAGAGCGCCGTTGCTCTCCCACCGGTCACCGGTGGTGTTGAGGGTCGCGGCCGGGAGGGTGGCCTCCCGGTCCTCGGGGTCGACGCTGAGCACGAGCGCGCCCGCACCGGCGTCGATCTCCGCGGTGATGCTCTTGGAGACGCCGTTGGGCTCTTGTCCCCCGCCGTCGCCCCCGCTGTCGCTGTCGCCGTCGCCGTCGCCGTCGCCGCTGCCGTCGTCCTCCCCGACCAGGAATCGGTAGTTCACCGGGCCGGTCGACAGCACCGTCCCGTTGGCGAGGACCGCGTCGGCCTGGAACTTCAGCGTGTAGCGGCCGGTCGCGCCGAACACCCAGCTGGCGTGCGCGTGGGTGTGCACGGCCACGTCGAGGGAGTCCGGCAGCCCGTCGGCGCTGGCGAACCGGACCGCCGGGACACCGAGCGAACTGGTGTCGAAGAGCGTCACCGCACCCGGGCCGTCGACGCCGACCAGGCTGATGGTGACCTTGTCGTTCTTGAAGACGCCGGAGTCGAGCGTGGTGGTGTTCCAGCCGGGCCAGAGCAGTGCCGGGTCCTGGACCTGCGGGAGCATCCAGATCGGCGTACCCGCGGCGCCCAGGAACCTGAAGGCGTCGAGGTCGGGCACCTCGGTCCTGGCGGCCGGCAGCACCTGGAACGTGACGTCCGCGGGGTCCCGCTCGACGGCCGGGCTGACCGTGTCGTCCTTGATCTTCAGCGCCAGCCTGCCGTTCGCGTAGTGCACGTCGACGGCGTCGGTGTGCCCCTGGGACAGCACCACGGCCTCGGCGGCCCGCGCCGGCGTACCCACCAGAGCAGCGCCGACCAGCACGGCCGCCATCACCGCTCCCCGTAAGGCTCTCATCACACCCCTCTTTCTTATCGCTAGTGAAACTCGTTTTCATTTCCGGTTCGGGAACCTAGCACGCCGGACCGTCGACTGTGAACCGCGAGGGTTTGCCCTCAACTTCCGGAATGCGGGCGACCGCCGTTGCCCCGGCCACCACACGTCGACAAACATCGACGCCATGGCCCGTTCACCCGCCCCACCGGCGAACGATCCGGTCGTCGGCTGGCGGCCGATCCTCGTCGCCGTCGTCGCCGGGCTCCTCGCCGTGGTGTTCTGGCTCCCGCGCTGGGACAGCGACTTCCTGCTGGGCGTCCTCTACGTGCTCGACGTGGCCTCGTTCGCCATGACCGGGACGTTCCTGCTGACCGACGGGCGCACCGGCCGACTGGGCTGGGGCATGATCGGCGCGTCGTTCTGCTACGCGGTGTCGTGGTGGTGGATCTGGCCACCGGCCTGGCAGTGGGGACCGGTGCCGCTGATCTCCTTCGTCCTGGGATACGGCTGGTTCGTCGTCGGTGGCCTGGCCCTGGTCCGCTACCCCGAACCGGCTCTCGGGCACCGCCACGAGAGGTTCTACTTCGCGACCCTGGCCATCTGGGTCTTCGGCGGCAAGATCGTGGTCGCCACCGCGTCCCGTCCGGAATGGATCCGCTGGAACCCGGACGCCTGGTGGCCCACCGTCGTCGCCGACGAGAGCCTCTACCGGCTGGTCAGCGGCGCGGTGGGCATCGGGGTGACCGGGCTGGCGCTGCTGCTGCCGGTGCTGCTGCTCTACCGGGTCCGGCATTCGCAGGGCCTGGAACGCTCGGACATGATCCCGGCGACCGCGGCGGCCGTCTCGATCGGCGTGGTCGGCGGCCTCTACCTGATCGCGGTGAACCTGCACGTGACCGGGCCGCTGACCGACGCGCTGCGGGCGCTGTCGGCGTTCGCCGCCCTGGTGGCGCCGGTCGCCTTCATCGTCAGCCTGATCCAGCGCCGGCTCAAGAGCGGACTCGGCGAGTCCGACCTGCGCCTGCTGTCACGCAGCGACACCGTCGAGGAGATGCAGGCCGCCCTGCGCCGGGTCCTCGACGACGACACCCTCGTGCTGGCTGTCCGATCCGGATCACCGACGAGCTTCCTCGCGCCGAACGGGTACCCGATCGCCGTCGACGAGGACACCCGCTGGCTGGTGGAGGTGCCGGACCGCAACGGCCGCCCGATCGCCGCCCTGCTCGTCGACCCGACGCTGCACCGGCGCGAGAACACCGTCCGCGCCGCCGCCGCGGCCTGCGGCATCGTCCTCACCGACGGCATGCTGCAAGACGACCTGACCGAGAAACTGTCCCAGTCGCAACGCTCCCGGTCCCGGCTGACCCGGGACTCGCTCAACGAGTTGCAGCGCATCGGCCACGAACTGCACGACGGCGTCAACTCGACGCTGCAGGCCGTACAGGCACACCTCAGCCGGATCCGGATCCACCTGCGACGGCACCGGGCGGGACAGGACCGGACCACGGAACTCGGCGACGCCCTGGACGACGCGCAGGCCGCCGTCCAGGTCGCGGTCAAGGAACTCCGGGACCTGGCCCGCGGCATCCACCCCGAGGTGCTCGCCGAAGGTCTCGGCCCCGCCCTGCAGCTCAAGTTCGACGGCGTCGCCACCCCGATCACCCTGGACATCGACGAGCGGCGCACCCCGCCGGAGGTGGAACTCATCATGTACCTGCTGCTCAGCGAGGCGGTGACCAACGCCCTGAAACACGCGCACGCGAGCCGGATCACGGTGTCCACCCGGATCGTGGACGGTCACGCCGTCGCCCGGGTCGGCGACGACGGTCGCGGCGGCGCCCACGCCACCCCGGGATCCGGGCTGGCCGCCCTCAGCGAACGGGTCCGGTCCCTGCGCGGCGAACTGACCGTCCGCGGCGGTCCCGGCGGCGGCACCGTCGTCGAGGGCGTGATCCCGTGCGCGTAGCCCTCGCCGAGGACAACCCCATCTTCCGCAGCAGCCTGGCCCTGCTGCTGGGCACCCTGGACATCGACGTGGTGCTCGCCGTGGGTGACGGCCCGTCGCTGCTGACCGGCATCGCCGCCGACCCGCCCGACGTGGTGATCCTCGACGCGCGCATGCCACCGTCCGGCGACGAGGAGGGCTTCCGGGTAGCCGAGCGGGTGCACCGGGTGCACGAGCGGGTGGGCATCCTGCTCTTCTCCGACTACCAGTTCTTCGCGTACGCGCGCCGCCTCGTCGAACGGATCCCCCGCGGAGTCGGCTACCTGATCAAGGACCGTGTTCGCGACGACGAGGTACTCAAGGACGCGATCGTCCGGGTGGCGGCCGGCGACGTCGTGCTGGACGACGTCATCGCCCAGCGCATCTCCGCGGCCGCGCCCGGCGAGCTCTCCCCCACCGAACGCGAGGTGCTGCGCCACGTCGCGTCCGGGCTCAGCAACCACGCCGTGGCGACGGTGATGTTCAGCAGTGACGCCGCCGTGGAACGGCACCTGACAAGCATCTTCCGCAAACTCGGCCTGCCGTCCGACCCGGGCCACAACCGGCGGGTCCTCGCGATTCTGCAATGGCTGGACGCCCAGCGGCCGTGAGGGTTTCCCCTCCTGCCCGCCTCGCCGGAGATCTCATAGCTTTGGATGTGTAGCGCCCTTCCTCGCAGAAAGGGCAATGATGTCCGGCTATCGGAATGATTCCCGTCGCGTGTCGTGGCGCAGCCTCCTGTCGGCGGGCGCCGCACTGTCCGCCGGCGCCGCGATCATCGTCATGGTGGTCCTCCTGGTGCAGGGCATCGACAAGGCCGACCCGTGGGGCAGCGCCGTCGGTGCGCTGCTGGCCGCCGTGGCCCTGCTGTTCACCGTCGCCGACCGCCAGCTCGCCCCGGCACCCGGACGCACCCCGGTGACCGCCGGGGATCTGGCGGCGATCCGCGAGGAGATCCTCAGCCGGCGTGGCCGGGAGGCCGACGACCGGGGACTCCGCCAGCCCCGCGGCGAGCTCCTCCCGGTGACCGTGGCGGGCCTCGAGCACACCGTGGACGAGGCCCCGGACCGACTCTGGACCCATCAGGAGTTCTCGCTGGCCTGGACGCGGTTCGTACTGGACCGGCACACGCCCGGACCGATCCGGCTGGCGATCCACGGCGTCGGCGGCGCCGGCAAGACCACCCTCGCGCTGCTGCTCACGCTGGGTCTGGCCGGCCGGCGTACCGACCCCGGAACCGCCTCCGGCGCCCCTTCCGGCGCTTCCTCCGGCGCTTCCTCCGGCCAGGACGACCTCACACCGGTGCCGCTGTTGATCTCGCTGTCCGGCTACACCGGCCGGACGCCGTTCGTCGGCTGGCTCAACCGCCGGGCGTGCCGGCTCTACCCGTCGCTGCGCCGGATCCAGGCCCACGACGACACCGGACCGGTCGGCCGGCTGCTGCGGTCCGGCCGGGCGGTGCTGATCCTGGACGGCTGGGACGAGATGCCCTCCACCGCCCGGGCCGGGGCGGCCCGGCAGCTGTGGCAGTCCCTCGGCGGCGACTGGTCGGTCGTGATCCTGTCCCGGGCGGCGACCTCCGATCGGGTGCGGGAACGCCTCGGCGCGCTCGCCGGCGAAGTGGAGATCGTCGCGGTCCAGCCGCCGACGGTGCGGCAGCGGGTGGCCTACCTGCGGCAGCGCGCGGCGATCGGGTACGGGTCCCGCTGGGACCCGCGCGGCGTCGAGGAACTCGCCCGGGTCCTGCCCCACCGGCCCGCGCTCCTCTCGGTCCTGTCGACACCGATGATGCTCGAACTGGCGTCGCGGGCCGCCGGGCGCGGCGACATCACCGTCGACGCGTTGACCACGCTGGCCTCGGACGGGCCGCGGCACGCCACCCGCAGCCGTCTGCTGCGGTTGCACGTGGACTGGGCCACCGGCACCGGCCGGCGGCTGCCGTCGAAACTGCTCAGCCGGGATCGCAGCACCTGGTGGCTGACCTACCTGGCGCACGTGATGGTCGCCGGGAAGACGCACCGGCTGTCCTGGTGGCGGGCCGTCGGCGAGCCGCCCCGGCAGGCACTGGCCGTCGCGTCCGCGCTGTCGGTCCTCCCCGCGTACCGGCTGGCCCTGCAGATGCCGGTCGGGTTGACCCGGGGCCTGGCGATCGGGTGCGGAGTGGGGGTCGGCGCGGCCTTCCTCCGGGCCCGGCCGATGACGTGGCGGACCGCCCCGGCCGTGTTCGCCACCGTCGCCGGTGGGGTGTTCGCCGTCGGAACGATGCTGTGCGGGTGGCGACAGGCGACCGCCGACGCGCTCGAGATCGCGTCGAGCGTCACGGCCGCCTACCTGTGCCTCGACACGCTGCTGCGCTCCCGGTGGCCGCGACGGCTCCCGGCCAGGGTCCGGGAGCCGGTCCTGCGGCGGGTTCGCGGCTGGGGCCGCCGGTCCCGGCGGTTCGGTCCGCCGGCCCTGGCCAGCCTGGTCCTGGGGGTCGCCGGGACGCTGCCGCCGGTGCTGTTCGCCCGGCTGACCGGTTTCGTCGACCCGGAGCGGACACCCGCCACCGTGTACATCGCGGTGACGTTCGGCATCGGGCTCGCCACCGTCGCCGCCCGCACGTATCTCACCCGGGAGGAGACCGTACCGAGCGAGATCCGGATCCGGGGCGGGGCGCGGACCGAGCCGTGGCACAGCGCGGTCCTGGTCGGGGTGCTGTTCGCCACCGCCATCGGTGCCGGGGGCGCGATCGGCGGCGGGATCCGGTACGGCCTCGACTACGCGTACGCCGTCGGTGTGGTGTTCCTGTTCGTCGCCGGATTCCCGGTCGGGCTGGTCGGCGGCACGGTCAAGTGGCTGTGCTCGCCGTCGTCGCGGGCTCCCGCGGATGTCTCCGGCAGTACCGTTCCCTCCGGGCCGGTGGAGCAGGACGAGGCGTTCGGCCGGCCCGAGTCGCCGGTGACGATGCGCGACGACCGTCGGCTCGCCATCGCGATCCTCGCCGGTGTCACGGTGCTGGCCGCCGTCTTCATCACGATGCTCGGTCACGTGGCGCCCGGGCATCTGGCGGTGATCCGGGAGCACGCGCGGAGCTACGCGATCGGGCCGGAGGACGCGCTGCTCGTGACGTCGACGCTCGGGGTGATCGTCGCGTGCGCGTACACCGTCTGGCCGGTCTTCCTGGTCGCTCACCTGTGGCGGGTGGCGCACCGGGACCTGCCGTGGCGGCTGCTGGTCTTCGCCGCCGAGCTGCAGGACTCTCTGCTGATCATCCGCGACGGCGACACGTACCGGTTCCGGTACGCCGGGTTGCGCACCTACCTCGGCGAGGAGCTCTACGCGGAGCTTCGCCGGGAGGGACCACCACCGGCGGCGACGGCGTCCAGCAGCGCACGCACCTGGCCCGCCTCCTCGAGTGGCCTGTAACACCGCCCGGCACCCCGGCCCCGCCGCCGGCTCTCTTGACAGGGCAGCTAACGTACAATGAAAATCGTTTCCAACAAGCCGGGGAGAGCGTGTGCCGAAGCTGCCGGTCACCGTCCTGTCCGGATTCCTCGGGGCCGGCAAGACCACCCTGCTCGACCACCTGCTCGCCAACCGCGACGGCCTGCGCGTCGCGGTGATCCTCAACGACATGAGCGAGATCAACATCGACGCCGCGCCGGTCCGCGACGGCGGCGGGCTGTCGCGGACCGAGGAACGCCTGGTCGAGATGACGGCGTCCTGCGGTCGAAGGGTTTCCTCTGGCACACCTTCCCCGACCCGTTCCCCAGTGGCGGCTCGACGAGTTGCCGCACGACCATCACCGAGGAGAATCATGAGAGCCGGCATCCACCCCGAGTACCGCCCGGTCGTGTACCGCGACCGCAGCGCCGACTTCGCCTTCCTGACCCGGTCCACCGCCACCAGCGAGAAGACGATCGAGTGGGAGGACGGCAACACCTACCCGGTGATCGACGTCGAGATCTCGGCCGCCAGCCACCCGTTCTGGACCGGCCGGCAACGGCTGCTCGACACCGCGGGGCGGGTGGAGAAGTTCCGCGCCAAGTACGCCCGCCACCAGCGCTGAGAAAACAGCGGGGACGGCAGGCGAGTCGCCTGCCGTCCCCGCTCTCGTCAGGAGACCGCGGTGAGAACCTGCGGCCCGTCCGGGGTGATCGCGATGGTGTGCTCGGAGTGCGCGGTCCGGGAACCGTCCGCCGACCGGATCGTCCAGCCGTCCGCGTCAAACTTGATCTTGTCGGTGGCGGCGCAGAACCACGGCTCGATCGCCACCGTCAGACCCGGCTCGAGCTTCATGCCGCGCCCGGCCCGCCCGTTGTTGGCGATGTGCGGCGACTCGTGCATGGTGCGGCCCAGGCCGTGCCCGCCGAACTCGAGGTTCACGGTGTACCCGTACCGGTGCGCGACCCCGCCGATCGCCGCGGAGATGTCACCGATCTTGCCGCCCGGCCGGGCCGCCGCGATGCCGGCCTCCAGCGCCACCTCGGTCGCCTCGATCAGTTTCAGGTCGTCCGCACTCGGCGTGCCGACGACCGTCGACACCGCGGCGTCCGCGACCCAGCCGTCGATGCCCACCGCCATGTCCACGCTGAGCAGGTCACCGTCCCGCAGCACGTAGTCACGCGGCAGACCGTGCAGCACCGCGTCGTTGACCGACAGGCACAGCACGTTGCGGAACGGTCCCCGGCCGAACGACGGCGCGTAGTCCCAGTAGCACGACTCGGCGCCGCGCTCCTTGATCCGGCCCCGCGCGTGCTGCTCCAGGTCCATCAGGTTGACGCCCACGTCGGCGATCCCCTTCAGCTCGGCCAGCAGCTCACCGACGAACCGGCCGGTCACGGCCATCCGCCCGATCTCCTCCGGGGACTTCAGCTCGATCATGACGTTCCTTCCACTCTTGCGCGGTATAGTTATACCACCGCCGTGCGGTATATTTATACCACCAGTCCGGTCAGGCTATCCTGCTCCCATGGTTCGCCCACCGCTCACCCCCGAACAGATCGCCGCGGGCCAGCGCCTCGGCGCCGCACTCCGGGAAGCACGAGGCACCCGCAGCCTCGGCGAGGTGGCCCTGGCAGCCGGCATCTCCCCCGAGACCCTGCGCAAGATCGAGGCCGGCCGCCTCCCGGCCCCCGCGTTCGGCACCGTCGTCTGCCTGGGCGAGGTCCTCGGCGTCCCCCTCTCCGACCTTGCCGAGGTGTGGCTGGCCGGCATGCCCATGCGCCAGGCCTCCTGAAACCCATTCTTCCCCGGGTACGCGTCGAAAGCCCCGCCGCCTCGATGAGTTCGGCGCACGAAACGGCCGTCGAAGCGCTGCTACGCCAGCCGTTTCCGGACACCGCGTATGGACGCCGGGACGCGTTCGGCGACATGGACCACCACGTCGCCCGCCTCGCCGTGACCCAGGACTTCTGGGAGGACCGCAGCAAAGAGGTGGTCGGACCAGCCCGGGACGCCATCGACCACGATCACGACCGGCTCGCCGCGGCGCTGACCGCGAGGTGGGGCCCGGCCGAAGAGGTCGACCTCGGGGAGACGGACCGCGAACTCGGCGAGGCAGCCGGCTTCTTCCGCAGCCAGACGCGGGACATGCTGGTCTGGAGCTGCCCCACCTACAGCCGCTGGGTGGCGCTGGCCGTGATCCAGGCCGACCCCGAGCTCCCCTTCGAACTCTTCGTGGCAGTAGGCGCAGGACCCACCTGGTCAGCCGCGCGGAATTGACCGCATACGACGTCAGAAAGGCGCCGAGCAGTGAACCGCCGACGGGCAGCACACCTGATGGTCGGCCTGACCGCGGCACTGGCCCTGGCCACCGGCTGCTCCCCCGACGACGACCGCTGGAGCCTCGGCGCCGTCGGCGACCTGAAGGTCGACCCCGCCGGCCAGCTCGCCACCCTCGGACGCATCAGGACAGTCCTGCAACAGCGGGGCTGGGAGATCACCGACGACAGCACCTTCGCCGACGGCACCCGCGGCAAACTCAGCGCCATCCACCCGTCGACCAGCCACACCACGGTCGTCACCACCACGGTGGACCGGCAATATCTCGCCGTCTCCCTGGGCAGCCCCTGCCACCTGCCCGCCCCCGGCGAGAACCCCTTGAGGAATTGACGTAGCCATCAGGGATTCGGTGGGGCGACGGCTGGCTGGTCGCGGCGGTAAAGCGACACCGACGCCCAGTCGTCCGGCGACGCCTCGGAACCTATCGACTCATGGTGCGTGACAAGGGCGGGCCACTCCGATTGTCATGGACCTGCCGGCCGGCCGCCCGGAAGTTCGGGTGGCCGGCCGAATCGGTGCCAGTGTCACATGGTGATGGTGGCCTGCGGGCCGGCGTTGGCCTTGACCACGGCGGGCACGTCGGCGGCCGGGTCGAGGGTGTACGCGTAGAAGCTGCTCGGTGTGAAGGCCGCACCGCCGGTGACCTGTTTACCGGTGCAGTTCACGGCGATGCTGCCGCTCTGCTTGAGCTGGCCGATCGTGGTGTCGTCGATGTTCCACGGGTTGTTGACCGTGTCGAAGTAGCTGTTCTCGAGGACCATCTTGGTGCCGCCTCGCGACAGATTCCCGTACGACGTGATGTTCTGCAGGTAGTTGTTGTAGAGGTGGGCGTAGAGCAGGTTGTCGGCGCTCGGGTTGCGCTGGTTGCTGTTGTGGATCCAGTTGTGGTGGATGGTCATCCGTGCGGTCACGTTGTCGGTCCAGCCGATGCCGAACGTCTTGTTGTGGTTGCCCATCACGTTCCAGGACACGGTCACGTACGAGGTGTCCTTGCGCGAGTCGATGTAGCCGTCGTTGATGTTCGTGAACGTGTTGTGGTCGATCCACACGTGGTCGGCGGTGTCCATCTGGATGCCGTCGTAGTCGAAGTCCTTGTCGTCCGGGTCGTCGGAGGCCACGGCGGTGTCGCCGATGGTCAGGTTCCGGATGATCACGTTGCGGACGCCGGTGCCGAGGAAGAAGCCGCCGGCTTTGATCCGGCCGGTGGTGCCCAGGCCGACGATCGTCTTGTTCGACGCGACCGGGATCTCGTAGCCGTAGGTCGGCACCGTGATGGTGCCGCTCACCTTGATGATGTACGCGGCGCTGGCGGTGGCGTATTTGAGCAGGTCGGCGTACGTGGTGACGGTCACCGTGGTGCCGCCCGTGCCGCCGGTGGTCGCGCCTCCGGTGCCGGCGAACCCGTCCGCCGTGTTCGACCAGGTGCGGCCGCCGCTGACCGGGGTGAACGCCCACTGTTTGTTGGTGTTGGCGGTGCAGGTCTCCTGGATGATCGCGCCGCCGGACGCGGTGGACGCATCCTTGTCGCTCATGCACAGACCGCTGTTGACGTTCACCACCTGGAACGTGTTCGTGCCACTCGCGACCAGCGTCCACAACTGGTTGTTCTGACTGGCGACGCAGCCGTACTGCTGCAACTGCACGCCGGAGGTCGTCGACCAGTCGGGCACGTCGATGCACTTACCGCTGTTGAGATTCACCAGCTGATAACTGGAACCGACGGCTTTCAGGGTGAACTGCTGCCACTTCGCGCCCGCCGTGCAGCCCCACTGCTGCAACAGGGCACCGTTCGC
>NZ_JZKF01000042.1 GCF_000962825.1 Actinoplanes rectilineatus
GTGCTCAGCGCGTACCCGGAGAAGGATCTTTGATCGAGGGTGGCGAATCAGTAAGGTTTCCTTGCGCCGGGCCGTTTCCCCCACGCGGCTCGCGTGAGGGAGGTTCCGTGTCTCATCCCCGCAGGTTGTGGCTGATCCTGGTGGCACTGGCCGGGCTGGTGCTGTCGCTCGGGACGGTGCCCCGGGCGGCCGAAGCGGCAGCCGCCGGCACGTTCCGGAACCCGGTGGGCACCAAGCCGGATCCGTTCATGACCTATTTCAACGGTAACTACTACCTGACGATGACCGAGGGCGACTCGATCAGGATCCGGAAGTCGCCGAGCGTCGCGGGCCTGCTGCGAGCATCGGCGATCACGGTGTGGACGGACACCGACGCCGGGCGCAACAAGAACGTCTGGGCGCCGGAGTTCCACCGGTTCAACGGGCGCTGGTACATGTATTACACCGCCGACAACGGGATCGACGACAATCACCGGCTGTACGTGCTGGAGTCCGACGGCGACGATCCGGCGGGGAGCTACCACTTCCGGGGGCAGCTGCTGCCGCCGAACCACGACAAGTTCGCCATCGACGCGTCGATCCTGCAGCAGAACGGTCGGATGTACGTCGCGTTCGCCGGGATCAACCAGTGGCAGCACAACGGCATCATGATCGCGCCGTTGTCCGATCCGTGGACGGTCTCCGGGAACGCGGTGCCGATCAACGCGGCCGGCGGGTGCTCGACGATCCGGGAGGCGCCCGAGTTCCTGCAGCGGAACGGGACGACCTACATGGTGTACTCGACGTGTGACACCGGGCTGCCGGACTACCAGCTGTGGCAGCTGAGCATCCCGTCCACCGCCGACCCGCTGGTCGCGGCGAACTGGACACAGCGCAGCGGCGCGATCTTCAGCCGCAACGACGCCGCCGGGGTGTACGGGCCGGGGCACAACGGCTTCTTCACCAGCCCGGACGGCACCGAGACGTGGATGGTGTACGGGGCCAAGGCGACGAGTGCCACGACGTACACCAACCGGGTGAGCCGGATCCAGCGGATCGGCTGGAACGCCGACGGCAGTCCCAGCCTGGGCCGGCCCCTGGCCGTCGGCGCCACCCAGGACCTGCCGTCCGGCGACCCCGGACCGTCCACCGCGTGGATCAACGACGACGGCCGGACCAGCGGGAACGGATCGCTCGCGCTGACCGGTTCGTGGAGTTCCGGCACCGGCTGCGGGGTGCAGTGCTTCTGGGGCGACGACCACTGGAGCGCGGCGACCGGGGCGACGGCCACCCTCACGTTCACCGGCACCCAGCTCGGCCTGCTCTCGGTCCGCGACACCGGCAACGGCATCGCGGCGATCAGCGTCGACGGCGGCGCCGAGACGAGCGTCGACTTCTACGGCGCGATCCGGGTCGGCGAGGCCCTCACCTATCTGACGCCGAAACTGGCGTACGGCACGCACACCGTCCGGGTCCGTGTCACCGGTACGAAGAGCAGCGCGTCGGCCGGCACGGTGGTCAGCCTGGACCGCGCCGAGATCTGGACCAACTGAGCTCCGGGGTCGCCGGGCCGCTCGTCAGGGCAGCCCGGTAGCCCCGGATACTCGTCCGATGCGTCCTTCGATGCGTCCTTCGATGCGTCCGGACCGGTGACCGCGGCGACGCGCGGCGTGCCGTCTCGCACCTGTGGGAGGAGCTGTTCCACCAGGGCGGCATCTACGAGGCGACGCCCGGAGCGGCCCGGTTCGTCGCCGCGGCGCCGGCTGATCCGCGGGTCATCGCCCAGCCCTGCCCCACGCGCGAGTTCGGTGACGGTCCGCTCCGGGCGGCTCTGCTGCTCCGGCTGTCCGGTCTCGGCTACGCGATGGGCGTCGAGTGGCAGGACATGATCGGTCACGTCCCCGGCATCGAGTCCGTCGGCGGTCCGCTCCGTCCGATGCGGCCCGAGCTGTACGCCGCCCATCCCGCCCGTATTCACCACACCCCCACGGGTGTGGTGATTTGGGGCGTGCAGCGCGCCCGTATTCACCACACCGCCACGGGTGTGGTGATTTGGGGCGTCCAGCGCGCCCGTATTCACCACACCCCCACGGGTGTGGTGACTTCGGGTGTCCAGCGCGCCCGTAATCACCACACGCATGGGCTTCGCACCCTGACCACGAAACGTGTTTGGCGCTGCGACCGCACCCGCCGCGTCTACTGTGGCGACGGTCGATATCCTCGGTCGCCGCCGGACGGGCCGGCGGGACGGGGGCTGTGCATGAACGCGGAGGACGTCGTCCGGAAACGGCGCCGGGACTACTGGATTCCGGCGGCGCGGTTGCTCGCCCTGCTGCTGGTGCCGGTGGTGATCCTGGGGGTGGGGCTGGCCGAGATGCGGCGCGACACCGGCCCCACGTTCGACGAGATGATCGAGGCGGCCGGGCTGGCGGGCAAGGCGACACTCACCATCGGGGTGTTGTCCGACGTGCCGGGCGTCAGCGAGTACGACAAGACGACCGGGCTGTACTCCGGGTTCGACATCGACGTCGCGTACATGATCGCGGTGGGCCTGGGTTATCAGCGGTCCGAGGTGCGTTTCATGCCGATCGAGAGCAAGGAACGGGTCCGGATGCAGGCCCGTGACGGTGACGACCTGGTGCCGGTCGACCTGGTGATCGCCGGCCTCTCGAACAGCGGGGACCGGGGCAAGAACACCGGGCTGACCATCCCGTACCTGAAGACCACGGTGACGCTGGTGACCCGGTCCGGCCGGCCCGCGGTGCGTTCCCTGCACGAACTGCCGAAGGGGCAGATCTGTCTGACCGGCGTCTCGACGCTGGCCGCGCGGATGAACATCCCGGTGACCGTCCGGCCGACCTGGACCGCATGCGTCGAGGGTGTGCTGAAGGGCGACTTCGCCGGGACACTCGGCGACGCGGCGCTGCTGGCCGGGTTCGTCGCCCGGCACCACGACGGGTTGATGGCCCACGACGTCGGAGTGGACACGCCCGAGGAATGGGTGGTCAACACCGGGGAGAACACCGCCCTGCGCCAGCTCGTGGAGTCGGTGTTGCAGAGCTCGTGGGCGGACGACCACGACACCCGGTGGGAGGAGGCGTACGCCCGGCACTTCCTGCCGTCGGACAGGTGGATGTCCGGCCAGCAGGTCGCCGTGTCGGCGCAGCCGAAGGATGAGGCTGAGGGGTTCCGGATCGGGGAGCTCCGTGAGTGAGCGCCGCCGCGCGACGCAGGGGGCGCTCGCGCTGCTCCCGGTGCTTCCGCTGGCCCTGCTCGTCGGCCGGGTGTGGCTGATGGGCAACGGCGATCCGCAGACGATGATCCTGCTGATCGCCAACCTCAGCCCGGCCGGCCTGATGGTGGTCCTGTTCGGATCACTGCTCTGGATGGTCCCGATCCTGCTGCTCACGGCTCGGCTGGCGGAGGGGTACCGGCGGATCAGCGACCCGTCCGGCGGGTGGCCGTTCGGCCTGAACCTGCGGGTGCCGCTCTGGCTGACCGGGGTGGCCGCGTGCGTCGCCGTGCTCACCTGGCAACTGCGGTACCTGCCGGCGCTCGGCGCGATCCTGGTGGTGATCGTGGCGCTCGGGTTCCGCGAGGCGTACCCGGGGAACCGGCTGTTGATCCTCGCCACCGGTGTCGGGCTGCCGGTGCTGGTGCTGGCCGCCGAGTACTACCTGATCTTCGTGGATGCGGTGGAGGCCGCCGTGCTGGACGGCCAGGCCGTCACCGGTCTGTTGCTGCTCCTGCCGCCGCTGCTGGCGGTGTTCCTGACCGGCCCGCTGCCGGCGTTCGCGGCCCGGCCGGCGATCCTGCTGCCCGCGCTGAGCGTGCTGATCCTGGTGCCGATGCTGATCACCACGTCGTACCTGCGGGCCCCGCTGCTGCCGCTGGTCGCGATCGAGGTGACCACCGAGGAGGGGCAGGAGCCGTTCCCGCCGGTGATCGTGGGCTACGTGATCACCGCCCAGGATCACGTGGTGACGGTGATGGACCGCGAGGGGGCGGTCGTCTTCGTCGGCAGCGACCGGATCGGCGGCCAGGTGCTGTGCCCGGCGTCCGGTGACGACGAGGAGCCGGCGGTCGCGTTCCTCGGCTGGCCGGCCGACCGTTCCCTGATCGACCAGCTTCTGCCGGAGGCGGACACCGTCGAGACGGACCGCCGCTGCCAGGGCCGGGTCCGGAGCACCGTCACGGACGCGGCGGGCGGGCCGTGATCGCGGTGTCATCCGGGCGGTGGGAGCGGGCGAGCCGGGTCGCCGTCCCGGCGCCGGCGCCGTCGTCCTCCTCGGTGTCGCCGCTCCAGGGCCCCGACCGTCGTCGATCGGCCCGCTGGTAGCCTGCTGCACATCCTTGGCAACAGCAAACCAAGGGCGTCGGATCGCTGACCGGGCGCCCGATGAAAGGTCCCGCCGATGAAGGCGTTCCGCCTCCTGGCCACCAGCGCCGCCGCGATCCTGCTCACCGCCGGATGCGGTGCCGGCTCCACCGCCGAGACCACATCGGGTACGCCCGCCGGCGGATACCCGCTGACGCTGACCAACTGCGGCGCCGAGGTCACCTTCGACAAGGCCCCGGAGCGGGTGGTGCTACTCAAGAGCGCCGCCGTGCCGTACCTGCACTCGCTCGGCGTGCTGGACCGGGCCACCGCGCGGGCCGGGCTGTACCCGACGGAGTACTACGACGCCGCCACCCAGGCCGAGATCGACAAGATCCCGCTGCTGACCGACAAGACCGACACCAGCGGTCACCTGCAGATCTCCAAGGAGGTCGTGATCAGCCAGGAGCCCGACCTGGTGCTGGGCGAGGTCGACAACCTGTCCCGCGACACGCTGTCCGCGGTGGACATCCCGCTGCTCGAAGAGCCCACCATGTGCCCGGGCAACACGACGAAGCCCACTTTCGACGACATCTACTCGCAGATGCGTACCTATGGAAAGGTCTTCGGCAAGGACGCCGAGGCGGCCGTCAGCGCTCTCCAGGAGCGCGTGTCGAAGATCGGCAAGGTCGAGGGCGACCGCACGGCGGCGGTGCTCTACCCGACCGTCGGCGGCGGGGTCACCTACGCCTACGGTTCGGCGAGCATGGCCGAACCGCAGCTGGAGGCGGCCGGGTTCACCAACGTCTTCGCCGACAGCAAGGAGCGTGTCTTCGAGGTGACCCTCGAGGAGCTGCTCGGCCGCAACCCCGACGTGCTGATCCTGCTGTACGGCGACGGTGACCCCGCCGCGGTCCAGAAGGCGATCACCGACCTGCCCGGCGCCGACAAGCTCAAGGCCGTGAGCGGCGGCAACGTCCTGCCTCAGCTGTTCAACTTCACCGAGCCGCCGTCCCCGCTCTCCGTCGACGGCCTGCAGAGGATCGTCGAGCGGTTCAAGGCCGCCGCGTGACCGCCGTGCGTCCCGGGGCGGGCGGCGACGCCCGCCCCGGACCGGTTCAGCCCGCCCGGACCTCCGCGGCGGCCGCGACCAGGTTCCGCAGCGCGGCCTCCACCTCCGGATAGCCGCGGGTCTTCAGCCCGCAGTCCGGGTTGACCCACAGCCGGCGGCCCGGCACGGCGGCGACCGCCCGGCGCAGCGCACCGGTCACCTCACCCCGCGACGGCACCCGCGGGGAGTGGATGTCCCAGACCCCGGGCCCGACGCCGCGGCGGTACCCGGCGGCGGCCAGATCGCCGAGCACCTCCATCCCGGAACGGGACGCCTCGAGGCTGGTGACGTCCGCGTCCAGGCCGTCGATCGCGCCGATGACCTCGCCGAACTCCGAGTAGCACAGGTGGGTGTGCACCTGGGTGCCGTCCGCCACCCCACTGGTGGCCAGCCGGAACGCGCCGACCGCCCAGTCCAGGTAGGCCTTCTGCGCGGACGCCCGCAGCGGCAGCAGTTCGCGCAGGGCCGGCTCGTCGACCTGCACCACCGTGATGCCGGCCGCCTCCAGATCGGCGCACTCGTCGCGCAGGGCCAGCGCCACCTGGTCGGCGGTCGCCGCCAGCGGCTGGTCGGTGCGCACGAACGACCAGGCGAGGATGGTGACCGGCCCGGTGAGCATGCCCTTGACCGGTTTGGCCGTCAGCGACTGGGCGTAGGTGGACCAGGCCACCGTCATCGGCGCCCGGCGCGCCACGTCACCGAAGATGATCGGCGGGCGGACGCACCGCGAGCCGTACGACTGCACCCACCCGTGGTCGGTCGCCGCGAACCCGTCGAGCTGCTCGCCGAAGTACTGGACCATGTCGTTGCGCTCGGGTTCGCCGTGCACGAGCACGTCCAGGCCGAGCTCCTCCTGCAGCCGGATGACGTGGGCGACCTCGGCACGCATCCGCTGGGCGTAGCCGTCGGCGTCGAGCGTCCCGGCACGCAGTGCGGCACGGGCGGCGCGCAGCTCGGCGGTCTGCGGGAACGAGCCGATCGTGGTGGTCGCCAGCGGCGGCAGCTGGAGACGTTCCTGCTGGGCCGCGGCCCGCGCCCGGTAATCGCCGCGCTGCCGGTCGGCGGGGGAGAGCGCGGCCAGGCGGGCGCGGACCTCGGTGCGGCGCCAGGTCTCGGGAGCGGGCGGCAGGGGTACGGGCGCCGGCCCGGTCCCGTCCCGCAGCGCCGCGCCGAGCAGCACCACCTCGTCGACCTTCTGCCGTGCGAAGGCCAGTCGTTCGCGCAGTTCCGGCGCGAGCCGGGTCTCCGCGTCCAGGTCGGCCGGCACGTGCAGCAGCGAGCAGGAGGCGGCGACGGCGACGTGGTCGGCGAGCGCGGTCAGCGTGGTGCCGGTGGTGATCGCGGCCCGCAGGTCGGTGCGCCACACGTTGTGCCCGTCGACCAGCCCGGCGACGATGGTCTTGCCCGGCAGCGGTCCGGCGGCGGCGAGCCGGGACAGGTTGGAGGGTCCGGCGACGAAGTCGAGGCCGATCGCCTCGACCGGGGTGCGCAGCAGGGCCGGCAGGGCGTCGCCGAGGTCGCCGAAGTAGGTGGCGACGAAGATCTTCGGCCGGTCGGTGAGGGCGCCGAGACGCGCGTACGCGTCGTGCAGGGCGCTGATCTCGTCGATGGTGCGGTCGGCGACGTAGGCGGGTTCGTCGAGCTGCACCCAGGCGACCCCGGCGCTGGCGAGGGCGGACAGGATCCGCGCGTACGTGTCGACCAGGTCGCCGAGGCGGGCGAACGGGTCGTCCCCCTTGGCCAGGAGCAGGAACGTGGCCGGCCCGACCAGCACCGGTCTCGTGGTGATGCCGTGCGACTGTGCTTCCGCGTACTCCGAGACGGGTTTGACCGGGTTGGCGGTGAAGACCGTGTCGGGGGAGATCTCCGGAACCAGGTAGTGGTAGTTGGTGGCGAACCACTTGGTGAGCTCGAGCGCCGGTTCGGCGTCGACGCCCCGCGCCATGGCGAAGTAGGTGTCCAGCTCGGACAGGCCGAGCCGCCGGAACCGTTCGGGGATCGCGCCGACGGCGACCGCGGTGTCCAGAACGTGGTCGTAGTAGGAGAACGTGTTGGACGGGATCGCGTCCAGCCGGGCGTCGCGCAGCGTCCGCCAGACCTCGGCGCGCAGCCCGGCGGCCGTGTCCTCCAGCGAGGCGGCGTCGATGGTGCCCGACCAGTAGGCCTCGACGGCCTTCTTCAACTCCCGGTTCGCGCCGATGCGCGGATAGCCGAGGACGGTGCTCTGACCGAATGCGGTGTGATCCACCGGTGTCTCCCTCCCTCGAAGCGGCCGGCGGGCACGCGAAAAGAGGGGGTTCACCCCTGGTCCTCCCGAGGGACCGCCGGCGGCGCCCACCGGTCGGCGGGCGCGGCGCCGGCAGGTCTTCGGACTCGTGGGCACGCGTGCTTCCTACCGGCCGTCGCTTCCCAGACCGTCGCCGGTCCAGTGCTTCATGACGACTTTCGTTCCCACTCACCGCTGCGGGGCAGTCCCGGTCTCCCACCGGGTTCCCTCTTACGACGCCCCGCCTGGCGGGTGGGGCGAACCGGCACCGCGGGTCACTCTACCCGGCCTCCGGCCCGGCTCAGCCGAAGGATTTCACCGCCGTCCAGTCGGTGGAGACGACGATCTTCTCGGAGATGCCGACGCTGGTCTCTCCCGGGTGGTAGAGGCGGATGTTGCCGTCCGCGCCGGCCGGCTTGAGCGAGGCGACGACCGCACCCGGCTTGCCGTGGCGGATCATCATGGTGCCGCTGGCCATGTTGCGGAACAGCAGGTCGGGAGTGCCGTCCAGGTCGACGTCGGCGATGTTGACCACCTCCCGGGCGGTCATTGCCCAGGCGGTCCGACGGGATCCCTGACGCGTTGGGAGGCGGTCGAGGACATCGCCGTGCTGCCGGACGACTTCGACGCGATCGCCATCGGTGTGGAGATGACCGTGCGGGGCGAGATCTCCTGACTTCGCCCGGGAGTAAAAGGGGCAGGGGAGACCGGGGGCGCGTCCTATAGTCGGCGGATGCAGCGGAAGCGAGTGACTCTGGCCGATGTCGCGGCCGCCGCCGGGGTGTCCAAGGCGGCCGTCTCCCGGGTGCTCAACGACGCGCCGGGCGTGTCGGCGCGGACCAAGGAGCACGTCCGGGCGGTGATCGCCCGGCTGGACTACCGGCCGGACTCGGTGGCCCGGGCCCTCGCGCACGGGCACGGCGACGTCATCGAGCTGGTGATCGTGGACGATCCGTCGGTCTTCGGGACCAGTCCGTACTACGGCCGGGTCACCGCCGGGATCCTCCAAGAGCTGGCCGGCAGCACCGCGCAGCTCAGGGTGCACGTGGTGGAGCGGGCTCAGGCGTCGGAGCTGATCGCCACGATCGCCGAGTCGGTGAGTCTCGGTGTGCTGCTCAGCAATGTGGAGCCGGAGCTGGCGGCGGCCTTCTACGAGCAGTGCGACCGGGTGGTGACGATGGGCCCGTCCGCTCCGGGGGTCCCGTTCGTGGACGTCGCCAACAGCGACGGTGCCGCCGCCGCGGTGCGGCATCTGCACGAATCGGGGCGCCGCCGGATCGCGGCCCTGCACGGGCAGGAGGGCAATCCGTGTGCGGACGCCCGCCGGGACGGGTTCCGGCGGGCGGTGCGGGAGTTGGGGATTCCGGAGATCTCGCTGACCGGGAAGTTCCGGCGTGAGGTGGGTTATGAGCTGGCGACGCGGCTGGTCGCCGAGGAGCCCGGGGTGGACGCGATCTTCGCCGCCTGCGATCTGCTGGCGATCGGGGCGATGCAGGCGCTGGGGGACGCGGGGCGGCGGGTGCCGGGCGATGTGGCGGTGGTCGGGTTCGACGACAGTGTGATCGCCGAGTGTGCGACGCCGCCGATGTCATCGGTGCATCAGCCGGTGGAGATGATGGCCGCCGCGGCCACCCGGGCTCTGGTGCACCGGCAGGTCGCGCCGTTCTGGCGGTGTGTGTTCCCGGCGGACCTGCGGGTGCGGCAGAGTTCCAGGGCAGGGCTTTGAGGAACGGGCGGTGTTGCCGGCCACCGAGTGTCACGGATCGACGCATGACCAACTCTTGATGCTATTGACTGAAGAAGTGGAGGTGATGGCGCGGATCACCACCGGCAGTCCGAGAACGATCAGCAGAGGCGCGGGCCACCACCGCGGGAACCAGTCCCCGTCCGACAGGTTGGTGAAGCCGACCGCCAGCATCGACAGCGGAAGGCTCAGCACCGCGATCACCGGCGGAAGGCAGCCGGGCCCGGCCGGCGGCCCGCCCCTCCACCACACCACCAGCTCCGAGGCCGCGGTGAGTGCGGCGTACACGAGGGCCGCGAAGAGCGGGATCGTGACGAGCCCGTACCACGACTCCGGCCATGCCGAACCGGGAATGCGCGCCCGGTCCACGGTGACCGGGGTGCCGTGCCAGAGTCCGACGTCGACGTCGTCGCCCGCGCTCAGGTGCAGGGACACCTCGATCGTCCGGCCGCCGGACAACGCGATCGTCGCCGAGTGCCCGGTGCCGCCGGTCTCGCGCCCGTCCTGCCCGGAGTGCGACGGCGAGCTGCTCGTCGCGGTCACCTCGCCGGCGACGTGCGTCAGGCAGGTGTCCGGGCAGGACCGGGCGTGCCCGATCGCCCCGGCCTGCCAGATCCAGTAGGTGAACAGTGTGCCGATCAGTGCCGCGACCGCGCTGTGCCGGATCAGTGCCCGCCGGGGAGATGCCATGTCGCCCAGTCGAGCCGCGCGACGTAAGAGTCACGTTCGGATCAGGTTACGGACCGATTCGGATCAGGACTACTTCGGCAGGACCGGGGCGGGGCCGTTGTCGACGAACGAGAACGTCGTCGCCAGGTTCGCGTCGCCCAGTTCCTCGGCGATCAGCCCGGTACGGGGGAAGTACTGCAGGAACGCGCCCTGGTTGTGGATGCCGTAGGTCGGCCGCCCGTTGTCCTTCGCGGTCTGCACGACCAGCGTGAACAGCTGGCCGGCCCGCTTGGCGTCGCAGGTGGTGGCCACCGCGGTCAGTGGGTTGCTGCCGTTGTTGCGGATGCCGATGCAGGCCGCCTTCGGGCCGTCGCCGGCCTTCGCGGTCTTGATCTGGTACTTGTCGCCGACCGGGGAGAGGACGAAGAGCCCGTACGCGGGTTCGCCGTCGATCAGGTCGAGCCGGCCCTTGCCGTCGATGCCGACGATCGACTCGAACGACGGGAGCGGCTTGATGACGACCTGCCGTTTGCCGGTGAGGATCGGGTCGGCGGCGGCCGCGGCGGCCGGGTTCGCGGCCAGCGCGCCGAGGGCCAGGCCGGTGGCGGTCAGGGCGCCGAGGACTGCGGTCTTCTTCACGGTGGGCTCCCGGGGTGTGGTGGATGTCGTCTGTGGATCCCACAGTCGTCCTCCGGTGCGTACCCGGTGGCGTTCTGCCCGTTTCGCGGCACGAATGGTGGAGACATCGCGGCCCGGATCGATCTTGCTGCTACCCTGTTGCACATTATTTGCAATAGTGGGGTGGGGGAGTCCGGGTGGCCGGGGCCGTACGGCGATGGATGATTCTCGCCGAGATCATGCACCTGCCCGCCGTCCCGCGGCTGCTGGTGCTCACCCAGCTGGCCTTCAACGTCGGGTTCTACCTGGTGCTGCCGTTCCTGGCCGGGCACCTCGCCGAGGACCTCGGACTCGCCGCGGCCACCGTCGGGCTGGTGCTCGGGCTGCGTACCTTCAGCCAGCAGGGACTCTTCCTGATCGGTGGGGTGCTCGCCGACCGGTTCGGTGCCCGGCCGGTCGTGCTGACCGGCTGCGTCGTCCGCGTCGCTGGTTTCGTGGTGCTCGGCCTCGCCGGGAACCTTCCGCAGGTCCTCGCCGGTGCAGTGCTGACCGGTGTCGCCGCCGCGCTCTTCTCGCCCGCGGTCGAATCGGCGCTGGCCCGCGAAGGCGGCCGCCTGGAAACGGCCGGCCGGGTCCGGCGTACCGACCTGTTCGCGATGTTCTCCGCCGCCGGGGAAGTGGGCGCGGTGACCGGTCCGCTGCTCGGCACCCTGCTGCTCGCCGCCGGATTCCGGAGCACCTGCCTGGCCGCCGCCGTGGTGTTCGTGGCCATCTGGTTCATGCACTGGCGCCTGCTGCCCGCCGAGCCGGGCGCGCACGCCGGCGAACCGGTCCGCGACGGGCTTCGGGAGGTGTTCGCCAACCGGCGGTTCCTGGCGCTGGCCGCGGCGGCGAGTGCCGGGCTGCTCGCGTACAACCAGCTCTACCTCGCGCTGCCCCTGGAACTGGCGAGGGTCGGCGCGACCTGGGCGCTCGGCTGGCTCTTCGCCGCCGCGTCGATCATGGTGATCGCCGGGCAGTCGGTGGCCCGCGCGGTGCGCGACCGGCTCGGACCGCGGTGGGCTCCGGCGACCGGGTACACGCTGATCGCGGCGGCGTTCGCGGTGGTCGCGGCGGCCCGTCCGGGCACGGCCGCGGTCTGGCCCTCGGTCGCGCTGGTCGTCCTGCTCACCGCCGGCCAGATGATCACTTCTCCTCTGGTACGCGACAGCGCCGCCCGCCTCGCCGGTGAACGGCGGCTGGGGGCGTACTTCGGTGTGCTCAGCGCCGCCGGGGGAATCGCGGTGCTGGTGGGCAGCGCGGTGACCGGCCGGCTGTTCGACACGGCCGCCGCGACCGGTCCGGGAACGGCGCTGCCCTGGCTGATCCTGGCCGTCGTCCCGTTGCTCAGTGCGGTGGCGCTGTCCCGGATGTCCGTCCGCGAGCCGGGCCTGACCCGCTGACGCCACGCAGCTGCTTTGATTTCGGTAGCCGAGACCACGGAATCCCAGCGGGCGATGGAACAACACCGTGCTGTGGGTGGCGAACCGGCCTGGGAGTCGCCCCGCCACCCGGTCCGTCGGCTGCCACGCCAGCGGACGTGACCAGCGGAGTCGGACGTGGTCTGGCCGTCGCCCGCGGCACGGTGTAGATCAATCGCCTGCCGCCTGCCGCCTGCCGCCTGCCGCCCGCCGACGACGGCCCGGAACCGTCAGCCGTCGGTCAGGGTCGTTTTCGGCTTCTGGACGGACCGTGGGTGACGGCCGGGTCGGCCGTGATGCCACTCAACTGATGTGACCATGGCGGCAGTCGGTGCGAAGCCCTGGTGCGACTCATGATCAACTTAGTTTGAGGGGCACTTCGCGGGCCTCGGCCGGCATGATCAGGGGTGAGTGGGGCTCTCGTGGTCGGTGTGGCCGGCCGGCTCCAGCTGGAACGTCGAGTGCTCCACGTCGAAATGCCCGGCCAGACACTCCTGCATGGTGTCCAGCAGCTGCGGGGCGTGGCCGTCCTGGAAGCAGGAGTCGTCGACGACCACGTGCGCCGTGAGCACCGGCAGCCCCGAGGTCACCGTGTGCACATGCAGATCGTGTACGCCGAGCACATGGTCCAGTTCGGTGATGTGCGCGCGGATCCGGTCCAGGTCGACCTCGGCCGGGGCGGCTTCGAGCAGTACGTTCGCGGCTTCCCGGAGCAGGCGCAGCGCGCGGGGCGCGATGATCAGGCCGATCAGGATCGAGACGATGGCGTCGGCGCGGGTGAAGCCGGTCAGCGCGATCACCGCCGCCGCGGCGAGGACGCCCACCGAGGTGGCGGTGTCGGTGGCGACCTCGAGGAACGCGCCGCGCATGTTGAGGCTGGCGTCGCGGGCACGGAACAGCAGCGCCATCGCGAGCAGGTTGCCGACCAGTCCGATGGCGCCGAACAGTGCCATCCCTCCCGGGTCGACGGCACCGGGTTCGACGATCCGCCGGATGCCCTCGACGAACACGTAGACGCCCATGCCGGCCAGGATCAGCCCGTTCACGGCGGCGGCGAGAATCTCGGCGCGGGCCCAGCCGAAGGTGCGCCGTCCGGCCGCGGGCCGGGCGGCCAGCAGGGTGGCGCCCAGGGCCAGGGCGACGCCGCCCGCGTCGGCGAGCACGTGCCCGGCGTCGGCGAGCAGGGCGAGACTGCCGGTGACCAGGGCGCCGACGACCTCGACGGCGAAGATGGCGACCGAGATCGCGAGGGCGCCGGCCAGCACGTTCCGGTGTTTCCCGGTAGCCGTGACGGCGTGGTCGTGGTGGTGGTCGTGGCCCATCAGCTCTCCCTCGGCCGATACATGTTCACATGCGCATACTAATATGAGTTCGTCGCGGCGCGTCAAGGCGACGGCGCGTCAAGACACGTTTCGTGGTCAGGGTGCGAAGCCCATCCGCGTGGTGATTTCGGGCGTGCTGGGCGCCCCAATTCACCACACCCCTGGTGGCGTGGTGATTTCGGGCGCGCTGGGCGCCCCAATTCACCACACCTCTGGCGGTGTGGTGAATACGGGCGTGCTGGACGCCCGAAGTCACCACGCTGTTGTGGGTGTGGTGAATTCGGGCGTGCTGAGCGCCCGAAATCACCACAGCGGCAGACCCTGGCTGCGAAAGGTGTCAAGACGACGCGTCAAGACGAGTGTGTGCCGGGCCACCCGCCCATGTTTGACAGCTGATGATTTTGGAACAAAACTATGCCGTCATGGACGCTGACGGATCCCCGGCGGACCACGACCCGGCGCGGCTCACGGCGGACCTCGACCCGGCGCGGCTCACCGCGGCCCTCGTGCCGCTGACCCGTGCGCTGCGGTCCGCCGTCCGGGCCGCCGAGGACCTGCCCGACCTCCCGGACGCGCAGGTCGAGATCATCCGGGTGCTGCCCCGGGGCACGGTGCTCTCCTCCGGCGAGCTCGCGGCGACGTTGGGCCTGAGCCGGCCGACGGTCAGCAACCTCCTCACCGCCATGGAGGCGCGCGACCTGATCACCCGCCGCCCGTCGCCCGGCAACCGCCGGCACGTCCAGGTGTTCGCCACCGAACACGCCCTCGACCTGTTCGCCCGCTTCGACCGGGCCGCCGCCGCGCTCGTCACCACCGCGCTCGCCGGTCTCGACCCCGCCGACCGGGCTGTCCTCGCCGAAGCCCGGTCGGCGCTCGCCGCGGCCCTGCCCGCCCTCGTCCGCCTGCACCAGGCGCTCCAGCACACCCCCCGACCCGAGGACGGCCGATGACCACCCTGACCCAGCGTTTCGCCCGATGGCGGCAGTCCCGCACGTTCCCCGGCCTCGCCCCGGGACCGTTCGACATCACCCTCCGCAAGGACCTGCGCGTCCCGATGGACGACGGCGTCGAGCTGCTCGCAGACCTGATCACCCCGGTCACGCCGAGCCCCCCGGTTCCGCCGGCCATGTCAGGCTCGCCGGTCGTGGTGACCGCCGCGCCGCTGCCGACCGTCGTCATCCGTGGCCCGTACGGGCGTCGCGGCGGTGTCGCCGGCTTCGCGAACGCTCTGGCCCGCGAGGGTTTCACCGTGTTGTTCCAGAGCTGCCGCGGCACGTGGGGCTCCGGCGGCGTCTTCACCCCGCAGGTCGACGAGCAGCGTGACGGCATCGCCACCCACCGCTGGGTCCGCGAACAGCCCTGGTTCACCGGGCACCTCGTCACGTTCGGCGCCAGCTACATGGGTTTCACCCAGTGGGCGGTGGCCGGCCGGCTCCAGCGCGATGAGCCGCAGTCCGCGCCGGACGCCCTGTGCCTGGTCGTCACGATGCCCGACTTCGGCGCGATAACCTGGGACAACGGCGCCTTCTCGCTGCGCAACGCCCTGGGCTGGACGCAGATGATGGACCGGATGATCCGCCGCGACATGCTGCGGCTGGCGCTCGGCATGCTGCGCCCCGACCCGCAGCTGCGTCGCGGCTTCGACACCCTGCCACTGTCGGGAGCGGACACCGCGGCGACCGGTCATCCGGTGCACTGGTTCCAGGACTGGGTCGCCCACGAGCGCCTGACCGACGATTATTGGACGCAGCAGTCGCACACCGCCTCGGTCCCGGACGTCACCGCGCCGGTCTCCATGGTCACCGGGTGGTACGACATCTTCCTGCCCTGGCAGCTGCGCACCTACGCCCAGCTGGCCGCCGCCGGCCGTCCGCCGGTGCTCACCCTCGGACCGTGGGGGCACACCTCACCGGGGATGGGCGGCCCGGTACTCGAGCAGACCACCGCGTTCCTCAAGGAACACTTCTCCGGCGAGCCGGCCGGCCGTACGTTCCCGGTCCGCGCCTATCGCACCGGCGCAGACCAGTGGCACGACCTGCCGGAGTGGCCGCCGCCCGGCACCGCCGACCGGACATGGCACCTGCACGCCGATGGCCGACTGAGCCCGGCCCCCGCCGACGCCGGTCCGGCCCCGGCTCCCGTCGGCGGTCCGGAGCCGGCGCCCGCCGGTGGGGGCGTGACCACCTACGTCTACGACCCTGCCGACCCGACCCCGGCGATCGGCGGCCCGAGCCTGCAACGCGACTCCGGCCCGGTGGACAACGCCGCCCACGAGAAGCGCCCTGACGTCGTGGTGTTCCGCGGCGACACATTGGCCGAGGCGGTGACCGTCGCCGGCGAACCGGTCGCCCGGATCCGCTTCCGCTCGGACCGGCCCAGCGCCGACGTCTTCGTCCGCATCTGCGACGTCCACCCGGACGGCCGCGTGATGACGGTCTGCGACGGCATCCGCCGCATCGGAGGCATCGCAGACACCGACGACCGTCCCGGCACGGATAGCATCCCGGTCACGGACAGCGTCCCCGGCACGGACAGCGTCCCCGGCACGGACAGCGTCCCCGGCACGGACAGCGGCCCTGCCGAGGACGGCATCCCGGTCACGGACAGCGTTCCCATGGCGGATGGCGTCCCCGCCACGGATGGCTTTGCCGGCCCGGCGGATCCGGACGAATTCCGCGAGGTCGAGGTGCGGCTGTGGCCGACGTTCCACCGGTTCGCGGCCGGCCACCGGATCAGCGTGCAGATCTCCTCCGGCGCCCACCCCCGCTACGCCCGCAACCCGGGTTCCGGCGAACCGGCGGCCACGGCGGCGGAGACCCACCGTGCCACCCAGGAGATCTCCCACGACACGACCCGCCCGTCGCGTCTCGACCTGCCGATCTGGGCGGGCTGACCCCGGTGCCCGGGCCCGGCGGCCGAACCGCCGGGCCTGAGCGCCGAGCCCGAGGACTGGCTCCGAGCACTGGATCCGAGCACTGGACCCGCCCGCCACCGGCGGCTGACGGTCAGGAGGCGTCGACGGTGGCGTCCTCGTGGACGATGCAGTGGACGTCGCCGTCCGGGCACGGGTTGCCCAGGTCCAGGGTGACGACGACGTCGCGCAGGGTCTGCTCCTCGTCGAGCAGTTCGAGACCCTCACCGGTCACCTCGACGGCGATGGTCCGGGTGCTGTCGCCGTCCACCTCCAGGTCGGAACGGCCCAGCTCGGTGTACTCGTCGTCGATGTCGACCCAGATCAGGATCGCGCCGCGGCACGTGACGTCGATGAGGCAGTCGACCGTCACCGGCAGCACGCCGTCGACCAAGATCAGATCGGGATCGGACAGGTCGGCGGGGTCGTCCAGTTCGTCGTCGGGGGCGCCGTACTCGCCGGCCTGCAGGCAGTACTCGCCGCAGCCGAGAGCGTCGCCGACCTCCTCCACATCGGGCGAGGTCTCGGCGGGTGTGGGCGTCTCGACGTCCGGATCCGGGATCGTCGGGGGCGAGGTCGGCGGCGTCGTGGCGATGGTGGTGGTGGCGGTCGTCGCCGGAGTGGTCACCGTCGTCGAGTCCGGCTCGCCACCGCACCCGGCCAGGACCAGGGTGGCCGCGACCGGGCAGGCCAGACCGCGGGTGCGGGACCGGGCTCTTCCGCGTACCCCTGAAGGGGCCGTCACCGATCCGCCCGCCCGCAGCCGGTGGTCTGCGGCTGTGCCGCACGCCGCACCCGCTGGACGGCCTGGATGAGGTCGTCGACGTCCGGGCCGAGACGGTCGCCGCTGAGCGCGAAGGCCTGCCGTGTCCCGAGAGCGGCGACGTCGTCCGGCAGCAGCTCGCCGGCGGGCATCGCGGCGCCGTCGAGCAGCACCGGGACGACGACCGTCTCCGGCTGCCGCAGCCCGGCCGCCACCTCGCGGCGCACCCAGTCGCCGGGGTCGTCGAGCCGGCGGCCGCCGTCCGGGAACCGTGCCTGTGCCCAGTGCGGGCCGATCAGTACCAGCATCACGCTGCACCCCCGGATCGCCTCGCTGATCTGTTTCGGCCACTGCTGGCCGGCGGAGAGTCGTGCGGTGTCCATGAAGACGCTGTGCTCGCCGAACCGGAGGACCAGTTCGCGGCGGATCGCGCCGGCCGCGAAGCTCGACTGGTCGTGCCGGTACGACAGGAAGAAGTCGGCGTCGGCGGGCCGGACGAAATCCCGCAGTGCCACCTCGAGGGCGTGCCGCCGCCGGCGCTCGACGAGGGCGTCGATCGCGACGGCCGCGGCGGTGGCCGTCAACAGTGCGGCGAGTGCCGGGACCGGGGCGAGCACCCGTCCCCGGGTGAACGCGAACTGGACGGCGCCGAGCAGGACGGCCAGTACCGGGACCATGGTGATCAGTACGCGCGGCGCGGGCCACCGGGCGGCGGCCAGCAGCGGCAGGGCCGCCGCGATCAGCAGGAGGGCCAGGTCGGCGGCGGGTGGGACGGGGCGCAGCGGGACGCCGTGCAGCAGGGTGTGCAGGGCGTTCGCGTGGATCTCCACGCCGGACAGCGGGACCGGCGACGCCGCGGTCAGGAAGACGTCCTTCTGGGACGGCGCGGTGACCCCGACCAGGACGATGCTCCCGGCGATCCGCGACGGCGGGATGTCGCCCTCGAGGAGGTCGATGAGGGACACGGTCGGGAAGGTGCCGGGTCCACCCCGGAAGTCGATCAACGCGTGGTTGGCGGTGAACCCGTCGTCGCGGCGGTCGCCGGCGAGCATCCGGGCCGCCCGGACCGGGATGGTCGGCAGGTTCACCTGCTGGTACATCATGGTGCGCAGCACGCCGTCCGGGTCGGGGTCGACACCGGCCGCGGCGAGCACCGCGCCGGCCGTGCCGGAACGCCCGGCCGGGACCCCCTCGGCGGGTCCGCGGAAGTCCGGGGCCATCAGCACCACCGGGCCGTTGCGGGTGATCGCGGCGACCAGCGCGTCGTCGTCGGCGGGGCTCGGCCCGGCGCCGGAGAACTGCACGTCCACGACGATCAGCCGGGCCCCGCCGGCGTGCAGGCGGTCGAGGGCCCGGGCGTACAGGCCGCGGGGGATCGGCGGCATCCGGTCGACCGCGGCGACCGTGCGGTCGTCGACGGCCACGATCAGGATGCGCGGGTCCGGCGGTTGTGGGCCGCGGACCCGGAAGCGCAGGTCGACACTGCCGCGCTCGGGGCCGGCGAAACCGCCGGCCGCGTGCACGACCCCCACGAACGTGGTGACCGTCAAGTACGCCAGAGCCAGGAGCGCGACGCGGCCCAGCCCGGCCGGTGAGCGTCGGAACATCGTCCGTCCGGTGGCGGTGAGTGCTGGTGAGGTGATTCACCGTACTCGCGACGGCGTCGTTCCTGATGGGACATTCGGGCGGGTTGCTCCGGCCGGGTGGTCGCGGTTCCGAAAGTTTCGGATCTGCTCTCCGGTAGTTCGCAACGGGTGCTCCGTTGGCGAGAGTAATCGCTGTACAGAGCCGATCTTCATTACCGGAATGTTTCCGGAAGTTGTTGACACTCGATTCGCGGCGATTCGATACTGGCGGCATGCATCGCTTGTCATCGATGCATTGGGAAAGGAGACCGCCATGCCCGTCCCCCGCTTCCGGCTCATGGCCGCCGTCGTCGGCGCGCTCGTCCTCGCCATGACCGGCACCGCCCACGCCGACACCACCGTCACCACGAACCAGACCGGCACGAACAACGGGTACTTCTACTCGTTCTGGAAGGACAGCGGCAACGTCAGCATGACCATGGGCGCCGCCGGGCAATACAGCACCCAGTGGAGCAGCGTCAACAACTTCGTCGCCGGCAAGGGCTGGGCCACCGGCGCACGCCGCGCCGTCACGTACTCCGGGTCGTTCAACCCCAGCGGCAACGCCTATCTGACGCTGTACGGCTGGACCCGGAGTCCGCTGATCGAGTACTACATCGTCGACAACTGGGGCACGTACCGGCCGACCGGAACCTTCATGGGCACGGTGACCAGCGACGGCGGCACGTACGACATCTACCGCACGCTGCGGGTCAACCAGCCGTCGATCGAGGGCACCGCGACGTTCTACCAGTACTGGAGTGTCCGGCAGGCGAAGCGCACCGGCGGCACCATCACCACCGGCACCCACTTCGACGCGTGGGCCGGCAAGGGCATGAACCTGGGTTCGTTCGACTACCAGATCCTGGCCACCGAGGGTTACCAGAGCAGCGGCAACTCCAACATCACCGTCGGCGGCACCTCGGGCGGAGGCGGCAGCACCGGCTGCTCGGCCACGCTGTCCGCGGGCACCCAGTGGAGCGACCGGTACAACCTGAACGTCGCCGTCTCCGGATCCAGCAACTGGACCGTCACCCTGGCCGTCCCGTCGCCGGCCAAGAGCATCGCCACCTGGAACACCACGGCGAGCTATCCGGACGCGCAGACACTGGTCGCCACGCCGAACGGCAGCGGCAACACGTTCGGCGTCACCATCCAGGCCAACGGCAACTGGTCCTGGCCGACCGTCACGTGCAGTGGGAGCTGACATGCGCATCCGGGCCGCCCTGACCGCCCTCGTCACCCTCGCCGCCGGGCTCGCGGGCCTCGGCACCGGCACCCCGGCCCAGGCCGCCGCCTGCACCGGTTACGTCGGGCTGACCTTCGACGACGGGCCGACCGCCGGGAACACGCCGAACCTGCTCGCCGCGCTGCGCACCAACGGGCTGCGGGCCACCATGTTCAACCAGGGGCAGTACGCCGCGGCGAACCCCGCCCTGGTCCGGTCCCAGGTGGACGCCGGGATGTGGGTGGGCAACCACAGCTACACGCATCCGCACCTGACCCAGCAGAGCCAGGCCACGATGGAGTCGGAGCTCTCGCGTACCCAATCCGCCATCGCCAATGCCGGCGGCGGCACGCCGCAGTTGTTCCGGCCGCCCTACGGGGAGACGAACGCGACGTTGAGGGCGGTGGAGCAGAGGTATGGCCTGACCGAGATCATCTGGGACGTCGACTCGCAGGACTGGAACAACGCGAGCACCGACGCGATCGTGGCGGCGGCCGCACGGCTGACCGCCGGGCAGATCATCCTGATGCACGACTGGCCGGCCAACACGGTCGCCGCCATCCCGCGCATCGCCCAGGGGCTCGCCGCCCGCGGCCTGTGCGCCGGCATGATCTCGCCGTCGACCGGCCGGGCCGTCGCCCCGGGCGGCGGAGGCACCAGCGGGTGCTCGGCCACGTTGTCCGCGGGCACCCAGTGGAGCGACCGGTACAACCTGAGCGTCGCCGTCACCGGTTCCAGCAACTGGACCGTACGCCTGACCGTGCCGTCTCCGGCGAAGGTCATCGCCACCTGGAACACCACGGCGAGTTACCCGGACGCACAGACGCTGGTGGCCACCCCGAACGGCAGCGGCAACACCTTCGGCCTCACCGTGCAGGCGAACGGCAACTGGAGTTGGCCATCCGTCTCGTGTAGCGGCGGTTAGTTCCCTTTCGGGTGAAGCGTCGCCCTTGAGGCTTGGCAAAAGGCCGGTTTAGTCCACAATGTCGACACCATGAAGCTCATCCTGGTAGCACTCCTCGCCGGCACCCCCGTCGCCGCCGCCCCGCAGGACGGCCGGATCACCCCGGCCGTCCTGCGCGAGGCCGTCCTCGACGTCCCGGCCTGGCCCGCCGACAACCTGCAGTGCGCCTCCGGCAGACTCCAGTTCCACGACGGGCAGGTCCGTGCCGAGACGCGGACCACCCCCGACGGCGAGCCGCCCCACGGCGACACCGTTCTGATCCTGTCCAGCACGTACGGCGACGTCGACCGCGACGGTGCCGCCGAAACCGTCGTCACGATGGGCTGCCTGATCGAGGGCGGCAGCAAGCAGATCGTCGCCTACGACCGCGACAGCACCGGCCGGATCGTCGCGCTGGGCCGGATCGCCGCCACCACCGGCGAGGTCCGCGACATCCGTGACGAATCCGCGAAGGTCGGCGACACCGGAGTGGTCACCGCGCGGGTCGCCGACTACCAGCGCTGCTGCGCCGACCGCACCCCGCAGACCTGGCAGACCCGCGGCTACGCCCTCCGCGACGGGAAGTTCACCCAGGTCAGCGGCCCGACCCGGATGCCCCTCAACCCCCGGGTCACCGACCTGCGCCTCACCACCGGCGACCTGACGCTCGGCGCCGCCACCGGCGGGTACCGGCAGGGCACGGTCGCGGTCACCGTCGAACACCGCCGCGGCGCCCACCCCGGACAACTCACCCTGACGTTCTCCCCGCCGGACGGCCTGCAGCGCGCCGGCACCGACTGGCCCACGACCACGCCCGGCCCGGACGGCTCGTTCACCGTGACGGTCGCCGCGCCCGCCGCGGGCGGCAGCATCACCCACCGGTTCACCTTCCGGCGCCCGGCCGGGACGGTGGGCGGCGAACTGCCGATCGACCTGGCCACCGTCCCTCGGCTGAGCCAGGCCGTCCCGTGGACCTCCACCGCCATCGCCGGGATTCGATAGGGTCCGTGGGCATGAAGGCATTCCGCGAAGCGGTCGAGGCACGCGACAGCGCGGCCGTCGAGGCCCTGCTCGCCGACGACGTGGTGTTCATCAGCCCGGTGGCGTTCACCCCCTACCGGGGCAGGCCGATCACCGCCGCGATCCTCCGCGGAGTGCTGCGGGTCTTCGAGGACTTCCGCTACACCCGGGAGATCACCGGCGACCGCGACCATGTCCTGATCTTCGAGGCGACGGTGAACGGCAAGGCCATCACCGGCTGCGACATCCTGCGCCTGAACGACGACGGGCTGATCGGGGAGTTCATGGTGATGGTCCGCCCGCTGTCCGCGGCCCAGGCGCTGGCCGAGGCGATGGCCGCCCAGTTCGATCAGATCAAGAGCGAGAGCTGAAACCCTCGCCACGGTACGCGGAACCGACGCGAACCGTGGCTCGGGCCGCCGTCATCTCGTCGCGTATCGGGTCAGCGCCACCCCGCCGGGGAACGTCCGCGTAGGTCAGTCTCCGCATCGCGGCAGCCTTCCGTGGTCGGTGGCGTGGCGCGCAGGGATCAGCGCAGGTCGGCGTAGAGGACACGCTGCCAGGCCAGCACCCCGGTCGCGGCCAGTTCCACCAGGGACGCGCCGAGGAGCGGGCCGCTGTCGATGCCGCTCGCCCAGTAGACGGCGACGGCCACGACCGCGGGCAGGTTGAAGGTGGCCAGGTCGACCGCGGTCTGCAGGTACCTGCGCGGCACCCGGCGCCGGTCCGCGCGGTGCGTGGTCTCCCAGGCGAAGACCGGCGCGGTCTCCGGCCGCAGCGTTTCCAGCCGGGTGGTCAGGTCGGAGCGGACGTACCGGCCGAGAGCGGAGATCTTCTCGTCGTTGACCAGGTGGGTCCAGCCGAGCACGGTGGCGGCGAACGGCAGGATCAGCAGCAGCCGTTCCTGGCCGGGCGCGGTCAGGGTGGCGACCGCGATGGCCGCGTAGGCGGCCAGCGTGACGTAGATCAGGTTGTCCCGCAGGCCGATCCGGGCCCGTTGCTCCGCTTTGAGCTGCTCGTACTCGGCCAGGATCAGGTCGTTCGTCGTTTCGATCGACATCGGCGTCTCCTCGGGTCAGTCGCCGGCCCCCGGTTTGAGGTCGGCGCGGGTGCGGAGGATCGGAAGCTGGATCAGCTGGGCGGGTCCCGGCCGGTAGAGCGCAGCGGGCCGGCCGCCGTTGCGGGTGGTCGACCCGCCCGTGGGCGTGAGGAAGTCCGGGACGGTGAGGACCTTGCGCTGGAAGTTGCGCGGGTCGAGCCGCCGGTTCCAGACGGTCTCGTAGACGTGGCGCAGTTCGGACACGGTGAAGTCCGGTCCGCAGAACGAGGTGGCGACGGTGGTGTACTCCAATTTGCCGCGGGCCCGTTCGACCGCGTCGGCCAGGATCTCGCCGTGGTCGAACGCGAGGGCGCCCGGGTCCGCCAGGATCTCGTCCACCGGATGCCATCCGGCCTGCCGGGCGTCGCCGCCGGGCGACGGCGACGGCGGCGACGGCACCAGGGCGAGATAGCAGACCGTCACCACCCGTCGCCGGGGGTCGCGGTCCGGCCGCCCGTAGGTCGCCAGCTGTTCCCAATGGATCCGGTTCGGGTCCAGGCCGGTCTCCTCGGCGAGTTCCCGGGCCGCCGCGGTGGCGAGGTCCTCGTCGGCGGTGGCCAGGAAGCCGCCCGGAAGGGCGAGGGATCCCAGGTCCGGTTGGATGCCGCGTTCCACCAGAAGGACCGAGAAGCGATCCTCCAGGATGGTGAAGACCGCCAGGTCGACCGTGACGGCCACCAGCGGGATGGTCCAGGGTTCATCTCTATCCACAGAAGACATTCTCCTTTTGGTCACCTTGACCATATCATCGATGCGCGCCTACGCTTGCGCTCTGCAATGGTCACTCTGACCATAAGGCGGGCTGGGGGAGGGGCGCACAATGATCGTTGTTCTGGTGGCGCTGGAGGTCGAGCGCCAGGAGGTCCGCAGACGACTGCACCAGCTGACCACCGAGAAACACCCGGCAGGCACGCACTTCGACGTGGGTTCCGTCCCCGGCGGGTCCACCCGGGTCGCGCTGGCGCTCACCGACCGCGGCAACCCGGCCGCCGGGGTGATCGCCGAGCGAGCCATCAACCGTTATCAGCCGTCCGCCGTCCTCTTCGTCGGGATAGCCGGTGGCCTGCGCGACTGGCTGGCCCTCGGTGACGTCGTGGTCGCCACCAAGGTGTACGGATACCAGTCCGGCCGCAGCGAGGAGACCGGCTTCCGGGCGTACCCGCAGGCCTGGCCCCTCGCCCACGAGATCGACCAGGTCGCGCGGCACCTGGCGATGGATGAGCGGTGGGCCGGGGAGACGCCGCAGCCACGGGTCCACTTCGAGCCGATCGCCGCGGGGGAGACCGTGGTGAACGGCCGGACCGTCCCGGAGGCGGTCCGGCTGCATGAGACCTTCGCCGACGCCGTCGCGGTCGAGATGGAGAGCGCCGGTGTCGCGCACGCCGGTCACGTCAACCGCGCGGTGCCGACCGCGACGATCCGCGGCATCAGCGACCACGCGGCCGGTGCGAAGGACCGGACCGACGCCGAGGGCTGGCAGCCGGTCGCTGCCGCCAACGCCGCGATGTTCGCCCTGGCCCTGGCCGCCCGGCTGGATCCCGGTGACGACGACCGCCCGCGCCCGGAACCCGGCGGCACCACCACCGCGACCACCTCCGGGAAGAACTCGCCGATCATCGGGCCGGGCGGCACGATCGCCGGTGGCGTGACCGTCAGCTACGGCCGTGGGGAGCCCCGGTGAACACCACGAACCACGCGGCCACCACCGGCGACAACTCCCCGGTCATCGGCCAGAACAGCACCATCCTCGGCAGCGTCAGCGTCTATTACGCGGCGCCCGATTACACCCCTGAGGAGAAGTACGAGGTCGCCGTCCACCGTCTGAACGCCGGGATGGCCCGGTTCGCCGAGGATCTGCTGGACGAGGTGCTCCGGTCGCCGATCGGGAACCGTCCCCGGGTGCTCTACCACTACCTGGTCGCCTCGGTCAGTGACCGTTCCCGGGGCGACCTGCTCGACCGGCACGACAACGCGATCGCCGCAGCCCGCCGGGTGGTCGCCGGACCGGTCGCGCCCGAGGACTCCGACGACGTGGAGCGCCTGCGCAGCGTCCTGACCCTGATCGACGTGGCCGGCGGGGCGGTCGAGGACACCGGCCTTGTGGACGCCGCCCTGACGACGCTGCGGTGGGAACACCGCCGGCACCTGGCGGGCCTGCTCGCCGGCCCGGCCAAGGACAAGGCCTTCGACGACTACATCGCGGAGGTCCGGAAACGGCGCAACGGCGATCTCGCCAACCGGGCCCAGCGCGCCGACCGGGTCTGGAAGTTCTTCCACCCGGACCCCGCCGAACCCCGGGACCCGCGCCGGCCGCTTCCGGGGCTGTCCCGGTCCGCTCAGGGGCTGCTCCTCGTCGGCACGCTGCTGTTCCTGGTGGGTGCGGTCCGGGTGTGGTCGCACATCGACGGTCTGGGCAACCGGGATGCGGTGACCGCGGCTCTGCCGTTCGCCCTGGCCGGCCTGCTGCTGGGCGGGGGCGCCGGCTGGTGGCGCGGGCACCGGCGCAACCTGCTGACATACCTCCGGGAGCGCTACGAGGGGCGTCCGTCCGGCGACACCGCGGTCCCGGACCCGGCGGTGCTGCGGATGGTGAACGACTACTTCGGCCACGTCGCCCCGCTCGGGGGGACGGACTGGGCGACGGCGACCGCCGGTCTGCGGCTCACCCTAGCCCGCGAGATCGTCGCGGGCTACGACGAGGACGACGTCGAGTACGGCCGTCTGCGCTGGCTGGCCCACTGGCACGCGCTGCAGACGTACGAGCAGTGGCGGACTCACGGCCTCGACGGCTTCGAGCACCGGTACCGGGAACGGACCTGGCTGCGCCGCACGATGTGGACCGGTGTCGCCATGCTCGGCGTCACCGTGCTGATCCTCGCCGGCGGGATGACACCGGTCGTCGCCGCCACCGACCTGATTCCGCTGCTCGCCCTGGCCGCGGGCGCGGCATCGCTCGGTCATCTGCTGGTGAAGCGGCTGGCCCTGTGGTCCGCCCACCGGGTCCGGACCGCGGCCGAGGGTCTCCGGTACGCCGCCGAGCGGATCCGCTGGGCGTGGTGGAGCGAGCAGTTGCGGGGACGGCCGACCGACCAGGAGATGGCCGACTGGCTGGCCCAGGACGTCGACGTCTTCACCGCCGACGTGATGAGCGAGCACGGTGTCCGCCCGCACACCGTGATCTGCACGGTGCAACTGGCCACCGGCGAGGCGGACGCGCAGCGGGCCCGGGAGGCCTTCGGCCCGATCCGGTACAGCGAATATCTGCTCACGGTCTTCCTGCTCACCCGGACCGGGCTGCGGCAGTTCCAGTCGCACCTCGACTTCGGGGAGGGCGATCTGTACAACGAGACCCGGCGGGCGGTGCCGTACGGGGCGTTGCGGGAGGTCCAGGTCGCCCAGGTGAGCGTCCGGAGCGCGCTGCACACCCCGGCGGACGAGCCGGTGCCGGTACCGGCACCGGACGGCTCGCTGACCGAGGTCGCCCTGCCCCGTGCCACGTCGGCGGTTCGGGTCTTCCAGCGCACGTTCGTGATCCGGCTGGACTCGGGCACTGCCGTGGAGATCGCACTGGACCGCTTCGAGGAGCTGCGTGCCGCCTCCGAGCCGGGTGACCTGGTCGCCCGGCTCGCCCTGGAGGCCACCGGTGTCGAGGTCGCGCAGCACGTCCTCGAGTCGGTGGTGGTCGACGGCGTCCGGTGGATCACCCGGGAGCAGAAGCGCCGGCAGCGGCGGCAGGAGCTGACCGCCCCGCCGTCGATCGAGGAGGCCGGTCAGAGCTCGTAGGTGCGTTCCGCCTCGATCGAGAGCACGCCGTCCACCTCGTGCAGTCCGGCTAGCCGGTCCGGCGGGACACGACCGGACACCACGCCGATGCCGGCGTGCACCTCGTCGACGAGCAGGCCGGACCGGCGCAGCGCCTCGGCCACCGCGTCCAGCCGGTCCTGGTCGACGAGCACCGTCACCGCGATCATCCGGTTGGTGTCACGGGGCCTGGACCAGGCCCGCGCCGACATCCGCCGACGGGGCCTGCAGACGTTTCGCCCCGGCCTGCAGGCGTACCCACAGTTCGGCCGGGGTGGCGCCCGGGTCGGCTTCGGCGAGCAGGGCCAGGATGCCGGCCACGTGCGGGGTGGCCATGCTGGTGCCGGAGAGCCGGCGGTAGCCGTCCGGGGCCACCGACGACAGCACGTCGACGCCGGGGGCGGCGACGTCGACCTGGCCGCCGTCCGGGTTCTGACCCGAGCAGGAGAACCAGGCGACCGACTGGTCCGGGCCGACCGCGGCCACCGCCATGATCGACGGGCAGTTCGCCGGATGGCCGACCGGGTTGACCACGCCGGGGCGGCGGCTCTCGTTGCCGGCCGCGGCCACGATGATGGTGCCCTTGGCCTGGGCGCGGCGGGCGACCTCCTCGTACACCTTGGAGTAGGTGTCGCCGAGCCGGGCCGGCGCGCCCAGCGACATCGAGATCACCCGGCAGCCCTCGGTGACGGCCCAGTCGATGCCGGCGAGGATGCCCCGGTCGGTGCCGCGTCCCGAGTTGCCGAGCACCTTGCCGGCGAAGATCTCGCTCTGGGTCGCCACGCCGTAGCGGGGGAGGGTCTTCGGGTCGCGGGAACCGCAGGCGGTGCCGACGCAGTGGGTGCCGTGTCCGTGCTGGTCGTCGGCGTCCTCGCCGGGCACGAACGACATCCGTTTGACGATCCGGTCGGCGAAGTCGGGGTGGTTCGGCGCCATGCCGGTGTCGAGGACGGCGACGCGGACCCCGTTGCCGGTCCGGCACGATTCGAGGACCCGGGTGGCCTGCAGACCCCAGGTGGCCCGGCTCTCGTCGAGCGGCGCGACGCCGGTGCCGGTGCCGGGAGCCGTGACCGGGCCCGCCGCGGCGGACCCGCGCAGCCGGGCGACGAGGTCGTTGACGCCGTCCGCGTACCCGCTCAGGTAGTCGCCGACCGGATAGAGGAACCGCTCCGGTTCGACGGCGAGCACCGCGGGGGAGGCGGCCGCCGCGGCCAGCATCGACTCCTGCCGGTCCGTGCCGGGGGTCACCACCGCCACGCCGATCTCGTCGAACACCACCACCGCGTCACCACCGAGCACGCCGGCGTCGGTGGCGCGCGTCCCGACGCTCTCCTCCATGGCCGCGATGCCGGCGTCGGTGTCGTCCTCGGCGAGCAGGACGACGTAGGAGCCGGTGAGCTCCCAGGGCTGGTCCCCGCCCGTGGGGAACACGTCACTCATAGCCGTTCATCCTCCATTTTCCACACACCGCGCCCCGTGCATGCCGATAAAGCCCTCTGAGCACGCGAAAAGCCTTTCCGGGCACGTAGGGCAGCGTCACGCATGCCGCGGGAAAGGTCACCGGAATCGATTCACGAGCAATTCTTCTCCGTTTGGTGCGGGCGCGTCAAAGGAGTCAAACGTTCGGGTAACTCCACCGCCCGAAAAGGATCAGAAACAGAAGATCGAATTCTTGGGGGTACGCGTCGAACACCCGGGACCACCGCACCACGACTCCCGGCATGCACCGTGCCGAGCACCCGGCCCACGTATCGCCGAACCGCCGACCGGCCGGGCCGCTTCACGCGTACCCCGCAAAGGTGTCCATCTCCGGCCGGTATCGGTAGGGTGGCTGATCGACGAAGCGTGACGCGACCGAGGTGGCCCCGGGTGACGACGCACGACGAGAACGACGAGCAGCCGATCCGGCCCTCACTGCAGTACGGCTGGATCCCGCGGTACCGTCCGGCCGGCGTCGACCGGGCCCGGCCGGCACTCGCCGCGGGTGACGGTTCCGCGCCGCCGACCACGTCACCCGGTTCGCGGTGGACGCTCGCGCTGGCGGTGCTGGCCAGTGCCGCGCTGATCAGCACGACCGTCCTGATCCTGCGTCCCGGGGCGGCCTCGCAGACCGGTTCGTCGTCGCAGGCGCTGCCGGAACGCTGGGTCCCCCCGGCGATGCTGCCGGCCTCGCCGTCGGAGATCCCGCTGCCGTCGGCCCCGGCGTCGTCCGCGCCCACCAGCGACGCGCCGCTGCCGATCGAGGACGAGCCGGAGCCGACCACCAGGCCCCCGTCGTCGAGGCCGCCGGCCGTCGCCGCGTCGGTGAACATCACCCGGGCACTGGTGCCGGCGGTGGTCGACGTCGACGATCAGGGCACCCGGGACTGGGTGCACTTCGGGCTGAGCAGTGCCACCTCGGTGAACCGGCGGGCCGGCGGCACCGGTGAGATCAAGGGTCTGGGCGGTGTCGGCGAGCGCGGCCGGTACGACAACAACCCGGAGACGTTCCGCTGGATCGGCGGCACGCCGACCTCGTTCGTCGGCGCCACCACGACCGGTCTGTACACCTGCGACAGCGACGGCACGTTCACACTCTCCGTGGCGGCCACGCCGTCGAGGCGCACGCTGCGTCTGTACGCCGGGGTGTGGATGGCCCGCGCGAGACTGACCGCGACGGTGGCCGGCCGGACCGCGACGGCGGAGCTGGAGAACCGGGAGGCGATCAGCACCGCCCAGTGGGTGATCCGTTTCCAGGCGGCGGCCGGTCAGACGCTGCGGCTCACCTGGGCGACCACCGCGCAGTTCCACCCGTCCTGCGGCAACATCGACATCCAGGCCGTGACGCTCAGCTGACGGTCGCCCTCAGAGGTCGGCCTTCTCCGTGCCGATCTTCTCCGTGCCGGCCTTCTCCAGGTCGGCCTTCTCCGCGGCGGTCGCGGTCAGGATCGCCGGGAGCAGTCCCGGGAAGCGGGTCTCCAGGTCGTCGGCGCGCAGTGTGCTGAGCTTCGCCGTGCCCTGGTAGTGCTGCCGGATCACGCCGGCCTCGCGCAGCACCCGGAAGTGGTGCGTCGAGGTGGACTTGGTGACCGGCAGGTCGAAGGCGATGCACGCCTGGTCGTCGTGTCCGGTGGCGAGCTGGTGGACGATCCGGCGGCGGACCGGGTCGGCGAGGGCGGACAGCACCGCGTCGAGCTCGATCTCGTCGTGGGCGGGGTGGGCGAGCGCGCGCATGGTCGTATTCTCCGTCACGCTGATGGTTGTACGACGGTTTTCGTACTACGGTGTCTCTCGTACAAGCATACGGCGAGAGAACGGAAACCTCGATGACCAGCCTGTTCGAGCCGATCACCCTGCGCGGCCTCACCATCCCCAACCGGGTCTGGATGTCGCCGATGTGCACCTACTCCGCGACCGGCGGCCACCCGGAGGACTTCCACCTCGCGCACTACGCGGCCCGGGCGGCCGGCGGCGCCGGACTGGTCATGGTCGAGGCGACCGGGGTGCTGGCGGACGGCCGGATCTCCCCGTTCGACCTGGGCATCTGGGACGACGAGCACGTCGCCTCGTTCGCCCGGATCGCGGCGGCGATCACCGCCGGGGGAGCGGTCCCGGCGATCCAGCTCGCCCACGCCGGCCGCAAGGCGTCGATCGGCAAGCCGTGGCTCGGCGGCAAGCCGGTCGCGCACGCCGACGGCGGCTGGGACACCCTCGCCCCGAGCGCGACGGCGTTCCCCGGATACCCGGAGCCGGCCGCGATGACCGAGAAGCAGATCGCCGGTGTGGTCGAGGCGTTCGCGCAGGCCGCCCGCCGTGCCCACGACGCCGGATTCCAGGTCGCCGAGGTGCACGCGGCACACGGTTACCTGCTCCACGAGTTCCTGTCGCCGCTGTCCAACACCCGCGACGACCAGTACGGCGGCAGCCTGGCCAACCGGGCACGCCTGCTGCTCGAGGTGATCGACGTGGTCCGGGCCGCCTGGCCGGCCGACCGTCCGGTCCTGCTGCGAGTGTCCACCACCGACTGGACCGAGGGCGGCTGGACGGTCGAGGACACCATCCAGGTCACCCGGTGGGCCCGCGAGCACGGCGTCGACCTGGTCGACGCGTCCTCCGGCGGCCTGGTCCCGGCCACCATCCCGGACACCCGCGACTACCAGACGAGCATCGCCGCCCGGCTCCGCGCCGAGGCCGGCGACGTGCCGGTCGGCGCCGTCGGCCGGATCACCGACGCCGCCTGGGCCGACGAGCTGATCACCACCGGTCAGGCCGACGTGGTCCTGCTCGGTCGCGCCCTGCTCGACGACCCGTCCTGGCCGAACCGTGCCGCCCGCGAGCTCGGCGCGCAGCCCCGCTTCCTCGAGCAGTACGCCTACGCCGTACCCCGGTAGTGCAGGAAGACGGCCGTCAGCCAGCCGGAGACCAGGACCACGGCGGCGGTGAAGGCCACCAGCGCCCAGGCCGGACCGCCGGTCGCGGCCAGCGCGACGAAGGTGACCAGGAGGAGCGCACCGGTGGCCCAGGAGCACAGGGCCAGCCGGCGCTCGTCCTCGGCGGCGAAACGGCGGGCCAGGAACACGCTGGCGGCGGCCAGCCCGAGGAAACCGATGCCGCCGAAGACGAAGTGCAGGATGCCGTGCGTGCTGACCGGCACCTCCTCGGGGGTGCCGGGCGGGAAACCGCGTCCCGGGTCGGCGGTGAAGAAGCCGCCGCCGATCATGCCGAGGCCGTACAGGGCGAGCAGGACGGTGGTCCACCGGCTGCGGGTCACCCAGTACAGCCCCGCGGCGCCGCAGACCTGCAGCAGGCCGCTGACCACCAGCAGTGTGCTGTGGATCCCGCCGTAGGCGCCGTTGCCGAGCATGCTCCAGGCGTGCCGGGTGGCGTCGAAGCCGTCCCGCGTGAACACCTCGGTGACCGACACCGCGACGTACAGCGGGCCGGCCGTGGCACCGAGCAACAGGAGCAGTCGTGAGATCCGCATCAGACAGGGATACCGCATCGCGGGGATCTTTTGCGCCAGACGGCGACGGCCGTCACTCCCGCGTTCGGCGGGGGTGACGGCCGTCGGCCGTGCGTAGCGCCTACGGAGTCGGGAACTCCTCGACGTCCTTGCCCTCCATGTAGTCGGCCAGCGTCTTGTACACCGCGGGGTTGACGATGTAGTGCGACATCCGGTCGGTGTGGTTCGCCCAGTCGGGGTTGGCCAGGTAACCGGCCACCACCAGCGAACGGGTGCCGACGACCAGCGACGCGGTCTTCTCGCTGTCGGTGGTGCCGGTCTTGCCGAACACCGGGTGACCGACGACGCTGCGGACCTGCGGCGCGGTCGCGCCCCCGCAGCTGCCGAGCTGGGCCCGGTCGCCGACCGGGCAGCGGGCCGCGTCCAGGACCTTACGGGCGACCGACTTGGTGGTGGCCTTCTTGCAGTTCGCCTGACCGGTCTTGAGCTTCGTACCGTCGGCGGTGGTGATGCTCTCGATCGGCGTCGGCGCGCAGTACTTGCCGTCGGCGGCGAGGGTGGCGTACGCGTTGGCGATGTCCAGCGGGGTGGAGAGCGAGACGCCCAGGGTGAACGAGCCCCAGTTGTGCGCCGAGTCCGGGTCGTTCGCCAGCTTGGCGTTGTCCTCGTCGCGGAAGACGATGCCGAACCGTTCCGCCGCGTCGACCACGTTCTCCGCGCCGGCCCGCTCCTCGAGCGGCACGAAGTACGTGTTGACGGACTTGCCGAACGCCGTCCACATGTTGAAGCTGCCGGCCTCGCTGGCACCCGCGTTGCTCGGGCACCAGTAGCCGCCGCAGTTGCCCGGACCCGAGTCCGGGTACTGCGACTTGTACTTCGCCGGCGAGGTGATCGTGGTGTCCAGCCCCATGCCGGCCTCGACCGCGGCGACCATGGTGAACATCTTGAACACCGATCCGGCCTGGTAACCGGGGATGCCGCTGCTACCGGTGATGATCGGGTTCGTGGTGTTCGGGTACGTGCCGCGGATCCCGTCGGCGGCCTGCGCCGGGTTCGACGACAGCTTGTTCTGCGGGTCGGACGGGTCGTCGTTCTTGTACTTGCGGTTCGCGGCCAGCACCCGGACCTTGCCGGTGCCGGGCTCGACCGCGGCGAGCATCAGCGCGTTCTGGTTGGTGTCCTTGATCTGCTGGGTGATCTCCTTGCGGGCGTCCGCCTGCGCGTCCAGGTCCAGCGTCGTGACGATCTTGTAGCCGCCGCTCTTCAGCAGGCGCTCCCGGTCGTACGTGTTCTCGCCGAAGTCCACCTGCGACATCCACCAGCGGGTGAAGTAGTCGCAGAAGAAGCCCCAGTTGTTCTTCGACACCGACACGCAGCCGCTGCTCTGGCGCTTCGTCGTGGTCGGAACCTTCACCTTCTTGGCCGCGGCGGCCTCCTCGGCGGTGATCTGACCCATGCTGAGCATGTTGTCGACGATGTAGTCGCGCCGGGTGACGGCCTGCGGGTACCCGGTCTTGGTGGTCGGGTCGAACGCCGTCGGCGCCTTGACCATGCCGGCCAGCATCGCGGCCTCGGCGATGGTCAGGTCGGCCGGCTTCTTGCTGAAGTACACCTGGCTGGCGGCGTTGATGCCGTACGCACCGTTGCCGAACGGGGCCATGTTCATGTACCGCTCGAGGATCTGCTGCTTGGTCAGCTCCTTCTCGACCTGCACCGCGTACTTCATCTCGGTGAGCTTGCGCTCGACGCTGTCCTTGGTCGCGTTCACGACCTCCTGCGGGTCGGTCGCCGAGTAGGCCAGCGCCATCCGCACGTACTGCATCGTCAGCGTCGACGCGCCCTGCTTGGAACCGCCGTTGTTGTTGTTCACGAACGCCCGGGCGACACCCTTGAAGTCGACGCCCTTGTGCTCGTAGAACTTGTGGTCCTCGGCGGCGACCATCGCGTCCTGCATGTGCTTCGAGACCTTGTCGAACGACACGTCGCTGCGGAACTCGTCGTACATCACGGCGAGCTGCGTGCGGCCGTCGGCGGCGTAGACCCGCGACACCTGCGGCGAGGTCTGCGTTATCAGCTCGCTGGGAAGGTCGTCCAGCTCCTCCGAACCGACCTTGGCGACCAGCCCGGCCATGGCGACCGCCGGGAACGAGGCGGCCGAAACCACCAGTCCGGCGAGTATCCCGCACATGGCAAGGACGGCTGTACTACGAAAAATCCGGCGTTCTCGAAAAGGCTTGCCCGCAGTCACCCGCACTACGCTATCGAGCAAGATCTGAGACGGCCGGTCGGGGGGATGTTCGTCACATCTGGTAACCCGCGTTTAGCTCGGCGTGTCGTCGATGCACCTGCACTAAGTCCGGACGGTGCCCTGCCGATGACCGGTATGTGACCCGAGTGCTCGACGCCGAGCGCGAACGCGCCGGCACCGAGTTCCCCGCAGCGCCGCCGGATCAGCGCCCACCGCCCCGGCACGCCCGGACCGCGGCGTGGCTCCTCGCCGCCGCCGCGACGATCACCGTGGTGTTCCTCACGGCCGGCCCGCAGCCGCTGCGAGCGCCGCTCAACCTGGCCGGTTTCCTGACCGGCACGGCCGCGATCGGGTACGGGGCGTGGCGGGTCGCCGTCCCCGCCGACCGGGCGCCGTGGCGGCACATGACCGCCGCCGCGGGGCTGTTCCTGGCTGGCCTGATCACCCGGATCGTGGTGCCCGGGGCAGCCGTGTCACCGCCCACCCCGATGGCGTTGCTCCCGGACGTGTTCGTCGTGCCCGGCTACCTGATGGCGGCGTACGCGTTCGCCGGGATGCTGCGCCGCCGCCGTGCCGACCACGACGACCCGGCCTGGGTCGACGCCGTGCTGGTCGGCGCCGGATCGGCCTTCCTGGCCTGGACCTACCTGGTGGCGCCCTCGATCGAGCGGGTCGGGCTGCCGCTGATCCAGTTCGCGAACTCGTTCTTCCCGGTCATCGACGTGGTGCTGGTGGTGCTGGTGGCGCAGCTGGCCCTGGCCGGCAGCTCCCGCGCGCCCGCGCTGTGGCTGTTCGTGCTCGGCGCGGCGCTGCTGTTCACCGGTGACCTGCTCTACTCGATCCGGGACGGCGACCTGGCGGGAGTGCCGGCCGACCTGGTCGACGCGCTCTACTCGGCCGCGTTCCTGCTCTTCGGGGCCGGCTGCGTGCACCCGTCGATGCGTACGCTCACCCAGCCGCAACAGATCATGGTCCGGACGCTGTCGTTCACCCGGACCGCGCTGATCGCGGCGGCGATGCTCGGCCCGGTGATCGTCGCGATCGTCGAGCCGATCACCGGGTTCGTCGACGGCGCCGTCCGGGTGCTGCTGTGCAGCGTGCTCATCCTGACCGTGCTGTTCCGGGTGGTCCGCTCCAACAACTCGCGGGCCCGCGCCGAGAACGCGATCCGGCGCCGGGCCACCCACGACGCGCTGACCGACCTGCCCAACCGGGAACTGCTCAGCGACACGATCGGCGCGTGGAGCGGGCAGGCGGTCGCCGACCAGCAGGAGATCAGCCTGCTCTTCCTCGACCTGGACCGGTTCAAGATGGTCAACGACCACTGGGGCCACCAGATCGGCGACGAACTGCTCTGCGCGGTCGCCGGCCGGCTCAGCGCGCACGTGCGCAGCACCGACCTGGTCGCCCGGATCGGCGGCGACGAGTTCGTGATCGCCCTGGCCGGCCCGTCGCACAGCATCCTCGCCGAGTCGGTGGCCGGCCGGCTGCTGGCGCTGTTCGAACAGCCGTTCCCGCTGTCGGTGGGCGACGTGGTGGTGTCCGCGTCGATCGGCGTGGCGAAGGCGGGCGGCACCGCGGAGGCCCTGGAACTGATCCGGGACGCGGACACCGCGATGTACAAGGCGAAAGGGTCGGGGCGTAACGCGTACGCGCTGTTCGACACGTCGCTGCGCGAGGACCTCAAGGACCGGATGTCGCTGGAGCAGGCGTTCCGCGGCGCCCTCGAACGCGGCGAGCTGTACGCCACCTACCAGCCGATCGTCGACCTGGCCACCGGCGAGGTGGACGGCTTCGAGACGCTGATGCGCTGGGAGCACCCGGAGCTGGGGTTCATCTCGCCGCTGCGGTTCATCCCGGTCGCCGAGGAGACCGGCCTGATCGTGGACGCCGGCGCGTGGCTGCTCCGCGAGGCCGCCGGATGCCTGGCGCGGTGGCGGGCACAGCGCCCGCCGGGGGCCCGTGCCCTGCACATGTCGGTGAACGTCTCGGTCCGCCAGCTGCGTGACCGGGACCTGGCGGTGGTGGTCCGCGAGGTGCTGGCCGAGACCGGTCTGCCGCCCGACGCGCTCTGGCTGGAGATCACCGAGTCGGGCGTGATGGAGGACATCGAGACCGCCCTGGCCACGCTCGCCGAACTGCACGAGATCGGCGTCGTGATGGCCGTCGACGACTTCGGCACCGGGTACTCGTCGCTGAGCTACCTCAACCGGCTGCCCGTCGACATCGTCAAACTGGACCGGTCGTTCATCAACGACGTGGGACAGCACGGGGCGAACGAGTCGATCGTACGGGCGGTGCTGGCCATGGCCCGCGAGCTCGACCTGCGGGTGGTGGCCGAGGGCGTGGAGACCGAGCTGCAGCGCGACTGGCTCCGCGACCAGGCCTGCGACCTGGCGCAGGGCTGGCTCTTCGGCAAACCCCTGCGAGCGGCGGAGACCGTCCTGGCCTGACCGGGCACGGGTGACCCCTCCTGGGCGATGTCGTACCCGGTCGCTATCGTGCCTGCTCGGCGTCTCCACAGAAAAGTGGGAACGCGACAACGGGGAGGCACCACATGACTACACGCACCCTTCTGCGCGGCAGCGCGGCACTGGCCGTCGCGGCCGTGCTCGCGGTCTCCGGATGCGCCGGCAAGAGCACCTCGAACAGCAGCGGCGGCGGCGACTCCGCGGCCGCCGGCGCGTCCACGGACAAGGACGCCACGACCGCGCTCGCCGACGCCGCCGCGAAGCTCCAGGAGGAGTCCTTCAAGATGGCGATCGACATGGGCGCCAACGGCACCATGACCGGCGTCCTGGACCCGAAGAGCAAGAACAGCGAATTCACCATGGACGTCGAGTCCGAGGGCACCACCATCAAGTCCGAGATGCGCACCGTCGACGGCGTCACGTACATCAAGATGACCATGCCGGGCGTGGACCTGCCGGGCATGGACGGCAAGACCTGGCGCAAGCTGAGCAGCGAAGCCTCCCAGATGGGCACGCTCGGCAGCTTCGACGCCTCCGCGATCTCCACCACGATGAAGAACGCCGCGGACGTCAAGTGGGACGGCGACAACGCGGTCAGCGGCACCATCGACCTGGCCGAGTCCGGCACGTCGCTGGGCATGACCGACGCCATGCTGAGCCGGCTCACCGACAAGACCGCCCCGATCAAGGCGACCTTCGACAGCGAGGGCCGGCTGGCCACCTACGAGCTGACCATGCCGTCGGTCGGCGGCGCCGCGGCCCAGACGATGAAGATGTCGTACTCGGACTTCGGCACCCCGGTCGACGTCAAGGCCCCGGCAGCCTCCGAGATCACCGCCTGACCCTCACAGTCCCGCATACCACCCGGCGTCGGCGGCCGCGAGCCGCCGGCGCAGGGCGGTGGCGGTCTCCCGCCGGTGCGGTCGCGGCGGCAGTTCGATGGCGAGGCCGGCCGCCAGGTCGTCGCGCAGATCCGCCACCACCGTGCGGTAATCGCCGTCCTCCGCCTCGGCGGCATCACAGATCGCCTCGCACACCACACCGGCCGGGGTGTCCGAGCTCGGCGGGCGCAACATCGCCCGCACCACGCCCGGCGCGGACGCGGCCCGGCCGGCCAGCCGGCGATCCGCCCGGCGCAGCTCGTCGGCGGGCACCGGCACACCCCGGTCCAGCCGGTCCCGGATCGGCGCGAACCACGGCGCGCCGTGCACGCCGACCCGGCGGAACGCGCGGTCACGGGCCCAGGCGAGGATCCGGTCGAGCAGGTCCGCCGGGGCGTACGCGATGATCCGGGCCAGCTCCTCGTCCTCGTCGTGGATGATCACGCCGTAGTCGCCGGTGTCACAGACGCACTTCTCGACGACACCGCGTTCCAACCACGGATCCCGCTCGTCGTCGCCGTGCTCGGCGTAGTCCACCAACTCCTCGCGCGCCTCCCGCAGGACCCGGTCGGCGGGCGCCGGACGGTCCGGGTCGGGCACCCCGGCACAGCGGAACCGGGCCGCGGCCAGGAACTCCGGCGTCACACGGACACCGGTGAGCCGTTCCGTCAACGCCCGAGCGCCCCGGTCACCGAGGGCACAGGCGGCGAGGGTCTCGTCGTCGCGTACCCAACGGAACCCGCCGTCGCGCGGCCGGAAGGACACCGCCTCGCCGGACCACGACGGACCCTCCGGCCCCAGCAGCATCGTCCAGTCGGCGCAGCGCACCGCCGCGGCGAACAGCAGGTCCGAGCGGTGCGTGTCGCCGTGGACGTCCGGCCAGGCGCTGACGGTCTCCGCCGCGCCGCGCAACGTGTGTGCCCCGGCGAGCGTGACCGGCTGGTGCCCGCCCAGCCGGGCGATGATCTGATCCGGGGTGTGTTCGCGCACGAACGTCAGACAGAAATCGAAGCCGAGCACCGTGCCGCCGGTCAGGAACGTGTAGTCGTCGGTGTCTGCCACCACACGGTCCAGCGTGCCTCACGCTCTCCCGTTCCACCGGGTGGATGCGATTTCTAGCCTGTGCACACAGACATGACTGAGACGGATGTTGCAGAGTGCGGAGCGTGATGACCGAGATGGGCGAACCGGATGTCGATCTACGACCAGCGACCGATGGTGATCTCTGGCTCTTCCAGCGGCAGGCCGTGGACCCCGAGGCGGGTGGCACGTTCAACTGGTCGGGGTACCGCAATCTGGCCGCGACCCGGCAGCGCCTCACCCTGGACGGGCTGATCGGTCCCGACGACGGCTGCCTGATCGTCTGGACCGGCGGCGAGGCGGTCGGCACCGTCGGCTGGCGCAAGGTCCACTACGGCACCCCGTCCTGGTTCTGCTGGAACATCGGTGCCTCGATCCTGCCGGAGCACCGCTACCAGGGGATCGGCACGCAGAGCCAGGGCGCTCTGGTGCGCTACCTGTTCCGGGTGTCGGCGGCGCCGCGGGTCGAGGCGTACACCGATGTGGAGAATGCCGCTGAACAGGGCGCCCTGCGCCGCCTCGGTTTCGTGCTGGAGGGGACGCTGCGGGCCACCCAGTTCCGCGACGGCCGCTGGCGGGACCTTTTCATGTACTCGCTGACCAGGGCGGAGTTCGAGAACTCGCCGGTGTTCCACCCGCCGGCATAGATCGATGACACCGGGTGGCAGAATCGCCGGGGATGAGGACTCCGCTGCAGGGCGGTCTGCTGCCGGCGCAGGGTGGCGCCGGGCCGGTCGTCGAGATCGCCTGCGACGAGTCCGGTTTCTCCGGCACCAACCTGCTGGGTTCGGCCGCGCCGGTCGTCACCCACGCCAGTGTCGACCTGAGCCGGGCCGAGGCCGCGGCGCTGATCACCGAGCTGCGGTCCGGGTTCCGGTTCTCGCCGCACGAGCTGAAATCCGGCCGCCTCCTGCGCCGCCCGGACGCAGGCGAGGCGCTGGCCTGGCTGCGGGATTCGCTGGCCGGCCGTGCCCACGTGCGCGTGATCGACAAGCGGTTCTTCCTGGTCACCCGGGTCGTCGATCTGCTGCTGGGCGAACCCTCCAACGCCTCCGGCATCCGTCTGCCCCCGGCGCTGGCACCGGCTGCGGTGGCACTGCACGAGGCCCGGCCGGCGGCGCCGGAGGACTGGGACGCGTTTCTGGCCGCCTTCGCCGCCATGGTCCGCGTCAAACGCCGTCGCCCGGCCGCCGAGGTGCTGCACCGTTTCCTGGCGGCCCGCGACACCCTGGCGGGCCACGAGCTGGGTGATCCGGCCCGGGCCGTCCTGGCGGGCCTGCGTCCTGATCGGGTACGCGTGATGCTGGCCCGCGTCGACGCCGGTGATCCGGCGGTCCCGCCCCCGTTGGAGCCGATGCTGCCGGCCCTGGCCGAGACGGTGCTGTTCTGGAGCCGCGGCGGCCGCCGGGTGCTGGTGGTGCACGACGAGCAGAGCGCCCTGACCACCGGCCGGCTGAGCCGGCTGCGGGACGCGCTCGCCGGCGGGACGGGGGAGTCGCCGCTGGCGGGCCTGGTGATGACCGATTCCCGGGACGACCCGCGGGTGCAGATCGCCGACCTGCTCGCCGGAGTGGCCCGGCGTACACCGGCGGAAATGAACCTCGCTGAGCGGCCGTTGAACGACCCTGGGACCATAGTGTGAACCTCGGGGACAGAGTGAGCGGACATGCATCGATACTTCAGTGAGATGACCGAGAACCGGCAGGTCGGCGCCGCGCTGGTGATCGTGCGCTATTGCGGGTGGCATGCCGATCCGGGCTTCGCGCCGTGGTTCCTGGAGACGCGTGATCTGATGTCGCGGATCCTCACGGCCGCCCTGGACTTCGTCACGCCCGAGCCCGGCGAGCGCCGCCCGATCTCCCCGCTGCTGCGGCTCGCCCCCGAGGTGCAGGACCGTCTGCGCCGCTTCGACCCGGACGGCGACGGTTTCGAGACGACCGTCGGCGACCATCTCAGCCTCGTCGACGCCGCGTTGCGGGCGATCGGCGACCCGGACAGCGTCGACCTGGCCGCGACCCTGTTCGAGCACGTCGCTGACCTGGCCGAGGCGGCCACCGACCTGGCGGAGAACGTCGACTTCGCGGCCGGTGAGCAGCACGTGCAGCTGGTCGGTGCCGTCGACCTGGGCCGGGCACGGCAGTTGAGCCTGCAGTTCTCGGCGCTCTACGCGGGCACCGTCCCGTGCTACTACGAGGAGGACTCAGGCGGCCTGCAGCGTGCTCGAGACGTAGACCCGGTTGCGTCCGGCGCGTTTGGCCGCGTACAGGGCGGCGTCCGCGCGCGCCAGCAGATGTTCCGCTGATTCGGCGCGGTCCCACTGGGCCGCGCCCGCCGAGAACGTCTGCCCGAGTGGTGTCACCGCCTGCAGCCGTTCGATGATGTGGTCGGCGTCGGCCAGCCGGGAGTGGTCGAACACCGCCCCGAACTCCTCCCCGCCGTACCGGGCCAGTAGGTCCTCCGGGCGCAGTTGCTCGCGCCAGGCGACCGCCGCCTCGTGGAGCAGTTCGTCGCCGCCCTGGTGGCCGTGTTCGTCGTTGTAGCGTTTGAAATGGTCCAGGTCGAAGATCGCCACCACGACCGGGGTGCCGTGCCGGCGGGCCGACGCGAGCCGCCGGTGCAGCTCCAGGTCCCACGCCCGCCGGTTCGGCAGGGTGGTGAGCGCGTCGATGTGGGCGACCGCGTCGAGTTGGCGGGCCTTGTCCTGTACCTGGCCGACCAGGTCGACCATCCGCAGGGTGACCAGGCCGAACAGCACGATGCACCCGATCCCGGCGGCCAGCCAGTCGACCTGGCCGTCCTGCAGGAAACCCTGGACGATCAGCAGCCCCGGGGCGCCCGCGCAGGCCAGGTTGACCAGCAGGACCCGCCGTGGCGACATGTCGGTCACCGGGGTGAGCGGCTGCCCGCTGAGCATCCGCATCGACGGGTGCACGGCCGCGCCGGCCAGCAGGAAACTCGCCATCGTGGAGAGGGGCCGCAGGTCGGCGGTGCCGATGTCGGCGATGAACGGCAGCAGGGAGAGCAGGTGGGTCACGGTCTGCAGCAGCAGGGAGGCGCTGATCTGCCAGAACGCCGCGTTGCGCAGTCCCCGGGCGGTGAAGAAGCGGATCAGCACCCCCAGCAGCAACACGTCCCCGAACGGGAACAGTGCGGTCAGCACGTCGCCCGGCAGGCGGTTCTGCACCCGCATCAACGGGGTGATCACCAGCAGCCAACAGGCGAGCGCGAGTCCGACACTGATCATCGCGGTGTCGAGCATCCCGGCGCGGTCCTTGCGCCACGAGGCGCCCCGCACGATGAGCAGCAGCGCCACCCCCTCCAGCGGGTAGACGCCGATGAACACCACGAACGCCGGCGTGGTGGCGCCCGCGAACCAGATGCCGTACCCGGTGATGGTGAGCAGCCCGGCGGAGGCCAGCAGCAGCCAGGGCCGGGGGAGTACGGGCCGGTTGAGCAGGACCCCGGTGACCACCGCCCCGGTGAACATCACCGGCATCAGGAACGCCATCAGCCCGCCGACCGGCCCGGCCGGGTCGGTGAAGAGCTGCGCGACGCTGTACAGCGTCGCCACCACGAGCCAGGCCGTCCAGGGGCGTAGGGACCGCACCTTTTCCGGCCCGGTGCCGTGTTCCGGGACGAGGGAGCGGATGTCGACCGTTTCGCCGAAGGAGCGCGTCACGGGCGACTCCTCCCTGACCAACCGTGCGACCGTCCGTCAGCACTATCGGCCGGAGGACGCGCGGTTTCAGGCCGCCGCGCGAACCAGCTTCGCCAGCTCCGGCCACAGGGCGGGGGCGGCACCGATGGTCAGTGAGGTGGTGAACTCCTCACCCGCGCCGCCGAGGACCACCCCGGCCTCGCGGGCGATCAGCGCACCGGCCGCGATGTCCCACAGGTTCGTGTCCAGGGCCAGTCCGCCGTCGAGCCGCCCGGCGGCCTGGTAGACCAGGTTGAGCGCGGCCGGGACCCGACGGATGTCACCGGCGACCGGGAGCAGCTCGCGGATCACCCGGCCGGCCCGGTCCTTGGTCTTCGGGTTCGGCTGGAAGCTGACCCCGATCAGCGCCTCGGCCAGCGGCGCGCCGCCGGACACCGTCAGCGGCTCCTCACCCAGCAGGGCGCCGCCGCCGTCGACCGCGCTGAACGTCTCGGCCGCGACCGGCTCGTGCACGACCGCGGCCCGGGGCCGGTCACCCTGGTAGAGCGCGATGCACACCGACCACGGCCCGGTCCGGCTGACGTAGTTGCGGGTGCCGTCGAGCGGGTCGATGACCCAGGTCCAGCCGCTGGTGCCGGACTGGCCGTGGCCCTCCTCGGCCTGGATGCTGTCGTCCGGCCAGGAGGCCCGGATCGCGTCCACGATGAGCTGCTCGCTGGCGATGTCGACATCGGAGACGACGTCGTTGGCGTGCGCCTTGGGGGCGCCCATCCGCAGGCTGTCGCGGCGTTCGAGCTGCAGGCGGCCGGCCTGGACGGCGAGGGCGGCGGCGAGCTCACGGGCGGCGTGGAGATCTCGTTCCATCATCCGGACGCTATCAGTCGAGGTGCCACACCTCGGTCGCGTCACGCCACGGCCCGCCCGCGCCGGACGGCGGGCCGGCGCCCCACGGGGCCTGGCACGGATCGGTCAGCGTCCACCACTCTCGGGTGGCCGGGTCCGCGGCGATCGCGGCCATGTCCGCGTCGTGGTCCTCGCCGACGTGCTCGTAGTAGGCGATCAGCGTGTCCTCGATCAGGAAGATCGTGTAGTTGCGGATGTTGTTCCTGGTCAGTGTCGCCTCGACCTGGGGCCAGACGGCGGCGTGCAGACGGAGGTACTCCGCACGCCGCTCCGGCCGGAGATTGACGATCTGCCCGTGTCGCGTCATCCGGGCAGACTATCGGTCAGCGTCACTTACTTGATCTCGCCGCGGTCCACGAGGCTGTAGGAGCCGCGGGCTCCGCCGTCGCCGACCTGCTGGATGTAGAGCGCCGACCCGTCGTTTCTCACCTGCACCGTGCCGTGCTTCTCGTGGGTGAACGAGTAGGTGGCCCGGCCCTTGTCGTCCTTCTCGTCGAGGGCGACGACCGAGAACAGGGTGTCCGCGTTCTCCGCGCACCTGGTCGTGCCGAGGCTGACCGGTTCGGTCGTGTCGTCGGCCTTCACGCACCACCGGCCGCCCTCCTCGCGCGGCCGCAGCGCCTCGATCAGGTACTTGTCGCCGGCCGCCGGGACGATCTTCCAGAGCGCGCCGTCGTCGGTGCCGTCGCCGATCTCGACCGGCCCCTCGTAGGAGGCGCTCCAGTCCTTGTCGTCCTCGGCGATGTGGATCAGGACCTTGCGCTTGCCGGCCAGGACGTCGTCGGCCGAGGCGGCCTCTGTGGACGTGGTGGCCTCCGGGGACGACGTCGACGCGCCGGTGGATTCGGTGGTGGCGGTGGCCGCCGCCTCGGACGGGGTGGACGTGCCGGAGGCCGCCGGTTCGGTGGACGAGGAACACGCCGGGAGACCGAGGACCAGAACTGTGCCGAGGGAGATTGCCCGGATCGACCGCACGAAATATCCTCCATCATGATCATGTTCGATTTTCCGTCACATGATCACGTACCCGCGCAACCTCGCACGAAACGACGGTGGGCGCGGCAGGACCTGCCGCGTTCGCTCTTTCGGGGTACGGGTCAGCCGACTCGTACCCCTCTCCTCCATGCTCTGTCCTGGACTGATCCATGCCGGCCTCGGACGATCGGCTTCAGACAATGGATGATCGACCCGATCCGGGAGCCGCGCGGATACGTATGACAGAACGATGCTGACTTCTGGAGGTCGTGTGGCGGACGAATCCGTGCTGCTGACCCGCGAGGACGCGGCCACCGCGGCCGGTGACCTCGCGACGGTCGCCGACCTGCTGGGCTCCGCGAACGACCGGGTGCTGCTGACCGAAGCCGCCGAGGCGTTCCGGGCCGGCACCTCCGAGGAGGTTCTCGACCGGCTCGCCGGCCTGGTGCTGTCCCGCGCCGGCCTGCTCCACGAGCGGGTCGACGCCCTGGAACGTGAGGTCCGCGACGACGTCGCCGCGCTCGAGGAGGAACACCTGAACCTCGAGAGCGAACTGGACGCGGTGGCCCGCCGGCACCGCGGCCTGCTGGAGGCGATCCGGGTCGCCCGCCACGAGGCGCGGGCCGCGGTGGAGGCCAGCTACCAGCGGGCGCTGGCCGAGTTCGCCGCCGAACTGCCCGGCGTCCTCACCCGTACCGTGCTGCCCAGCTGGCAGGACGGCTGGCGGGGACGCGCGGCCAACCGCCGGCAGCGTGACCGGCTGGCCGGCGAACTCGGCACGGTCGTGCAGGAACGCGCGGTGCGCCGTCTCGAGGAGTGGTCCGCCCTCAACCGCCGGATCCTGACCGCCCGGTTCAAGGCGGTCGCGGGCGAGACCGAGGCGGCCCTGCGCGACCTGGCCACCGCGTACGACGACACGTTCCACCGGGTCGGCGCCTGGCAGCCCCGGGCGGCACGCCCGTGGGCCGACCGGTCCGCGGACGTCACCCGGGCCTGGAAGATCGGTGCCGCGGTGCTCAGCGCGGCGACACCGGACGCCCCCGCGACGACCGTGCCCGCCGCCGTGGTGGCCGCGGTCGCCGCCGCCACAGCGACCATGGAGACCCTGGCCGGCACCTACCTCGAGGTCGGCTGGCCGGAACTCGCCGAACGGCTCGACGTCTATCGCACCGAACTGCTGGCGGCGACCTCGTCGGCGTTCGACACGCTGCGCGCCGACGCCGAACGCATGGTCGACGACCTGGCCGGCGTGGAGACGGCCCGGGTCGGGGACGCCCGGGCGGCGCTGACGGCGGCGTACCGGGAACACGCCCGTGACCTGGACGGCCTGGACGCGTACCGCTACCGGATCGACCTGTCCGCGTCCGCGCTGCGCCGGCTGCTCGCCAAAAGTCCGAGCTGACCCCGGAAGGCGCGGGAAGATGACCCGGTGCGTCGGTGGTACCCGGGTCTGTGCGCGATCACGATCGTCGCCTATGTGCTGACACCCTCGGTGGCGGTGCAGGGCATGATCGGCGCGCTGTTCCACACCGGGCTGGTGGTCACCATGCTCGCCGGGATCCGCCGGCACCGGCCGGGAACGCGATGGCCCTGGTACGCGCTCGCCGCGCAGATCGCGCTCTTCGGGGCCGGCGACGTGGCGTACTGGATACGGACGATCCAGCATCAACGAGACGCTTTTCCCTCGTACGCCGATGTCTTCTATGTCTGGTGTTATCTGTCCCTGCTGATCGGTCTGGGTGGTTTCGTCCGGGCCCGCCGCGCCGGCTGGGACCGTCCGCTGGTGCTGGACACCGCGATCCTGTCCAGCGGCGCCGCCATGCTCGGCTGGGTGTTCGTCATCGGCCCGGCCGCCCGCACCGACGGCCTGACCCCGCTCGGCCTGGCCGTCTCCGTCAGCTACCCGGTGTTCGACCTGCTCGCGCTCTCCCTACTGGTCCGCCTCGCCCTCGGCACCGGACGGCGCCCGCCCGCCTACCGGATCCTGATGACCGGCATCTCGATCCTGCTGCTCACCGACGTCGCCTACACCCTGCTCGAACTGGAGGGCGGCTACCAGCTCGGCGGCCTGCTCGACGTCGGCTGGCTGACCACCCACTCCCTGATCGGCGCCGCCGCGCTGCACCCGACGATGGCCGCGGTGACCGTGCCCGGCCGCCGGACCGACGACCGCATGATCAGCCGGCACCGGCTCCAGGCGCTGACCACGGCCAGCCTGATGGCCCCGGCGGTGCTGGCCATCGAATGGATCCGGGGCCGGCCCCTCGACGTGCCGGTCGTGGCCGGCGGCTGCGTCGTGCTGTTCCTGCTGGTGATGGCGCGGCTGCAGAACCTGGTGGGGATGCTCGCCGAAGCGCTCGGCACCGCCGAGGCACAGGCGCAGACCGACCAGCTGACCGGCCTGGCGAACCGGCGGATGTTCCACACCCGCTGGGAAGGCGCCCTGACCGCCGGCACCGGGCCGACCGCGCTGCTCTACGTCGACCTGGACGGCTTCAAGACCGTCAACGACACCCGCGGCCACGAGACCGGCGACGCCGTGCTGGAGGTGGTGGCCGCCCGGATCCGCGACACGATCCGCGCCGGCGACCTGGTGGCCCGGCTCGGCGGCGACGAGTTCGCGGTGATCCTGCCCGGCGCGTCCGACGACCACGCCACCCAGGTGGCGACCCGGATCGTGGCAGCGGTGGCCGAGCCGATCCCGGCCCCGGACGGACCGGTGACGGTCGGCGCCAGCATCGGTGTGATCACCGCACCGGCGGGCGCCGACCCGGAAACCGAGATCAAACGCGCCGACACCGCGATGTACGCCGCCAAAGCCGCCGGCCGTGGCCAGGTGTGCCACGGCTGAGCTGTTATGGTCGCCCGTGTCGTCGACGAACCGTCAGATGTGGCCGCTCTACGCGGCCGGATTCACCACCGCCTTCGGGGCGCACGGCATCGCCGCCAACCTGGGCGGCTTCTCCTCCCTGCTCGTCCTCGGTGGGCTGCTCGCCCTCTACGACGGCGCGGAAGTCCTGCTCAAACCACTGTTCGGCAGCCTCGCCGACCGGATCGGCGCCCGGCCGGTCCTGCTCGGCGGCCTGATCGCCTTCGCGCTGGCGTCCGCGGCGTACGTGGCAGCCTCCGCACTCTCCGACAGCCTGGCCTGGCTGTGGGCCGCCCGGCTGGGCCAGGGCGCCGCCGCATCGGCCTTCTCCCCGTCGGCGTCCGCCCTGGTGGCCCGGCTCAACCCGGCGGCGAGACACGGGCGGGCGTTCGGGTCGTACGGTTTCTGGAAGTCCATCGGCTACACCCTGGGGCCGCTGCTCGGCGGTGTGCTGGTGTGGGCCGGCGGCCTCAGCCTGCTGTTCGTCGTCCTGGCGGTACTGGGGGCGGCGGTGACACTGTGGGCGTTCCTGGTGGTCCCGGTGATGGCGCCGTTGCCGAAGGCCCGTCAAACCGTGCTGGACCTGGCCCGGCGCCTGACCGACCCGGTGTTCCTGGCCCCGACGGCGGCCCTCGCGGCGGCCACTGCGGCGCTGTCGGTCGGAGTGGGTTTCCTGCCGGTGGCGGGCCGCACCGCGGGACTGGGCACGATCGCCACCGGCGCGGCGGTGTCCCTGCTGGCCCTGGCCGCGGCGGTGGTGCAACCCCGCGCGGGGCGCGCCCTCGACGAAGGACGGCTGACCACCCGGGCCGGGCTGTCGGCGGGCATGACGGTGACGGTCGCGGGACTGCTGGCGGCGATGCTGCCGGGGGCGTCGGAGGCGCCGGGGGCGTCGTGGGTGGCGGGGGTGCTGCTGGGTGCGGTGCTGATCGGAGTGGGCACCGGATTGATCACGCCGTTGGGGTTTGCGGCGCTGGCCGCGAACACACCGCAGGAACGTCTGGGGCAGACGATGGGCTCCGCGGAGTTGGGCCGGGAACTCGGCGACGCCGGCGGTCCGCTGCTGGTGGCGGGCGTGGCGACGCTGACCACATTGGTGTACGGGTTCGCGGCGCTGGCTGTGGTGATCGCGGCGCTCGGCTGGTTCGTGGCTGTCGCCAGTCGGCGGTCGCGGCCGGTCTCCGGCTGAGCTCGCTGGTGCGGTCCCCGCTCGGGGTCGGTCTCTGCACCGTGCACGGTCCGTCCGGTCGCAATGTGGTTCGGTCGCAATGTCGTTCGGTCCAGGTCGACCAGGATCCTGACCTGGGGATGGTGCTGGCGGCTTCCTTTCGCCGATCACGCGTACCGCGCCGCCGTGGACCAGCACGGTGCCTGTCGCCTGGACCGGTGAGGCCGGACGGGTAGTACGTCACCGCACGACGGCGCGGCGGATATTCGGTCGGGACACCACCTTGGCCCATCTGAAGGAGAAGCCATGTATGACGTGTCCCGCAATCCGTTCCGTCCCGTCTCGGCTGCTGCTCCCGTTCCGCCTGTTCCGCCTGCTTCGTCGTCTCGCCTGCTGTCGCCGCCGGACTCGTCCCGCCGGGTCTATCTGCGACGGGGTTCGGCGGCGCTGCTGGGGCTGGCGCTCGGGATCGCGCCGCCACTGGTCGTGGCGGGGCCGGCCGCGGCTGCCCTGGAGTGTTACCAGCCGTCATGGTCGGCGCCGGGGGAGAGCCTCAGCGAATGGAACACCGTCCAGGTTCCGGCCGGCACCACGGACCGGCTGACGATCGTCCCCGCGCCGCAGGGCAACAGTCCGCACGCCCTGCGGGCCGAGGTCCGTGACGGCGACGTGGCGGTCAACCCGGCGAACGGCCAGCCGATCGCCGGCGGCTGGCGGGCCGAAGGCGTGCGTACCGTCGCCGAGACGGCGTCGAACCAGACGGTCCGCTACGAGTGGTCGACCATGCTGGACCCCACGTACCCGCAGAACCCGGTCGGCACCGACGGCAAACCCATCTGGCAGGTCATCACCCAGTGGCATCAGGGCGACAACGATCAGGGCTCGTCGCCGCCGGTCGCGTTCATCATCGAGTCCGGTCAGATCGTCCTGCACCTGACCCGCCCGGACGGCACCGACGCCGCGAAGCACGTGCTGGCCCCGATCGCCCGCGGAACCTGGCACCACTTCCGGATGGACGTCCGCTGGGGACTCGCCGGCTCGGTGACCGTGTGGCACAACAACACCCAGGTGCTCGCCTCGACGGCTGCCCAGACGTTGTTTCCGCAACTGAACTCGGCACAGCCCGGCACCGCCTACATGAAGATGGGCCTGTATCGGAAGCCCATCGCCCTCGATCCGCCGACCACCGGAACGTTCGCCGTCTTCCACGACGAGGTCCGCCGCTCGATCCCGGCGACCCCGGTCACCGGCCCGGAGACGGTGCTCCGCCCCGACGGCGACGTCCTGCGCCAGTGGACCGGCGGCACCACCGGGACGGCCGCGGCCGCCCTCGACGACGCGGTGACCCAGCCGACCGCAGTGCCGGCCGCCGATTACATCTATGCGGGCGGCCCGAACCGGGTTACCGAGGTGACCCTCGCCGACCAGGCCCTGTCCGGCGGCACATCGGCGCTGACCGGCTGGTTCTACGCCAACGCCGGGGCCGGCACCCAGTTGCGCGCCGACCTGGTCCAGGGGGCCACGGTCCTGGCGACCACCACCGTCCCGGCGTCGTCCGGCTTCGGCTGGCGGTCGATCTCCGGTCCCGCGACCGCGGCCCTGTCCCAGCAGTCCCTGACCGACACCCGCCTGCGCTTCACCACCATCGGTGGCGGTGACAGCAACATCCGTGCCGCTTACGCCACATCCGTACCCACCACCTGCCCGTCCTGACCGCCCTGCATCTCCCACCCGACGATCCGATCCGTCATGGCTCGGTCCGTAATGGTCCGACCTGTAGTGACGCGATCCGAAGTGACGCGATCCGAAGTGACGCGATCTGCAACTCGATCCGTCCTGACCTGACGTGCCCGAGCACCAGGGCGGCCGTGCCGGCTCACCCGGCCGCCCTGGCTCATCCTGGTGTCCGTTCTCGACCTGCCCGGTTGTTTCTAGACACGTTTCGTGGTCAGGGTGCGAAGCCCGTCCGCGTGGTGATTTCGGGCGCGCTGGACGCCCCAATTCACCACACGCCTGGTGGTGTGGTGTTTACGGGCGCGCTGGACGCCCCAATTCACCACGCCCCTGGTGGTGTGGTGATTTCGGGCGCGCTGGACGCCCGAATTCACCACGCCCCTGGTGGTGTGGTGAATACGGGCGCGCTGGACGCCCGAAATCACCACGCTGTTGTGGGTGTGGTGAATTGGGGCGTGCTGAGCGCCCGAAATCACCACAGAGGCAGACCCTGACTGCGAAAGGTGTCTAGCCCTGTCTTTCGCACATGGGGCATAGCCGCTGGTCAGACTGCATGCAAGATCCAGAACTTCAAGTAATCAGCGCAGGTCAGATGGGGTCATGTGCGAAGTCCGGGTATAGCTCGCCGTGCCGGTTGTTGTGGTTCACCGCCCGTCCGGTGAGCGGAGGTGCTGAGGCCCGAGGCCGCGCAGCGGGACTGTCAGATGGTGACGACCAGTTTGCCGGTGGTGTGCAGGTCGACGAAGTCGGCGCAGGCCTGTGGGGCCTGGTCCAGGGTGTATCGCCGACCGATGGTGGCGGGAAGGGCGCCGCTGACGGCCAGGTCGGCGACGTCGCGTATGCCGCCGAGCCTGCCGTCCATGTCGATCACGAAGTGCAGGTCGACGTCGGAGCGGCCGATCCACTCCTGCTCGGGGACCGGGTAGGTGATGGTGAGCAAGCGGCCGCCGGGGCGGACGGCGGCGGCGACCGCGGTGAGGTCGTTGCTGGGCAGGGACAGGTTGAAGGCCGCGTCGACGCCGGACGGATAGCTCGACGCCGCATATCCGATGGTCTCGTCGGCGCCGAGCGCACGCAGCAGGGCGGCGTCGGCGGCTGTCGTGGTCGCGATGATCCGTGCTTTCGCACGGGCCAACAGCGGGATCACGGCGGTGCCGACGCCGCCGGTGGCGCCGATTACCAGCACCGTCTCGCCCGGCTGCACGCCGGCGGTGGCCATCAGTGCCCGCGCGGTCAGGCCCACGGTGGGCAGCGCGGCTGCCTCCTCGACGCCGAGGGATGGCGGCCGGTGGGTCACGAAGGACGTGTCGGCCTCGACGACCGCGAACTCGGCGAGGGCGCCCGTGCCTAGTGACGGGCGGGAGGTGCCGGCAAGGGAGCGCAGCGCGCGGGGGATGGCCTGGCCGAAGACCTCGTCGCCGATCCGGTAGGTGGTGACGCCCTCGCCGACCGCGCTGACTGTGCCGGCGAAGTCGTTGCCGGGCACGTGTGGGAACGGCAGGGGCGTGACATCGTGATAGACCCCGCTCGGCAGGACGACGTCGGCCGGGTTGATCGAGGCAGCGGCGATCCGCACCTGGATCTGGCCGGGCCCGGGCTCGGGCGCCGGGAGGTCGCCCACGGTGTAGGTCTCCGGCGGGCCGTAACCGGTCACGACGACTGCCCTCATTGCTGCCTCCTCGGCTAAGCGGACCGGGTGGTCACCTTCGCCTCGGTGACGCTATAGTAAGCGGACCGTCCGGTCAACTTGGCATCAGTGTTGTTTCGGCAGAAGCCTCCGGGGAGTTTGATGGTCAATGTGGACTGGCACGCAACCTGCAAAAACGGGATGTTGACACGCCTGCTAGGCGCTGCCACGTTTCCCGAAAATGTTTTCGCTGATCGTCCCGGCTGCTCCGGTCCCACCGGCCGCAGTGCCACGGACCCCATCGAAGGGAAGGCGTAGGGGTCCGGAAAACCGGCGTCGGTGGCCTGGAGCACGACCGAACCCGGCGAGGTGGAAGCGGTCGGCGACTTCACCGTCTCCGGATTCGTTGCCGACGCGAGGCTGACCGCGATCGCCCACGTGTGGGTCCGCGGCGCCGGCCCGGTGCAGATCAATCACCGTCGACCCGGTCGCGATGACCACCGCGGTCGGCGTGGCGTGGTGCGGGCGGTGTGGCGTGGGGCGGCGTGGCGCGCGGGCGGTGTGTGTGGCGTGGTGTGGGCGGCGTGGTGTGTGTGGCGTGGTGTGGGCGGCGTGGTGTGTGTGGCGTGGTGTGTGTGGCGTGGTGTGTGTGGCGTGGTGTGTGTGGCGTGGTGTGGCGTGGGGCGGCGTGGTGTGGTGTGGCGTAACACGGGTGTCGTGGTGACCGGCGGGTTCTGACATTTGTCATCCCCGCAACCGGCGCTTTTCCCGGACGGATGCTGACGGCGGCGACTGCCGTCGGCGTCCGCCGTCGCGAAGGATCGATGGCATGAGCACGCAAGCGATGTCCACACCGGTGACCACCGGTACCACCGCCGCGATCGAGGTGTCCGGGCTGCGGCAACGGTACGGCGACTTCGAAGCCGTCCGCGGGATCGACTTCACCGTCGCCCCGGGGCAGCTGTTCGCCCTGCTCGGCACGAACGGTGCCGGCAAGACCACGACCATGGAGGTCCTCGAGGGCTTCCGCCCGGCGGCGGACGGGACCGTCCGGCTGCTCGGCGCCGACCCGTACGCCGACCGCAAGGCCCTGCGCCCCCGGGTCGGGATCATGTTGCAGGAGAGCGGCCTGATCGGCGATCTGACCGTCGCCGAGACCGTCGACCTGTGGCGTGACCTGAGCCCCCGGCCTCGGGGACGCGACGAGGCGCTCGGCCTGGTCGACCTGGTCGACAAGTCCGGTGTCGCGGTACGCCAGCTCTCCGGCGGGCAGAAACGCCGCCTGGACCTGGCCCTCGCCGTCCTCGGCCGCCCCGAGGTGTTGTTCCTCGACGAGCCGACCACCGGCATGGACCCGGAGGCGCGCCTGGTCACCTGGCGTCTCGTTCAGGACCTGGTCGACGACGGTACGACCGTGCTGCTGACCACGCACTACCTGGAGGAGGCCGAGCGGCTGGCCAGCGAGATCGCCATCATGCACCGCGGGGAGATCCGGGTCGCCGGCACCGTGACCGACGTCGTCGCCGGCCACGGGGACCGGATCGCCTTCCGGGTGTCCGCGGACACGCCGATCGACGCCCTGCCCCGGCTCGACGGGGCGGCTCCGGAGATCACCGTCAACGGCGGCGACCTGACCGCCCGCTACATCGTCACCGACGGCGAGCCGGGTGCGCGGGCACACCGGGCCGTCGCGAACCTGCTGGCCTGGGCCGGCGGCCGCGGACAATCCCTGGACCGGCTGTCGGTCCGCCCCGCATCCCTGGAAGACGTGTTCCTGACGGTCGTGGAGGACAACCGATGAGTGCGATGACCCAGACCGTACGCCTGGCCCGTCTCGACCTGGGCCTGATCTTCCGCAACCGGTCGGCGCTGACCAACGCGATCCTCATGCCGCTCGCCGTCGCGGCTCTGCTGATCGGGGTGGCCCGCGGGCAGGGCGACGAGGCGCTGACCTTCGCGGTGACGGGTCAGATGGCCGCGATGCTGCTGTACGCGCCGATGGTCAACCTGGCCGGATTCTTCACCTCCCGACGCGAGGAACTGGTCCTCAAGCGCCTGCTCAGCGGACCTGCCCCGGCTCGGGCGATCCTCGGCGGCAGTGCACTCGGCGCGATCGCCGTCGCCATGCTGCAGATTCTGGTCCTCGTCGTCGCGGCGATCGTGCTCGGCGTCGGCGCACCTTCCAACCCGGTGCTGATGCTGGCCGGCGCGCTCGGTGGCGCGGTGTTCTTCTGCCTGCTCGCGATGGTGATCTCCGGGCTCAGCGCGACCGGTGAGCTGGCGCAGCTGGCCACGGTTCCGGTGCTGCTCATCGGCTATGGTCTCGCTCCGACGATGATGCCGATGGACTACCTGCCCGAGACGGTGCAACGGATCGCCGAGTACCTGCCGGTGACCCCGATCGCCGACCTGATCCGCACCGGGTACGCCGGCGGTGCGGAACTCACCGCGACACTGACATCACTGGGTGTGCTTGCGGCGTGGATGCTCGTGGTCGCGGTGCTCGCCCGACGGTACTTCCGCTGGGATCCGCGTCGAGGCTGAGCGGTGTTTCTGTCGTACCCGAAAAGTAAGGTGAAGCGCATGAAGACCGCCATCCAGAAGGCCCGGCGCCTGACCCTGTGGAGCCTCGGCTCGGCGCTGGCGCTCGGCTGGATCGGTTTTCTGTCCGGCGTCATGACCGAGCTGGCCGACACCGGTGGTCTCGCCCCGGTCCGGTTCGTCACCGGGTTGTTCGGCATGGCGGGGTTCACCTGGTTCGGCTACCGCGTCGCCCGGGTCTCGGTCACCCACTGGCAGGGTGCGACCCCCACCTTCCGCCGTGACGTGGTCCTCTCCGGCGCCGGCACCCTGATCGTCCTGGTCTCGCAGGGTGCCGGGGCGGCCGGCGCCGGGTTCGTCGGCGCCTGCTGGCTCAGCCTCGCCGCCATGCGGGCCCGTCCCTGGCCGACGTTCCTCGCCGCGACCGCCACCGCCGCGGTCAGCCTGCTCATCCACGAGACCGCACCTTTCGGCGCGCCCGACGACCACCTGCCACCCGGATTCGCCGCCGGGTTGTTCCTCACGCTGTCGCTGGTGCTGCCCTATGCGAACCAGCTCTGGGTCTGGATCTTCGATCTGGCCGAGCAGGCGCACGCCAGCAAGGACGCCGAGACGCGGCTCGCGGTCACCGAGGAACGTCTGCGGTTCGCCCGTGACCTGCATGACCTCGTCGGCCACAGCCTGTCGGTGATCGCGGTCAAGAGCGAGCTGGCCGGCAAACTCACCCGGATCGACGCGGCCCGGGCCGCCGGCGAGATGACCGCCGTGCGAGGTCTGGCACAGGACAGTCTGCGTCAGATCCGCGAGGCGGTCCGCGGCTACCGCGTGCTCGACCTGCCATCCGAGGTGGAGAGTGTGCGCGCCATCCTGGCAGCCGACGGGATCCGCTGCCAGGTCGACGTGCCCGCCGGTCTGGTCGGCGCCGACACGGCCGGCACGTTCGCCTGGGTGGTCCGGGAGAGCGCGACGAACATCCTCCGCCACAGCGCCGCGACCTGGTGTCGCATCTCGGTCCACGCGGCCGGCGACACCGCCGTCCTGGAGGTCCTCAACGACGGTGCGGCCACGCCCGACGGCGAGCCGGGCAGTGGGCTGGCGGGTATGGTCGAGCGGTTGTCCGCGGTCGGCGGGCTCCTGACGGCTCAGCCGACTCCCGACGGGCACTTTTTGGTCCGGGCGGTCGCACCGCTCGGCACTCTCACCACTGCTTCCGATTCCTGGGCGTCCGCGGCTATTCCTGCGCAGCGCCCAACCGAGCCCTCGCCTGTGACTGCCTCGTCTGCGGCTGCCTCGCCTGTGACTGCCTCGTCTGCGGCTGCCTCGTCTGCGGCTGCCTCGTCCGTTGACGGCTCATCTGGCGCTTTGCTCGGCGCAGGCTCGTCCGCTGTTTCGCTCGGCGTCGGACCGTCCGATACCGGTTCGTCGGTTGCTTCGGTGGGTGCCGGACCGTCTGCCGTGTCGATGGAGGCCGCCGCATGTGCCGCTGACGAAAATACGACCGATCGGAAAGCCGCTCGATGATCCGCGTTCTCCTCGCCGACGACCAGCACCTGATCCGCGAGGCCCTGGCGATGATGCTCGGGTTCGAGGACGACCTGACCGTCGTCGCCCAGTGCGGGCGCGGCGATGAGGTCCTCACCGCCGTCGCCGCCCACGAGCCGGACGTCATCGTTCTCGACATCGAGATGCCCGGGCTCGACGGGTTGTCCGTTGCCGAGCAACTTCCCGGTCGGTCCGTGCTGATCCTGAGCACGTTCGCCCGTCCCGGTTACCTGCGTCGTGCCATGGCCGCCGGTGTCCGCGGCTTCATCCCGAAAGACGCCTCGAGCGACGAACTGGCCACCGCCATCCGCAAAATCCACGCCGGCGGCCGTTATCTCGACCCGGAACTGGCCGCCTCCGCCATGATGGTCGGCGAAAGCCCTCTCACCGACCGTGAACGCGACACCCTCTCCCTCGCCGCGGCCGGCTCCTCGGTCTCCGACATCGCCCGCCACCTGCACTTGAGCGAGGGCACCGTCCGCAACTACCTCTCCAACGCGATCACCAAGATGGCCGCCCCCAACCGCATCACCGCGATCCACAACGCCCAGCGCATGGGCTGGATCTGACAGCGGTCCTCCCAGACGCCTTCGTTCACCTCTTCGGACGCCACCTAACACAGGCCCGGGGCCGCTCTGAACTCCACGGAACTGGACTCCTCGAACCGGCCGCGCCCGGGCCTTCATCATGATCGGCTCGGGGCTTCGCTACTTCGGCTTCGCTACTTCGGCTTCGCCGCTCCGGATAGGCCGGACCGTACTCGGATAGGCCGGACCGTACCGTTGTCCACGATCGTCGGGTCCGAAAAGCGCCAGCGCCGGTGACGGTGCAGCGGGCAGAGTCGCGGCATGCATGTGGTTCCGGGGCTTCAAGTCCTGTATTTCGGCACACCCGTCGTCGTGCTCAGCAGCCTCAACGAGGACGGCAGCACCAATCTCGCGCCGATGTCGTCGGCCTGGTGGCTGGACCAGACCTGCGTCCTCGGGATGAGCGACCGCAGCCGGACCGCTGCCAACATGCGGCGGCACGGCGAGGTGGTGTTGAACCTCCCGGACTCGGGAATGGTCGGTGCGATCGACCGGATGGCGATGACCACCGGGCGGCCGGATGTGCCCGAGCATAAACAGGCGCAGGGATACCGGTATGTGCGGGACAAGTTCGCGGTGAGCGGGCTGCACGCCCAGCCGTCGCAGACGGTGCGGCCGGACCGGGTGCGGGAATGCCCGATCCAGCTCGAATGCCGGGTGGTCGCGGCCCACGGGATGATGGAACCGGACATCCGGGCGACGGCTTTCGAGGTGCAGGTGCTGCGGACCCATGTGGAGGAGGAACTGCTGATCCCGGGGACCGCGTACGTCGACCCGCTGCGCTGGGATCCACTGATCATGAAGTTCACCGAGTTCTTCGGCGGCGCCCGGAACCTGTACCCGTCCCGGTTGGCGACGGGCTGGAGGATGCCGCCGCTGGGGGACCGTCAGGGAACGGCGGCCCGCTGAGTTTCCGGCCACGGGAGGCGCGGTCCGGTGACTGTGCTTTCCGCGTACCCGAAAAGCGTTTGCACGAGTCTCAGGGATCGCCAAGGATCGTTGTCATGACGGACGGATCCCGGCCGGTGGCGCTCATCACGGGGGTGGGGCGCACGGTCGGGATCGGCGCCGGCATCGCGGCACAGCTGGCGGCCTCCGGGTGGGACATCGCCTTCACCTACTGGTCGGCCTACGACCAGCGGATGGAGTGGGGTGTCGAAGCCGGGGCCACCGGCGCCGTCACCGCGACGCTCACCCGCCACGGCGCGTCGGTCGCCGCGATCGAGGCCGATCTGAGTGACGTGGCCGCCCCGGCAGCGGTCTTCGACGAGGCGGAACGCCGGATCGGTCCGGTCACCGCGCTGGTGATGTGCCACTGCGAGTCGGTCGATTCCGGTCTCCTGGACACCACCGTGGAGAGTTTCGACCGGCATTTCGCGGTCAACGCCCGTGCGACGTGGTTGCTGATCCGCGAATATGGACGGCGTTTTCACGGTACGCCCGGAAGCGGCCGCATCATCGCGTTGACCAGTGATCACACGGTCGGCAACCTGCCGTACGGTGCGAGCAAAGGCGCCCTGGACCGGATCACCCGGGCGGCCGCCCACGAACTGGCCCACCTCGGGATCACCGCCAATGTGATCAATCCCGGTCCGGTCGACACCGGCTGGATGACCGACGAGATCCGCGCGAGTGGCATCCGGCAGACGCCGCTCGGCCGTCTCGGCACCCCGCGGGACACCGCGAACCTGGTGGACTTCCTGTGCTCGCCCCAAGGTCAGTGGATCAACGGGCAGCTGCTGCTCAGCAACGGAGGTTTCGCCTGATGGACCTGGTCGGCGCGGGCGGGCGGATGGGCCGGCCGGGAGGCTCAGCCGATCAGGGCGGCGGCCCGCTCGCGGCTGATCACCAGGCTGATGGTGGCGGTGGCGCTGTTGACCAGCAGGCCCGCGGTGTCCGGGTCCTGGATCGCCATCTGCAGCAGCACACTGCCCGCGATGCCCGCGTTGCACTGGGTGTCCGGCGCCTTGGCGGCCACCTCCGGGTCGGCGAAGGCGATCAGTCGTCGCAGGCCGTCGCCGTGCCGGGTGCTGCCGGCGGCCACCCGGTCCTCGATGCCTTCGACCTCGACGGCGGCGATGCCGACGGTGGCGTCGCGGAACGCGGTCAGGAACCGCTCGTAGCTCTCCGGACTGCGGGTTTCCGCATGCTGCGCCATCAGGTCGGACAGGGGTGTCTCGCTCACGCCCGCACCCTATCCCGGCGCCGGCCAGGCGTTTCCGCCGCGGTCTCCACCCTGTGGGGTACGCCTGACGTCGATCGAGTTTCGGCGATGGCCGACTGCTAATCTCCGCGGGTGCGCCTGTCGAGAATCGTCGCTGTCGTCGCCTTGTGTGCAAGCCTGACCGGTTGTGGCCTTTTCGCCGGAGCCGGGGACTCTCATCGGGAGAGCCTGGAGAAACGGGCCGACGAGGAGGCCGCGGTCACCGTGCTCCTCGTCCCGGAGACCACCGAGGAGCAGAAGGCCGAGCTGGACGAACTGCTGCGTTCGATGGGCGCGACCAGCATCACCGTCACCGGCACCCCGGAGTCGTTCCCCGACGGTGAACCGCAGGAGCCGTCGGAGGAACTGTCAAGGGAACCGACGGAGGTGCCGACGCAGACGACGCAGACGGTGAAGGCGGACCTGCCCGACGCCGCCGCCGTCCGCGAAGTCCGGGACAGCCCGGCCGCCGGCGAACTGTCCGCGTTGCCGTTTGTCAGCAGTGTCGAGTACACCTGCACCACCTATGACGAATGCCGCTCCCGGCATGGCACGGCCCCGAGCGGCGCGCCGTCCTGACCGGGAACGATGCCCCGGGTCGACGATGCACCGGGTAAACGATGCCCCCGAGTAGCGGGCCGGATCGGGTACCCCCATCATCTAGCGAATGACGGACACGGCCATCCCGCTCACCGGGGTTCGCGACGAGGGCTGGGGGCCACGGATCGGCGCTTCCGGCGTACCCCGTCTGCTCGCCGATCTGGCCGGTGGTGAACCGCCTGCCCGGACCACCGCCCTGCGCGGTCTTTATCGGTCGGCGCCCGTGGGTGAGGACGTCCGGCCGTGGGTGGTCGACGCGCTGCCGATGCTGTTGGAGTTGGTGGCTGATCCGTCCCGGACGGACCGGGGGCGCATCCTGCGGCTGGTCGGTGATCTGGCCGGCGCGGACCGGACCTGGATGGCCGGCGAGACGCTGCGCGCCAAGCGGTTCCTGGCGCAGCGTCCTGAGCTGCCGGAACTCCTCGCCGACGAGGATCCGGCGGTCCGCGAGGCGGCGGCCTGGACGCTGCGGGCGATCTTCCGGTTGCGCCCGGGGCTGACCGGCCTGCTGTGGCGGCGCTACATCGAGGAGCCGGACCCGGCGGTCCGCCTGATGCTGGTACGCAGCAGCGTGATCACCGGGTCGGTGGGCCGGGGCCGGGAGCCGGTTCGCGCCTTCCTGGCGTGGGTCGCCGACAGCGACGGTGACCTGCGGGTTCGCATCGAGGCGCTGGCCGAGCTGACCCGGATGTCCGAGCCGGTCCCGCCCAGTGCGGCGGTGGTTTTCGACCCGGCGGCCTTCGACCCGGAGACGGCGCGCGCGACGCTGCTGGACGCCTACCGGGAAGGTCTCAACCGGACACCGGAGCCGGTGGACGTGGACGTCGAGCCGCTGTTGACCGGCCGCCGGACGTCGGCGTGGCAGTGGACGCCCGGCTATCACCGGGTGGTGACCGCGATCCGGGCGACCTACCGGGACGACGTCGGCGCGCATCTCGGCCTGCTGGAGACGATGCTCGCGATGGACGCGGGGGAGGCCCGGCTGGACGCGCTCGGCCAGCTGCCGTCGCTGGTGCAGCGGCTGCGCGCCCCCTACCGGCCGGTCGTGCGGCGCACCACCGAACTGCTGCGGGACCCGGATCCGCAGGTCAGGGCCGCTGCGCTGCGGGTGCTGGGCAGTATCGGCGAGATGGCGCGGCCGGCCGCCGACGAGGTGTGGGCCACGCTGCCGCGCGAGGACCGCTGGGTGCGCCCGCGTGCCGGCGACGACCGGGTCTCCTGGGTGGTGCAGGGCCCGCGTGGTCCGGTGCTCGGCCCGGCGGTGACGACCCTGGCTGGTCTGGGCGACGAGCGGGTGCTGCCGATGCTGGGCCGGCTGCTCGACGAGGTCCCGGACGCGGGTGGTCTGTATCGGTCGATCGCGGGTTTCGGGGTGCGGGCCCGGCCGTTGCGCCGCACGCTGCTGCGGCGGTTGCGGCAGGATCCGCACCGGGTGGGCCTGTTGCATGCGTTGACCGCGGTCGCGCCGAACGACGCCGTCGACTTCCTCGACGCGGAGCCGATCGATCTGGTCACTCTCGGACTGCTGGCGCTGGCCGGCCGCGCGGTGGCGGGCCGGGCACCGGCCGTGCGGGAGGCGCTGACCTGTGGTGATCCGGTGCTGGAACTGGCGGCGGCCCGGGCGATCTGGCAGGTCACCGGGGATGTCGCGGCGGCTGCCGGGGTGTACGACCGGTATTTCGACAACCGCCGGGCGGACGCGGAGCACCGGGTGGCGGCGATCGACGGTCTCGCGGTCCTCGGCATCCGGGTGAAGGACCGGTCACGGCGGCTCGCGAAGCTGATGAACGGCCGGGTCGAGGCGGCGGTGGCGGCGTCCGCCGCGGCCGCGTTGTGGCGGGTGGCCGGCGACCGGGAGGCGGCCCGCCGGCTGGGCCGGGTGTGGGAGGCCGCGCCCCGGGTGCGCCCGCGTATCGCGCGCCTGTGGGCGGAGACCGGCGATGTCCGGTACGCGGCGCGGTACGTCCGTGCCGAGCTGACCGTCGTGCTGCGTCACAACGTGAGCAATCTCGGACTGTCGCCGGCGGAGATCAGCGAGGATGAACGTCTGTTGTCCCTGTGCCGGGACCTTGCCGGGAGTTGATTCGATGATCATTACGCCGATCACCGCGGAGCTGATCCGTGGCGCCGCCGAGCTGGAGGAGACCGGGCGGGGTGTCCGCCCGCACCGGCTGCCCGCCTGGGCCCGGGAGCAGGGTGACGACCCGCAGCTGAGCATGGTCGAGGCGGAGACGTCCGGGGTGCGGCTGGAGTTCCGGACCCGCGCCTCGGTGATCGAGCTGGAGGCGCTGCCCACCCGGCGCGGCATGATCGGCATGCCGCAGCGGCCGAAGGGCGTCTACGACCTGGTGGTGGACGGCCGTCTCGCCGGGCAGGCGACCGTCGACGACGCCACGTTCATCAGCATCGACATGACGACCGGCGCCCGTACGGTCACCGAGGCGGCACCGGGCACGATCCGTTTCGGTGATCTCGGGGACACGCTCAAGGACGTGGTCATCTGGTTGCCGCACCTGGAGTCCACCGAACTCGTCGAGCTGCGCACCGACGAGCCGGTGCTGCCCGCGCCGGCCGGGGACCGCCCGGTCTGGCTGCACCACGGAAGCTCGATCAGTCACGGCTCCAACGCGGCGAACCCGACCGGCGTCTGGCCCGCGATCGCCGCGGCCGCGGCCGGGCACGACCTGATCAACCTCGGTCTGGGCGGCAGCGCCATGGTGGACCCGTTCACCGCCCGGACGATCCGCGACACCCCGGCCGACCTGATCAGCGTCAAGCTCGGCATCAACGTGGTGAACGCCGACGCGATGCGGATGCGGGCGTTCCGTCCGGCCGTGCACGGTTTCCTGGACACCGTCCGGGACGGGCATCCGGACACTCCGCTGCTGGTGGTCTCGCCGATCCTGTGCCCGATCCACGAGGACACCCCGGGACCCGGCGCGATCGATGTCGAGGCACTGCGCGCCGGGGAGCTGAAGTACACCGCCACCGGCCAGGGCCAGCTGACCTTGCGGATGATACGGGCGGAACTGGCGCGGATCGTCGCCCAGCGGGCGGAACACGACCATCACCTGTACTACCTGGACGGACTCGACCTCTACGGCGAACCGGACGCAGCACGGCATCCGCTGCCGGACCGGCTGCATCCGGACACCGCCACGCACCGGCTGATCGGCGAGCGTTTCACCGAGCGTGCCCCGGCGACCGGGTGGCGTCCGGCCTGACACATCGGGCCGTGTTCCCGCCTGGGAACACGACCCGCCCCCGTTGTGCCCTGCCGTGCCTGAACCGGTCCGTGACGGACCGGTTGAACTGGTGCGCCCCTGTCGAGTCAGGACGTTACCTATTCGTCACGGAGACCATGAGGGGTGAACGACCCTCATCTGTCGGATAGCGTGTGCGTCCGGGAGGGGTCGTTGAGCAATAATCGCATCACCGGGCCGGTGGAGACGTCGGTCCGGGCCGGCGCCGCGCGGCTCGCCGTGATCGCCCGGGTGATCGTGGTCGTCGGCTGCACCGTGCTGCTGCCGGTCGGCGCCCCGGTGGCGAGTTCCGTGGTGATCGTCGGTGTCGTCCTGGTCTGGCAGGCCGTCTCGCTGCTGGCCGGCCGCCGGCCCCGGTGGGCGGCCGCGGTCGACGTGATCCCGCTGGCCGCCGCGTGTGTGCTGCTGCCGTGGCTCGACCCGCCGCACGGATACCTCGACCTGGAGGACTGGTCCCGGCCGGTGACGTCGATCTGCGTCGGCGTGGCGCAGATCCTCACCCGCCCGTGGGCCGGACTCGGCTACGCGCTCGTCGCCGCGGCCGCGATGTGGGCCGGATCGTCGCTGGCCACCGGCGACGGCTGGGACCACGGCACCACCCAGGCGACGATGCTGCTCTGGCAGGCCGGGATGGCCCGCGCCCTGATCGAGCTGGTGGTCCGCAACGCGCGGCGGGTCGACGAACTCACCCGGGCGACGGCCGCCGCCGAACGCGACGCCGAACTCACCACCGCCCGCCGGGCCGACGTCAAGGAACACCTGGCGGTGCTGCACGACACCGTCGCCGCGACACTCACCGCGGCGTCCGCCCGCGGCGCCGGCGGCCCCGAACTGCGCCGCCGCGCCCGGTCCGAACTGTCCCTGTTGGAACCCGCGTCCCGCCTGGTCACGGTCGCCGACCTGGGCACACCCCCGGACGGCGGCACGCTCGACGTCACGGTCACGGCCGCGCCGCCGGACCAGGCCGGGACCATTCCGCCGTACGCCGTGGACGCGCTGCTGGCGGCCCGCGACGAGGCGCTGCGCAACGTCGAGCGGCACGCCGGGACCGGCCGCGCCGCGGTGACGGTCCGCCACCCCGAACCCGGCGTGGTGGAGGTGGACGTGACCGACGACGGGTGCGGTTTCCGGCCGGAGGAGGTGCCGGGCGGCGTACACCTGGGTCTGCGGCTGTCGGTCGAGGAACGGATGCGCCGGGCCGGCGGCAGCGCGCGGGTGGTCAGCGCCCCCGGCCACGGCACCCGGATCGCCCTGCGCTGGCCGGCCGCATGACCGACATCCGCACGGCGTTCCGCTGGGGCTCGTGGGTGGTCGCCGGCATCATGCTGCTGGTCCTCTACCGCGAGGAGGGGCTGTCCGGCGCCGGCATCCAGCCCGCGGCCTACCTGACCAGCGTCGGCGCCTGGGCGGTCACCCCGGTGTCGGTGGTCTTCCCGACCTGGCGGGTCCTGGCGTTCCTGCTGACCGCGGTGACGTTCGGCGCCACCGCGGCGGTCACCCTCACCGTGCCCGCCGACCTGCAGCACACCAGCGCCAACTGGGCGATCGGGGTGAACGGCTGGCTGCTGCTGACCACCGCCTCCGCGGGCCGGCTGCGCCCGCTCATGCTGTGGCTGACCCTGCCGGTCGTGCTGGCGATGGTCGTCGCGATCCCGGCCGGCGCACCGGAGATGGTCCGGATGATCGCCCGGGCCCTGGGCATCTTCGGCCTGCAACTGCCGGTCGCCCTGGCGATCCAGGCGGTCGCCCGGTCGGCGCTGGCCGCCAACGAACAGCACCGCGCCCAGGAGGCGATCCGGACCGGGCAGATCGTCGCGCAGGCCCTGCACGAGGACCGTCTGCGCCGGTCCCGGGCGGTCGCCGCGGCGGTGGAACCGGTGCTGGCCAGCCTCGCCGACGCCGACCCCGACGACACCCTGCGCCAGCGCAGCCGGGTGGCGTCCACCCAGGTCCGCCGCCTGCTCGCCGAATGGTACGGCGACGGCCACGACCCGCTCGGCGACGACCTGTCCGCCTGCCTCGACGACGTGCAGGCCGCCGGTATCCCGGTCGAGGTGACCGTGCACGCCGGGGACCTGCCCCCGGTGCTGCGCCGGGCGACCTGCGACGTGGTCCGGGAGGCCGCCCGGCTGCCGGGGGCACGCCTGCGGCTGACCGCGGTGCCGACGGCCACCCATCTGAGTTTGAGTGTCGTTGCGCGTACCAGTGATGCGGGTTCCGGTTTTTCGATCGACGAGGTTCCGGCACCCCTGGTGATCCGGACGACCACGATCGGCGAGACTCTGTGGGTGGAGCTGACATGTCCCGTCTGAACCCGTCCGTGGCGATCATCGACGACCATCCGGTGGTGCTGGCCGGGGTGCGCACCTGGTTCGACGGCGCCGGGATCACCGTGACCGCCGCCGGCAGCGACCCGCGCCTCCCCTGGAGCCCGGACGGCCTGCTCGCCGACGTGATCGTCCTGGACCTGCAGCTGGCCGACCGGCCCACCGTGGCGTGGGACGCCCTGACCGAACTGGTCACCGCGGGCCGGCGGGTCGTCGTCTACACGATGCGCGAGGACCGGGAGACCGCGCTGCGCTGCCTGGACGCCGGCTGCGCGACCTTCCTCACCAAGGCCGAGGGCGAGGAGCACCTGGTCGCGGCGGTCCGGGCGGCCGCCCAGGACCTGCCCTACGTGCCACCCGCCCTGGCCGGGGCGATGTCGGCGAACGACGCCTCGGACCGCCCCCGGCTGACCGACCGGGAGCAGGAGGTGCTGCTCGCCTGGTTCCAGTGCGAGTCCAAGCAGCTGGTGGCGGCCCGCTGCAACCTGTCGCCACGGACGGTCGAGGGCTACATCGACCGGGTGCGCGTCCGGTATGCCCGCGCCGGCCGTCCCGCCTCCACGAAGGCGGCCCTGGTCGCGCGGGCACTGCAGGACGGCCTCATCCAGCTCGACGATCTCTGAGCCGGGACGCGGCGCACGCACAGTGTGGCCCGGGGCGCCGCGGATCCCTAGCCTGGGCCTGTGGCGAGGGGATACGACGCTTTCATCTCGTACGCTCGGGTGCCGGACGCCGGTGCGGCCGAGGAACTCCGGCGCGGGTTGCACGGGTTCGCCCGGCCCTGGTTCCGGATGCGGGCCCTGCGCGTGTTCCTGGACGCCGCGAGCCTGTCCGCGTCACCTGACCTGGAACGTGACCTGCAGCGCTGCCTCGACCGGTCCCGGTTCCTGATCGTGCTGGCCTCACCCGCGTCGGCCCGGTCCCGGTGGGTGGCCAAGGAGATCGAGTACTGGCTGGCGACCCGGTCGCCGGACCACATCGTGCTGGTGCGCACCGGCGGCACGCTGCACTGGGCGGACGGGCGTTTCACCGCCTCGGACGCGGTGTCACCGGCGCTCGCCGGCGCGTTCCCGGCCGAGCCGACCTATCTGGACGCCCCGGCCGGGATGAGCCCCGACGTCATCGCCAAGATCTCTGCTCGGGTACGCGGCCGCGACGTCGACGAGCTTTACGGCGAGGACGTCCGCGAGCATCGCAAGGCTGTCCGGATCCGTCGCGTGGCGATCGCGTTGCTGACCACGCTTGCCGTGGTCGCCTCGGTGACCGCCGTCCTCGCCGTGCGGCGCTCCCGGGAGGCGAGTTCCCGGCAGCTCGCCGCCCAGTCGGTCCAGTTGCGGCCGTCCCGGCTCGACCTGGCGCTGCTGCTCGCCGTCCGGGCCGTCGCGCTGGCGCCGACCGACGAGGCCCGGAGCGGCCTGCTCGGCGCGGTGCTCGAGTCCGGCCGGGGCGTCCGGCGGTTCCTGCGCGCCCCCGGTGACCGGTCCGCGCCGTTCGACCTGCGGGTCCTGGCGGTCAGCGCGGCCGGGCAGTGGGTCGCCGGTGCGCACTGCCCGGCCGCGAACAACGGGCCCGGCGACGCCGGATCGACGGACGGGCGGATCTTCGTGTGGCCGGTGACCGGCGGCGACGGGACACCGATCGTGCTGCCCGCGGCGGAGGGCGACACGAACGTCTGCGAGCTGGCCTTCGGCCCGGACGGGCGGTTCCTGCTGGCCCGCGACGCATCGGGCCGGGTCCGGTTGTGGGAGCCGCGGGCCGGCACCGGGCGGATCGTCGCCGAGGCGGTCGAGGACGAGTCGGAGACGGCCCTGATCGACGGTGCCTTCGCTGTTCGCCGGGCCGGTGTGGTGGTCTTCCTTGATCCGCGGACCGGCGCCGATCTTGCGACCGTGCCCGGTGTCGCTGCGGTGACCGGGGGCGGCCGCGTGGTGGTGATCGGGGCGGACGGCCGGCTGCGGATCCGGGACGGGGCGCGGCTGGTGACCGGGCCGGCGTTGGGGATCGATGCCGAGCGGGGTGCTGTGACCAGTGCGGACGGTCGCCGGGTCGGGCTGTTCGCCGCGGGCCGGGCGGTGGTGGCCGACACCGCGACGGGCCGCGCAGCCGCCGGATACCCGACCGCTGCGGTCGCGATGGCACTGAGCCCGCGCGGCGACCGGATCGCCCTGGCCGAGTCCGGCGGCCGGGTGGTCGTGCACGGCGGCGGCCCGGACCGGGACGTCCGCGTGCCGGTGCCCGCCGGGATGACGGTCGGGCAGGTGGTGTTCAGCCCGTCCGGAAAGCTGATCTCGGTCACCGCGGGCGGCGGTGCGGAGAATCTGACCGTACGGTTTCTGATCGACGCCGCCACCGGAGCCCTGCGGAAGGTCCACTGGACGCCGTGGGCACGATTCTCGACCGACGAGTCGGCCCTGATCGGATGGGGCGACACCGGGATCACCTCGGAACGCCTGACCCGGCCGGTGCCCGACGAGGTGATCTCCAGCAGTGTCGGCGGCACGGCCGCATCACCCGACGGCCGTCGCCTGGCGCTCGGCACCGCGGACGGCATCCTTCTGTGGGACCTTGACGAGCCGGGGGAGCGGCCCGCTCTGCTGCCGGGGTCGGTGGGTGGGGCGTATGCGGTGGCGTTCGACGGCACGGGTGAGATCCTGGTCGCGGTGGGCGCGGGCGGCACCCCGACGGTCTGGCAGGTGGACCGCACCGGGCCACCGTTCCGCCTCGGCGCGGTTCCGGAGCTCCCCGGCGCGTCGAGTCCGATCCTTATCAACGACGGTGCTGCCGCTGCCGCGATGACCGCGGACGGGACGGCGGTCGCCTGGGACACCACCACCGGACGGGAGCAGTGGCGCCTCCCCCTGCCGGGTGCGGCGGGCGCCACCGGGATCACGGTCGCCCGGGACGGCACGCGCATCGCCGTGTCGCACAGTTCGTTCGGCCGCAGCGGGCTCGACCACCGGACCGGCACGTACGCGGCCGGAACCCCGGCCCGGCTGGTGACCGACCTGCCCGGCGAGGTGATGGCGAGCACCGACGGCCGGGTGCTGGTCGGCGTGGACGGCCGGACGAACGAGGAGGCCGTCGTATACCGCGGCGACGGCACCCGGATCCGGAGCTTCCGGCTGGACGCGCTGCCCCGCCCGTACACGGTGTCCACGGTGCTCAGCCCGGACGGCCGGATGCTGGCGGCCTCCGACCACCTGAGCGGGCTGGCCGTCTACGGCACCTCCGACGGCCGGGTCCGGATCCGCTGCCCCGCCCTCTTCGGCCCGTCGGTGACCGGCGGCGGGTCGATGCGGTTCACCCCGGACGGCACCCGCCTGGCGGTCAGCGGCCAGGACGGCCAGCTCCACCTCGTCGACACCACGGTCGGCACGTGCACGGAGGTGGCGGCCGCCCGGCTCTCCGGTGATGTCGCCACCTTCAGCCACGACGGTAGGACTCTGGTGACCACGGACGGCGAGATCGTCGCGGCGGACACCCTGGCCGTGCTCGGCACCGACCCGGACCCCTTCGGCGAGTACGCGTTCAGCGCCGACGACCGTCACCTGATCCACCTCGACGACGAGGGCGGCACCCGCCGGATCCCGGTCGCGGACGACGCTCTCATCTCAGCCGCGTGCGCGGTTGTGGGCCGCGGCCTGACCGAAACCGAATGGCGGCGTTTCGCCGTCCCCGGCACCTTCCACGCCGGCTGCCGCTGAGCGCCTGCCGGGTGCGGTGGGTCGTGGGGCGCGCCCCCGCCCCCGGAAGCGCGCGCCCACGACCCGGTTCAGTGGTCCAGCGGCAGCCAGACGCGCATGGTGGACGGTCCGCGCGCGGCCCAGTCGTGGTAAGGCCGCAGCGTCACCGACGTTGTGTCAGCATTTTTCGGGAGATGGTCGGTGGAGTACGGCCACGGCGAGTCGTCCAGGGACACCACCGAGCAGGTCGCCACCACCGCGCCCCCGTCCTCGGTGAGCGGCACGGAGGGGTCCAGCCGCAGGGCGTCCAGCGGCACTGACGGCGGCAGGTCCACCGACTCCACGCAGTAGACGACCGGCCCCCGCTCGACCGCCACGCACCCCCGCACCGCGTCCACCCGCGGGTCCGCCGTCGTCAGCCGCGGCCCCACCGGCAGCTCCAGGACGATCGTCGACCCGACCGTGAAGTCGCGCCGCACCGCGACGACGCCCGGGGACACCGGCTCGCCGTCGAGCAGGGCGCCCGACGCCCACCGCGGCACCCGCAGGGACAGCGTCCACGGGCGGCGTGGTGTTTCGCAGATCCGTATCAGGATCCGTCCGCGCGACGGGTAGTCCGTTTCGATCTCCACGCCGACGGGGGCGCCGTCCGGCAGGGTCGTGCTGATCGTCGCCGCCGTGTATTGGTGGATCTGCAGGCCCTCGTCGTCGGTGGTGGCGACGTAGGCGGCCAGGCTGGCGAAGGTCCGCGCCAGGTTCGTCGGGCAGCACGACACCGAGAACCACGGGGCCCGCAACGTCGACGACGCTCGTGGCACGATCGCGTCGGCCGGGGGTTCGGCGCCGAGGACCCGCTGGTGCAGCGTGTTGGTGTAGAAGAAGCGGGTCCCGTCGTCGGACGGCGACGTCGCGACCACGTTGAACAGGACCCGCTCGATCAGGTCGGCGCAGGCGGCGTCGCCACCGGCGAGCAGCAGACGCCAGGCCAGCATGATGGAGCCGACGCCGGCGCAGGTCTCCGAGTACGCCCGGTCCGGCGGCAGCACGAAGTCGTCGCCGAACGCCTCGTCCTGGTGGCGGGCGCCGATCCCGCCGGTGAGGTAGGTGCGCCGGGACACCGTGGCACGCCACTGCCGGGTCACCGCCGCGAGCAGGTCGTCGTCGCCGGTCTCGACGGCCACGTCCACCGCCCCGGACGCGAGGTAGACCGCCCGGACCGCGTGCCCGCGCAGCACCGTCGCGTCCCGGACCGGAGTGTCGTCCTGAAAGTAGGCCCGGCCGAACTCGATGTCGTCGAGCACCTGGTGGCCGCGCCGTTCGACGAACAGCCGGGCCTGCTCACGGTACCGTTCGTCGCCGGTGACCCGGTACAGCTCCACCAGTGCCGGCTCGATCTCGGCGTGCCCGCAGACTGAGGCGATGCCGTCCGGCCCGAATGTGTCACAGACGTGGTCGGCGGCCCGGATCGCCACCTCGACCAGGTCGTCGCGGCCGAACGTCCGGGCCCGTGCCACCGCCGCCTGGATCAGGTGGCCGTAGCAGTAGAGCTCGTGCCCCCACTCCAGGTCGGAGTAGCGCGGCTGCTGCCCGGGGCGCCCGAAGTTGGTGTTCAGGTAGCCGTCGGTGAGTTGGGCGGCCGCGACCTGCCCCGCCACCTCACGGAACATCGCGTCCACCCCGGGATCACCGGTGCGGCCGTGTTCCCAGGCCAGCGCCTCGAGGAACTTGTAGACCTCGCTGTCGGAGAACTCCCGGCCACGGCGCTCTTCCGGCGTACACGAGAAATTGCCGAGCCAACCGGAGAGGCCGAGCCAATGTCTGATGTGGGGAAGGGAATTGGCGCTGTTGACGTCCTGGCGGCGCTGCCAGAAGCCGGGGCGTAACGTCACCTCGCGCAGGCCGAGCGGGCGGAGACGTCCGCGGCTCGGTGCCGCGGGACCGCCGAACTTGTCGAAAACCGTCGTCACGTGTGATCAACCTTTGAGAGCGCCGGACATGAACCCGCGGACGTAGTGCCGCTGGAGGGCGAGGAACAGCAGGACGCACGGCAGGGCCAGCACGACCACGCCGGCCTCGGTCGCGCCGTAGTCGACGATGCCCATCACCTGCTGGCGCATGTTGGCGACGGCGAGTGGCAGGGGCGCCTTGTCGGAGTCGCTGATCAGCACCAGCGGGGTGATGAAGTCGTTCCAAGCGGCCAGGAACGCGAACAGGCCGACGGTGATCAGTCCCGGTCGTACGGCCGGGACGAGGATGTGCCGCAGTGCCCGGAACGATCCGCAGCCGTCGATCAGGGCGGCCTCGCGCATCTCGGCGGGGATCGCCTCGAACGAGATCCGCATCATGAACGTCGCGAACGGCAGCTGGAACATCGCCAGCACCAGTGCCAGGCCGAGCAGGGAGTTCTGCAGGCCGAGCTGGTTGAGCAGCACGTAGAGCGGGATGAGCAGCGTCGCGTAGGGGACCATCAGGATGGCCAGGACCAGTAGGAACAGGACGTTGCGGCCGGGGAACCGGAACATCGCGAAGGCGTAGCCGCCGAGGACCGCGGTGACCAGCGTGAACAGGACGGTCAGCAGGGCGACGACGGTGGAGTTGAGCAGGTATTGCCCGATGCCGGCCTGGTAGGCGGCCAGGGTCCGGTAGTTGCCGAGACCCCAGCCGTCGACCTGCGCGGTGCCGGCCTGCGGGCTGACCGAGGCGACCGCGGCCCAGCCCAGCGGGAAGAGGAAGAGGACGGCCAGCGCACCGGCCAGGGTGTTACGGGTCATGCCTTCTCCCGGAGCCCGCGGAACTGCACGATGTTGACTGCCAGCAGGACCAACAGCACCAGGATGGACAGTGCGGCGGCCCGGCCCAGGTCGTTCTGCCCGCCGAACGCCATCGTGTAGACGAGCTGCACGATGGTGATGGTGCTGTTGTCCGGGCCGCCCTTGGTCAGGATGTAGAACTGGTCGAACGCGAGCATCGACCCGGTGACGCAGAGGATCGTGCACAGGGCCAGCGACGGGCGCAGCAGCGGCAGGGTGATGTGCCGGAACGTCTGCCGCCGGTCCGCGCCGTCCAGCCGGGCCGCCTCGTAGACGTCGCCGCCGATGCCCTGCAGGCCGACCAGCAGCAGGAGCATGTAGAAGCCGGCGAACCGCCAGACGACCAGCCCGACCGTCGACCACAGCGCCCGGCCCGGGGTGCCGAGGATCCCCGGCAGGTGCGAGTAGAGCGCGTAGAACAGCAGGGACGCGGACGCCAGCCCGAGCGCGCCGGGCACCAGGAACGACGTCCGCAGGAAGCCGGTCCACCGGTTCGACTCCTGCACCAGCAGTGCCAGTCCGAGCGCCAGTCCGAGCAGGATGACCGTGGTGACCACGGTGTACTTCACGGTGAACCACACCGCCGGCCAGAACAGCCGGTCGTCGATCGCCGAGGTGAAGTTCGCCGGCACGTTGACGCCGCGGTCTCCGGCGAACAGCCCCCAGTCGGAGATCGACATCCGGCCGACGAGCAGGATCGGGACGACGAAGAAGACGCCGACGAACAGGGCGGTCGGTGTGGCGTAGGCCCAGCCGCCCCGGTTCACCGGCCGAGTACCGCGGTGACCGCGTCGTTGTCGCTCTCCAGGGCGGCCGGATCGCCGTAGACCTGGTTGCGGAACAGGGTCACCCACGGGCTGCCCGGCGCGTTGAACGCCTGCTGGAAGTTGACCGCGAACGGGGTCCGGCTCTGCGGTGCCGCGGCGACCTGGTCGACCGGGTTCGCCGGGTCGGCGAGATCGGTCCGGGCCACCGTGCTCTTGCCGGCGGCGAGGACGTCCTTCTGTGCCGCCTCCGAGGTGAGCCAGGCCAGGAAGTTCCAGGCCTGGTCGCCCTTCGCCGAGTCCTTGGAGATGCCGATGCCGTCGCCGCCGAGGAACGTGGCGCCGCCGCCGGTGGCCCCGGGGATCGGCCCGACGCCGACGTCCACGGTCTTGGACGCGGTCGGCAGCAGCGTCGCCGGGTAGGGCATCACGCCGATCTTGCCCTCCTGGAACGCGGCGACCCAGGTGGCGCCGGTCTCGTCCTTGGAACCGGGCGCGATCGCCCCGGCGGCCTGCAGCTCACGCCAGGTCGCGTACACCTTCTGGGCGGCCGGGCCGTCCAGCAGCGACTCGGTGCCGTCCTCGTTCATCACGTCGTCGCCGCCGGCCCAGATCATCGGGAACCAGGTGAAGACGCCGCAGCCGCCGCAGTTGCCGCCGAAATAGGTGCCGTAGGTGTCCGGCTTTCCCAGTCTCTGTACGGCCTGCGCCTGCGCCTTGAACTCGTCGAGTGTGGTCGGGCCCTTCTCCGGGTCGAGGCCGGCCTCCCGGTAGAGGTCCTTGTTCCAGAACATCACCGACAGGTCCAGCACGAACGGAAGGACGTACTTCCTCCCCTCGTACGTGCCGGCGTCGACATGGCCTTTATTGATCTTGTCGGCGTACGGGAGCAGACCGATCCGCTCGCTCAGATCACTGAACAGTCCGGCCTTCGTCCAGTTCGGCACGTAGACGATGTCCGCGGCGAACAGGTCCGGCAGGTCGCCGCTGCCGGCCGCCGCACCCACCTTCGCCACGTAGTCGTCGTTGGGCACGATGGTCAGCTTCACCTGGTTCTTGTGAGCCTTGTTGTACGCCTCGACCAGGGCGTTCGCCTGCAGTTCGAGCGGTGCCCGGGTCCACAGGGTCAGTTCGGAGCCGTCGTCGGTGCCCTCGGCGGTCACCGGGCCGGTCGACGCCGGGCCGGTCGGCCCCGAGCTGCAGGCCGCCAGCAGCGCGGTGGCGGCGAGAGCTGCTATACGTATCCGCACAGTGTTCCTCCACGTTGTGTCGTTTCGGACGTATGTTTCGGAGTTGGCATGGCGTGGACTAAGCTGAGCGCTGGAAAAGCGGGTTTCGGAGAGCCGAAAACGTTTTCAGAAACGTAAACCTGGGGTGATTTTCTTGTCAAGCGGCCGCCCGGTCACCCTGCGCGACGTCGCCCGCCTCGCCGGCGTCTCCGTCGCCACCGCCTCCAAGGCCCTCAACGGACAACCACAGGTCAAAGCGGAGACCCGCGCCCGTGTCGTCCTCGCCGCCGAGCAACTCTCGTTCTCGCCGAACACCCTGGCCCAGGGCCTGATCACCCAGCGCAGCGGCACCGTCGGCCTGCTCACCTCCGACCTGGAGGGACGCTTCTCCATCCCGATCCTGATGGGCGCCGAGGACGCGTTCGGATCCGACCAGACCTCGGTCTTCCTCTGCGACGCCCGCGGTGACGCCATCCGGGAGAAACACCACCTGCGGGCCCTGCTCACCCGCCGCGTCGACGGCCTCATCGTGGTCGGCGCCCGCCCCGACACCCGCCCCTCCCTCGGCCGCGACCTGCCGGTCCCGGTCGTCTACGCGTACGCGCCGTCCGACGACCCGGACGACCTGTCCCTGGTCACCGACAACGTCGGCGGCGGGCGCCTGGCCGTGGACCACCTGATCCGCTGCGGTCGCCGCCGCATCGCCCACATCACCGGCGACCCCGGCTACGGCGCCGCCCACGACCGCGCCCGCGGCGCCCGGGACCGCCTCGCCGAGGAGAACCTGGAGCTGGCCGGCGGCGAGGTGTGGTTCGGCATGTGGTCCGAGGCGTGGGGCCGCGGCGCCACCCGCATGCTTCTCGAACGCTGCCCCGACGTCGACGCGATCTTCGCCGGCTCCGACGAGATCGCCCGCGGCGTCCTGGACGTCCTGCACGAGGAGCGCATCCCGGTGCCGTCCCGGGTCGCCGTGATCGGCTTCGACAACTGGAACATCCTGGCGGCCAACGCCCGCCCGCCGCTGACCACCGTCGACCTCAACCTGGAACAGCTGGGCCGCACCGCCGCGCAGCGCCTGGCCGCCGCGATGGAGGGGCATCCGGCATCCGGCCTGGAGACCCTGCCGGTCCGGCTGGTCACCCGCGAATCGACCGCGCCGATCTCCTGACCGTCCGCACCGGAACGCGCCCACGACCGGAATTCACAGGACCTCGAAGGTCCGTGTCACGTCCGCCATGAGTCCTCGTCAGGACCTTCCGAGGCCACCCCGCCGACTGGATTATCAAAAAGCCGAACGGCGAATCCGGTGAGCGGGGAGGTCCTCATGAACCGCCTGATGCGACTCATTCAGAACCGTGAAACGTGGGAACTCGCCGGCGCGATGTCGTCGTTGACACTTCTCGTGGTGGCGAGCGCCGCCGATTTTCAGAATCTGCAGAATCTCGCTGCGCTCCTGAGTGGCGTCTCGGCGGCGCTGCAACTCTCCACGGATATCCGCCGGCGTCGCGCGGAACGGCAACCGGAATTACCCGCGGCCGGTGCCCCGGAAGGTCAGCCGAGGACCTGACGCAGTGAGACCTGGGAGAAGACCTCGATGCGTTCCTGCAATGCCACGGATCCGGGGGTATCGAATCGGTTCAGCTCCCGGTGCACGAGGTGCAGGGTCTGCACCAGGTCGTGGATCCGGTCCTCCGGCGCCAGCGTCAGCACGGGCTCCAACGATGCGGAAGCACCCTCGATCTCCCCGCGCGTTACGCGAGCGAGAGCGAGACTGATCCGGGAGTCGGCGAGACAGGTACGGTCCCAGCCGGGCTGGTTCGGGTCGCGGTAGGCCTCGATCGCGTCGACCGCATACCGTTCGGCCCGCGCGAACTCCCCGGGCAGCCCCGCGAGAGCACGGCCGGCGTAATACAGGTGCTTCGGAGGGCCGAACGTGCACAGCCCGCCCAGCTCGTCGAGCTCGTCGGACGCTGCCTGTTCGATCGCGTTCTCGGCCCGGTGAATCAACTGTTTCGCCTGCTCCGTGTTGCCCAGCGCGGCCCAGGCCCGGGCCTGTCCGGCATACAGCCAGGCCGGGGCGCTGCCGCGGGCCGACCCGGCCGGCCCGGCACCCCGCTCCGCATAGCGGACCGCCTCCCGGGGGCGGTCCGCCCAGAAACAGATGTACGACTGCAGCGCCCGGATCCAGGTCCGCAGGCCGTCGTGGCCGGTGTAGTCGGCCCACAGGTACGCGGTACGGGCATGCGTCATCGCCAGCTCGGGTTTGGAGATGTCGTTGGCGGCGGTGGCCAGAAGACCGGCGACCACACTGGCCAGGAAGTAGAGCCGGCGCGCGTTGGCCGGCGTCTGCCGTCGTTCGAGCAGCGACAGTGTGGTGCTCTGGAGGCCGACCAAGCGGCCGAGAACGGTCGGCAACGGTTGCGTGATGAACAGGGTGCTCAGTTCGCGGACCTCGTCGTGGAGTCCGTCGATGACTTCACCGCTGATGGGGAATTCCTGATCGTACGTGAACCGATGTGATTCCTGGGCGGCCATTTCCAGCAGATCCCTCTCCTGATGCACGGCCGGCGAGGGCGCGGCCCGGGCCGGCGCGACCGGTAGGACGACGCCCGGCGGCCGGAGCAACTCGTCGACCGGTAGACCGAACATGGCGTGCAGCACGCGCCGGGTCGATGGCGTGGTCCCGGACCGCTCGCCGGACGCGAGCCGCCGCAGGTGTCGGGCCGTGATGCTCAGGCCCCGCTCGCCGAGGGTGCGGGCCAGCTGCTCGAAGGCGGCGGCCACCTCGTCATAGGTGCGATCCTGCTGCCGCAACAGTTGTTCCAGAACGGTTCTCGGTTCATGCAGATTCCGGCCGGCCATCTCTCCTCCTTCCCGTGCTGCACCATCCATGATGGGGATGCGGTCGGCTGATCCGAAGGTGGTGACGTTGCTGGTCCGCTCATGGTCCTACAGAGGTCCCCGGCCGGTCCAGACGGTTCAGGCAGGGGAGACATCCGGTGTCCGGCTCGGAGAATCCACCGGTCCGGCCGGGTGATCCGAAAACTCGGACAATTCCCGGAATGGTGACCGGACCCACCGGGCTTGATTCCGGGAATGCGCTGCGTCAACATTTCTGCGCCGTGACCCCAGTGACCGGAATTCGTGCGGATCGCGTCTCGTTCCGCTATTCCAGCCCGCCGCGCCGACCTGCTGTCGGCGGGGCGGTCGTCTTCCGCCGGCGTCGGCGAATGACGCCGGTCACCGCTGCCGGTGAACCGGGACCGCGGTACGGCCTCGTCTAACCGCGTATGAAGATCGAGATGCGACGGTCGGCGGCCGGCGTCGTCCTGGTCACGATCCGCATCGACGACAACGGTGAGCTCGCCGACCCGGACGCCCTGCTGCTAGCGATGACGAATGCGGCCGGCGTCGACAACTGGTTCTGCGGCCAGGACCAGAACATGGCGGCGGCCGGCGCGTACCTGAGGAACCGCGAACCGTCGTCGGTGACGGCAACCGGATAGGCGGTGCCGCTATCCACGCCGAGGCGGCGACGCTGTGGCAGAACCCGCGGACACTGCCGGAGCAGGAGGCACTGGCCCGGGTGTCCGCGGTTCGTGCGGCGGCCCTATCCTGCCGGAGTCTGGACGGCCTTGCTCTGGGGGAGAGTCGACTCCATGCTGGACGCCCTCGCCGAGAACCCTGCACTGCCACCGGACCTACTCCGGCGGCTGGCTGCCGGGCCGGGCGGCGGCGAACGGGTGGGCCTGCGGGCTGACCTGCCCGCCGACGTGATCGAGCAGATCATGACGAGCGGCGACCTTTTCCCGCTCGCACGGAACCGGCACCTGCCGGAGGAGGTGCGACTGCAGCTGGCCGTACACGATGATCCGTCGGTGCGGGAATCCCTGGCCGGGGCCGGTAACTCGGGCACGGTTCTGGCCCGGCTGGCCCGGGACCCGGATCCGCAGGTCCGCACGGCGGTCGCGCAGAACCGGCGGACGCCCGACGGTTCGCTCACCGCGCTGGCCCGGGATCCGGATCCGCAGGTCAGGGCGACGGTCGCCGGGTACTGGACCCGAGCGCCCGAGCCGGTGCGGCGGGCGCTGCTCACCGACCCGGCCGACCGGGTCCGCGCCGCAGCGTGTGCGATCTACTTTCCGCGGCTGCCGCACCCGGTGCCGCCCGCCGACCTGCTCGGCGCCCTGGTCGAGGACCCGCTGACCAGGGCCGGTGCGGTCGCGCATCTGCCGCTCACGGACAAACTCGCCCAGCGGCTGGCCACCGATCCGGACGACGACGTACGCCGCATGCTGGCCTCCCACACCCGGCTGCCGGCCGCGGTGCGGGACCTGCTGGCAGCGGACGTCAACCGGCGGGTACGGGTGGCGGTGTTCGCCCGCCCGGACACGCCCGCGGCGATGCGGTCACGCATCCACGACGACGTGATGCGACCAGGGCCGGCCCGGCACGACCCTTTCGGCGGGCTGGACGACAACGTGGTTCTCCGTGGGATCGAGAACCACGTGGCCGTCGGTGAGCTGCGCGGTCTGCACCTGGCCTGGGTGACCGCCGATCCGCTGCCGCACGTCGCGTCGCCCTACGTCAGCTTCCGCGCCTCGGTGGCACGATCCATGTCGCTGCCGGAGGATGCCGTCCGGGTGCTGCTCGAAGACGCGGAGAGCATCGTGCGGACCGCGATGGCGCGGACCATGCCGCACCTGGTCGATCCGGTGACGGCCGAGCGTATCGACCGGGAGTTCCGGCCGGTGAAGCGGACCCGGTGGCGTCCCGCTGACGATCTTCCCCTGCCCGTGTCCGTGTTGCGCAGGCTCGCCGACGATCCCGACCCGCGGATGCGGCGCCTGGCGCCGCGCGATCCCGACCTGCCGGTGGCCCTGGCCGAGCGGCTCGCCGCGGACCCTGACCCCTCGGTGCGGTCGACGATCGCCGGGCATCCGCGTCTGCCGGTGCGGACGCTGGTCCGGCTGCTCGACGACCCGGAGCCGTCCGTCGCTGCGGCGGCGGCCCGTGCGCCGTCACTGCCCCGCACGGCGATGGAGCGCCTAATCACCCCGGCCGGCTGAGCCCTGGCCTTGCCGGTGATACCGCTTCATGCCGCGAACTGTCCCTCAGCGGCGCTTGACCAGGTGCAAGCCTTCCTGGTCGCCGGTGGCGGCGTCGAGCATCAGACGGGCGACCGCGGCACGGGCGGCGCCGGTCGGCCAGAACGTGCCGCGGACCTGCGCCACCGGCACCAGCGTCAGGGCCGGATCGTCGGTGCTGCCCAGCAGCGGTCCCACGTGGACGACGACGCCTCCGGCGTCGAGGATGGCAGCGTCGGCGCGCTCTTTGGCGTCGATCTCCGGGCCGAGTCCGACCTTCAACATGGTACGCGTGAAAGCACTCGTGGTAGCGGCACTGGCCCCGGTGCCGGCCGCCCCGAGCCAGACGATCCGTTTCGGACCGGCAGCGACGACCGCCCGGGCGCCGGCGACCAGGGTCTCGGCTTCGGACCGTGAGCGCGGGCCGAGCCCGGAGACCAGCGTGTCGCCAGGCCCGACGGCGGCCGCGACGCTCGCCGCGTCGTGCACGTCGGCGCGGACGACGGTGAGCCGGTCGTGCCCGGGGAGCGCCGCCGTGGCCGGGTCGCGGACCAGTGCCCGCACCTCGAATCCTCGCGCCAGGGCCTGGTCGACGAGGTGGCGGCCGGTGCCGCCGGTGGCGCCGAGTACGACGATCGTCACGATGGTTCCTCTCCGTTGTGCTGAGCGCCGTCGACGCTACGGAGAGATCGGACATGACTCCAATGCATCTTCGGCAATAATGGCATTACCATCGTTCATGTGGATCTGAACCTGCTGACCGGCCTCGACGCGCTGCTCGAACACCGCAGCGTCCAGGGCGCCGCGGCGCAACTGCACCTCACCCAGCCCGCCGTCAGCCGCATCCTGGCCCGGCTGCGCGCCAGCACCGGCGACGAGATCCTGGTCCGCAACGGGCGTCACATGGTGCCGACCGCCCGCGCGCTGGAGCTTCGCGACGAGGTCCGCGACCTGGTCACCCGAGCCGGCGCGGTCCTCACCCCGGCCCGTGACCTCGACCTGACCACCCTGTCACGGGTGTTCACCGTCCGGCTGCACGACTCGTTCCTCGCCGCCCTCGGCCCGCCGCTGGTGCGGGCAGTGGCCGACACCGCCCCCGGGGTGGTGCTGCGCCTGGTCGGGGAGGATCAGGGGGAGAGCAGGGAACTGTCGCGCGGCGCCGTGGACGTGACCGTCGGCTGTGTCCCGGCCTCGGAGTCGGCGTCGATCGTCACCCGTACCCTCGGCACAGATCCCATGGTCCTGATCGTCGCCGAGGGGCATCCCGCCGACGTGGCGCAGCCGACCGCCGAGCAGCTGGCCGGGGCGCTGTTCGTCGACGTGTCCCGCGACGAGGGCACCACCGGCCCGATCGACCGCCTGCTCGCCGAGCGCGGCCTGAGCCGCCGGGTCGTCGCGACCGTGCCCACCGTGGCCGCCGCCATCGCGATCGCCGCCACCGGCGTCGCGGTCACGGTCCTGCCACAGCGGCTGCGCGACCCGATGCCGGCCCGGTTGCGGTCGCGGCCGTTGCCGTTCCCGCTGACCACCCCGCCGGCCACGGTCAGCTGGCATCGCCGGCATGCGGGCGACCCGGCCCACACATGGCTCCGAGACCTGACCACCAACCTGGTCGCCGACATCCTGGGCCCGGCCAAGCCACCCACCGAGTGACCGGCCGGAAAACCCCGCGCGTGCGGGGACGACACCACGGTGTCCTGGCTGGCCGCGCACCACCGGGGAAGACCCCCGCGCGTGCGGGGGTCTTCCGCTCAACGGCGCCACACTGTTCCCCACCGCGGCGTCGTCCCCCCGCACGCGCGGAGGTCTTCCCTCCTCCAGGGCGAACACCGTGGCCGGCGTGCGTAGTCGTCCCCGTACGCGCGGGGTGTCCTTATGGGCTCTGTCGAGCAGCGAGGGCCGACGTTGTTGACGGTCGGTGCTGGTGTGGGGTTCGGGCGCTGAGCAAGGTGTGCGGACGTCGAAGCGGTTGGCGGGCGAGGAGGGTGAGTGCGGGCGCCGCACCGAGTTCCGGCCGCTAGACACCTAATCGCAGTCAGGGTCTGCCTCTGTGGTGATTTCGGGCGTCCAGCGCGCCCGTATTCACCACACCCACAACAGCGTGGTGATTTCGGGCGTCCAGCGCGCCCGTATTCACCACACCCACAAC
>NZ_JZKF01000043.1 GCF_000962825.1 Actinoplanes rectilineatus
CGCCAACCCGCGCCCGTTCATCTGGACCAAGACCGCCGAGGAGATCCTCGAATCAATCGCCAGATTTTGTGACCGAATTTCCGGCGCAGGACACTAGCGTCCGGCGGCGTCTTCCAGGATCTCCCGGGCACCCTGCCGGAGCAGTGCCGCCGCCACCGACGTGCCCAGCACCAGCGGGTCGGTCGCCCACTCGTGGGCGTCGAGCACCGTCTTGCCGTCGAGGCTGATCACCCGGGCGCGCAGGCTGATCCGCCCGTCCGGCTCGGTCCGGGCGTACCCCGCGATCGGCGAATGGCAGTTGCCTTGCAGGATGTGCAACATGGTGCGTTCCGCCTCGGTCTCCCGGGCGGTGTTCCGGTCGCCGAGCAGCGTCGCCGTCTCCAGGGCCGCCTCATCGTCCTGCCGGCACTGCAGCACCAGCGTGCCCGAGCCGACCGCCGGCACGAAGGTGTCCACGTCGATCGGCTGGGTGATCCGCTCCGGCAGGCCGATCCGGTGCAGCCCGGACACCGCCAGCAGCAGGGCGTCGTAGTCGCCCGCGTCGAGTTTCGCCAGGCGGGAGTTGGCGTTCCCGCGGATCGGCACCGGGGTCAGGTGCGGCCAGTGCAACGCCAGCTGCGCCATTCTGCGTACGGCCGAAGTCCCGATCCGTGCCCCGGCGGGAAGGTCCTCGATCCGCCGGCCGGCCGGGTCGACCAGGCAGTCCCGCACGTCGTCGCGGGTCAGGTAGGCGGCGAGCACGGTGCCGGCCGGAGCCGGCCGATCGCCGGGCACGTCCTTGACACAGTGCACGGCCAGGTCGACCCGGCCGTCCAGCAGCGCCTGGTCGACCTCTTTGGTGAAGGCGCCCTTGCCGCCGAGGTCGGCGAGTGAGCCCTGCCAGCGGTCGCCGCTGGTGGACAGGGGCAGCACCTCGACCTCGATCTCGGGCCGCCGTTCGGCGAGCATCCGGCGGACCCGGTCGACCTGGGCGAGAGCCATGGGGGAGGAGCGCGTCCCGATACGCACCCGGCGTGCAACGGACATAGGCGAAAGGGTAGCCCTTCCCTGAGGGGGCCTCATTCGACGGTGTGCTCTCATACCTTCTCGATCATGAGCGCCGCGACGCTGGTGTTGCGGGCGGTGCCGTCCGGCCGCAGGAAGGTGCTGAGGCCGTCGGTGACGTCGTAGGTGACCGTGACTGGTCTACCGCCGGTCACCGTGCAGGGGATGGTAGCGACGTCGTCGGATTCGCCCTCCTGCGGTTCGCCGTCCTCCAGGGGCGCGTCACCCGCCTGGAGGACGGCGCTGCCGAACCCGAGGCAGATCATGGTGATCCGGTAGGTGCCGGGTTCGAGGCTGGAGTCCGCCGTCCCGGGGTTGGATCCGAGCAGGTACATCTCGCGGGACCGCTGCTTCTCGCCGAGGGGCAGCGCGTCCTCGGCGGCCTGTGTCCACCGGGTCACGTCCTCGGCGGTCATCTCCAGGCGGTAACCGACGGCGGCCTGGCGGGGCCCGGCGACGTGCGGGACGATCCGGACGGCCAGTTCGCCGTTCGGTTCCGGCACGGTGACCGGGATGGTCATCGGCGTACCGGAGTCGGTGCAGGGGACCGTGGTGACGATGGGGTCGGCGTCGACCGACACCTCCATCGCGCCGATGCCGGGGCAGCTGACCGTCAGGTCGTACGTCCCGCCGAGCGTCTTTCGGGTCGCCTCGACCGGGGTGCCGTCGGTGAGGTCGGTCCAGATCCGGTCGGTCTCGTAGTTCAGTGCGTTCTCCACCGCGTCGGTGAGGGCGGTCGTCGTGTAGACCGGCGGCCGGGAGGGGGCGGGGGTGTCGGCGGCCGGTGCCGCCCCGGTCGGCGGGCGGACCACCGCCACCAGCGCGGCCATGCCGAGGACCGCGGCCGCGGCCGCCGAGGTGATCGCGGCGCGGCGCAGCCGGGCCGCCCGGCGCAGCGGCGCGGTACCCGGCGGCTGGACCGCGGGCAGCGCTTCGGACCGGAAGTCGGCGAGCATCTGGTCGATCCGGTCGCTCATCGGGTGCCTCCGGTGCTGTCGTGGACGTCGAAGTGGGCGGCGAGCGCGGTCCGCCCGCGGTGCAGCCAGGACTTCACGGTTCCGGCGGCGACGCCTTCCCGTTGGGCGATCTCGGCCACGCTCATGTCGGCCAGGTGGTGCAGCACGACCGCGCGGCGGTGCGATTCGGGCAGTGTGCCGAGCGCGGCGACCAGGGCCACCCGGTCCGGGGCCGGCCCGTCGCTGTGCGTCTCGGCCGCCCGCTGCCGCCGCAGGAAGCTGAGCGCGGTCCGGGCCCGTCGCCACCGGCTGACCGCCAGGTTCCAGGCGACCTTGCGGATCCAGGCGACCGGATCGTCGTATTCGGCGATGCCACCCCACCGGACCAGCGCTCGGTAGAACGCCTCCTGTGCGATGTCCTGGGCCTCCTGCCGGTCCCCGAAGTACGCGTAGAGCTGCACGGCAAGGTCCGCGTAGTGGGCCGCGTACACCTCGTCGAAGGACGGTGGCGGTTCCCGGCGCACGACGATCCGTGCCTCCGCTCCGGTGCTGGCTGTGGCTGTCACGGCCATTACACGCCCGCCCCGCCCGGCCGGTTGCGGTAATCAGTCGATCAATTTCAGGTCGGTCGGTAGCCGACCACACCGACCGCCTGGCCGTACGCGTCCGCCTCCGGGGCGAGCCGTAGTGCCAGCGCGGTGGCCCCGGCCGGATAGGTGACGGTCACCGTCATCGGTTTCGGGGCGGGGGAGCACGTCACCCGGGTCTGCCCGAGGACCGTTTCCGTGTTGTCCGCGCCTGTCGCCACCACGGTGAACGTCGCGCTGCCGGTGCCGGCACACGCCGCCGTGGCCTGATAGGCCGCGCCCGTCAGGCGCTGTTCGATCGCCGGCGTCGTGTCGCCCAGGACGAACGCGGGTGTGGTGAGGCCGCCGACCACCCCGCCGACCACCCCGCCGACCACCCCGCCGGCCAGCTTGCCGAGCCGGTCCTGATCAGCCGTGGAGAGCGCCGTCGTGTACGCGAACGCGGCACTCTCCGCGGCCACGTCGTCCGGCACGACCTCGGTGGTGAGCGTCCCGAGGTCCCCGCCGAGAACCACATCGATCATGGTTTCCAGGGGTTCCGCGGTGCACGGCACCACCACCCGGGACGGGTCGCCGCCCGCCGGGGTCAGGACCGCGGTGATCTCGCCGGCCCCCACGCAGGTCAGCGTCGTCCGGTAGGTGGCCCCGATCAGCTCCAGCCGGTGCTGCCAGGTGCCGTCACCCAGATCGGTGACCAGGGCGCCGAGCCGGGGTGTCGCCACATCCAGTTTCACGGTGGCGGCGGCGATGGTGCCGTACCCCGCCCGGGGGTCCGGCGCGTCCGGTTCCGGCTCACCCGGCAGGAGCAGCAGGCCGGTTCCGCCCAGCGCCAGCAGGACCGTGCCGGCCACGGCGTTCCGGACGGCCCGGCGGCGCCGCACGATCCGGTGGACGGTGTCCACGGACGGTGGCCGCACCTCGGCGATCGTCCGGGTGCGGAGCTCGGCGAAGAGCTGGTCGATGTCGGTCACCGGGACTCCCCCTCGAACTCGGCGGCCAGCGCGGTACGCCCCCGGTGCAGCCAGGACCGGACGGTGGCGTCGGCGACCCGTTCCCGTTCGGCGATCTCGGCCACCGTGAAGTCACCCAGGTAGTGCAGGACCAGCGCCCGCCGCTGTTTCGGCGGCAGGGTGCCGAGTGCGGCGACCAGGCTGACCCGGTCCGGTCCGGGGCCGTCGGTCCGCGGCTCCTCCAGGCGTTGCCGGCGGACGAATCCGAGCGCGGTCCGGGCCCGTCGCCACCGGCTGACCGCCAGGTTCCAGGCGACCTTGCGGACCCAGGCGACCGGGTCCTCGTAGGTCGAGACGGTCCGCCAGCGGGCCAGTGCCCGGCAGAACGCCTCCTGGACGACGTCCTGGGCCTCCTGCCGGTCCCCGAAGTACGCGTAGAACTGCACGATCAGGCCGGCGTAGTGCGCGGCGTAGAGCTCGTCGAAGGACGGCGGATCGTCCCGCGTGGCACGCGGCTGATCCGATCGAGAGTCGGCGATGGAAGTCATCGACGCGGATACGTCCCCACCCGGCGGAAGGTTACAGGTCCCGCTCGGATCATAGGATGTGACGCATGACGCCCGAAGAGGTCGGTGAGCGGCTGGTCGTTCTGCTGGCGACCGAGGACGCCGGGACCGGCGAGGTCGTTGCCTCGGTGTCCGGTGGCGGCCCGGGGCACGCGCGTGCCGTGGTCGACGTGCCGGCCGCCCGATGGTGGTTCGCCGCCGAGGCGGCCCGCGACGCCGGTGCGCTGGGTTGCGACTTCTTCGACTGGTTGTCGGCCGTCGACGAACTGGACGGCGGCTTCTCGGTGATCGCCCACCTGTGGTCCACCCGCCGGCGGCACGGCCTGCTGCTGCGGGCCCGGGTGCCCCGCGCCGAGCCGGTGATCGAGTCCCTGGTGGACCTCTATCCGGGCGCCGACTGGCACGAGCGTGAGACGCACGAGATGTTCGGCATCGGGTTCGCCCGGCATCCCGGGCTGCGGCCGTTGCTGCTGCCCCCGGAGTTCGAGGGTCACCCGCTGCGCAAGGAGTTCGTGCTGGCGTCCCGGGTCGCGAAGCCGTGGCCGGGCGCGAAGGAGCCGGGCGAGGCGGAGGGCGGCGCGGCCAAGCGCGCGCCGATGCGCCCGCCGGGTGTCCCCGACCCGAACGAGTGGGGCCCGATGAAGGGCAAGGTGCCCGCACCGGAGGCGCCGGCTCGCGCGGCCCGTCCGGCCCGTCCGGCCCGTCCGCCGCGTCGTGCCGAGGACGGGACCGACTGATGCCGCTCTGGCTGGACCTGCTGATCAGGATCGCCGCCGTGATGGCCGGTTTCCTGGTGCTGCCGCTGGTCATCGGGCAGGCCGAGCACAAGGTCATGGCGCATATGCAGGGCCGGGTCGGTCCGATGTACGCCGGCGCCTTCCACGGCTGGGCGCAACTCGTCGCCGACGGCGTGAAGTTCGTGCAGAAGGAGGACATCACTCCGCGCGATGCTGATCGCACGATCTTCCGGCTGGCACCGATCGTCGCCCTGTTCCCGTACCTGATAGTCATCCTGACCATCCCGATCGGCCCGGGCCTGGTCGCCCAGCCGTTGGACATCGGCCTGTTCCTGGTCCTGGCGGTGCTGGGCATCGGGGTGGTCGCGGTGCTGATGTCGGCGTGGGCGTCGGCCAACAAGTACAGCCTGCTGGGCGGGGTCCGCGGCGCCGCGCAGATGCTCGGTTACGAGCTGCCCCTGGTGCTCGCGGCCGCGAGCGTCGCGATGGCGGCCGGCACGCTCAGCCTGCCCGGTATCGTCGAGGCGTGGCGCCCGTGGTGGCTGGTCTGGCAGGCCCCGGCCGCGGTGGTCTTCTTCGTCGCCGGTCTGGCCGAGATCCGCCGTCCCCCGTTCGACATGCCGATCGCCGACTCCGAGCTGGTCTTCGGTTACATGACCGAGTACACCGGCCTGCGTTTCGCGTTCTTCCTGCTCGCCGAGTACGTCGGCATCGTCGTCATCGCGGCCCTGACCACGGTCCTGTTCCTGGGCGGCTGGCACGGTCCGTTCGAGGATCACCTGGGCTGGCTCTGGACCCTGCTGAAGATCTTCGCCCTGTCCTTCGTGATCATCTGGTTCCGTGTGACGTATCCCCGCCTGCGCGAGGACCAGCTGCAACGCCTCTGCTGGCTGATCCTGGTCCCGGTCGCCCTGGCCCAGCTCGTCCTCACCGTCGCCGTGAAGACCCTCACATGATCAGATGTGACGAGGGGTCAGCCGCGCGATGGAGATCTCGATGGGCCAGGGCTCATCGAGCGTGATCGTGTCGGTGAAGCTGCCTGTCGGCTTATAGATCTTCTCGTCAAAGTCGATCTTGTGGGTGTGCACGGTCAGGCCGTTCTTGACCTCGATCATCCAGTAGAACGGAATTCCGGCCTTCGCGTAGAGGGCGGGTTTCATCACCCGGTCCATGCTCTGTGACCGTGGCGAGATGATCTCGACCGCCAGAACGACCTCGTCCGCCATGAACTTCGCATTGCGGCTGGCTGCCAGATCGGTGGTAGCGAGGACATCGGGTATGAAGACCCGTTGCGGCGAAAGGATCACGTCGTTCGCTTGGCTGACGTGGTAGTGATCCGGACAGTTCTCCTCCAGGAAAACCATCAGCCGACCGGCGATGACCTGGTGACTCGGTGCAGGGGAGGGGGACACGTGCAGGACTCCATCGAGTAGCTCGCGACGCACGCCGTCTTCCGGGAAGGAGTCGAGATCCTCGACCGTCCAGCCGTCCGCCGGTGGGACATCGCTCATGGCAGCGGTCATCGGGGCCTCCAGGCGGGATCGCTCAACCCGTTCGCTCACCGTACCGGAAGATCCACCGGGGGTGAGGTCGCGTCACTCGGGCGAGAGGGGCAGGATATCTCCTTGTGAGTGATGAAGGCGACCGCATCGCGCCCGGCAAAGGCCTGCTCGACGGGCTTGCCGTCACGCTCAAGACGATGACACGGCGCTCCACGACGCAGCAGTACCCGGATGTCGAACCGGATTTGCCGCCCCGCTCGCGTGGCGTGATCGCGCTGCTCGAGGAGAACTGCACGGTCTGCATGCTCTGCGCCCGCGAGTGTCCGGACTGGTGCATCTACATCGACTCGCACAAGGAGGAGGTCGTCGTCCCGGGCGCCGCGCGCGCCCGCCAGCGCAACGTGCTGGAGAAGTTCGACATCGACTACTCCCTCTGCATGTACTGCGGGATCTGCATCGAGGTCTGCCCGTTCGACGCGCTGCACTGGACGCCCGAGTTCGAATACGCCGAGACCGACGTGCTGTCCCTGCTGCACGACAAGGACCGGCTGGGCGAGTGGATGCGCACCGTTCCTCCGCCGCCCGCGCACGACGTGCTCGGTGAGCCGAGCAAGGAGGAGGCCACCGCGGCACGCAAGGCCGCAGGCCCGGGCGCGGCCACTGCCGCCAAGACCGCAAGACCTTCCGCTGTACGAGCTACCACTCCCACAACCGCACCCCGAGCCGTCCCACCCTCGCGCGCCACGGGGACCGCCCCCCAGCGCTCCGTGCAGGAACCCCGGTCAACGGAGCCGGATCCCGAGAACCCGAACCCGGAGCCCGGCCGGTGACCGTCGCGGACGTGCTGCTGCTGGCCCTCGGCGTGGTGGCCGTCGGCTCGGGCGCGCTCGTCGTCACCTCCAGCCACCTGGTGCGGTCCGGGTTCTACCTGGTCGTCAGCCTGGGCGCCCTCGCCGGCCTCTACCTGGTCCTCGGCGCCGAGTTGGTCGCCTGGGTGCAGATCCTGGTCTACATCGGCGCGGTCGTCGTGCTGCTGCTGTTCGCGGTGATGCTGACCCGCGCCCCGATCGGCCCGTCCGCCGATCTGGACCGCCCGGCTCTGCCCGCCGCACTGGTCGGCGCCGGTGCCGGACTGGGCCTGTCCGCGCTGTTCGCCGACGCCTTCCGCTGGGTGCGCTATCCGGCGCCCGATCCGGCCACCGCCGAGCGGATGGGCGAGGAGATCTTCGGCGCCTGGGTGCTGCCGTTCGAGGTGCTGTCGATCCTGCTGCTGTCCGCCCTGGTCGGCGCGATCATCCTGTCCCGCCCGGATCTGGCTGCGCGGGAGGGGAGCTCCTGATGCACGTCGTCATCCCCTACGTCGTGGGTGCTCTGCTGTTCGGCCTGGGTGTCTACGGCGTTCTGCGCCGCCGGAACGCGATCCTGGTCCTGATGGCGGTCGAGCTGATGCTGAACGCGGTGAACCTGATCCTGGTCACCGCGGACGTCTCGGTGCGCTCGGCGTTGTCCGGCGTGCTCGTCGAGTCGTGGGCCGCCCCGGCAGCCCAGGGCGTGGCCGGCCCGACCGGTGGCGTCTTCGCCCTGTTCGTGATCGTGCTGGCCGCCGCCGAGGTGGGCGTCGGACTCGCGATCGTCCTGCAGTTCTACCGCATGCGGCAGGCAGTGATCACCGACGAGGTGCGGCTGGACGCTGACGCGGACGAGGAACGGGTGGCCGGGTGAGCGTGGATGTCGCGGGACCCCTGCTTCCGCTCGTACCCCTGATCATGGGTTTGATCGGTCTCCTGCTGCCGCCGGGCGACGGGGAGGGACCACGCAGGAGGATCGCCGCGATCCTCGGTGTCGCGGGGGCGGCCGGGGCGTTGCTGCTCGCGATCCGGCTGGCCTTCGATCCTCATGTCCCGCCCGAGGAATCCTTCTGGGTTCCCGACGACTTCGGCATCCTGACCGTCACTTTCGGCACGATGGTCGACGCCGGGGCGGCCTACCTGGCGATCGCCGTCTGCCTGGTCGCTCTGCTGGTGCAGATCTACTCGGTCGGTTACCTGCACGACGACGCGCGGTACGCCCCCTACGCCGCCCAGATCAGCGTCTTCACCGCCGCGATGCTGGTGGTGGTCGCGACCGACGACCTGATCTGGATGCTGATCGGCTGGGAGGTGATGGGCGCCTGCTCCTACCTGCTGATCGGTCACGACCGCCGGCTGCCGGAGGCGCCCGCCGCCGCGGTGAAGGCCTTCCTGGTCACCCGGGTGGGTGACGTCGGGTTCCTGCTGGGCATCGCGATCCTGATCGCCGGGGCGGGCACCTCGTGGCTGCCGGGCGTGCTGACCACCGACTACTCACCGGGCACCCTGACCGCCGCGCTGCTGCTGATCCTGGCCGGGGTGGCCGGCAAGAGCGCCCAGTTCCCGCTGCACACCTGGCTGCCGGACGCGATGGCCGGACCGACGCCGATCTCCGCCCTGATCCACGCGGCCACCATGGTCGCGGCCGGAGTGTGGGCGGTCTTCCGGCTCTACCCGCTCTTCGAACAGTCCCCGGTCGCGCTGGCCGTGCTCGCCGTGTCGGCCGCGGTCACCATCCTGCTCGGCGCGCTCGCCGCCACCGCCCAGGACGACCTGAAACGCGTGCTGGCCTGGTCGACGGTGAGCCAGATCGGCTACATGACCGGCGCGCTGGCCGTCGGTTCGCCCGCCGCGGCCCTGTTCCACCTGCTCACCCACGCCGCGTTCAAGGCGCTGCTGTTCCTGGCCGCCGGGGCGGTGATCCACGCGGTCGGCACCAACCTGCTGTCCCGGATGGGTGGCCTGCGCGAACACATGCCGGTCACCTTCACCGCGTTCGTGATCGGCCTCGGCGCGCTGGCCGGCCTGCCGCCGCTGTCGGGTTTCTGGTCCAAGGAGAACGTGCTGACCGCGGCCGCCCACGCCACCGAGGGCGGTGGGCCGGCGCCGGTCTGGGCCGGCTGGCTGGTCTGGGTGGCCGCGCTGCTCGCCGTCGGGATCACCGCCTGGTATGCGACCCGGCTGCTGCTGCGGGCCTTCCTCGGCACGAACCGTGGGCACGGGACGGAATGGGCCGTCGGTTTCGGTGACGCCCACTACGCGGGCGCCGACGTCCCGCACGACCCGCCGGCCACGATGCGGTGGCCGCTGATCGTGCTGTCCGTCCCGGCCGCGCTGCTCGGCCTGGCCGCGTTCGCCCCCGGCTTCCGGACCGCCCTGGAACTGGAGGATCCGCACCTGGGGGTGGCCGTCGCCCTGCCGATGCTGCTGCTCGTCACCGGCGCCGGCACCGCATGGTGGCTCTGGTGGGCGGCACCCGGCGTCGACCCGGCGCGCGCCCTGGGCCGGTTCCGTCCGCTGTTCGCCGCCGGGTTCCGCCTCGACGACGTCCAGCACCGGCTGGTCGTGGTGCCGGTGAGAGCGCTGGCCCGCCTGGTGACCGCCGGTGACATCCGGGTGGTCGACGCCGCGGTCCACGGCACCGGCACGCTGACCAGCCGGCTCGGTGGCCTGCTCGCCCTGGCACACCGGGTGGGCCTGCCCGCCGCGGTGCTCGCGGTCTGCGCGGGCGCCCTCGTCCTCGGGCTCGTCGCGTGGTGGGGAGCCCTGATCTGATGTACCACGATTACCTCGACCCGGACTGGTCGGCCGCGCAGGTGCTGCTGGTCGCGCTCCTCGTCGTCCCGGCGCTGGGCGCGATCGTCACCGCCGTGCTGCCGAGCGCCCGCGACCGGCAGGCCCGGGTCGTCGCCACCGTCTTCGCCGGCCTGACGTTCCTGCTGACACTGGTCGTCCCGGTCATGCGGCCGACTGATTTCGGGTGGTTCGCGTACACGCCACTCGACGATCGTCCACCCGCGCTGATCCCGTGGACGGACGTGCACGTGCCGTGGGTGCCGGCACTCGGACTCGACTTCCACCTCGGTGTGGACGGTGTCTCCTATCCGCTGGTGGCGCTCACCGGGCTGCTGACGGTGCTCTGCTGCGCGTACACGGTCAAGAATGTCCCGGAGGGCGGCAGCGGACGTGCCCTGGCCGCGCTGCTCCTGGTCCTCGAGGTGGGGGTGCTGGGCACCTTCCTGGCGCTGGACCTGCTGCTGTTCTTCGTGTTCTTCGAGGTCGTCCTCCTGCCGATGTACGCCGTGATCGCCGGCTGGGGCGGCCCGGAACGCCGCCGGGCGGCCCGCAAGTTCGTGCTGTACACCCTGGCCGGCTCGGTGCTGCTGCTGCTCGGCGTGGTCACCGTGCTCGCCGCCGCGGGCACCGGTGACCTGGTCGCCCTGACCGGCCAGAACACCCTCGGCCGGGGCACGCAGGCGCTCGCCTTCACCCTGCTGCTGATCGCGTTCGCGGTGAAGGCCCCGCTCTGGCCGCTGCACACCTGGCTGCCGGACGCCCACACCGAGGCGCCCACGGTCGGCTCGGTGATCCTGGCCGGCGTGCTGCTGAAGATGGGCACCTACGGCCTGATCCGGGTCGGTCTCGGCGTCGCCCCGGACGCGGCCCACGCCGCCGGCCCGGTCCTCGGCCTGCTCGCCGTGATCGCGATCGTCGCCGGCGCGCTGATCTGCCTGCGCCAGCACGAGCTGAAACGGCTGATCGCCTACTCCAGTGTCGGTCACATGGGTTTCGTGCTGCTCGGCATCGCCACCTTCACCACCATCGGCCTGGAGGCGGCCCTGATCGGCAACGTGGCGCACGGCCTCATCACCGGCCTGCTGTTCTTCCTGGTGGGCACGATCAAGGAGCGCTCGGGTACGGGTTCGATCAACCAGCTGGGCGGCCTGCGGGAGAGCTCACCCCGGCTGGCCGGCCTGCTCGGCTTCGCGGCGATCGCCTCGCTGGGCCTGCCCGGCCTGGCCGGCTTCTGGGGCGAGGCGTTCGCGGTCGTCGCCGCGGTCCGCGTGGGTGGCGTGTTCTGGACCTCCCTGGCGGTGGTGGCCGCGATCGGCGGCGCCCTGACCGCCGCCTACTTCCTGCGCCTGCTCCGCCAGGTCACGCACGGCCCGGCGACTCCGGAGGTACGCGCCATGCGCCCCACGATCGCCGGTCTGGAATGGTTCGCCTGGGCGCCGCTGGTGCTGTTGACACTGGCGGTGGGCCTGCTGCCGGCGCTGGTGCTGTCCGACGTGTCGCTGCCGCTCGAGGGCCTGTTGACGGGAGGCCGTCCGTGAGCAGTCAGACCGTCGGGCACCTGGCCCTCCTGCCGCTGTACGCCGCCGCCGGCACCGCCGTCCTGGCCCTGCTGGCCGACCTGTTCACCGGCCGCCGGGTCGTGACGGTCGGCGCCACCCTGCTCGGCACCGTGGCCGTGGCGGTGACCGCGTTCGCCACCGCCACGGCAGAACCCACCTTCTGCGTACCCGGCGGCTGCTCCTGGCTGCCCACCTGGCCCGCGGCGGTCGCCGCAGCGCTGTTCGCGGCCTTGACCGCCGCCGTCCTGGTCTTCTCGACACCGGCCCTGCGCCTCGGCGTCGCCCCCGCAGGCGAGTTCTGTTTCCTGCTGGCCTGCTCGATGACCGGCGGCGTCGTGGTCGGCTACGCCGGCGACCTGATCACCCTGATCGTCGGCCTGGAAACCCTGACCCTTCCCCTGTACGTGCTGGTAGGCCTGCGCCGCTTCGCCCCCGGCGAACGCGTAACGACCGCCCCGGCCGCGGCATCGCTGACGTTCTTCCTGGTCAGCGTGGTCTCCACCGCGGTGGCCCTGCTCGGCGCGGCCCTGCACTACGCCGCCACCAGCTCGATCCACCTGACCGCCCCGTTCCCGGCGGCCCCACCGTTCGCGGCGCTGGCCGACGTCGGCGCCGCCCTCCTGATGATCGGCCTCGCCTTCAAGGTGGCCGCGGTCCCCTTGCACGCGTGGGCCCCGACGGTCTACGACGGCGCCCCGATCCCGGTGGCGGCGTACCTGTCGACGGCCTCGAAACTGGGCGGCGTGCTGGCCCTGGCCGCCGTGGTCGCCCGCCTGGACACCGGCGCGGTGGTGGCGGTCCTGGCCGTACTCACGATGACCATCGGCAATCTGGTGGCCCTCCGGCAGTCCCGGATGGTCCGCCTGCTGGCCTGGTCGTCGGTCGCGCAGGCCGGCTACATCCTGGCAGCGTTGGCCCTGGGCTCCGCAGGGGTGGCCGCGGCCCTGGCGTACGCGGTCTTCTTCGTCATCCTGGAACTGCTCGCCTTCGGCGTGCTGTCGGCCCTCCGCCTACCCGGAGACGACGGCGGAACCCTGGACGACTACCGCGGCGCCGGCCGTCGCAGCCCCTGGCTGGGCGCCACGATGGTGCTGGCCCTGGCAGGTCTGGCCGGCCTGCCCCCGGGCCTGGCCGGCCTGTTCGCCAAGCTGACCGTGGTCGAAACCCTGGTCGCCGCGAACTGGACGTGGTTGGCGGCGGTGGTGGTGGTCAACGCGGTGGTGGCGCTGGCCTACTACGTGCGGGTGGGCGCCCTGCTCTACACGTTGCCGCCCCGGGTGGGCCTCTCGGTGGCAGACCCGGTCCTGCTGGACGCCGCCACCCATCCGCACGTTCCGGTCCCGTTCCCGGTCCGCCTGACGTTGGCGCTGACGATGGTGGCCGCGGTGGCCCTGGGGTTCGCCCCGCAGGCCCTCTTCAACGCCCTCCTCTGACCCCGCCCGCATCCATCGAGATCGTTTTCGCCCGATAAAGTCGGCCTGAGTCTGGACGAAGCCGCGGAGGTGATCGGACGTGCCTGACCTGAAGGCGATCGACCTCATCTACAGCCACGAGGGGCAGTACGGCTGGACCGTGCGGAGCCCTCAGGTGCCCGGTCTGACCGGCGGACGAGAGACCGACCTCGACCTGGATGCCGACGTGCCGTCGATGCTCTCCTTCGCCGGAGTCGACCCCGGCTCGGTCGAGATCCGGACACACATCGAGCGGACGGTCCCGGTCATCGGTGACGAGATCACCATCCGGGTCGCCCGAGACATCCACCGCGCAGCGGTCGCCTTGAACGTCGCCGAAAAACTGGTGTTCACCACCCACTTCACGTTCGGCCCCGCCGAGTCCGAAGATCCCGGCGCCTCGACCCTCGCTGGCCTTGGCTCTCATCACGCCGACGTGCTGGTTTCCGGGGACGCCGTGCCTACCTGAGGTGCCGTACCGTGGACGGAGGCAACCTGTGATGAGCCGCTGCTGGAGGTGACGTCGCCGATGAGCGTGGGAGTGGTTGGCCACGTCGGTCCATGGACTGAGGGCGAGTATTTTGCGCTCGGCGAGACGACGGACAGGATCGAGCTCATCGATGGGAGCCTGGTGGTGAGCCCCGCGCCGAGCATGAGCCATCAGCGCCTCTCCCGCCGCCTGGCGAACGCGCTGGATGACGGCGTCTCGACGGCCGGCACTACGTCGAGGAGACCGTCGCGAACACCGGCGCGAGTCTGACCTCCGAGTTCCCGTTCCGATTCGCACTCGACACGCGCTCTCTCGTCCGTCGCTGACCGCTCCGCCCCTACTTCGATACAGCTAGTAGGTGCTGGTCGGCGCCGGGTCGTGGCGCTGATTCGCGAAGGCGGGCAGCACGAGCAGGGCCCAGAACCCGATGGTGATGTTCGCCGGCACGGGGAACCAGTGGTAGTCGGCCGGCCCGGTGCGGATCACGGCCGTACCCGCGAAGAGCAGGAACGGGGGGCAGCAGGCCCTCCACCAGGAGGAGTTCGAACGTGCGCCGGTGGTGTCGGCGCAGCAGGAGTGCTCCTCGGTCATGCGGTCCCCCCATCGGCGAAATGTCGGTCGAGGCTGGATCGGCCGACCGGGCAGGACGAACCGTTGTGACGGGCTGCACACAGCGAACTCACAACGCGTAATCGGATGAAATGCGGAGGTGGGAGCTGTTCTCCAAGTACGAACCCAAGCGTTCGAAGGAGTGACAGTGCACAGCCAACACAACGGTCTCAAGACGGCAGCTCTGCTGGGTCTGCTCACGAGCCTGATCCTGGCCGTGGGTTACTGGCTGGGCGGCGGCACGGGTCTGGTGCTCGCCGTGGTCGTCTCGCTGGTGACCAACGCCGTCAGCTACTTCTTCTCCGACCGGATCGCGCTGCGGTCCATGGGCGCGCAGCCGGTCAGCGAGGCCGAGTTCCCCGAGTTGTACGCGATGGTGCGGGAACTCTCCCGAGACGCCGGCCAGCCGATGCCGAGGCTTTACGTCTCGCCGTCGATGCAGCCCAACGCGTTCGCGACCGGCCGTGACCCGGAGCACGCCGCAGTGGCCGTCACGGTCGGGATCACCCGGGTCCTCAGCCTGCGCGAGCTTCGCGGGGTGATCGGTCACGAGTTGTCGCACGTCTACAACCGGGACATTCTGATCTCCAGTGTGGCGGCGGGGCTGGCCGGCATCGTGACCATGCTGGCGCAGCTGGCGATCTTCCTGCCGTTCGGCTCCTCGGACGACGAGGACGGGCCGAACCCGGCTTCGCTGCTTCTCATGATGATTCTGGGACCGCTGGCGGCGACGATCATCCAGTTCGCGATCAGCCGGAACCGGGAGTTCCAGGCGGACGCCTCCGGCGCCACGCTGACCCGCGATCCGCTCGCGCTGGCCAGTGCCTTGGAGAAGATTCATCTCGGTACGCAACGCGCACCGCTCCCGGCCGACGGCACCCTGACGAGCAGCGCCCACCTGATGATCGCCAACCCGTTCCGGGGTGGGGGCATGGCCTCCCTCTTCGCCACGCACCCGCCGATGCAGGAGCGGATCCGCCGGCTCCACGAGCAGGCCGCACTCACTGGAAGTCGTCGGTAGCAAGGGGTAGTGAGCAGCGCGACACCAGGACTATTTCAGCTGTGTAAATATCCGGCCGAAGCTAGCCTCGGGTGACGTCCCGCCTCACTTCTGCTCCTTCCGGAGGTCCGCCCGTGACCGCGTTGCGTCAGTACCTCGGCGTGTGGCGGCTCCCGGGCGGACCGACCCTGCTGGTGGCCGGCATCTCGGCCCGGCTCGGCCTGGGCATGACGGCGCTGGCCCTGCTCATGCTGGTCGAACAGGTCACCGGCCGGTACGCCGTCGCCGGTCTGGCCGGTGGGGTCTACGCGCTGTCCGGCGCCGCGCTGAGCCCGATCGCGGGGCGCCTCGCCGACCGGATCGGTGCGGCGCCCATCCTGCTGGCGACCGCGGTCGTCCACCCGCTCGCCCTGGTCGCCGTCATCCTGGCCGCGCACCACCGCGGCGGATCCGTCGGCTTGATCTTCGTGGCGACGGCGGTGGCCGGTGCCACGTACCCACCCTTGACCGCGGCGATCCGCCGGGCCTGGACCGACATGACGTCGGCCGGCAGTGGGCACCTCGAACTGCGGTCCGCCGCGATGGCCGCCGAGACGTCCCTGTTCGAGCTGGTGTTCGTGCTCGGGCCGATCCTGGTCGGGGTGCTCGTGGCGTCGGACGGCGGCCCGGAGGCGGCACTGATCTGCTCGGCGGTGGCCACGCTGGCGGGCACCGCGTGGATCGTGCGGCTGCCGGTGATGCGGCGGCACGGCGCGACCGCGGCGGAACACGCCACGAGGGGGCTCGGGCCGTTGCGGGTCAGCGGGTTCCCGGTACTGCTGGTCTGCATCGCCGCCCTGGGCAACGCGTTCGGCGCGGCCGGTGTGGTGGTGACCGCCTGGGCGTCGGAGCACGGCGGCGGCGAGTCGCTGGCCGGGGTCCTGCTCGGCGTCTGGGGGCTGGGCAGTGCGGTCGGCGGCATCTGGTTCGGCACCCGCCGTCCGGCGATGGCGCTGACCCGCCAGTTCGCCTGGCTGCTGGCCGGGGTGGGCGTGAGTTTCCTGGTGCTGCCGTTCATGCCGGGCCCGGTCTGGCTGGGGGCGGCGCTGGTGGTCGGGGGCGCCACCATCGCGCCGGCGCTGACCGTGGAGAACAACCTGGTCAGCCGGATCGCCCCGGCCGGGATGCTGAACGAGGCGTACACCTGGCTGGTCACCGTCTCGGTGGCGGGCAGTGCGGCCGGCGGCGCGGTCGTCGGGCTGATCGTGGACCAGCCGGGTGGGCTGGTCTGGGCGTTCGTCTACCCGGCGGCGGGTCTGCTGATCGCGGCGGCGGTGGCGGCTCTTCCGGAGAACACGTTGGCCCGTGCCGACCGGAACGCCGGCGTCCAGCCGTCCACGGCGTTGGCCGTCGATCCCGCCTGAGGGCGCGCCCGGGCCGGCGGGTAGACGGGACTCTCACGGAGGCGTACCCCGCAAAAGGTCTGTTTGGATTTGCACTGAGTGCAAGTCGAGCTACGGTCGAGACGTGCGGCAGAGCAGACTCGACAACTGGCGGACGGCACGCGACACCGCCCTGCGACTGATGGGTGAGCGCGGCTTCGACGCGGTGTCGGTCGACGACATCGCCGCCGAAGCGGGGATCTCCCGGCGCACGTTCTTCAACTACTTCGACGCCAAAGAGTCGGTACTTTTCGACCCGGACCCGGACGAACCGCGGCTCTGGGCCGAACTCACCACGGCACGACCGTCCGGCGAACCGATCCGGACCGCGCTGCGCGAACTGATCCTGGGATACACCGCGGCCACCGCCGACCGGATGGCCCGGCAACGGCGCGTCCTGCGCGCCTCACCGGAACTGGACGGCTGCTGCTCCCGGGAGGTCGCCGACCGGTTCTGGGACGCGGTACGCGCCTGGGCCGCAACCCGGCAGCCGATCGACGACCTGCACCTCGACCTACTGGTCAACACCGCCCGCACGGTGCTGAACACGGTCTGCCCCCGATGGGACCCGGACACCGGCGTCGAAGGCCTGCACCACCTGATCCGGGAGGGCTTCGACCTCCTGTACTCACCAGAACGGATTGCCTCATGAGCGCATCCCACCGCGTTCCCCTGTCCGTGCTCGACCTCGCGACGGTCCGCGAAGGCCACGGCAGCGCCGATGCCCTGCGCGGCACCATCGAGATCGCCAAGGCCGCCGATGACCTCGGCTACTCCCGGTTCTGGGTCGCCGAACACCACAACATGCCGGCCGTCGCCTCCACCTCGCCGCCGGTCCTGCTCGGCGCGGTCGGCGCGCACACCTCCCGGATCCGGATCGGCTCCGGCGGCGTGATGCTGCCCAACCACATGCCGTTCGTGGTCGCCGAACAGTTCTCCCTGCTGGCCGGGCTCTACCCGGACCGGATCGACCTGGGCATCGGCCGCGCGCCGGGCACCGACCAGGCCACCGCGATGGCGTTACGGGGCGTCTCGCCGTACCTGACGGTGGAGAAGTTCCCGGAACACCTGCAGACCCTGATGTCGATGCTGTCGCCGACCCCGCCCCGGCTGCGGCCCACACCGGTGCAGGAGAGCTACCCGGAGATCTGGATCCTCGGCTCGTCCACCTACGGCGCGCAGCTCGCCGCAAGACTGGGCCTGCCGTTCTGTTACGCATATCACTTCGCGACGAGTTCCGACGTGGACAGTGCCGCACGGCTCTACCTCGACGGCTTCCAGCCCTCCGCGCAGTTCCCGGAACCACACCTGATGGTCAGCGCGTCAGTGATGGCCGCCGAGACCACCGAAGAGGCGCAGTACCTCGCCGGCCCGAGCCGGATCATGGCGCTGAGCCTGCGGACCGGGCGCCTCGGCCCGATCATCTCGCCGGAAGAGGCCGCCAAGCGCGAACTGTCCGACATGGATCAGGCGGTCCTCGCGTCCCTGCCCGGCACCCAGTTCGCCGGGACCGCCGACGAAGTGGTCGCCGCCCTCGACCAGCTGGTCGAACGGACCGGTGCGGCGGAACTGATGCTGGCCGGAACCGTCTACGACCCGGCCACCCGTACCGACAGCCTGGCCCGGATCGCCAAAGCCTGGGGGCTGTAGAAATCGGATGCGGGTCCCTCTCGGGGACGGGAGGATGACCTGAGCCTTTGGAAGCCGATCTGAGCCTTTGGGAGCCGATCTGAGCCTTTCGGGGCCGACCCGGGTCTTTGGGGGCCGACCCGAGCTGAGGGGGAAACGCGTCATGAGCAGCGGAGTCATCCTGTCCCTGAACATGGGCGGCGCCGAACCCAACCCCGCCAAGAACGTGCCGGCGACGGGCATCGGCAAACGCCCGGTGACCCACCCGGTGACGGTGCGCCCGCCCGGCCCGAAAACGACAGGTCTGCACAGCGGGCTGATCGGTGACTACATCGGCGACGTGGATCATCATGGCGGGGACGATCAGGCGATTTATGCGTACGCGGTGGAGGACTACGCGTGGTGGTCGGCAACCTTGGGGCGGGACCTTCCGCACGGGCTCTTCGGGGAGAACCTGACGACCGAGGGCGTGGACCTGCTGGGCGCGGTCATCGGGGAGCGCTGGGCGGTCGGCCCTGAGGTCGTGCTGCAGGTGACGTTCGGACGGATTCCGTGCGCGACGTTCCAGCACCGGATGGGCGAGCCGCGTTGGATCAAGCGGTTCGCGGAGGCCAACCGGACCGGGGCCTATCTCCGCATCGTGGAGAGTGGGGCGATCCGGGTCGGTGACCGGATCGAGGTACGGCCGCGGCCGGCCCATGGGGTGACGGTGACCGAGGCGTTCGAGATCTACATGCATGACGCGTCGCGGCTGGGTCGGCTGCTGGACGCGGACGAGTTGCCGGCCGGCCTGCGCGACGACGTCGAGAGGCGGCTGTCGCGGTCGGCGTAGGACCCCGCCGTTCCCTGAACGCCACCTCGTGGTCGGCGCGGGCGGTCTTCGTGCTGGAGGCCGGCGAGGAGTTGACCCGCCTGGCGGCCGACCTGACCCACCACTTCCGCGAGCCCGAACGGGTTGAGAAATGAAGAAAGCCCCTCACCGTGGTGAGGGGCTTTCTTGCCTGCCTGTGGCGGGTAGAGGATTCGAACCTCTGTAGCTTTCGCGACGGATTTACAGTCCGCTCCCATTGGCCGCTCGGGCAACCCGCCTGGGCATCCACCGCGGTTTCCCGCAGCAGCGGACATAAGAATAGCCGCACCGCCACCCGCCTTCGCAACCGGGTACGGTCGGCATGTCGCGGGCCGGAACCGGCCCGGGCGACGACATCGACACGAACCCAGTCGCAGGAGTTTGATCATGGCAGCCAGCCCGTCGTTCGACATCGTCAGCAAGGTCGACCGGCAGGAGGTCGACAACGCTTTCAATCAGGCGGAGAAGGAGCTCGGCACCCGGTTCGACTTCCGGGGCACCAACACCACCCTCGCCAAGTCGGGGGAGGCGTTCACCATCACCTCGGAGACCGAGGAGCGGGCCACGGCCGCGCTCGACGTCTTCAAGGAGAAGCTGGTGAAGCGGAACATCTCGCTGAAGTCGCTGGACGCCGGTGAGCCGCGGCAGTCCGGCAAGACGTACAAGATCGATCTGAAGGTCGTCGAGGGCATCGAGACGGACAAGGCCAAGGCGATCAGCAAGAAGATCCGGGACGAGGGTCCCAAGGGTGTGCAGGCGCAGATCCAGGGTGACCAGCTGCGGGTGACCGGCAAGAAGCGGGACGACCTGCAGGCGGTCATCGCACTGCTCAAGCAGGAGGACTTCGGCGTCGCGCTGCAGTTCGACAACTACCGCTGAGTGGTGGATCACGGTCCGGGGCGCGGGAAGGGGATGAACCGTGGGCCCGGGCCGAGGAGACTGAGCCGATGGCGCCCGCGGTGTTCGGCGGCCTCATCGGCCTCGCTCTTGCCGCGTTGGGCGCCCGGATGCTGCTCGGCGGCCGGGTGCCGGCGCTGATCACGCGGGCGTTCGCCACCTCCTGGGAGGGCGGCTGCTATCACCTGCTGATGGGCGTCGCCGTGATGATCCTGATGGTGGGCGCCCTGCTCCCGGCCGGGCAGTCCCGGACCAGTCTGGCGCTGCTCGCGATCGTCCTGGTGATGGTCGCCCTCGTCAGGTTCCGCCCGCACCGCTGAAGACCCGCGAAGGGTTCCGCCGTGGATCTGGCTGACGCGGTTCTCTCGTTCGCGTGCTCGGTGCGCTTCTGACGATCACGCCGGGTCTGGACACCGCGCTGGTGCTCCGTGCGGCGGTCACCATGGGCCGCGGTCCGGCTTTCGCGACCGCTCTCCGGTCGCTGACTTCACGGAGAGCGATCCCTGCATGCGGGGAGCGTCACGATTTCGCGACTCGCCGTGACGTCGGCGTGGTGTCGGCTCTGCCGTTCGATCTGGCGTGAGTGTCACTCACTTATCCCTTAAATCGGACGCAAAGCTGTCAATTGTGAGGGTATGGAACGACACCCTTACTCAACCGTTCGGCCAGGATTTGACGGTACCTCGTGGCGACCCGCCGGTGGACACTCCCCGTCGCACAACCGGTGTGGCACCATCATGGAACCCCCCAACCGATGCGACTCCCCCCACGAGGAGCCAACTATGTCTGCAAGGAAGATGGCCCGCTTCACCGCGGGCCTCGTTTTCCTGCTGGCCGCGGTGTTCGGCGGCGCTGCCGCTGCGCAAGCAGCCACTTATGAAACGGGCGAACCCACTACGACGGTCTACACCAACGGCGAAACGGGCTGGGGCTGACAGATAGCGCCACCCTATGCACCGCCGGTGGAAGTAGGAGGCAGGGAGCGCCATGACCGGGTCTCGGGTACCGGCCAGTCGTTCCCAGGCCAAATCATGGTTGATCACGGGGCCACTGGCGGTCTTCGCACTCATCGGAATAATCGGACTCTGGGTCGCAGATCCGGAGTGGTATGACGCCTGGTTCGGTGGTGTCTGCGTCGCCATAGGCGCTTATATCGCGAACACGGCGGTTACGCAGATCTATATTCGGCGGCAGACGTATTTCATCGTCGTCACCGAGATTCCTCTCGTCCTGGCGCTGCACTTCCTGCCGTCGGTCACGGTCGTCCTGGCGATGACGTTCGCGGCTCTCGCGACGCATCTGCAGAACCGGCTGGAACCCACCAAACTGTGGTTCAACGTCGTGAAGACGGCGGCCGGTGCCACCATCGCGGTGCTCATCGTCGCCGTCTTCCCGCGCACCGACGGCACCCATCCGAGTGCCTGGGTGGTGCTCTTCGTGGCCGCCATGGCCAGTGCCGTCACCTCGCACATGGCGGTGGCCGCCGTCTTCCGGGTGGTGCAGGGCTCACGGGCCGGCCAGGAGGTCCTGAGGTCCAGCGTCCCGGCGTTCATCATCGCCGCGATCAACATCGTCATCGGCCTGGTCTTCCTGGTCACGCTCGAGGCGACGCCGTGGGCCGCGATTCTGCTGATCATCCTGATCACCGCCCTGGTGCTGGCCTTCCGGTCGGTCGCCGGGTTCTTCCGCCAGCACCGGACCCTGGCCGAGGTCTACGAGCTCACCCTGGCGGTCCGCGACCAGGCCGCCGACGGTGGGCTTCCGGACGTGCTGCTGGGGCGGGTGCGGGCCCTGATGCGGGCCGAGTTCTCCACGCTCTACCTCTCCGCACAGGGGCGTTACCCCGAGGTCCTGCTGACCGCCCGGGTCGACGACGAGGCCGGTCTGCTCGACATCGCACCCACCCCCGCCGAGATCCGTGAGCGCGCCGTCACGGCCCGCTCCGCGGTCGCCGTGGGCAGCCAGTTCGAGGAGACCACCGATCTGCGGGGCACGCTGCGGCGGGCCGGCCTGCGTGACGTCGTGGTCGTGCCGCTGCGCTCCGGGCAGACGGTGATCGGCACCCTGGAGGTGGTGAACCGCCTCGGGCCGTACGCGACGCTGCGCGACACCGACGTGCAGATCCTGGAGACCATCGCGGCACACGCGGCGGTCGCGGTGGAGAACTCGCGGCTGGTCGACCGGCTGCGCCACGACGCGTACCACGATCGGCTGACCGCCCTGCCGAACCGCCGCCGGATTCTCGACGCGCTCGCCGAGTCCGTCACCGTCCAGGTGGAGAACGAGGTCGTCGCCGTCCTGCTGTTCGACGTCGACGGCCAGCGCGACGTCAACGAGTCGATGGGTCACGCCGCCGGTGACAAGCTGCTGGCCGAGGTCGCCGAACGTCTGCGGGCGATCGCCGGCCCGGGTGCCCTGGTCGGCCGGATCGGCGGCGACGAGTTCGTGGTGACCCTGCGGGCGGAGAGCCTGGAGGCGACCATCGCGCTCGCCACCCAGATGCGGGAGAGCCTGCGCGGCCCGATGACGGTCGGCTCGCTCACCCTGGACGTGGACACCGCCGTGGGGCTCGCCGTCTACCCCGACCACGGGTCGGACCCGGAGAGCCTGGTGCAGCGGGCCGAGCTGGCCGCCAACTCCGCCAAGGCCCTGCCGTACGGCGTGCAGCCCTTCCACCCGGCCCTGGAGTCGCGGGTGGTCCGCCGGCTCGGCATCGCGGCGGATCTGCGGCGCGCGCTCGACAACGACCAGCTGGAGGTCTGGTTCCAGCCCAAGGTGACGCTCGCCGACCGGCACGTGGTCGGGGTGGAGTGCCTGGCCCGCTGGGTGCATCCGGCGCACGGCGAGGTGGCGGCCGAGGACTTCGTGGCGGTCGCCGAGCACACCGGGCAGCTGGCCCGCCTGACCGAGGTGGTGCTCACCGCCGGCCTGCGCCGCTGCCGGGACTGGGCGGCGGCGGATCGCCCGCTCTCCATCTCGGTCAACCTGTCCGCCCGGACCCTGCTCGACTCCCGGTTCCCGGATCTGGTGGGGGAGCTGCTGGAGGAGCACCGGGTGGAGCCGGGGCAGCTGACGTTCGAGATCTCCGAGCCGGGCATGCTCAGCGACATCGAGCGGGTGCTGCCCAGCCTCTACCGGCTGCGCGACCTCGGGGTGCGGCTGAGTGTGGACGACTTCGGGACGGGTGCCTCCTCCCTGGCGTACCTGCGGCAGTGGCCGGTGCACGAGGTGAAGATCGACGACAACTTCGTGCAGGGCATGGCGACCGACACCGGTGATCTCGCGATCGTGCGGGCCGTGGTGGGCCTGTCCCGCGAGTTCGGTCTCGCCGTGGTGGCCGAGGGTGTGGAGAGCGAACTGACCTTGGAGCTGCTCGAGGAGATGGGCTGCGAGATCGGTCAGGGTTACCTCTTCAGCCGTCCTCTGCCGTACGAGCGGCTGGAGGCTTGGCTCAGTGCTCAGACGGAGCTGGAATCCACCCCCACCGGCGAGATCAGGCGGCTCCGGGCGGTCATCTGACTCGCCTTCTGAGCAGGCGTTTCGCCGAGAGGGGGGTACTGATTTCACCCCGGCCGCGAGGCCGTGTAATGTTACTCCTGCAGCGAGCGAGTGATCGCAAGCGGCAAGCCCCCTTAGCTCAGTCGGCAGAGCGTCTCCATGGTAAGGAGAAGGTCTACGGTTCGATTCCGTAAGGGGGCTCTACCGGGTTTCGTTCCCGCCCTGCCCGGCGCTGGACTATAAGCCCGGCTCGGCGGTGTAGCTCAGATGGCAGAGCAAGCGGCTCATAATCGCTGTGTCGCCGGTTCAAGTCCGGCCACCGCTACTTTTCTGTGGACCCCACCCGGGGACCCCACTTTGCAGAACGGCAGACCAAGCGTCTACGCTGGCTTGCTGTCAGTTAGAACCCGTTAGCAGGAAGGCACCCCGCCGTGGCCAAGGCGACCGACGTCCGTCCGAAGATCACCCTGGCGTGCACGGAGTGCAAGGACCGGAACTACATCACCAAGAAGAACCGGCGCAACGACCCGGACCGTCTTGAGTTCAAGAAGTTCTGCCCGCGTGACGGCAAGCACACCCTGCACCGCGAGACGCGCTGATCCATCGCAACACCCCGATCTTTCACTCTGCGCCGCCCGGATTCTTCCGGGCGGCGCAGAGTATTTTGTGGGGCATGCCCCTGGACCAGTCATTCGTCGGCCGCATCTGGCCGCCCACCGCGCCCTATCTCGTGGGCCGGGAGAAGATCCGCGAGTTCGCCCGGGCGATCGGTGCCACCGACGCGGAGTACCACGATCCTGAGGCAGCCCGCGCGATCGGTTACACGGACGTGGTCGCCCCGCCGACCTTCCCGATCGCCATCACCATGTCGGCCAGCCGGCAGGTCGTCGACGACCCCGCTCTGGGCCTGGACTACAGCCGGGTGGTGCACGGCGACCAGAAGTTCGCCTACACCCGCCCGATCGTGGCCGGTGACGCCCTGGTGTGCGTCAACAGCGTCGACGAGATCAGCAGCCGCGGCGGCCACCAGTTCATCACCACCCGGACCGAGGTGACCACCGAGGCCGGCGAGCCCGTCGTCACGGTCTGGTCCAAGCTCGTCCAGCGCGCCGAGGAGTCCTGATGACCGACGAGAGCCTCGAGCCGCAGACCTTCCGGGTGACCCGGGCGGACCTGGTCCGTTACGCGGGCGCCTCGGGAGACTTCAACCCGATCCACTGGAGCGAGCGGATCGCCACGGGTGTGGGCCTGCCCGGCGTCATCGCCCACGGCATGTTCACGATGGCTCTGGTGGGCCGCGCGGTCACCTTCTGGGCCGGTGCCCCGGACGCGGTCGTCGAGTTCAACGTGCGGTTCAGCCGCCCGGTCCCGGTGCCCGACACCGACGAGGGCACCGAGGTCGTGGTGTCGGCGAAGGTGAAGGAGGTCACCGCGGAGGGACACACCAGGTTGAGCCTCACTGCGACCTGCAACGGCGACAAGGTACTCTCATTGGCGCAGGCGCTTGTCAGGAAGAGGTAAGCCCCGGGTGGGACAACCCGGGTTGGGATAACGCCCGGCTTACCCGTACACTGATGCGCCGTGGGGCACTGAATCCTAGCGATGACGGTCCCGCATAGGGGTGTAGCTCAATTGGCAGAGCAGCGGTCTCCAAAACCGCAGGCTGCAGGTTCAAGTCCTGTCACCCCTGCGCAACCCTCCTAGACGTGCCCGCCCGGTGCGCGGTTCGCACAAATTCCGCGTCCGGTCGAGCGCTGACAGGAAAGTTCTCCACCGACGACGGAAGTAGGGCGAAGTGGCCGAGAAGGACCGGCCCGGTGACGACGTCCCGGGCGACGACGAGGTGCTCGCCAACGCCGCCGACGGTGGTGACGTTCCGGACGACGCCGACTCTTCGGTCACCAGCGGTGGTGGGACTGCGGTCGCCGAGCGTTCTGCCGACGACGCGGAGGGCTCCAAGAAGAAGCCGCGTAGGCGTGGTCCTCTCAGCCGAATCGGTGGTTTCTTCCGTGAGGTCGTCAGCGAACTCCGTAAGGTCATCTGGCCGACGCGGCGCGAGCTCCTGACCTACACCGGTGTGGTGATCGTCTTCGTCGTGGTCATGACGGCCATCGTGGCGGGCCTGGACTACGGGTTCGGCAAGGCCATCCTCTGGGCGCTCGGCTAGTCCGGGCGAGCCCTGAACCGACGAGACGTTATCTGGAAGTGAGCGAACGTGCCTGAGTACGACGACGAGACCGTGCAGTCTGCTGACGAGCAGTCGTCGCCGGACACCGACGAGTCGGTCGAGGTGGCCGACGATTCGACGGCCGAGGCCCAGGCGCCCGAGGCTGACGAGGACTACGACCCCGTCAAGGAGCTGCGGCAGAAGCTGCGCTACGCGCCCGGCGACTGGTACGTGGTGCACTCCTACGCCGGTTACGAGAACAAGGTCAAGACCAACCTCGAGACCCGGATCACGAGCCTCGACATGGAGGATTTCATCTTCCAGGTCGAGGTCCCGACCCGCGAAGAGGTCGAGGTCAAGAACGGCAAGCGCAACCAGGTGCAGGCCAAGGTCTTCCCGGGTTACATCCTCGTCCGGATGGACCTGAGCCCGGAGTCCTACTCCTGTGTCCGCAACACGCCCGGTGTGACCGGCTTCGTCGGCGCCACCGACCGGGTGGACCGTCCGGCCCCGCTCTCGCTCGACGAGGTGCTGAAGTGGCTGGCCCCGGCCGTGCAGGCCGAGGAGAAGAAGGCGAAGCCCGAGATCAAGGTGCTGGACTTCGAGGTGGGTGACTCGGTCACCGTCACCGACGGCGCGTTCGCTTCGCTGCCGGCCTCGATCAGCGAGATCAACGCGGACCAGCAGAAGCTCAAGGTCCTGGTCTCGATCTTCGGCCGCGAGACGCCGGTCGAGCTGAACTTCAACCAGGTCACCAAGATCTGATTTGCGAACTGAATACGGCCCGGTGAGGATCTCCTCCCGGGCCGCCAGTCTGATCGCCGGATCCCCGGCGATGTCAGTGGGAGGGGCCGCGTCAAGCCGGTCCCGCCAGCAACCACAGGAGTAAGTCACATGGCACAGCGCAGCAAGGCCTACCGTCAGGCCGCCGAGAAGATCGACGCCACGAAGCTCTACGAGCCGGCTGAGGCGATCAAGCTCGCGAAGGAGACGAACCCGACCAAGTTCGACGCTACCGTCGAGGTCGCGATGCGTCTGGGCGTCGACCCGCGTAAGGCCGACCAGATGGTCCGCGGCACCGTCAACCTGCCGCACGGCACCGGTAAGACCGCCCGCGTCATCGTGTTCGCCCAGGGTGCGAAGGCTGAGGAGGCCGTCGCGGCCGGCGCCGACGAGGTCGGCACCGACGAGCTCGTCGCCCGGATCCAGGGTGGCTGGCTGGACTTCGACGCCGCGATCGCGACGCCGGACCAGATGGCCAAGATCGGCCGGATCGCCCGGATCCTCGGCCCGCGTGGCCTCATGCCGAACCCGAAGACCGGCACCGTGACCATGGACGTCACGAAGGCCATCAACGAGATCAAGGGCGGCAAGATCACCTTCCGGGTGGACAAGCACTCCAACCTGCACCTGATCATCGGCAAGGCGTCCTTCTCGCCCGAGCAGCTGGTGGACAACTACGCCGCCGTGCTCGAGGAGATCCTGCGGGCGAAGCCGTCCGCAGCCAAGGGCAAGTACCTCAAGAAGGTCACCGTCGCCACCACGATGGGCCCCGGCGTGCAGGTCGACCCGAACGCGCAGAAGAACCTGCGCAGCGACAGCGAGGCCTGAGCGCCTCACGCACCATGAGACGAGCCTCCGGGGGACACCCCGGGGGCTTTTTTCATGGCAGGCTACCGGCCGTGCGTTTCGAGGGAATCTGGTTCCGCTATGCCCGCCGCGCCGACTGGACGCTGCGCGGAGTCGAGGCGACCGTCGAGCCCGGCCGGACGGTCGTGGTGCTCGGCCACAACGGCGCCGGCAAGTCCACGCTGCTGCAGCTGGCCGTCGGTGTCCTGCACCCGGGCCGGGGCGTGATCCGGGATCGTCCGCGGGTGGTCGGCTGGGTGCCCGAGCGTTTTCCGGCAGCCCAGCCGTTCACCACGGTCGACTATCTGCGGTCGATGTCCGCGGTCCGGGGTCTTCCGGTGACCGCCGCCGACCCGTGGATCGAGCGGCTGGGGCTCGGTGAGCACGTGGACACCCCGCTCGCCGACCTCTCCAAGGGCACCGCGCAGAAGGTCGGTCTGGCGCAGGCTCTGCTCGCCCCGCCGGGTCTGCTGGTCCTGGACGAGCCCTGGGAGGGCCTGGACGCCGCTTCCCGCACGCTCGTGCCACAGATCGTCGCCGAGGTGACCGGGGCCGGGGGAGTGGTCCTGGTGAGTGATCACCGCGGTGAGGTCGCCGGCCTGCCCGGCGCGATCCACTGGACGGTCCGGGACGGTGAACTGCACCGGGACGCCACGGACGATCCCGGCGGGGGAGAGGACGACGTGGTGGTGGAGGTCGCCGTCGCCCGGCGCGAGGCCGACGAGGCGGTGGTCCGGCTGCGTGCCTCCGGTCACCGCGTTCTGGGGGTACGCGAGAAGCACACGCCCGTGGAGGACCGATGATCGCGCTCACCCGGATGCGGGTCACCGGTTTCGTGAGGTCCGGCCGTGCGCTGCCGCCCCTGATCGCGGTACTGGCGGTGCTGTCCCTCCTCTACGGGGGCGGCGCCTCGTCCGCCTCCTCGGCGTACGGGTATTCGGCCGTGATGCTCTTCCCGATCCTGGCCTGGCTGGTGAAGCTGGTCCTGGACACCGAGCCCGACGTCCAGCGCCGGCTGGCCCGGTTGACGGTCGGCCCGGTCCGGGAGGCCGCCGCCGGTCTGCTGGCCGCGGCCCTGCTCGCCGGCGGGGTCTGTCTGCTCGCGATGGTGGCGCCGTGGCCGTTCCGGGGCATCCGCGGGCCGCTGGCGGGTTCCACCGAGCCGCCGGTCCTCACCGGGGTGCTGCTCGGCGTGCTGGCGCACCTGCTGGCCCTGCTCGGAGCGCTGGCACTCGGGGCGCTGACCGCCCGGGTGGTGACCCGCCGGGTGCTGCCCGGCGTGGTGGTGCTGGTCACCGGTTCGGTGCTGGCGATCGTGTTGGGTCTGCGCGGTTCGGTCGTCCCGTGGCTGGTCCCGCCGGTGATGTCCACCGCCCGTGCACTGGGCGCGGAGTCCGCACCGGACGCCGGGACCCTGGCCGGCCTGGTCGTTCACACGCTCCTGTGGTGTGCGGTGGCCTTCGCGATCTACGGCCGCCTGCGTCGTGGACGGTCCTGATCAGGCGAGCTGGGCCTCAGTGTGCGGGGCTGGCGAACTACCTGGGTGCGCCGCGGGACGACCCCGATTTGGTGTGGGCGGCCGGTGCGCGTACCCTCATGTCTTGAAGTTCCACCCATAGACCGCTGGTCGCCGCAGCAGCCGTCATCACGACGGAGGCCGCGGCCGAAGGTTCCGCAAGAGCGGGCGACCTGCGCAGGGCGAACGGTTCGTGATTGTGCGGCCACCTCGCGTGTGCCATCTGTCGCCCCGTGCCCCTGCGCCGGGGCGTTTTGCTTTGTGCGGACCCTCTCGACCAGTGGCTGTAGCACTGAGAGAGGAGGGACATGGCGGACAAGCCGGTCCGGGCCGACAAGGCTTCGGCTGTTGACGAGCTTACGCAGAGCTTCCGTGGCTCCGCGGCCACCGTGTTGACCGAATACCGCGGTCTCACCGTGAAGGAGCTCACCGAGCTTCGTCGCTCGCTGGGCAGCGAGGCCAAGTACCAGGTCGCCAAGAACACGCTCGCGAAGCGTGCGGCGACCGATGCTGGCATCGAGGGCCTCGACGCGCTGTTCACCGGTCCTACCGCGCTCGCCTTCGTGAACGGCGATGTGGTCGAGGCGGCCAAGGGCCTTCGTGCCTTCGCCAAGGCCCACCCCGTTCTCGTCATCAAGGGCGGCGTCTTCGAGGGCAAGGCTCTCACGGCTGACGATGTCAACAAGCTTGCTGACCTCGAGTCCCGTGAGGTGCTGCTGGCCAAGCTGGCCGGCGCCATGAAGGCCAACCTGAGCAAGGCTGCCGCTACGTTCCAGGCGCCGCTGTCGCAGGCAGTGCGCACCGTGGACGCTCTGCGGGCCGAGCGCGAGAAGGACGGTTCCGCGGAGGCCTGAGCCCTCGCGTGACCTGTTAAACGTTCAAAGTAAGCACTTAGGAAAGGTTGCCGACATGGCGAAGCTCAGCACCGACGAGCTGCTCGACGCGTTCAAGGAAATGACCCTCATCGAGCTCTCCGAGTTCGTGAAGCAGTTCGAGGACGTCTTCGACGTCAAGGCTGCCGCTCCGGTTGCCATCGCGGCCGCCGGTGGCGCTGCTGCTCCGGCCGAGGCCGAGGCGGAGAAGGACTCCTTCGACGTTGTTCTCGAGAGCGACGGCGGCAAGAAGATCCAGGTCATCAAGGTCGTGCGTGAGCTGACCGGCCTGGGCCTCAAGGAGGCCAAGGACACCGTCGAGAGCGCGCCGAAGGCGATCCTCGAGGGCGTCAACAAGGAGAAGGCCGAGGCCGCCAAGGCCAAGCTCGAGGGCGAAGGCGCCAAGGTCACCCTCAAGTGATCTAACGCTCCACAGAGCTGTTCGTCGATGGCGGGGATCCGTAACGGGTCTCCGCCATCGTCGTTGTCATCAGTGTCTCCGCAGGTCAGCAATCGCTGAAACGGCCGCCACTCGAACGGGCGGCAAAGGCTGTCAAAGCACGCGTTTCATGCGTTAAGGTCCCTTTGGTGCGGCGGGTGGACAACCGCGGGGGTCCGACCCGCGTCTCAGCCCTTGACTGAGTGTCGGCGGGCAGGCACGCTGACATCAGCAAGTTTCCGCGCTTGCGACAGCCGGGCTGTGGGTAATCGGGCTTCCACCGATCCCGTGGCCGGCACCCGAGGAGAGTTGCCGCGTTTCTTGAGCGGCCCCGCCATCGGCGTTGACCATGGATGCGCAGGTCAGCGTGGCGGGGACACGTTCCGCAGGCCTTCTTCGGATGTGGGCTGGACAGCGGTTAGCCGAGCGGCTACACTGCTAGTTTGCGCTGCCTTCTGTCTTGATGCCTGTCGGGATATCCATGTGGATAATTTCCGGGGGCTCATTGGAGTGCACGCAGACCAGTTGCATCAGCAACTCAGCCGCATAGCAGCACCGGTCCTCGGAAGGACGCATCTTGGCAGCTTCCCGCCCTGCGAAGACCAGCCGTACGTCGAGCGCTTACGCACCCCGCCGGGTCTCTTTCGGCCGGATCACCGAGCAGCTAGAGGTCCCCAACCTCCTCGCCCTCCAGACGGACTCCTTCGACTGGCTGGTCGGCAACGAGGCTTGGCAGGCCCGGACGACGGACGACCCGCACGCCCACTCGGGCCTCGCAGAGATCCTCGAAGAGATCAGTCCCATTGAGGACTTCTCCGGCACCATGTCGCTGTCCTTCTCGGCTCCCCGATTCGACGAGGTCAAGGCCTCTATCGAGGAGTGCAAGGAGAAGGACCTGACCTACTGTGCCCCGCTGTTCGTGACCGCGGAGTTCACCAACAACACCACTGGCGAGATCAAGAGCCAGACCGTGTTCATGGGTGACTTCCCGATGATGACCCCCAAGGGGACGTTCGTCATCAACGGCACCGAGCGGGTCGTGGTGAGTCAGCTCGTCCGTTCGCCGGGCGTGTACTTCACCAAGGAGCCGGACAAGACCTCCGACCGCGACCTCACCAGCGTCAAGGTCATCCCGAGCCGGGGTGCCTGGCTGGAGTTCGACATCGACAAGCGCGACACGGTGGGTGTCCGCATCGACCGCAAGCGCCGGCAGGCCGTCACCGTCCTGCTCAAGGCCGTCGGTTGGTCGGCGGACCGCATCCGTGAGCGGTTCGGGTGGTCCGAGCTGCTCATGACGACGCTGGAGAAGGACCACATCGCCGGGCAGGACGAGGCTCTGCTCGACATCTACCGCAAGCTGCGTCCCGGCGAGCCCCCGACCCGGGAGAACGCGCAGACCCTGCTCGACAACCTCTTCTTCAACCCGAAGCGGTATGACGTCGCCAAGGTCGGCCGGTACAAGTTCAACAAGAAGCTCGAGATCGACGTCCCGATCGTCCGGGGCACCCTCTCCGAGGAAGACATCGTCAAGACCGTGGACTACCTCTGCCGGCTGCACGCCGGTGAGGAAGGCTACGAGGCCGACGACATCGACCACTTCGGCAACCGGCGTCTGCGCACGGTCGGCGAGCTCATCCAGAACCAGGTTCGCGTCGGCCTCTCCCGCATGGAGCGCGTCGTCCGCGAGCGTATGACCACGCAGGACGTCGAGGCGATCACGCCGCAGACCCTGATCAACATCCGCCCCGTGGTGGCTGCGATCAAGGAGTTCTTCGGTACGTCGCAGCTGTCGCAGTTCATGGACCAGACCAACCCGCTTGCGGGTCTGACCCACCGTCGCCGTCTGTCGGCGCTCGGCCCGGGTGGTCTGTCCCGTGAGCGGGCCGGCTTCGAGGTCCGTGACGTGCACCCGTCCCACTACGGCCGGATGTGCCCGATCGAGACCCCCGAGGGACCGAACATCGGTCTGATCGGCGCGCTCTCCACGTTCGCGCGGGTCAACCCGTTCGGTTTCATCGAGACGCCGTACCGCAAGGTCGAGGCCGGTGTCGTCACCGACGAGGTGCACTACCTCACGGCCGACGAGGAAGACCGCTTCATCAAGGCGCAGGCGAACGCCGTGCTGTCCAGCGACAACACCTTCGCGCAGGACCGCGTTCTGGTCCGTCGTAAGGGTGGTGAGGTCGACTACGTGCCCGGCACGGAGGTCGACTACATGGACGTGTCGCCGCGGCAGATGACCTCGGTCGCCACCGCGATGATCCCGTTCCTCGAGCACGACGACGCCAACCGCGCCCTCATGGGTGCGAACATGCAGCGCCAGGCGGTGCCGCTGGTCAAGGCCGAGTCCCCGCTCGTCGGCACCGGTATGGAGTACCGCGCTGCTGTCGACGCCGGTGACGTGGTCGTCGCCGAGGTCGGTGGCGTGGTCGAGGACCTGTGCGCCGACTACGTGACGGTGCACCAGGACGACGGCCACCGCCGGACCTACCTGCTGCACAAGTTCCGTCGCAGCAACGCCGGCTCCTGCGTCAACCAGAAGCCCGTCGTCTTCGAAGGCGACCGGGTCGAGGCCGGCCAGGTCATCGCCGACGGTCCCTGCACCGACGAGGGCGAGATGGCCCTCGGGCGCAACCTGCTCGTCGCGTTCATGTGCTGGGAAGGCCACAACTACGAGGACGCGATCATCCTGTCGCAGCGCCTCGTGCAGCAGGACGTCCTCACCTCGATCCACATCGAGGAGCACGAGGTCGACGCCCGCGACACCAAGCTGGGCCCGGAAGAGATCACCCGCGACATCCCGAACGTCAGCGAGGAGATGCTCGCCGACCTCGACGAGCGCGGCATCATCCGGATCGGCGCCGAGGTCGTGCCGGGCGACATCCTGGTCGGCAAGGTCACGCCCAAGGGCGAGACCGAGCTGACCCCGGAGGAGCGGCTGCTGCGCGCGATCTTCGGTGAGAAGGCCCGGGAGGTCCGGGACACCTCGCTGAAGGTTCCGCACGGCGAGACCGGCACCGTCATCGGTGTCCGTACGTTCTCCCGCGAGGACGGCGACGAGCTTCCCCCTGGCGTCAACGAGCTGGTCCGCGTCTACGTGGCTCAGAAGCGGAAGATCCAGGACGGTGACAAGCTCGCCGGCCGGCACGGCAACAAGGGCGTCATCTCCAAGATCCTGCCGGTCGAGGACATGCCGTTCCTGGAGGACGGCACCCCGGTCGACATCGTGCTCAACCCGCTGGGTGTGCCCTCGCGTATGAACATCGGCCAGGTTCTGGAGACCCACCTCGGGTGGATCGCCAAGACCGGTTGGTCGATCGAGGGCGAGGACGAGGAGTGGAAGCGTCAGCTCCGCGCCATCGAGGCTCACGAGTCCCCCGCTGACAGCAACGTCGCGACCCCGGTCTTCGACGGTGCCCAGGAGGAGGAGATCAAGGGTCTGCTCGAGTCGACGCTGGTGAACCGGGACGGCAAGCGCCTGGTCAACGGCGACGGCAAGGCGCAGCTGTTCGACGGTCGCTCCGGTGAGCCGCTGCCGGACCCGATCTCGGTCGGCTACGTCTACATCCTCAAGCTGAACCACCTGGTCGACGACAAGATCCACGCTCGGTCGACCGGCCCCTACTCCATGATCACGCAGCAGCCGCTGGGTGGTAAGGCGCAGTTCGGTGGCCAGCGGTTCGGCGAGATGGAGTGCTGGGCCATGCAGGCCTACGGGGCCGCTTACGCCCTGCAGGAACTGCTCACCATCAAGTCCGACGACGTCCTGGGCCGAGTGAAGGTCTACGAGGCCATCGTCAAGGGCGAGAACATCCCGGAGCCGGGAATCCCGGAGTCGTTCAAGGTGCTTCTCAAGGAGCTCCAGTCGCTGTGCCTGAACGTCGAGGTGCTCTCCAGCGACGGTGTTGCCCTGGAGATGCGTGAGACCGACGACGAGGTCTTCCGGGCCGCGGAGGAACTCGGCATCGACCTGTCGCGCCGCCCGAACGAGGGCGTCAGCAGCGTCGAAGAGATCTGACGGAAGCGGCCCCGGGACTTCGCGAGGAGCCCGGGGCCGCACCCGCCGGCCTTGAATTCACCCGAGCAACGAAACACGAGGGATAGTCCAAGTGCTCGACGTCAACTTCTTCGACGAGTTGCGCATCGGCCTTGCTACCGCTGACGACATCCGGCAGTGGTCGCACGGCGAGGTCAAGAAGCCCGAGACGATCAACTACCGCACCCTCAAGCCCGAGAAGGACGGACTCTTCTGCGAGAAGATCTTCGGTCCGCAGCGGGACTGGGAGTGCTACTGCGGTAAGTACAAGCGCGTCCGCTTCAAGGGCATCATCTGTGAGCGGTGCGGCGTCGAAGTGACCCGCTCGAAGGTCCGGCGTGAGCGCATGGGCCACATCGAGCTGGCCGCGTCGGTCACGCACATCTGGTACTTCAAGGGCGTTCCGAGCCGGCTGGGTTACCTGCTGGACCTCGCGCCCAAGGACCTCGAGAAGATCATTTACTTCGCCTCGTACGTGATCACGAGCGTTGACGCCGAGGCGCGTCACCGCGACATGTCCACGATCGAGAACGAGATCTTCGCCGAGAAGCGCCAGTCCGAGAACGGCCGCGACTCCGAGATCGAGAAGCGGGCCGCCAAGCTGGAGCAGGACCTGGCCGAACTCGAGGCCGAGGGTGCCAAGGCCGACGTGCGCCGCAAGGTCAAGGAAGCCGGCGAGCGCGAGATGCGCCAGATCCGGGACAAGGCCCAGCGCGAGATCGACCGGCTCGACGAGGTGCTCGACACCTTCCGCAAGCTGGACTCCAAGCAGCTGGTCACCGACGAGCTGCTCTACCGCGAGCTGCGCGACCGCTTCGGTGAGTACTTCACCGGTGGCATGGGCGCCGAGGCCATCAAGGCCCTGCTGCAGAACATGGACCTGGACGCCGAGGCGGACAACCTTCGGGAGATCATCCGCAGCGGCAAGGGCCAGCGGAAGATCCGGGCGCTCAAGCGGCTGAAGGTCGTCGCGGCGTTCCTGAACACCCGCAACTCGCCGCTCGGCATGGTCCTGGACTGCGTCCCGGTCATCCCGCCGGACCTGCGCCCGATGGTGCAGCTCGACGGTGGCCGCTTCGCGACGTCCGACCTGAACGACCTGTACCGCCGGGTCATCAACCGGAACAACCGCCTCAAGCGTCTCATCGACCTCGGTGCTCCCGAGATCATCGTGAACAACGAGAAGCGGATGCTGCAGGAGGCCGTCGACGCGCTGTTCGACAACGGCCGCCGCGGCCGGCCGGTGACCGGTCCGGGTAACCGCCCGCTGAAGTCGCTGTCCGACATGCTCAAGGGCAAGCAGGGCCGGTTCCGTCAGAACCTGCTCGGCAAGCGCGTGGACTACTCCGGTCGTTCCGTCATCGTCGTCGGCCCCCGGCTCAAGCTGCACCAGTGCGGCCTGCCGAAGCAGATGGCGCTGGAGCTGTTCAAGCCGTTCGTGATGAAGCGCCTGGTGGACCTCAACCACGCGCAGAACATCAAGTCGGCCAAGCGGATGGTCGAGCGTCAGCGCCCGGTCGTGTGGGACGTCCTCGAAGAGGTCATCTCCGAGCACCCGGTTCTGCTGAACCGTGCACCGACCCTGCACCGCCTCGGCATCCAGGCCTTCGAGCCCCAGCTGGTCGAGGGCAAGGCCATCCAGATCCACCCGCTCGTGTGTACGGCGTTCAACGCCGACTTCGACGGTGACCAGATGGCGGTCCACGTGCCGCTGTCGGCCGAGGCGCAGGCCGAGGCCCGGATCCTGATGCTGTCGTCGAACAACATCCTCAAGCCGGCCGACGGCAAGCCGGTCACCATGCCCACCCAGGACATGGTCATCGGTCTGTACTACCTGACCCACCTCACGGCCGGTGCCAAGGGTGAGGGACGGGTGTTCAGCTCGGACGCCGAGGCTCGGATGGCCTTCGACAACGGTGAGCTGCACCTGCAGGCGAAGGTCAAGATCCGCCTGCGGGACGTCATCGGTGTCGACAACGGCGCCAAGAGCGAGAAGTGGGACGCTCCGGAGGAGTGGACCGAGGGCGAGCCGCTGCTCGTCGAGACCACCCTCGGCCGGGTGATCTTCAACGAGACGCTGCCCCCGGGCTACCGCTTCGTGAACTACGAGATCCGCAAGGGTCAGCTGTCGGCGATCGTCAACGACCTCGCCGAGCGCTTCCCCAAGGTCGCGCTGGCCGCGACCCTGGACGCGCTCAAGGAGGCCGGCTTCCACTGGGCCACCTGGTCCGGTGTGACGATCGGTATGGGCGACGTCATCGGTCCCCCGCGCAAGCCGGAGATCCTGGCCCGCTACCAGGTCGAGGCCGACCGCATCGACAAGCAGTACCAGCGTGGTCTGATGACCGCCGAGGAACGTCGCGGCGAGCTCATCGAGATCTGGACCAAGGCGACGAACGAGATCTCCAAGGAGATGGAGACCGCGCTGCCGCAGGAGAACCCGCTCTGGGTCATGATCAACTCCGGCGCTCGCGGTAACCTCCTCCAGCTCCGGCAGATCGCCGCGATCCGTGGTCTGGTGGCCAACCCCAAGGGTGAGATCATCCCGCGGCCGATCACCTCCTCGTACCGCGAGGGTCTGACCGTGCTGGAGTACTTCATCTCCACGCACGGTGCCCGTAAGGGCCTGGCGGACACCGCCCTGCGTACCGCCGACTCGGGTTACCTGACCCGTCGTCTGGTGGACGTCTCGCAGGACGTCATCATCCGCGAGGAGGACTGCGGCACCGAGCGCGCGATCCCGATGCAGGTCGGCGAGCGCGAGGCGGACGGCACCCTGGTCGTGCACGTGCACGCCGAGACCGGTGTGCACGCCCGGACCCTGGCCGACAACATCGACGACGCCGCGGGCAACCGTGTGGTGTCGCGTGGTGACGACCTCAACTCGATCCTGGTCGACAAGCTGGTCGCCGCGGGTGTCGAGAACGTCCGGGTGCGCAGCGTCCTGACCTGTGAGTCGAAGCTCGGCGTGTGTGCGGCCTGCTACGGCCGTTCGCTGCCGACCGGCAAGTCGGTCGACATCGGTGAGGCGGTCGGCATCATCGCCGCCCAGTCCATCGGTGAGCCCGGCACGCAGCTGACCATGCGTACCTTCCACACCGGCGGTGTCGCGGGTGAGGACATCACCCAGGGTCTGCCGCGTGTCCAGGAGATCTTCGAGGCCCGCGTGCCGAAGGGTAAGGCGCCCATCGCCGACACCCCCGGTCGCATCCGCATCGAGGACGGCGAGCGCTCTCGCAAGATCATCGTGATCCCGGACGACGGCAGCGAGGAGATCGTCTACGACAAGATCTCCAAGCGAGTGAAGCTCCGGGCCCACGACGGCGACCACGTCGCGGTCGGCGAGAAGCTCACCGAGGGCACCATCGACCCGCACGAGCTGCTGCGCATCATGGGTCCGCGCGCGGTCCAGGTCCACCTGACCAGTGAGGTCCAGGAGGTCTACCGCTCGCAGGGTGTGCTGATCCACGACAAGCACATCGAGATCATCATCCGCCAGATGCTCAAGCGGGTGACGGTCATCGACTCGGGTGCCGCGGAGTTCCTCCCCGGGATCCTGGTCGACCGGGCGCTCTTCGAGTCCGAGAACCGCCGGATCGTCGGCGAGGGTGGTGAGCCCGCCGCCGGTCGCCCGGTCCTGATGGGTATCACCAAGGCCTCGCTGGCGACCGACTCGTGGCTCTCGGCGGCCTCCTTCCAGGAGACCACCCGGGTGCTCACCGACGCTGCGATCAACTCGCGCAGCGACTCGCTGGTGGGCCTCAAGGAGAACGTCATCATCGGTAAGCTCATCCCGGCCGGTACCGGTATCTCCAAGTACCGCAACATCCGGGTGGAGCCGACCGAGGAGGCCAAGGCGAAGGTGTACTCGATGACCGGGTACCCGGAGACCGACTACGGCTTCGGGCCGGCCAGCGGGCAGGCTGTGCCGCTGGACGACTTCGACTTCGGGTCGTACCGCTAAGGGTTTCTCTGCGAAGGGCGGTCGCGCGTTTGCGCGGCCGCCCTTCGGCGTTCCCGGGTTCCTAAGATGGGTGGGTGACCCTGCCCGTGATGCCCGTCGTGCCCACCCGCCATCCGAGGGACCCGGATCCGGTGCCCTCGACGAAAGCGCGGGCCGTCTTCGCCCTCGGTCTGGTGGGATTGCTGACCGGACCGTTCGTCGGTGGGGTGATCCCGGCCACCATCGCGCTGCTGCTGGCCCGGCAGGCGTCGCGGCAGGCCTATGCCGCCGGCGGCTTCCTGACCGGTGGTGTGTGGTTGCGGGTGGGCCGGCGTCTGGCCTGGGCCGGCATCATTCTGGCGCTGACCGCGTTGGTGATCGCCTCGATCGCGGGGCTGCTGCATCTGGCCACCGTGCCCGGGGGACAGGACTTCGCACCCGGCACCGACTGACCCGAGGGCGGACCGGGTGGGCTGCGCCGCGGCTCGTACGGGTGACATGCTTTCGATATGACGCAGCACCCGGGAACCGCCTATCCACCGCAGCAGCCGGGTTCGCCGCCGTACTACGGACCTCCCCAGCAGTACGCTCCCGCGCCCCCTCCGCCGCCCTCGGCGGGCTGGGAGCTCGAGCGGGTGGACCCGGTGGCCGGGACCGGGTTCGGGCTGGCCCAGCTGCGTGTCGTGCCGATCACGTCGGGTCTGGCGACCGGCTCGTTGATCGCCGGCATCGCCTCGATCCTGGTGTCGTTCCTGGTGGCCTGTTTCGGTCTGGCTGGCGCCTCCGAGGGCTGGGGTGGGTGGGTGGCCGGAGCGTTCACGCTGTTGGCCGTGCTGGCCTGTGCCGGGGCGGTGGCGGCCGGCGCGATCGCGTTGCGGCAGATCCGCCGCTCCGGTGGTCCGGGCCGGGTGCGCTTCACCGGACGGGCCCTCGCTCTCTCCGGGATCTGGTGCGCAGCGATCGGCGGAGGAATAGCCTTGCTCGCGTTGACGCTGTCCCTGCTGATGCAGTTGGCGTGAGCCGAACCGGGGTGTCAGCGCCGGATCCGGCACCGCGGCGTTGTCACGAAGGGGCACCCGGTACACTGGTATACGGAGATGTCCATCGTGGGAGCCTGAAGTCATTTTGACCTGGGTGCCTGGGGTGGGTACTCTTTCCCCTCGTGCCCGGGCTCGCCCGGGCAACTCGTGCGTGCGCCCGAATCGGAAGCTACGGCGGGTTAAGCACCACGACGGGCAGGGTTCATCACGAATGCCTGCCCCGACAAAGACAAGACCCGGTGCGCGTGAGGTTTTCGCGCGTGGCGGGACCGTGAGCCGGACGACACGCCCGACCGCGGGTGTCGGAGGTTCCTCGTCGAGGAGCCCCTGGCACACAGAGGCAGAAATACACGGTGCGGCCGTACAACAGGAAGCGGCCGAAGGGAGCGGAGAAACCCGGTGCCCACGATCCAGCAGCTGGTCCGCAAGGGCCGCCAGGCGAAGACGAGCAAGACGAAGACGCCGGCGCTGAAGGGAAGCCCTCAGCGGCGCGGCGTGTGCACTCGTGTGTACACCACTACCCCCAAGAAGCCGAACTCGGCACTGCGCAAGGTGGCTCGCGTAAAGCTGAGCAGCCAGATCGAGGTCACGGCTTACATCCCGGGCGTCGGCCACAACCTCCAGGAGCACTCGATCGTGCTCGTGCGTGGCGGTCGTGTGAAGGACCTCCCGGGTGTCCGCTACAAGATCGTCCGCGGTTCGCTGGACACCCAGGGTGTCCGCAACCGCAAGCAGGCCCGCAGCCGTTACGGCGCGAAGAAGGAGAAGAGCTGATATGCCGCGTAAGGGACCCGCTCCGCGCCACCCTGTGGTCGCAGACCCGGTGTACAACTCCCCGCTGGTGACTCAGCTGGTCAACAAGATCCTGGTCGCCGGCAAGCGTCAGCTCGCCGAGCGCATCGTGTACGGCGCCCTCGAGGGTGCGCGCGAGAAGAGTGGCACCGACCCGGTGGTCATCCTCAAGCGCGCGATGGACAACGTCAAGCCGACCCTCGAGGTCCGCAGCCGCCGTGTCGGTGGCGCGACCTACCAGGTTCCGGTTGAGGTCCGCACCCCGCGTCAGACCACTCTCGGTCTGCGCTGGCTGGTCCAGTACTCCAAGGCCCGCCGCGAGAAGACCATGATCGAGCGCCTCCAGAACGAGCTGCTCGACGCCAGCAACGGTCTCGGCGCCGCTGTCAAGCGTCGCGAGGACACCCACAAGATGGCGGAGTCCAACAAGGCCTTCGCGCACTACCGCTGGTAAGACCCTGCTGAGGCCCGGCACACCGCCGGGCCGTGGCAGTCGTACCGGTCCACGAGACGACGACGAAGAAAAGTAGGGATGGAAGTGGCCGCCGCAGACGCGCTCGCCAAGGTTCGCAACATCGGCATCATGGCGCACATCGACGCTGGTAAGACCACGACGACTGAGCGCATCCTGTTCTACACCGGCATCACGTACAAGATCGGTGAGGTCCACGAGGGCGCTGCCGTCATGGACTGGATGGAGCAGGAGCAGGAACGCGGAATCACCATCACCTCCGCCGCCACCAAGTGCGAGTGGAAGGGTCACACGATCCAGATCATCGACACGCCCGGCCACGTCGACTTCACGGTCGAGGTCGAGCGGTCGCTGCGTGTGCTCGACGGTGCTGTCGCGGTGTATGACGGTGTTGCCGGCGTCGAGCCGCAGACCGAGAACGTGTGGCGTCAGGCGGACAAGTACGACGTCCCCCGGATGTGCTTCGTCAACAAGCTCGACCGGACCGGTGCCGACTTCTTCCGCTGCGTGCAGATGATGATCGACCGGCTCAACGCCACCCCGCTCGTCCTGCAGATCCCGATCGGGCTCGAGAGCGACCACATCGGTGTCGTCGACCTGATCGAGATGCGTGCCCTCACCTGGCGTGGTGAGACCCAGAAGGGTGAGGACTACGCGGTCGAGGAGATCCCCGCGGATCTCGCCGAGCAGGCCGCCGAGTGGCGCGAGAAGCTGCTCGAGACCCTGGCCGACGTCGACGACGCGGTGATGGAGAAGTACCTCGAGGGCGAGGAGCTGTCGGTCGAGGAGATCCGGGCCGCCATCCGGCGCGCCACGATCGCCAGCAAGGCCAACCCGGTGCTCTGCGGCTCGGCGTTCAAGAACAAGGGTGTGCAGCCGATGCTGGACGCCGTTGTCGAGTTCCTGCCGTCGCCGCTGGACATCCCGGCCATCGAGGGCACCGCGACGGACGGCGAGACGCCGCTGCTGCGCAAGCCGTCGAACGACGAGCCCTTCTCGGCGCTGGCCTTCAAGATCCAGACCGACAAGCACCTCGGCAAGCTGACGTACGTCCGGGTCTACTCCGGCACGCTCGAGACCGGTACCCAGGTGGTCAACTCCACCAAGGACCGCAAGGAGCGGATCGGCAAGATCTACCAGATGCACGCGAACAAGCGTGAGGAGCGCGCCACCGCGCAGGCCGGCGACATCATCGCCGTCCAGGGTCTGAAGCAGACCACCACCGGTGACACGCTCTGCGACCCGGCGAAGCCGGTCATCCTCGAGTCGATGACCTTCCCGGAGCCGGTCATCCAGGTCGCCATCGAGCCGAAGACCAAGTCCGACCAGGAGAAGCTGGGCACCGCGATCCAGCGCCTCGCCGAGGAGGACCCGACCTTCCGGGTCTTCAACGACGAGGAGACCGGTCAGACCATCATCGCCGGCATGGGCGAGCTCCACCTCGACATCCTCGTCGACCGCATGCGTCGCGAGTTCAACGTCGAGGCGAACATCGGCAAGCCGCAGGTGGCGTACCGCGAGACGATCCGCGGCACCGTGGAGAAGCACACGTACGTCCACAAGAAGCAGACCGGTGGCTCGGGCCAGTACGCGAAGGTCGTCGTCAACGTGGAGCCGCTGCCGCTCGACGCCGACGGCCCCACGTACGAGTTCGTGAACGCGGTGACCGGTGGCCGTATCCCCAAGGAGTTCATCCCCTCGGTGGACGCGGGTGCGCAGGACTCCCTGCAGTACGGCGTCCTCGCCGGCTACCCGCTGGTCGGCGTGAAGTTTACGCTGGTCGACGGTCAGTACCACGAGGTCGACTCCTCCGAGATGGCCTTCAAGGTCGCCGGCTCCATGGCGATGAAGGAAGTGGCCCGCAAGGCCGACCCGGCTCTCCTCGAGCCGATGATGGCCGTTGAGGTCACCACCCCTGAGGACAACATGGGTGACGTCATCGGCGACCTCAACTCCCGGCGTGGCATGATCCAGTCGATGGAGGAGCGCCACGGCGCCCGCGTCGTCAAGGCTCTGGTGCCCCTCTCGGAGATGTTCGGCTACGTCGGCGACCTGCGGTCGAAGACTGCCGGCCGGGCTAGCTACAGCATGCTGTTCGACTCCTACGCCGAGGTTCCCGCGAACGTGGCGAAGGAGATCATCGCTAAAGCAACAGGTGCCTGACATCTGTGCTTGACCGATGAGGCACGTGCGGCCTGTCGAGGGCCGCACGTGCACTAGCAGTCGACAGAGTCCTGAGCGCCTTATCCGGCGTGCCGGGCGAAAAGTAATGATCAGTCCACAGGAGGACACCAGTGGCGAAGGCGAAGTTCGAGCGGACTAAGCCGCACGTCAACATCGGCACCATTGGTCACATCGACCACGGTAAGACGACGCTGACTGCGGCCATCACGAAGGTCCTGCACGACGAGTACCCGGACCTGAACCCCTACACGCCGTTCGACGAGATCGACAAGGCGCCGGAGGAGAAGGCCCGCGGTATCACGATCTCGATCGCGCACGTCGAGTACCAGACCGCGACGCGTCACTACGCGCACGTGGACTGCCCCGGCCACGCCGACTACATCAAGAACATGATCACCGGTGCCGCGCAGATGGACGGCGCGATCCTGGTGGTTGCCGCGACCGACGGCCCGATGCCGCAGACCAAGGAGCACGTGCTCCTGGCCCGCCAGGTCGGCGTTCCGTACATCGTCGTCGCCCTGAACAAGAGCGACATGGTCGAGGACGAGGAGCTCCTGGAGCTCGTCGAGCTCGAGGTCCGCGAGCTGCTCAGCACCTACGAGTTCCCGGGCGACGACCTTCCGGTCGTCCGCGTCTCGGCGCTCAAGGCGCTCGAGGGCGACCCCGAGTGGACCGGCAAGCTCCTCGAGCTGATGAACGCGGTCGACACCGCGATCCCGCAGCCCGAGCGTGAGACCGAGAAGCCGTTCCTCATGCCGATCGAGGACGTCTTCACGATCACCGGTCGTGGCACCGTGGTGACCGGTCGCGCCGAGCGTGGCATCCTCAAGCCGAACGAGGAGGTCGAGATCGTGGGCATCCGCGAGAAGTCGACCAAGACCGTTTGCACCGGCATCGAGATGTTCCGCAAGCTGCTCGACGAGGCCCGCGCGGGTGAGAACGTCGGTCTGCTGCTCCGCGGCATCAAGCGCGAGGACGTCGAGCGCGGCATGGTCGTCGTGAAGCCCGGCACCAGCACCCCGCACACGGAGTTCGAGGGCCAGGTCTACATCCTCTCCAAGGAGGAGGGTGGCCGGCACACCCCGTTCTTCCAGAACTACCGGCCGCAGTTCTACTTCCGCACCACGGACGTCACCGGCGTCGTCACGCTGCCCGAGGGCACCGAGATGGTCATGCCCGGCGACTCCACCTCCATGTCCGTGAAGCTGATCCAGCCGATCGCCATGGAGCAGGGCCTGAAGTTCGCGATCCGTGAGGGTGGCCGCACCGTCGGCGCCGGAACGGTCACGAAGATCAACAAGTGATGTGAGGGTTGTTCGCGGTCGATTCGGCCGTCGGCAACCCCCATCGGTGACCCCGATTAGCATTGCCAGAGAACATCGGGCATACTAGTCAGGTTGCGTCCGCGCGGGGTGGGTAGCTGGCTCGTTCAGGTACCCACCCTCGCCGGGTGTCCGGGTGTGATCCATTTTTGCCGCCCGACATCCCTGATCCCCGCGATCAATCCGCTTCGGGAGACTGAAGCGGTGCTCAGAGTGCCCAGCATTCTGTGACAAGGCGCGACACGCCCGACCGCGGGGGTCGGACAACGCAGGATCAACGGTCCTGCGGGCTGCGGAGGCCACCCGCTTTCGCACGTAGCGGCATCGAGAGAAGGAAACAGAAGCCACCATGGCGGGACAGAAGATCCGCATCCGGCTCAAGGCCTATGACCACGAGGTCGTCGACTCCTCGGCGCGGAAGATCGTTGAGACGGTGACGCGTACGGGGGCGCAGGTCGCGGGCCCGGTGCCGCTGCCCACGGAGATCAACCGTTTCTGCGTGATCCGTTCGCCGCACAAGTACAAGGACTCGCGCGAGCACTTCGAGATGCGCACGCACAAGCGACTGATCGACATCATCGACCCGACTCCGAAGACGGTCGACTCGCTTATGCGCCTCGACCTTCCGGCTGGCGTCGACATCGAGATCAAGCTGTAGGGATCCAGACAAATGGACAGGCAAGTTAAGGGGATCCTGGGCGCCAAGCTCGGCATGACCCAGGTCTGGGACAACAACAAGGTCGTCCCGGTAACCGTGGTGCAGGCCGGCCCGTGCGTCGTGACCCAGGTCCGCACCGATGAGAAGGACGGCTACGCCGCAGTCCAGCTCGCTTACGGCTCGATTGACCCCCGCAAGGTCAGCAAGCCGAAGAACGGGCACTTCGCGAAGGCGGGCGTTTCGCCCCGTCGGCACGTCGTTGAGCTGCGCACCGTCGACGCGAGCGAGTACGAGCTCGGCCAGGAAGTCACCGTGGACGCGTTCCCGGTCGGTGCGCCGATCGACGTCACCGGCAAGACCAAGGGCAAGGGCTACGCCGGCGTCATGAAGCGTCACGGCTTCCACGGCCTGCGCGCCAGCCACGGTGTCGAGCGCAAGCACCGCTCGCCCGGCTCGATCGGCGCCTGCGCGACCCCCGGTCGCGTCTTCAAGGGTGTCCGGATGGCCGGCCGTATGGGTGGCAACCGCTTCACCGTGCAGAACCTGACGATCCAGGCGGTCGACACCGAGCGCAACCTGATCCTGGTCCGCGGCGCGGTGCCCGGCCCCAAGGGTGGGCTCATCCTGGTCCGTACCGCGGCGAAGAAGAAGGGCGGTGCCAAGTGAGCTCGGTTGACGTGATCAACGCCGAGGGCGCCAAGACCGGCTCCGTCGAGCTTCCCGCCAGCGTCTTCGACGTCCAGGCGAACATCCCGCTGATGCACCAGGTCGTCGTGGCGCAGCTCGCCGCGGCCCGCCAGGGCACGCACAAGGCGAAGTCGCGCGGCGAGGTCGCCGGCGGCGGCAAGAAGCCTTACAAGCAGAAGGGCACCGGTCGCGCCCGCCAGGGCTCGATCCGCGCGCCGCAGTTCACCGGCGGTGGCGTCGTGCACGGTCCCGTGCCGCGCGACTACAGCCAGCGGACCCCCAAGAAGATGAAGGCCGCCGCTCTGCGTGGCGCCCTCTCGGACCGGGCCCGTGACGGCCGCCTGCACGTGGTCGAGTCGTTCGTCACCGGCGAGAAGCCGTCGACGAAGGCCGCGATCGCGACGCTGCGCAAGGTCGCACAGACCACCAAGGTCCTCGTCGTGCTGGACAGCCAGGACGAGCTGAACTGGGTGTCGCTGCGCAACGAGCCGACGGTGCACCTCATCGAGTCCGGCCAGCTGAACACGTACGACGTGCTGGTCGCCGACGAGATCGTCTTCACCAAGGTCGCGCTCGACGAGTTCCTGGGCGGCTCCGAGAAGTCCGAGGAGGGCGACAAGTGAGCACGATCGCCGACCCGCGCGACGTCATCGTCGCTCCGGTGGTCTCCGAGAAGAGCTACAGCCTGCTCGACGCGAACTGGTACTCGTTCCAGGTTCACCCGGACGCGAACAAGACGCAGATCAAGATCGCTATTCAGCAGATCTTCAACGTCCGCGTGCTGACCGTGAACACCGCGAACCGCGAGGGCAAGCGCAAGCGCACCAAGACCGGTTGGGGTCAGCGCAAGGCAACCAAGCGCGCGATGGTCAAGCTGGCTGACGGTGACCGTATCGAGGCCTTCGGCGGCCCGGTCAGCTAAGGGGTTTGTGAATCATGGGAATCCGTAAGTACAAGCCGACCACGCCGGGCCGTCGCGGCTCCAGCGTCGCCGACTTCGCCGAGATCACCCGGTCGACGCCGGAGAAGTCTCTGCTGGTTCCGCTGCCCAAAAAGGGTGGTCGCAACGTCCACGGCCGCATCACCACGCGGCACCAGGGCGGTGGCCACAAGCGGCAGTACCGGCTCATCGACTTCAAGCGCAACGACAAGGACGGCGTGCCGGCCAAGGTCGCTCACATCGAGTACGACCCCAACCGCACGTCCCGCATCGCGCTGCTGCACTACCTCGACGGCGAGAAGCGCTACATCCTCGCCCCGAAGGACCTGAAGCAGGGCGACCGCGTCGAGTCGGGCGTGGGCGCGGACATCAAGCCGGGCAACAACCTGCCCCTGCGCAACATCCCGGTCGGTACGACGATCCACGGTGTGGAGCTTCGTCCCGGCGGCGGCGCCAAGCTGGCCCGTTCGGCCGGCGTCGGCATCCAGCTGCTCGGCCGTGAGGGCGCGTACGCCACGCTGCGTATGCCCTCCGGTGAGATCCGTCGCGTCGACATCCGCTGCCGGGCGACCGTCGGCGAGATCGGCAACGCCGAGCAGTCGAACATCAACTGGGGTAAGGCCGGCCGTATGCGGTGGAAGGGCAAGCGCCCGACCGTCCGTGGTGTCGCCATGAACCCCGTCGACCACCCGCACGGCGGTGGTGAGGGTAAGACCTCCGGTGGTCGCCACCCGGTCAACCCGGCTGGTAAGCCGGAGGGCCGTACCCGCCGCAAGGGCCAGGAGAGCGACAAGCTGATCGTTCGCCGCCGCTACGCAACCCGCAAGCGCGGGTAACGGGAGTTAAAAGATGCCTCGCAGCCTGAAGAAGGGCCCGTTCATCGACGACCACCTCCTCAAGAAGGTGGAAGTCCAGAACGAGAAGAACTCGAAGAACGTCATCAAGACGTGGTCGCGCCGCTCGACGATCATCCCCGACATGCTCGGGCACACGATCGCCGTGCACGACGGCCGCAAGCACGTCCCGGTGTTCGTCACTGAGGCGATGGTCGGGCACAAGCTCGGCGAGTTCGCTCTGACCCGCACGTTCAAGGGTCACGAGAAGGACGACCGCAAGAGCCGTCGGCGCTAAGCAGATACACGGATCAGAGGATTTAGGAGCTACAGCGATGCCAGTTAAGGGCGACGCTCCGGTGCTTCCGGGCGCGCGGGCGATTGCGCGACACGTGCGCATCTCGCCGAACAAGGCGCGCCGGGTGGTCAACCTCGTCCGCGGTCTGCCCGCGAAGGAGGCGCTCACCGTTCTGCAGTTCGCACCGCAGGCCGCCAGCGAGCAGGTCTACAAGGTGCTCGCCAGCGCCATCGCGAACGCGGAGAACAACGAGCGGCTCGACCCCGACGCACTCCTCGTGAGTGAGGCGTTCGTCGACGAGGGCCCCACGCTGAAGCGTTTCCGTCCGCGGGCCCAGGGCCGCGCGTACCGGATCCGCAAGCGCACCAGTCACATCACCATTGCGGTCGAGGCGGTCCAGGTGGCCCGCCCGGCGAAGAAGACCGCGGCTAAGAAGGCGTCCAAGCCGGCTGAGCCGCAGGCTGCCGAGTCCCAGAGCACGGAGGGTGCCGAGTAATGGGTCAGAAGGTTCACCCCACCGGGTTCCGTCTCGGCATCTCCACCGACTGGCGGAGCCGCTGGTTCGCGGACAAGCTCTACAAGGACTACATCGGCGAGGACGTCAAGATCCGCCGCATGATGTCCAAGGGCCTCGAGCGCGCCGGCATCTCCAAGGTGGACATCGAGCGGACCCGTGACCGGGTTCGTGTCGACATCCACACCGCCCGGCCGGGCATCGTCATCGGCCGTAAGGGCCAGGAGGCCGACCGGATCCGCGGCGAGCTCGAGAAGCTCACCGGCAAGCAGGTCCAGCTGAACATCCTCGAGGTCAAGAGCCCCGAGTCGGATGCGCAGCTGGTGGCCCAGGGCGTCGCCGAGCAGTTGTCCTCCCGGGTCAGCTTCCGCCGGGCGATGCGTAAGGCCATGCAGTCCGCCATGAAGAACCCGATCTGCAAGGGCATCCGGGTTCAGGTCTCCGGCCGCCTCGGTGGCGCGGAGATGAGCCGCACGGAGTTCTACCGTGAGGGTCGCGTTCCGCTGCACACGCTGCGGGCCAACATCGAGTACGGCTTCTTCGAGGCCCGTACCACGTTCGGCCGCATCGGCGTGAAGGTCTGGATCTACAAGGGCGACGCCGTTCCGGGTCGCGAGGTCGTCACCGAGGCTCCCGCGCGTCCGCGCCGGGACCGCGGCGACCGTCCCGAGCGCCCGCGTCGTGGCCGTTCCGGTTCGTCCGGCACGACCGCCGGCGGGACCGAGGCCGGCCGCGCTGCTCAGCAGGCCGCGGCGACCGCAGACAACACCGCCGCTGCTCCGGCTGCGGCTGAAACGCAGCAGGAGGGCTGACCCGTGCTGATGCCCCGTAAGCCCCCGAAGGGCTTCCGGAAGCCGCACCACCCGGACCGCAGCGGCGCGTCCAAGGGCGGCAACCGAGTGGTCTTCGGCGAGTTCGGTATCCAGGCTCTGGAGCCGGCGTACGTGACGAACCGGCAGATCGAGTCGGCGCGTATCGCGATGACCCGTCACATCAAGCGTGGCGGCAAGGTCTGGATCTCGATCTTCCCGGACCAGGCCCTTACCAAGAAGCCTGCCGAGACCCGCATGGGTTCCGGTAAGGGTTCTCCCGAGTGGTGGGTGGCGAACGTCAAGCCGGGACGCATTCTCTTCGAGATGTCGTTCCCGAACGAGACGGTCGCGCGTGAGGCGATGCGCCGCGCGATCCACAAGCTCCCGATGAAGTGCCGCATCGTGACGCGCGAAGTGGGTGAAAGCTGATGGCAGCGGGCGTTAAGGCATCCGAGCTGCGCGAGTCCTCCGAAGAGGAGCTGATCGCGAAGCTGCGGGAGGCCAAGGCGGAGCTGTTCAACCTTCGTGTGCAGCGCGCGACCGGGCAGCTCGACAATCACCGTCGACTGCAGGTCGTCCGCAAGGACATCGCGAAGATCTACACGATCATGCGTGAGCGCGAGCTGGGGCTCTCGGTCGCGCCGGATGAGGTGACGGCATGAGCGAGAACGCTACTGAGCCGCGCGCCCAGCGCAAAGTGCGTGAGGGTCTCGTGGTCAGCGACAAGATGGACAAGACCGTCGTGGTCGAGGTCGAGGACCGCGTGAAGCACGCGCTGTACGGCAAGGTCATCCGCCGTACCCGCAAGCTGAAGGTGCACGACGAGCAGAACGCGGCGGGCATCGGCGACCGGGTTCTCCTGATGGAGACCCGTCCGCTCTCCGCCACCAAGCGGTGGCGGATCGTGGAGATCCTCGAAAAGGCCAAGTGAGTACGCTGGGCCGGTTACGGCCGGCCCAGCGGCCCACAGCGTTCCGCCAAGCTTCGGGCAAGGACCCGGAGAACTGGCAGACATAGGAGACAGACGTGATCCAGCAGGAGTCGCGACTGCGCGTCGCCGACAACACGGGTGCCCGGGAGATCCTGTGCATCCGGGTGCTCGGTGGCTCCGGTCGCCGTTACGCGAGCATCGGCGACGTCATCGTGGCCACGGTCAAGGACGCCATCCCCGGCGCTGGTGTGAAGAAGGGTGACGTCGTCAAGGCTGTCATCGTCCGCACCGCGAAGGAGAAGCGGCGTCCGGACGGCTCGTACATCCGCTTCGACGAGAACGCCGCCGTCATCATCAAGGACGGCGGGGACCCCCGCGGCACCCGCATCTTCGGCCCGGTCGGGCGCGAGCTGCGCGACAAGCGGTTCATGAAGATCATCAGCCTGGCGCCGGAGGTGCTCTGACCGTGAAGATCAAGAAGGGCGACACGGTCGTCGTCATCGCCGGCAAGGACAAGGGTGCCAAGGGCAAGGTCATTGCGGCCTTCCCGCGGCAGGACAAGGTCCTGGTCGAGGGCGTCAACCGGATCAAGAAGCACGAACGCATCCGCACCACCCAGCGTGGTTCGAAGACCGGTGGCATCGTCACCCAGGAAGCCCCCGTCCACATCTCGAACGTGCAGGTGCTGGACGACCAGGGCAAGCCGACGCGGATCGGCTACCGGATCGACGAGAGCGGCAACAAGGTCCGTATCGCGCGTACGACCGGTAAGGAACTCTGATGACTGCGGCTACCGAGACCAAGACGCTGCCGCGCCTCAAGGAGAAGTACCGCTCCGAGGTTGCGTCGGCCATCAACGAGCAGTTCAAGTACGACAACCCCATGCGTATCCCCGGCCTGGTCAAGGTCGTCGTGAACATGGGTGTCGGCGAGGCTGCCCGGGACGCCAAGCTGATCGACGGTGCGGTCCGTGACCTGACCACGATCACCGGTCAGAAGCCGCTGGTGCGGCGGGCGACCAAGTCGATCGCGCAGTTCAAGCTGCGTGAGGGCATGCCGATCGGCGCGAAGGTCACCCTTCGTGGCGACCGGATGTGGGAGTTCCTGGACCGGCTGCTGTCGATCGCCCTGCCGCGTATCCGTGACTTCCGTGGTCTGGACGGGCGCAAGCTGGACGGCCACGGCAACTACACCTTCGGCCTGACCGAGCAGTCGGTGTTCCACGAGATCGACCAGGACAAGATCGATCGTCCTCGGGGCATGGACATCACGGTGGTCACGACCGCCACGACTGACGACGAGGGCCGGGCGCTGCTCAAGCTCCTGGGCTTCCCGTTCAAGGAGAACTGAGCATGGCTAAGAAGGCGCTGATCATCAAGGCGGCCGCGAAGCCGAAGTTCGCCGTGCGTGCTTACACCCGCTGCCAGAAGTGCGGTCGTCCGCACTCGGTCTACCGCAAGTTCGGCCTCTGCCGGGTTTGCGTCCGGGACATGGCCCACCGCGGTGAGCTCCCCGGCGTGTCCAAGGCCTCCTGGTAACCGACTTAGTAATACCGCTTCGCCGTAGGCCTGGGGCCAACCCGGGAACCCCGGCGAGAAAGGTTGACGAATACCCATGACGATGACGGACCCGATCGCAGACATGCTCACGCGTCTGCGTAACGCCAACCAGGCGTACCACGACAAGGTGACGATGCCCTACTCGAAGATCAAGGCGAACATCGCCGAGGTCCTCAAGGCCGAGGGTTACATCGCCTCGTGGGCGGCTGAGGAGCCCGAGGAGGGCGCTGTCGGCAAGCGTCTGGTCGTTGAGCTCAAGTACGGCCAGAACCGTGAGCGCAGCCTCGCCGGCATCAAGCGCGTCTCGAAGCCTGGCCTGCGGGTTTACGCCAAGTCCGACGAGCTGCCCCGCGTGCTCGGTGGTCTCGGTGTCGCGATCATTTCGACGTCCCAGGGACTGCTGACCGACAAGCAGGCCCGCAAGCGGAGCGTTGGCGGGGAAGTCCTCGCCTTCGTCTGGTAACTGGAGACTTAGACATGTCGCGAATCGGACGTAAGTCGATCCCGGTGCCGGCCGGTGTCGACGTCACCATCACGGGGCAGACCATCAAGGTCAAGGGCCCCAAGGGCGAGCTCTCGCACACCGTCGCCGAACCGATCACGGTCGAGCAGGACGGCGCCGAGCTGCACGTCAACCGCCCCAACGATGAGCGTAAGGCCAAGGAACTCCACGGCCTCTCGCGTACCCTGGTCGCCAACATGATCCTGGGCGTCACCGAGGGCTACAAGAAGACGCTCGAGATCAACGGCACGGGTTACCGCGTCACGGCCAAGGGCAAGGACCTGGAGTTCGCTCTGGGCTTCTCGCACCCGGTCGTCGTGGTCCCGCCGGCGGGCATCACCTTCTCGGTGGAGAAGCCGACCCAGTTCACTGTGGCCGGCATCGACAAGCAGCTTGTCGGTGAGGTCGCCGCGAACATCCGTAAGGTCCGCCCGCCGGAGCCCTACAAGGGCAAGGGCGTCAAGTACCAGGGCGAGGTCATCCGCCGCAAGGCTGGAAAGGCAGGTAAGAAGTGACCGCCACGCTGCTCAAGCGCCGCAACGGCGGCGGGGTTGCCGCCACGCGTGCCGTCGGCAAGGCGCGTCGGCACTTCCGGGTCCGCAAGAACGTGCGGGGCACCGCCGAGCGTCCCCGCCTGGTCGTCACCCGTTCCGCGCGGCACATCACCGCGCAGATCATCGACGACCTCAAGGGCCACACGCTGGCTTCGGCCTCGACCCTCGACACCACGATCCGTGGCACCGAGGGCGACAAGAGCGCTCTTGCGGGCAAGGTCGGCGCCCTCCTGGGCGAGCGGGCCAAGGCCGCGGGCATTTCCAAGGTCGTCTTCGACCGCGGTGGCAACAAGTACGCGGGCCGGATCGCCGCGCTTGCGGACGCCGCCCGCGAAGCCGGACTCGAGTTCTAGGAGGAATTGACCAATGCCTGGTCAGCAGCGCCGAGGCGGCGGGTCCGGCGGTAACACCGAGGGTGGCAACCGCCGGGACAACCGCCGCGAGGGCGGCCGCGGCAACGCGCCCGTCGAGAAGACCCCGCACCTCGAGCGGGTCGTCGCGATCAACCGTGTCGCCAAGGTCGTCAAGGGTGGTCGTCGCTTCAGCTTCACCGCCCTGGTGATCGTCGGCGACGGTGACGGTACCGTCGGTATCGGTTACGGAAAGGCCAAGGAGGTGCCCGCGGCTATCGCCAAGGGTGTCGAAGAGGCCAAGAAGCACTTCTTCAAGGTTCCGCGCATCGGCGCGACCATCCCGCACCCGATCACGGGTGAGGCGGCGGCCGGTGTGGTCCTGCTCAAGCCGGCTTCCGCTGGTACCGGTGTCATCGCCGGTGGCCCGGTGCGTGCCGTGCTCGAGTGCGCGGGCATCCACGACATCCTGTCGAAGAGCCTGGGTTCCTCGAACCCGATCAACATCGTGCACGCCACGGTCGCGGCTCTGAAGGGTCTCGAGTCGCCGGAGAAGGTCGCGGCTCGCCGTGGCCTGCCGGTCGAGGATGTGGCGCCGGCTGCCATGCTGGCGGCGCGCGCGGAAGCGGCGGTGCGCTGATGGCCCGCTTGAAGGTCACCCAGATCCGGTCCGGGATCGGCCGTAAGTCGAACCAGCGGGACTCGCTGCGTTCGCTCGGTCTGAAGCGGATCAACGATGTGGTGGTCAAGGAGGACCGTCCCGAGATCCGGGGCATGATCTTCGTGGTGAACCACCTCGTCACTGTCGAGGAGGTCGAGTAATGGCGATCAAGGTCCACCACCTGCGCCCGGCGCCCGGTGCCAAGACCGCGAAGACCCGTGTGGGTCGCGGTGAGGGCTCCAAGGGCAAGACCGCCGGTCGCGGTACCAAGGGCACCGGAGCCCGCAAGAACGTCTCGGCGGCGTTCGAGGGTGGGCAGATGCCCATCCACATGCGCCTGCCGAAGATGAAGGGTCTGCGGAACAAGCCCCGCAACAAGGTCATCTTCCAGGTCGTCAACCTGGACCGTCTCGCCGAGCTGTTCCCCAGCGGTGGCGAGGTCGGCCCGGCGGAGCTGGTTCAGGCCGGCGCCGTCCGTAAGGGCCAGCCGGTCAAGGTGCTGGGCTCGGGCGAGCTGGGCGGCGTTTCGCTGACCATCTCGGCCCACGCGTTCAGCGAGTCGGCCAAGGAGAAGATCGCCGCAGCTGGTGGATCCGTCACCGAGCTGTAAGGCGTAAGCGGCATCGAGAGGCCGTGACACCGGGAGACCGGGGTCACGGCCTCTTCGCATGTCCCCTGGGGCGATCACCGGCGTGTGCGTTTCCCGGACACTCGTGCGTTTCCCGGACAGTGGGGCGAACCGGTGACTCCGGGCATGCTGTGAAGGGGTCTGTGCGGCGCGTGAGGCGACGATTGCGGTCCGCCCCGTCCCCGGCACACAGGGGACGGAAAATTGCGGCACGGGCCACAGGAGGCGGTCGGCCGATTACAGCTCTTCGATCGAGCGATGTCGTACCGTAATGTGAGGCTGTCTCGGGCACGGGGGTGACCGGGCACGGTGGAGCATGGCTTCCCTTCGTGGCGTAAGCAAGCGGTGCGGCCACGAAGCGGGACAGTTGTGTTGTACTGGGACATCGGCTATACGGTGCCGGTGGTTGTGCTCTCGGCCTAGCTGATACAGTGCTCCGCTGGCGGCCTATACGGCTGCTAATGATGTGTGCCCGAAGTTTTTCCGGGAACCCGCAACCAGAGTGTGGCGACCACGCAGGAGGATCAGTTGTTGTCCGCCTTCTCGAGCGCGCTTCGGACGCCTGACCTGCGGAAGAAGCTACTCTTCACGGTAGCCATTATTGGGCTCTACCGGCTCGGTGCCACATTGCCCAGCCCCGGTGTGTCCTATGCCAACGTGCGTGAGTGCCTCAAGCTCACCGAGCAGTCCGGGAACCAGGTTCTGAACCTGCTGAACCTCTTCTCCGGCGGGGCTCTGCTCCAACTCTCGGTCTTCGCGCTGGGCATCATGCCGTACATCACGGCGTCGATCATCCTGCAGCTGCTGACCGTGGTCATCCCGCGTCTGGAGCAGCTCCGCAAGGAGGGCCAGTCCGGCCAGGCGAAGATCACGCAGTACACCCGCTACCTGACGCTGGGCCTCGCGGTTCTCCAGGCCTCCGCGTTCGTCGCGCTCGCGCGCACGGGTCAGCTGTTCGGCAACGTCTGCGACCAGGACAACCCGGCTTACCAGATCATCCCGGAGGAGACCGGTCTGCCGATGTGGCTGACCCTCACCGTCCTGGTGATGACGATGACCGCCGGCACCGGCATGGTCATGTGGCTCGGCGAGCTGATCACCGACCGTGGCGTCGGCAACGGCATGTCCGTCCTGATCTTCACCTCGATTGCGGCCCGCCTTCCCGGTGAGGGCTGGAGCATCAAGGAGACCAGCGGCACCAGCAAGTTCCTGCTGGTCATCGGTCTGGTTCTGGTCATCATCGCGCTGGTGGTCTTCATCGAGCAGGCGCAGCGGCGCATCCCGGTGCAGTACGCGAAGCGCATGATCGGCCGGCGGATGTACGGCGGCACCTCGACCTACATCCCGCTGAAGGTGAACCAGGCGGGTGTCGTCCCGGTCATCTTCGCCTCCTCGCTGCTCTACCTGCCGCAGCTGTACCTGCAGTTCTTCGACCAGAACAACCTGAACAAGTACCAGGTCTGGATCCAGAACTGGCTGGCCGACCCGACCAGCCCGCTCTACATCGGCGTCTACTTCCTCTTGATCATCTTCTTCACGTACTTCTACGTGTCGATCACGTTCAACCCGACTGAGGTCGCGGAGAACATGAAGAAGTACGGTGGGTTCGTGCCGGGTATCCGCCCGGGCAAGCCGACCGCTGACTACCTGGACTTCATCCTCAGCCGGATCACTCTTCCGGGTGCGCTCTACCTGGGTCTGATCTCGGTTCTGCCGAACTTCTTCTTCATCTGGCTGAATCAGCAGCAGTACCAGAACTTCCCGTTCGGTGGTACCGCTGTGCTGATCATGGTGGGTGTGGGTCTGGAGACCGTGAAGCAGATCGAGAGCCAGCTCATGCAGCGGAACTACGAAGGGTTCCTCCGGTAGTGGGGGCGCAGGGCCGCGGGGCTCTGGTGTCGATGGTGGGCGTGGCTTCTCCTTTCCGAAGCGAGGCGATGTAGGTGCGGCTGGTACTGGTGGGCCCTCCGGGGGCCGGCAAGGGGACCCAGGCTGAGTTCATCGCCGCCCATCTCGCCGTACCGAAGATCTCGACCGGGGACATCTTCCGGGCCAACGTGTCGCAGGGGACGCCGCTCGGCGTCGAGGCCAAGCGGTACATGGACGCCGGACAGCTGGTCCCGGACGAGGTCACCATCAACATGGTCCGCGACCGGCTCGCCGAGCCCGATGCCAGCGACGGTTTCCTGCTGGACGGGTTCCCGCGGACCGTTCCGCAGGCCTCGGCGCTGGACAAGCTGCTCGCCGACCTGGGCACGGCGCTGGACATCGTGATGGAACTCGTCGTCGACGACGACGAGGTCATCCGCCGGCTCTCCGGCCGGCGCACCTGCCGCGGCTGCGGCAAGATCTGGCACGTCGAGTTCGACCCGACGAGCAAGACCGACATCTGCGACCGCTGTGGCAGCGAGCTGTTCCAGCGCGACGACGACAAGGCTGAGACGATCGCGAACCGCCTGGTGGAGTACGCGGACAAGACCGCGCCGCTGGTCGACTTCTTCGGCGCTCAGGGCAAGCTGGTGGGTATCGACGCGACCGGCCCGGTGGAGGACGTCACCGTCCGCGCGATCGACGCTCTGCGTTCCTACGGCGGCTGAGATGGGTCGTCAGGAACTCAGCATCCAGCTCAAGACGCCGGAACAGATCGAGCTCATGCGCGCCGCCGGCCTGGTCGTGGAGGCGGCGCTGACCGCGATGCGCGAGGCGGTCGCCCCGGGCGTCTCCACCGGAGACCTGGACGCGATCGCCGAGAAGGTGATCCGCGACCACGGTGCGGTCCCGTCGTTCAAGGGCTACCACGGCTTTCCGGCCTCGATCTGCGCGTCGGTGAACGAGCAGGTCGTGCACGGCATCCCGAGCCAGGAGCAGGTCCTCCGTGAGGGTGACCTGATCTCGCTGGACTGCGGCGCGATCCTGGAGGGCTGGCACGGCGACTCGGCGATCACCGTCGGCGTCGGCGAGACCGACCCGGCGCTGCTGAAGATGGCCGAGGTCGCCGAGGACGCGATGTGGGCCGGCATCGCCGCGGCGGCGCGGGGCGTCGCCAACGGCCGGGGCCGGCTCACCGACATCTCGTTCAACATCGAGAAGGTGATCCGCAAGGCGGGGCGGTACGGCATCGTGGACGGCTACGGCGGCCACGGCATCGGCACCGAGATGCACCAGGATCCGCACGTGCTCAACCACGGCAAGCCGGGCCGGGGCGTCCGGGTGATCGCGGGCATGGCCCTGGCGATCGAGCCGATGATCACGATGGGCTCGCCGCGGACGCTCGAACTCGAGGACGGCTGGACCGTGGTGACCCGGGACGGCTCCCGCGCGGCGCACGTCGAGCACACCATGGCGCTCCTGGAGGACGGCGTGTGGGTGACCACCGCCACCGACGGCGGCCGGGCCCGTCTCGGCGATCTGGTGACCGCGCGACAGCCCTAGGTGTCCCACGGGTGGGGTCCGGGGTTCCGGGCCGTCACCGGGGACGTGAGAGCGGCATAGGCGTCGGTGGTTCGCGCCTGGCATGCTGGTGCGCATGGGGCGTGAGGGGATGCGAGCCGGCGATCAGGACCGACAGCAGGTCGCGGATCAGCTGAAGAGCGCTCTCGACGAGGGCCGCCTGGACCTCGACGAGTATGACGAGCGGGTCCAGCGGGCCTACGCCGCACGGACGTATGGCGATCTGGACGGCCTGCTGGACGATCTGCCGGGCACGATCCCGGTGCGGGCCGCCCAGGTCGAGCCGGCCACGCAGGCGCCGTCTCCGGTGGCCAAGGGTGGGCCGGACGCCCCGAGGAGATCCGGTGCCTCCGGGATGTTCGGCGTCTTCGTGATCTGCACCCTGGTCTGGGCGCTCACCAGCATGTCCTCGGGGGAGATGCAGTACTTCTGGCCGGGCTGGGTTCTGATCCCGCTGGTGCTCGCTGTCCTGGCGCACTTCAACAACCGGGGCAAACGCCACCACTGAGGCGATATCGTCATAGATGTCGAGTGCAGACACGCCCGAGTCCGGGTTGCGGAACCCTCGGTTTGGTGTCCTTGTCGTGGGCGCGTAGACTGGCTCGCTGGCGCACAGCGTCCTCTCCTTCATGTCCTCAAGCGCTTCGAGGACCGAGGGGGCCGCGGCTGGTCCGGGCTCTTTTCGAGCCCGGGGATGACGTTGTGAACGCCTACCCCAGATCCCGATGTCAGGTAGCGGAGGACATGCCAAAGAAAGACGGAGCCATCGAGATCGAAGGCCGAGTGATCGAGCCCCTGCCGAACGCAATGTTCCGCGTGGAGCTCGCTAATGGTCACAAGGTCCTGGCACACATCTCCGGCAAGATGCGGCAGCACTACATCCGCATCCTTCCCGAGGACAGGGTCGTCGTCGAGCTGTCGCCGTACGACCTGACCCGTGGGCGCATCGTCTACCGCTACAAGTAACGGGTCGCGGGGGATTCCACATCCCGTCTGACTGAGAGTTAAGGCAAACCGTGAAGGTCAAGCCGAGCGTCAAGCGGATCTGCAACAACTGCCGGGTCATCCGGCGGCACGGCCGGGTCATGGTCATCTGCAGCACTGACCCGCGCCACAAGCAGCGCCAGGGCTGACAAGCCTCCGCGCAGCAGGATCCGCACCACAGCACAAGCTCGTCCCCGCCGCAGTCTCACCTCCGGGTGAATCGCGGCGGCACCCCCGGTCGGAGGCCGGGGCCCGCCCGGGCAGGCGGGGTGGAACGGGCATAGACCTCCGAGTGAACCTGAGGAGTATGCCCACTTATGGCAAGACTCGTCGGCGTTGACCTCCCCCGCGAAAAGCGGATGGAGATCGCGCTCACCTACGTTTACGGGATCGGTCGCACCCGTGCCGTCGAGGCACTGACCGCTACCGCCATTGACCTGAACAAGCGCGCCAAGGACCTCACGGACGAGGAGCTGGTCCAGCTCCGCGACTACATCGAGTCCCACTTCAAGGTTGAAGGCGACCTGCGCCGCGAGGTCGCTGCGGATATCCGCCGCAAGGTCGAGATCGGCTGCTACGCCGGTATCCGTCACCGCAAGGGTCTGCCCGTCCGGGGCCAGCGGACCCGTACCAACGCTCGTACCCGTAAGGGTCCGAAGCGGACGGTCGCCGGTAAGAAGAAGCCCGGTCGGAAGTAATAGGAGCGCACTGACTTATGCCACCGAAGGCACGCGCAGGGGCCGCAGTCAAGAAGGTCCGGCGCAAGGAACGCAAGAACGTCGCCCACGGGCAGGCGCACATCAAGAGCACCTTCAACAACACCATCGTGTCGATCACCGACCCGACCGGTGCTGTCATCTCCTGGGCCTCGTCCGGCCAGGTGGGTTTCAAGGGCTCCCGCAAGTCGACTCCGTTCGCCGCGCAGCTGGCCGCCGAGGCCGCCGCTCGTCGGGCGATGGAGCACGGCATGCGCAAGGTCGACGTGTTCGTGAAGGGTCCCGGTTCCGGCCGGGAGACCGCCATCCGTTCGCTGCAGGCCGCCGGCCTCGAGGTCGGGCAGATCTCCGACGTCACGCCGCAGCCGCACAACGGATGCCGCCCGCCGAAGCGTCGCCGGGTCTAGGGGGAAGCTGAAGATGGCTCGTTACACAGGTGCGGACTGCAAGCGCTGCCGCCGCGAGAAGATGAAGCTGTTCCTCAAGGGCAGCAAGTGCGACGGGCCGAAGTGCCCGTTCGAGTCGCGTCCCTTCCCGCCCGGCCAGCACGGCCGTGGCCGGGTCAAGGAGACCGAGTACCTGCTGCAGCACCGCGAGAAGCAGAAGGCCCGTCGTGCGTACGGCGTGCTGGAGAAGCAGTTCCGCGGTTACTACGAGGAAGCCGTGAACAAGCCGGGTAAGACCGGTGAGGTTCTGCTGCAGATCCTCGAGACGCGTCTCGACAACGTCGTCTACCGGGCCGGTTACGCGCCGTCCCGTGACGCCGCCCGCCAGCTGGTCAAGCACGGCCACATGCTGGTGAACGGCAACAAGGTCGACATCCCGTCGTACCGCGTCAAGGAGCACGACATCGTCTCGGTCCGCGAGAAGTCGAAGGAGATGACCCCCTTCGTCGTCGCGCAGGCCCAGGCCGGCTCCCGGCCGGTTCCGGCTTGGCTGGAGCCGATCCCGAGCGAGATGAAGATCCTGATCCACACGCTCCCGGCCCGCGCTGTCATCGACACGCAGGTCCAGGAGCAGCTGATCGTCGAGCTCTACTCCAAGTAGCAGCTCTTCCAGAGGTGCCGGCCGGTCGGCCGGCACCTCTGGGGAATCAACGGACGGCCATCAAATAGCGGGTGGCCCGACAGAAGGAAGAACAGCGTGCTCATCAGCCAGCGGCCGACCCTCTCGGAGGAGTCGCTCAGCGAGACCCGTTCCCGGTTCACCATCGAACCGCTGGAGCCGGGCTTCGGCTACACCCTCGGCAACTCGCTGCGGCGGACCCTGCTGTCGTCCATCCCGGGCGCGGCGGTCACCAGCATCAAGATCGACGGCGTGCTGCACGAGTTCACCACCATCCCCGGTGTCAAGGAGGATGTGGTCGAGCTCGTCATGAACGTCAAGGAGCTCACCGTCAGCTCCGAGCACGACGAGCCGGTCAGCATGTACCTGCGCAAGCAGGGCCCGGGCGACGTCACCGCCGGTGACATCCAGCCCCCGGCCGGTGTGTCCGTGCACAACCCCGATCTGAAGCTGGCGACCCTGAACAGCAAGGGCCGGCTCGACATGGAGCTGACCGTCGAGCGTGGCCGTGGCTACGTCACGGCGGCGCAGAACAAGAGCGCCGGCGCCGAGATCGGCCGGATCCCGGTCGACTCGATCTACTCGCCGGTTCTCAAGGTCACCTACCGCGTCGAGGCGACCCGTGTCGAGCAGCGGACCGACTTCGACCGTCTGATCATCGACGTCGAGTCCAAGGCGTCGATCTCGCCGCGGACCGCGCTCGCGTCGGCCGGCTCGACCCTCGTCGAGCTGTTCGGCCTGTGCCGGGAGCTGGACGAGACCGCCGAGGGCATCGACATCGGCCCGTCGCCGCAGGACGCGCAGCTCGCTGCCGACCTGGCCCTGCCGATTGAGGAACTGGACCTGACCGTCCGGTCCTACAACTGCCTCAAGCGTGAGGGCATCAACAGCGTCGGTGAGCTGATCGGGCGTACCGAGGCGGACCTTCTGGACATCCGGAACTTCGGCCAGAAGTCCATCGACGAGGTCAAGATGAAGCTCGCCGGAATGGGCCTGGGCCTGAAGGACAGCGCGCCGTCCTTCGACCCCGCGCACGTCGTGGATTCGTTCGGCGACGTGGACTACGACACCGACGACTACCGCGAGACCGAGCAGCTGTAAGCTCGGCTGCCGCCACAACCAAGGAGCATCGGAAATGCCCACGCCCACCAAGGGTGCCCGCCTCGGCGGCAGCCCGGCGCACGAGAAGCTCATCCTGGCCAACCTGGCCACCGAGCTGTTCCGGCACGGGAAGATCAAGACCACCGAGACGAAGGCCCGCCGGCTGCGCCCGCTGGCCGAGCAGCTCATCACGAAGGCCAAGCGCGGCGACCTGCACGCTCGCCGTCGCGTCCTGGCGACCGTGAAGGACAAGGACGTCGTGTACGCCCTGTTCGAGCAGATCGCTCCGCGGTACACGAACCGTCCTGGTGGCTACACCCGGATCACCAAGACCGGCCCGCGCAAGGGTGACGCCGCTCCGATGGCCGTCATCGAGCTGGTCGAGGAGCTGCAGGTCGCGGCCGTCACCGGCCCGTCCAAGGAGGCCCGCAAGGCCGCCGCGCAGCAGGCCAAGGTCGAGGCTCTGGCCCCCGAGGAAGAGACGCCGAAGAGCGTCGACGCCGACACCGACGCCGACCAGGACGCCGAGGCTCCGGTCAGCGCGTCCGGTGACAAGGGCGCCGAGGGCGACAAGGTCGAGGGCGACGAGTCCAAGGCCTGAGTTCCACTTCGGTGAGGCCCGGCATCCTTCGGGGTGCCGGGCCTCATCTGTTTCACCAGCGGTATGAAGACGTACGGGCTGAGCACAGCGCCGTGGAGAACGGCCGAGGAGCGCGCTGCGGGATGACGGAAGCGATTCGCCTGCGACTGGACGTGTCGTACGACGGCGCCGAGTTCTCGGGATGGGCGGTACAACCGAACCGGCGGACCGTCGCGGGTGTCCTGGTCGAGGCGCTGCGACGTCTCCTGGGCGCCGAGCACGCGGAGACCCCGCTCGGGTTGACCGTCGCAGGGCGTACCGATGCGGGGGTGCACGCGACCGGTCAGGTCTGCCACATCGAGCTGCCGGTGGCGAAGTGGACGGAGCTGGAGGGCTCGCTGCTGCGACGGCTGGCCGCCCTGATGCCCCCGGATGCCCGGGTCCGCGCGGTGACGCCGGTGCCGGAGACGTTCGACGCCCGGTTCTCGGCCACGTTCCGCCGGTACGAGTACCGCGTCTCCGACGTCCCGTCCGGGCCGGAGCCGTTGCGTCGCCACGACACCCTCGGCTGGCTGCGACCGCTCGACCTGGACCGTCTGAACGCCGCGGCCCGGGGTCTGCTCGGGGAGCACGACTTCGCCGCGTTCTGCAAGCGTAAGGAGCACGCCACCACGATCCGGGCGATCAACCGGCTGGAGTGGCGCCGGGATCCGGACGGGGTCTGTGTGGCGACGGTGCAGGCCGACGCGTTCTGCCAGGCCATGGTGCGCAGCCTGGTCGGCGCGATGCTGACGGTCGGCGACGGCCGTCGTGAGCCGGACTGGCCGGCCAGGCTGCTCACCCTGCGGGAGCGGTCCAGTGAGGTGACCGTGGCCCCGGCGCACGGGCTGACCCTGATCGCGGTCGGTTACCCCGACCAGACCGAGTACGCGTCGCGCGCCGAGGCCACCCGCCGTCTGCGAGCCTGAGGCCCGCCGCTCGGTGACGGCTCAGCGGCTGCGGGCGCCCAGAACGGTCTCGCCGAGGTGCCCGTCGAGCAGCGTGGCGGTGATCCGGTCGACAGCCGCCCGGTCGGTTGCCGCCGGCTCGCCACCGGGCCCGGTGATCGCCCCGTAGAGCAGGTAGTGCCCCCGGACCCGCCAGACCACCGGTGTTCCCGGCGGGATCTCCGTGCCGGCCATCGCGGTGAAGCCGCCGTCTCCGGTCTCGACCAGGCGCCCGACCCGTTCGTCCACGCCGGCCGCGCCGCGTTCGTCGAGCAGGTTGAGGACGCCCGCGGTGACCCGGTGCCCGTCCGGTGCGGTCAGCTCGGCCCGGACCGCCTGTGAGCAGTCGGTGCCGGCGAGGACCACGCGGAGTGCGCCGGTGACCGCAGTGGTGCAGTCGGTCCGGACGTCGGTGGCGCCGACCACGAATCCGGCGGCACCGGTCGGGAAGACCTCGGTGGCGGTCAGCGGCACCGGGTCGGCGGTGCGGGACGCGATCAGCCGGTCGGCCCCTCCGGTGTCGTTGTCGCCGGTGGACGGTGCGCGTCGCTGGTCGGCGAACACGAGGATGCCCAGCATCACGCAGATGCCCAGCACGATCAGGGCGGCGAGGCCGCGGTTGAGCAGGTGGACGGTCTTGTCGGGCTCATGCCGCACGTGCCGTTGCGGCCGGGGCCGGACCCGTGGGCGGTAGCGGTGCTGACCGATGGGTCCGGGGAGCCTCACGAACAGGGCGAGGCCGGCGGGGGCGGCGCGATGGGCGGAGCGCGTCGGGGTGGCGTACCGCATCGCCCGAGGTTAGACGCGCACGACGATCTATTAACGCACAGTTTGTCCGGCACCCCGCCGTGCCGCCTGTCGTGGTGCGGCGGGAGACTGGCGGGGTGAGCGCCGACCACTACTTCACCGCCGAGCCGGGTGCCCCGCTGCGCCGGAGCGAGATCGAGTTCAATGTCGCCGGGCGGGACTACCGCCTGGCCGTCGCGAACGGTGTCTTCTCCGCCGGACGGCTGGACCCGGGTACCGCCGTGCTGCTGCGCAAGGCCGACCTGCCCACCGCCGGTGTCGAGGGCACCTTCCTCGACCTCGGTTGCGGTTACGGCCCGATCGCCGCCGTGCTGGCCGTGGAGGCGCCGAAAGCGGTGATCTGGGCGGTCGACGTCAACTCCCGGGCTCGCGAGCTGACCGAGGAGAACGCGAAGGCACTGGAGGCGTCCGGCCGGATCCGGGTGGCCGCACCCGACGAGGTGCCGGACGACGTTGTCTTCGACGAGATCTGGAGCAACCCGCCCACTCACATCGGCAAGGCCGAGTTGCATGTGCTGCTGGAGCGCTGGATGCCCCGGCTCGCCCCGGAGGGCACCGCCTGGCTGGTGATCAACAAGCACCTGGGTGGCGACTCGCTGCACTCCTGGCTGGTCGCCCACGACTGGGACGTGCAGCGGGTGGCCAGTCAGAAGGGGTTCCGGGTGCTCCGGGTCACCCGAAATTCGGCTGACTGAGCGACGTCCGCCCAGGGAGGATGCCCGTCATGGGTTACGTGGATGTGGCCGGCGCCGGTTTTGTGCTCCCGGACGGCCGGGAGTTGTTCACCGACGTGTCGTTCCGGGTCGGTGAGGGCGCCAAGGTGGCGCTCGTCGGGCCGAACGGGGCGGGCAAGACCACGCTGATGCGGATGGTGGCGGGCGACATCCCGGCCCAGTCCGGGAGCATCGCGCGCTCCGGCGGGCTGGGTGTGATGCGCCAGTTCATCGGCATGATCGGCGACGACCGGACCCTCGAGGACCTGGCTCTGTCCCTGGTGGCGCCGGCGTTGAGCGCGGCGGGTGCGCGGCTGCGCGCGGCCGCCGCGGCCCTGGACGAGACCGAGAGGTCGCAGCTGGCCTATGCGAACGCGCTGACGCACTGGGGTGAGAGCGGCGGTTACGACGCCGAGGTGCTTTTCGACACCGTCTCGGTGGCCATCCTCGGCACGCCGTGGGACGAGGCCCGGGAGCGGATCGTGCGGACCCTCTCCGGCGGCGAGCAGAAGCGGTTCGCCCTCGATCTGCTCTTCCGGGGTGCCGACGAGGTGCTGCTGCTCGACGAGCCGGACAACTTCCTCGACGTTCCCGCGAAACGCTGGCTGGAGCAGCGGATGCGGGAGTCGTCGAAATCGGTGCTCTTCGTGTCGCACGACCGGGAGTTGCTGGCGCAGACCGCCGACCGGGTGGTGGCGGTGGAGGGCGGCGGCGCCTGGACCCATCCGGGCGGGTTCGCCTCGTGGCACGAGGCGCGCGGCGACCGCCACGACCGGATGGAGGAGACGCGCCGGCGCTGGGACGAGGAACACGAGAAGCTCAGGGAGCTGGTCTTCACCCTGAAGAACAAGGCGGCCTTCAACGACGGCCTGGCCTCGCGTTATCAGGCGGCGCAGACCCGGCTGCGCAAGTTCGAGGAGCCCGGGCCGCCGCCGCTGCCGCCCAAGGACCAGTCGCTGCGGATGAACCTGCGCGGTGGCCGCACCGCGAAGCGCGCCGTGATGTGTGAGCAGGTGGAGCTGGAGGGCCTGACGTTCCCGTTCGACCTGGAGATCTGGTATGGCGACCGCGTCGCGGTCCTCGGCGCGAACGGCACCGGCAAGTCGCACTTCCTGCGGCTGCTCGCGGCCGGTGGCACCGAGCCGGACGCCGAGCACAAGCCGGTCGACGGTGCGCCGTTGGCACACGTGGCGCATCAGGGCCGGGTTCGTCTCGGCGCACGGGTCCGGCCGGGCCACTTCTCACAGACCCACGACCGTCCGGAGCTGCTGGAGAAGACACTCGTCGAGATCCTGTGGCGGGGTGACGAACATCGCTCCGGAGTGGACCGGGCGGGTGCGATGAAGGTCCTCAACCGCTACGAGCTGGCCGCCCAGGGTGATCAGCGGTTCGGGACTCTCTCCGGTGGCCAGCAGGCCCGGTTCCTGGTGCTGCTGCTCGAGCTCTCCGGCGCCACGGTGCTGCTGCTCGACGAGCCGACGGACAACTTGGACCTGGCGTCGGCGGAGGCGCTCGAGGAGGGCCTGAAGGCCTTCGAGGGCACCGTGATCGCGGTCACCCACGACCGCTGGTTCACCCGGTCCTTCGATCGTTTCGTGCTGTTCAACTCCGACGGTGAGGTCACCGAGGTGCCCGAGCCGGTCTGGGACGTGCGCTAGATTTTCGTCGCGGAGTCGGGTTATGGTCCGACTACAAACGAAAACCCCACGGGAGTCCGGGCACCGGGCTGAGAGGGGGGCTGATGCGGCCCCCGACCGTCGAACCTGATCCGGGTCATGCCGGCGCAGGGAGGAGTGCGTCATGCACGCATCTGTTTTTCCCCGTTTGCACGTCATCACCGATTCGCTGGACGTCGTCCGCGGGGCGGCGCAGCCCGGCGTCGCCGTCCAGATCCGGGTCAAGACCACCGATGCCCAGGCCTGGGCCCTGACCGTCGCCGCCGTCCGGCTCTGTCGCGAGGCCGGGGCGTTGTGCCTGGTGAACGACCGGGTGGGGGTCGCCCTGGCGGCCGGTGCGGACGGCGTGCACGTGGGCGCCGACGACCTGCCGGTCGAGGCCGTCCGCCGGGTGTTCGGCCCGGACGCGGTCGTGGGCGCCACCTGCCGGACCCCGGAGGCGGCCCGGACGGCCGTCGCGGCGGGCGCGAGCTATCTGGGTGTGGGACCGGCGTTCCCCACGTCCACCAAGGACGGACTGCCGCCGCCGCTCGGACCGGAGGGGGTGGCCGCGGTCGCGGCCGCCGTTCCCGGGACGCCGGTCGTGGCGATCGGCGGCATCACCGCGGAACGGCTGCCCCTGCCCGGGGTGCACGGCGTCGCGGCTGTCTCCGCCTTCGTGGCGGACCCGAAGGGAGCGGTCGCGCAGTTCCTGGCGGTGCTGTCGTGATCGCGGTGATCGGCGGCGGGATCATCGGCCTGTCGATCGCCCGCTCGTTGCGGGCGCGCGGCGCCGAGGTCACCGTCTACGACCCCGAGCCGGACGGGACCGGGGGCGCCTGGCACGTCGCGGCCGGGATGCTCGCCCCCGGCCGGGAGTCGGCCTTCGAACATCCGCGGCTGGAGAGCCTGCTGGAGGCGTCGCTCGCGCTGTGGCCGGAGTTCGCGGCGGGCCTGGGCGACGTCGGTTACGACACCACCGGCACGCTCGGGGTGGCGCTCACCGCGGACGACCACGTCGAAGCGGCCCGGGAGTGGCGGCACCAGAAGCTGCAGCCGCTGACCGGGTCGCAGGTCCGCGACCGGGAACCGGCGCTGTCACCCCGGATCCGGGCCGGCGTGCACGCCCCGCACGAGGTCCAGGCCGATCCCCGCAGGGTGGTCGCGGCACTGCGCCGCGCACTGGCCGGGCGGATCGTCGCCCGGCGGATCACCGACCTGGGCGAGGTGGCGGCGGACACCGTCGTGGTCGCCGCCGGATGCGGGACGGCAGCGCTCACCGGACTGCCGATCCGGCCGGTCAAGGGTCAGGTGCTGCGGCTGCGCGGCGAGCCGGGCCTGCTCCGGCACGTGATCGACGGATCGGCCGACGGGCGGCACGTCTATCTGGTGCCGCGTGCCGACGGCGAGATCGTGGTCGGTGCGACCCAGGAGGAACGCGGTGACTCCGCGGCCACCGCCGGCGGGGTGCACGACCTGCTGCGGGCCGCCCTCGACCTGGTTCCGGGACTCGCCGAGCACACGCTCACCGAGATCACCGTCGGGCACCGGCCGGGCACACCGGACAACGGGCCGCTCCTCGGACGGCTCGACGCACGGACGGTGGTGGCCGCCGGGCACCACCGCAACGGGATCCTGCTCGCGCCGATCACCGCGCGGCTCGTCGCCGACCTGGTGCTCACCGGCTCGGACGATCCCTTCCTCGACGACTTCGCACCCGGGAGGAACGGATGCGCGTGACGGTCAACGGGCGGCCGCAGAGCCGGCCCGACGGATGTTCGGTGGCGGCCCTGGTCGCGGAGATCACCGATGCGCACCGCGGGGTGGCGGTCGCGGTCAACGGCACGGTGGTGCCGCGGTCGACGTGGCCGGCGGTCGAGCTGGCCGACGGTGACCGGGTCGAGGTCCTCACCGCCTCGCAGGGCGGCTGACATGGGTGACTTCCTGCCCCCGAACGGGCTGATCCTCGGGACCGGCGGCGCGCAGAGCCTCGCGGTCCTGGAGGAGGCGATCCGGGTGTCGGAGACCACGCTGGTCACGGTGGCGCTGCGCCGGGTCGACGCGGCCGGCCCGGGACTGCTGCCGATGCTCGACCGGGCCGGTGTGCGGGTGCTGCCGAACACCGCCGGCTGCTACACCGCCGGTGACGCGGTGCGGACCGCACGGATGGCCCGGGAGGCGTTCGGCACCGACCTGATCAAGCTCGAGGTGATCGGCGACGAGCGGACCCTGCTGCCGGACGGCGTGGAGCTGCTGCGGGCGGCCGAGACCCTGGTGGCGGAGGGTTTCACGGTCCTGCCGTACACCACCGACGACCCGATCCTGGCCCGGCGTCTCGCCGACACCGGATGCGCCGCGGTGATGCCGGCCGGCTCGCCGATCGGTTCCGGTCTGGGCATCGCGAACCCGCACCACATCGAGCTGATCCGGCAGAGCGTGGACGTGCCGGTGGTGCTCGACGCCGGGATCGGCACCGCCTCGGACGCGGCTCTCGCCATGGAGCTCGGCTGCGACGCGGTGCTGATCGCCAGCGCGATCACCCGCTCGGACGACCCGCCGGCGATGGCCGCGGCGATGCGGCACGCGGTGGCCGCCGGACGGCTCGCCCGCGGAGCCGGGCGCATCCCGCGCCGGTTCCACGCGCTGGCGTCCACACCGGACGACGGGATCGCACGATGGTGACCCCGGGCGGGCTCGTCGTGCTCACCGACCGGAGATCCGCCGCCGGGCCGTTGACCGAGGTGGTCCGGGCCGCGGTCCGCGGAGGCGCCGGGTGGGTGATCCTGCGGGAGAGGGACCTGGGGTACGCGGACCGCACCGCCCTGGCCACGCGGCTCCGGTCGCTGCTGCCACCGCGGCGCCTGATCGTGGCCGGTGTGGACCCGCTGGGCGGCACCGCCGTGCACCTGACCGGAAGTGATCCGGTGCCGGACGGGGTGCCGCTGGTCGGCCGCTCCTGGCACGGCACCGAGAGCCTGTCCGGTGTGGACTACGTGACCGCGTCCCCGGTGTACCCGACCGAGTCCAAACCGGGGTACGGCCCGGCGATCGGGTTGACGTTCCGCCGCCCGGGTGTGCCGTGGCTGGCTCTCGGCGGGATCGACTCGGCGGACCGGGCGGCCGCGTGTGCCGTCGCCGGTGCGGCCGGGATCGCGGTGATGGGGGCGCTCATGCGGTCCGCGTCGCCGGAGGCCCTGGCCCGCACGCTGGTGGCCGGGTTCGTCCGGGGGAGCGGGTCGTGACACCGCCGGTGGTGCTGACCATCGCCGGCTCGGACTCCGGTGGCGGCGCGGGCATCCAGGCGGATCTGAAGACGTTCGCGGCGCTCGGGGCGTACGGGACGTCGGTCCTGACGGCGATCACCGCGCAGAACACCCTCGGCGTGACGGCCATCCATCCGGTGCCGGCCGGGATCGTGGCGGCGCAACTGGACGCGGTGCTGTCGGACCTGCCGGTAGCCGCGGTCAAGGTGGGCATGGTGTCCGACCCGGCCGTTGCGGAGGTGATCGCGTCCCGGGCCCGGGACCTGCCGAACCTGGTCGTCGACCCGGTACTGGTGGCTACCGCCGGCAGCCGGCTGGCGGATCCTGCGGTCGTCGGCGTGCTTCTGGCGTACGCCCACGTTCTGACACCGAACCGGCACGAGGCCGGTGCCCTCCTCGGCAGGGTGATCGAGACGGCCGGGGAGATGTTCGCGGCGGCGGCGGAACTGGCGGCGCTCGGGCCGCGCGCGGTGGTGGTGACCGGTAGCGAGACGGCGCTCGATGTGCTGCACGCCGGCGGGGAGGGTACGGCGCTGCCCGGTGAGCCGGTGCCGACCGGGAACAACCACGGTTCGGGGTGCACCTTCTCGTCGGCGGTCGCGGTGCGGCTGGCCGCGGGTGATCCGGTTCCGGTGGCGGTCGCGGCGGCGAAGGCGTATGTGCGCCGGGGTCTGCGCGGCGGTGGTTCGTGGCGGCTGGGCGCCGGTCCCGGGCCGCTTGATCACTTCGGCTGGTCGGTCTAGATCGTTCCTGCACGTCGCAGGGTGGCTTCTTGCGGCCGTAGCGTGCCGCTTTCATCCATATTTGTGGAGGTATTGATCGTGCGACGCAAGGTCTATGTGGAAGGTCCGCGACCGGACATCCGGGTGCCGTTCACCGAGGTCGTCCTCAGCGGCGACCACCCGCCGGTCCGGCTCTACGACACGTCCGGACCGGGCGGCGACCCGGAGGCCGGACTGCCGCCGCTGCGCACCCCGTGGCGGACCGGGCGCACCCAGCTCGCCTCCGCGCGGGCCGGGATCGTCACGCCGGAGATGGAATTCGCCGCGATCCGCGAAGGGGTGCCGCCGTCGGTCGTCCGCGACGAGATCGCGGCCGGGCGCGCGGTGCTCCCGGCCAACGTCAACCACCCGGAGTCCGAGCCGATGGTGATCGGCTCCCGGTTCCTGGTGAAGGTCAACGCGAACATCGGCACGTCCGCGGTCACCTCGTCGGTCGCCGAGGAGGTGGAGAAACTGACCTGGGCGACCCGGTGGGGTGCGGACACCGTGATGGACCTGTCCACCGGGCCGCGCATCCACGAGACCCGGGAGGCGATCGTCCGGAACTCGCCGGTGCCGATCGGAACCGTGCCGATCTACCAGGCCCTGGAGAAGGTGAACGGCGACCCGCTGAAACTGACCTGGGAACTGTTCCGGGACACGGTGATCGAACAGGCCGTGCAGGGGGTCGACTACATGACGGTCCATGCCGGGGTACTGCTGTCCCACGTGCCGCTGACCGCCGAGCGGGTCACCGGGATCGTGTCCCGGGGCGGATCGATCATGGCGGCCTGGTGTCTCGCCGAGCACCGGGAGAACTTCCTCTACACCCACTTCCGGGAGCTGTGCGAGATCTTCCGGGAGTACGACATCACGTTCTCCCTCGGCGACGGGCTGCGTCCCGGGTCGATCGCGGACGCCAACGACGAGGCGCAGTTCGCCGAATTGCGGACACTGGGGGAGCTGACCGGCATCGCCCGTTCCCTCGACGTGCAGGTGATGGTCGAGGGCCCCGGCCACGTGCCGATGCACAAGATCAAGGAGAACGTCGACCTGCAGGCTGAGATCTGCGACGGGGCGCCGTTCTACACGCTGGGCCCGCTGACCACCGACGTCGCCCCGGCCTACGACCACATCACGTCGGCGATCGGCGCCGCGATGATCGGCATGTTCGGGACGGCGATGCTCTGCTACGTCACCCCCAAGGAACACCTCGGACTGCCGAACCGGGACGACGTGAAGGCCGGGATGATCGCTTACAAGATCGCGGCGCACGCGGCGGACCTGGCGAAGGGGCACCCGGGCGCGCAGGAGTGGGACGACGCGCTGTCCCGGGCGCGGTTCGACTTCCGCTGGGAGGACCAGTTCGAGCTGGCCCTGGACCCGGAGACGGCCCGCGCGTACCACGACGAGACGCTGCCCGCGGCGCCCGCCAAGACGGCGCACTTCTGCTCGATGTGCGGGCCGAAGTTCTGCTCGATGAAGATCAGTCACGAGCTGCGGGCGGCCGGACTGCGGGCCAAGTCGTCGGAGTTCCGGGACTCCGGCGCCCGCGTCCACCTGCCGATCACCACGGCCACCTGAGTCACCGCCTCCTTCCGGGGTACGGCGCTCACGGCGTACCCCGGAAGGAGGGGGTCAGAGCTTGTAGAACGTGACGTAGTGGTCCGGCGTGAACCAGGTCTCCTTGGTGCTGCGGTTGACCACGATCCGGTACGCGTCCCGCGACGCCCCGCGGGCCCGGGAGTAGACGTCGTACTCGCCGTAGGAGGCGCCGGCCGGTAGCTGACCCTCGCGGTTCTGGAACGTGCCGCCGGTGTAGTTGTAGTTGCCGTACGGCCAGGCGTACCAGCCCGCGGTGGTCGGCCAGCTGAGCGAGGACCAGCCGGTCCGCGCGGTCCGCGCGTCGGTGCAGCGGCTGATGGTGCACGTCGAGTAGACCGCGGCCTGGGCGGCGTCGGTGCTGGTGGGAGCTACGACGGCGGGTGCCACCAGGGCGGCGCCGGCGAGTGAGACGGTGAGGAGGAAACGGCCGAGGATGGTCATGATCGGACTCCGATGCCATCGGGGGATGCGACCCGGACATGGCTCATCGTCACCGGCGGGGAGTCGGTGCGGTACCTCCCGGCCGCATCATTCCATCGGCGTTCGCCTATCTGTCACGCGTTCTTCCGCATGCTTTTCACGCGCCGCCGAGGCCGTTCACCCAGTCGACGTAGTCGCCCTCGCCGGGCTTGGCGCGGCCCGGCGGCGTGGCCGTCCCGGACTGGGCGGCGGCGAACCCGTCGAATGCGGGATCGCCGGCCGGGGACGCCGTCGTGGCTGCGGCAGGGGACGCCGGGGTCGCCTCGCGGCGGGAGCGCCAGCCGCCACGGATCGAGGAGGCGCGGCCCTCGGCCGGAGGCTGCTGGCCGGAGAAGCGGGGCCCGGCATCCGGCTGGGCGGGCGAGGTCGGCTGTTCCTGCGGCTGGCCGTAGGTCTGGCCCTGCGCCGAGCCGTAGGTCTGACCGCGCGGGGCCTGCGGCGGAACCGTCGCCTGACCGGACGCCGAGGCGAGGTCGGCCAGCGGGTGCGGGCGGCCGGACGTCGTGAAGATGCCGGTGTCCGAGGGACGGAGCTGCTCGTCGGGGCGCTGGGCGGCGACCGCGGCGGCCTGGGCGATCGCGGACTGGGTGGGCACGTCGCGCCGGGGGAGCGGGTTGTCCGCCTCGGGAGCGGAAGCGGTGGTGTCCGGGGCCGGCGGCTCGGGGGTGGCGACCACTGGGGCCGACGGACTGCTCGGCCGGTCGTCGCGGGGGCGGCCCGATCCGGGCGCGGGCCGGACGATCGCGGCGAGCACCGAGCCCAGCACGCCGGCACCGGCCGCGGTCATCGCGGCCCAGTAGGGGCTCAGGGTGAAGCCCGCGCCGCCGGAGCCGGGGCCGGCGATCAGGTAGGCCATCGTCAGCAGGGCCGGGCCGGGCAGCCCGGCCAGCGCCACGGCCAGGACCGGCATCCGGTGTCCGCGGGCGGTCCAGCCGACCACCAGGCCGGCGAGCAGGGCCAGGGTCGGCATGGTGAGGAACGGGGTGCGCCCGCTGAGCGCGGCCGGGATCAGGTCTCCCTCGAGCACACCGAGCCGCGAGGTGATCGTCGCGCCGCCGGGCTTCAGCGACGGGCCGATCGAGATCAGCGCGACGATCCACATCAGAACGGTCAGGGTGACGATGTTCCAGCGGGCGGCGGGCCGGGCCGCGGCGGCCCAGGCGGCGAAGATGCCGATCGCCGCGCCGAGGCCGGCGCAGACGCCGATGACGAAGGCCGGGTGCACCCCGGTGACCTGCGCGGCGCGGGCCGGCTGCATGGTCAGCGGGAGGGTGGCCAGCGCGCCGAGGGCGGCGGACAGGCCCATCACCAGTGCGCCGCCGGTGCCCACCGGCTGGGGCAGCCAGCGCTGTCGCAGACTCACGCCGACCACGGCGCCGATCGCGGCGGCGGTCATGGCGATCCAGGCGACCCAGGCGAGCTGCGACGTCCACTGATCACGCGCAGTGACCTCGATGACGCGGTCGAACCGCACCAGGGTGAGCGCGTAAGCGATGCCGAGCTGGCCGGCGCCGACCACCGCAGCGGCGGTGGCGGTGGTGGCCGACAGCTTCACCCAGCTCCGAAATGCCATGGTGAGCACGTTACGGAATATTCGGCGTGACACGCCAGTCAGGCGTCCGCTTCTTAAGAAATCCTAAAGTCTCGATCATGGGTGATCGATCGGCGTGACTACTGCGTGATCACACTCCGTCATTCGAGACTCGTATATCGGTAGTTGCCACGCGTTCGTCCGCAGTGGACACTGTCGCGACACGGACAACGAGTCCGTCGCGTCGCGCCGATCCTTGCCACCGTGAGACGCCACCGTGGGACGGCGGATGAGCCGCGATAAACCGAGGTCGCGGGATGATCGTCCCACATAGTGGTTGAAATCGAGATGGTGTTCGGTGAGCGCGTGATCACGGAAGGTCGCGAGTGAGGTATTCGCGCACGTCAACCCCGGGAGCTCGGCGATGCCGCGCTCGCGCGCGCGCCTATCACCCGGACACGCGGGTTGTTCGCGGGAGGATCCAGGCTTCCCAAACGGTCCGGCGTTCTGATGAAATCGCCGCCGTGCCGAAAACGGCGCGGGCCCTTCTGTGGGCATCGGACGAGGCCGGACCGCAGCGTCCGATGAGCCGTCCGACGTGGTGGAGCTCAGCCGGGACGACCGCGAAGGAGATGTCGTGAGCACGGGATTCGCGGCTCTGCCCGCACGACGCGGCGGCCTGGGGATCCGCGGCAAACTCGCCGGCCTGCTCGTCCTGCCGCTGGCCGCGGTGCTGGTCCTGGCGACGGTCCGGCTGATCGAGGTCGGCGAACGCGCCGGCGACGCCGGCCGGGTGACCGAACTCGCCGCACTCGGATCGGACCTGTCCGAACTGACCCGCCTGCTGCACGAGGAGCGGATGACCGCGGTCGGCTACCTGGCGGTGCCGGCCACCCAGGAGACCGGTTTCCGGGAGGCGGTCAAGGCCGTCGACACGCAGATCCAGCTGATCCGCGCCGACCGTTCGGCGATCGAGCAGGTCCCCGCCGAGGTCGCCGCCCGCCTCGACGGCGTCGACGACTCGCTGGCCGGGCTCGCCGCGATCCGCGCCGGAGTCGGCGGGCGTGCCGACCGGAACGTGTCGGAGACCGCCAAGCGGTACGGCGTGGTCCTGACCGGCCTGTCCGGGTACGAGACGGTGGTCAGCCGGGTCGCCGAGCCCGGCGTGGTCGCCGACAGCCTGCGGGCACTGGCCGCGTTCAGCAAGATCGAGGCGGCGGCCGCCGAGCAGGCCGTCCAGGCGTATGTGGCCCGGCTCACCGGGGACGCCGGCGCGGACCGGCAACGCGCCCTGATCTCCGCCCAGGCGATCCGCGCGGACGCACTGGCCGACTTCCGCGCCGTCGCGGACACCCAGCAGATCGCCCTCGTCGAGTCGGTCCTCGGCGACGAGGAGGTCGTCCGCGCGGACACCGTGACCGCCCGGCTGACCGGTCCGAACACCGCTTCCCCGGAGGAGATCGCCCAGGTCTTCGGTGACGTCGTCGCCCTGCTCAGCGGCGCCGAGCAGCAGATCGAGGCGGAGGTGGCCGCGGTCGCGGGCTCCGCCAGCACGGCCAGTTCCCGGCGCACCACGATCGAGTTCGTCGTCGTGCTGCTGGTGCTGCTGATCGCCGTCGCGCTCGCCTTCTACCTGGCCCGTTCGCTGCACATCTCGGTGCGCCGGCTGCGCGAGGGCGCGCTGACGGTGGCCAACCGCGACCTGCCGGACGTCGTCCAGCGGCTGCAGGACGCGGAGAACCTCGGCGAGGGCGGTGTCGACCGGATCGTCGAGCAGACCAGGAACCCGATCCGGATCGTCGACCGCGATGAGTTCGGGCAGGTCGCCGAGGCGTTCAACATGGTGCACCGGGAGGCCGTCCGGGTCGCCGCCGAACAGGCCTCGCTCCGCGCCAGCCTGTCCACGATGTTCCTCAGCCTGGCCCGGCGCAGCCAGACCCTGGTCGACCGGATGATCGGCGAACTCGACCAGATCGAGCGCAACGAGGAGGACCCGAAACGCCTGGCCCGGCTCTTCGAGCTGGACCACCTGGCCACCCGGATGCGCCGTAACGACGAGAACCTGCTGGTGCTGGCCGGCGCCGAGGTCGGCACCCCGCGCCGCGAGGACGCGCTGCTGGTCGACGCGATCCGGGCCGCCCAGTCCGAGGTCGAGCTCTACCACCGGATCGAGTTCGGCAGCATCGACACCGACATCTCGGTCGCGTCGGCAGCCGTCAACGACGTGGTCCGCCTGATCGCCGAGCTGCTCGACAACGCCACCCGCTTCTCCCCGCCCAACACCGTGGTGATGGCGCACGGCAGCCGGTCCGGTGACCGGGTGCTGGTGCAGGTGGAGGACCACGGCCTGGGCATCTCGGCCGACCAGCTCGACCAGATCAACCGGCGGCTGCACGCGCCGTCCGACGTGGACGCCGGCACCTTCCGGCTGATGGGCTTCGCGGTCGTCGGCCGTCTCGCCGCCCGGCACGGCATCGGCATCGACCTGCGCCCCGGCCCGGAGGGCGGCACCATCGCCGAGGTGTCGCTGCCCGCGGACATCGTCATCATGCCCGGCCTGCCCGCGCCGCCTGCCCGCCCGGTGAGCTGGTCGCGGCCGGTGCCCGCGGTGGAGTCCCGGCCGGCGAACCGGGCACCCCGAGCGGCCGAGCCCGCCTACCGGGCGACCCGGCACGCGCCGCCACCGGCCGAACTGGACCTGAAACCCACCACCGGCCGTCCGAAACTGCCCACCCGGGTCCCGCAGGACACCGGGGAGACCCCGGGCTGGGGCGCCTCGTTCGAGGCGTTCCCCGCGCCGGCCGAGCCGGAGCCCACCCCGGCTCCCGCCCCGGCCGCCGCCACGGCGCCGATCCAGATGGAGATGCAGCAGGGCTGGTTCGACGGGGAGACGGCCGACGACGGGCGCGGCATGCCCACCGCCGGATACGCGCCACCGCCGAGCGGCGTTCCCCTGCCGCCTCTGCCGCCACCGCCCACCATCACCGTGCCCCGGCCCCGGGAAGCGGTGGAGGATAGGTGGAAGACCACGGCCGACGACGGGTGGCAACGTGCCAGGGCGGCAGCCGAGCCGCAGCACGCCGGGACGACCCGGACCGGCCTCCCGAAGCGGGTTCCGCAGGCGCAACTCGTGCCCGGAGGGGTGCAGAGTGTGCAGCGGGTTCAACAGCGTCGCAGCCCGGACGACGTCCGTGGACTACTGTCCGCGTACCACCGCGGCGTGCAACGGGGGCGGACGGACGGCGTTGCCGAAACCGCCGCCGCAGCAACATGGGCTCCTAAGGAGAATGATCAGTGACCAGGCCCCCCACCATGCACGACATGGGCTGGCTGCTCAGCAACTTCGCCGACAGTGTCGCCGGCATCGCACACGTCGTGGCGGTCTCCGCCGACGGCATCCTGCTGGCCTCGTCCCGGGACCTGCCCGCGGACCGTGCCGACCAGCTCGCCGCGATCACGTCGGGCGTGGTCAGCCTCACCGACGGCGCGTCGCGGATGTTCGACGCCGGTGCGGTGCAGCAGACCATCATCGAAATGGACAGCGGATACCTTTTCCTGATGTCCATCAGCGACGGATCGTCGATGGCCGTCCTGGCGTCGCGGAGCAGCGACGTCGGCCAGGTCGGCTACGAGATGGCCCTCCTGGTGGAACGCGTCGGCGCGGCGCTGTCGCCGACGCGTCGCGAGGCCGTCAGCTACTAGACGCCGGGGCCGACCGCTCCGGTGGAGACGAGGTGACCGCGACATGACAGAGCCGCACGATCCCCGGGGCAACCTGGTGCGGCCGTACGCGGTCACCCGTGGCCGGACCGAACCGATCCGGGACATCCCGATCGAGGCGGTCCTGGTCGCGGGTTCGGCAGCCGTGCAGGAGGCACGGTTCGCCGGGCACGACAAGTACCGCATCGCGTTGTTGTGCGAGCCCAAGGCCCAATCGCTCGCTGAACTCGCGGCGCTCACCCGCTTACCGCTCGGGGTCGCCCGGGTGCTCGTCGCCGACATGGTGGCCGACGGGCTGCTCACGCTGCACAGTGCCGCTCCCCGAACCGGATTCTCGGAGCGGATGGACCTGCTGGGAAGGGTTTTAGGTGGACTTCGCAAGCTCTGATCGGGCGGCGACACAACCCACGGAGATCACCTCCGCGAAGATCGTCATTGCCGGCGGGTTCGGCGTCGGCAAGACGACTCTCGTCGGTGCGGTCTCCGAGATCGAACCGTTGACCACCGAGGCGGTGATGACCTCCGCCGGCGCCGGGATCGACGACGCCTCCAAGGTGCCGGGGAAGGCCACCACCACGGTGGCGATGGACTTCGGCCGGATCACCATGGCCGACGATCTCATCCTGTACCTGTTCGGAACGCCCGGACAGACCAGGTTCTGGTTCATGTGGGACGAGCTGATTCGGGGCGCGGTCGGCGCGGCCGTGCTCGTCGACACCCGGCGTCTGACCGACGCGTTCGCGCCTCTGGACTACTTCGAGAACCGCCACCTGCCGTACCTGGTGGCGGTCAACTGTTTCGACGACGCGCCCCGCTACGAGCCGGAGGAGGTCCGCGAGGCGCTCGCGATCCCCGCCCACGTGCCGCTGCTCATGTGCGACGCGCGGCATCGTGATTCGGTCAAGGCCGTACTGATCGGGGTGGTCGAGCATGCGATGGCAACCCTGGTGGCCGAGCACGAGAAGGGCCACCCGGCACCGGTCGGTTAGGCGGATCCCCCGGTTCCCGGACCGGATCCTGCGCGGCGGGAACGTGGTGTTGCGGGACCTCCGCGTGTCCGACGCGGAGGATCTGGTCACCGGGGTCACCGACGCGACGACGCAGCGCTGGCTGCCGCTGCCGCACGACTACACGGTTGAACACGCCCTGACCTTCATCACCAGGACCGCGCCCGGCACCCGGATCGGCGGTGCGGGCCTGGTCCGGGCGATCGAGGCGGAGGGGCGCTTCGCCGGCCTGATCGACCTCAAACGCACCGACTGGACAGCGCGGGTGACCGAAATCGGTTACTGGGCGATGCCCGGTTCCCGGGGCCGGGGCGTGGTCACCGAGGCGACGTCGATCCTGGCCCGCTGGGTGCTGCAGGAGCTGGGTTTCGAGCGCACGGAACTGCGCGTGGCCACCGGCAACATCGCCAGCAACCGGGTCGCGGTCAAGGCCGGGTTCCGGCGCGAGGGCGTCGCGCGCAGCGCGGGCATCACGCACGGCGGACGGGTGGACCTGGTGATCTACTCCCGGATCCGGTCAGACCTCTGACGATCCTCCGGCTTTTGAAGATCAAAGTCGGAGGATCGATGTCGTAGCGGGGTGGGTGGTGCGGACCGTCGCTCCCGCCGAGGGCCCGGCGACTCCCGCTGGCCGCTACGCGTCCAACCCGCGAGA
>NZ_JZKF01000044.1 GCF_000962825.1 Actinoplanes rectilineatus
CTCGGCATCGCGCTGCTCGGCCGGCACACCTATGACCCGCGGGCTCTGGACTGGCTGGGTTCCACGCCGGCCCTGGCCGGTTGCCTCGGACTGTGGACGACCGATAGCGATCAGCTGGAGCTTGCCGGCGAGTACCGGGTGACGGCCTCGGACGCCGCGATGTATCGCGCCAAGACCGCCACCCGAGACAACTATAAAAGCGACTGCCCGTACGCGCTTGACAACTTTCTGGAACCGATTCCAGACTGACCGGCGAACCGATCGATCGATGTCGAAAGATCAGGGAGTCGCCGTGCCGGTGACGATCAAGGATGTCGCGCGTCTGGCCGGGGTCTCACAGTCCTCGGTCTGCCGGGCGCTGGCCCACCCTGACCAGGTCAGACCGGAGACCCGGGAGCGTGTCGAGCGGGCCGCACGGGACCTCGACTACCACCCCAACCGGGCCGCCCGCAGTCTGATCACCGGCCGCACCGGGACCATCGGCGTGATCCTGCCGGACCTCGGGAACCCGTTCTTCCCGGATGTCGTCAAGTCGATCCAGACCCGGGCCCGCCGCGCCGAGCACGCGGTGCTGTTCAGCGACACCGACGAGGATCCGACCGTCGAGGCGCCGGTGATCGCCGCGATGGCGCGGCAGGTGGACGGCCTGCTGCTCTGCTCGCCGCGGGCCGCCGACGAGGAGCTGCGCGCACTGGCCGGGCGCAAACCGATGGTGGTGCTCAACCGGCGGATCACCCCGTTCCCGTCGGTGACCGCGGACAACGCCGACGGGATGCGCCAGGCGGCCGCCCATCTGCACGCGCTCGGGCACCGCCGGGTGGCGTACGTGGCCGGCCCGCGCGCCTCCTGGTCGAACCGGGACCGGCTGCGGGGTCTGCGGGCCGCGACCGCCACCCGGGACATGACCCTGATCGAGATCGGCAACGTGACGCCGACCGTGGACGGCGGCGCGGCCGCGGCCGATCTGGTGGCCGCCTCGCCGGCGACCGCGGTGCTCGCCTACAACGACCTGATCGCGCTCGGCCTGCGGCAACGGTTCCAGGCCCGGGGCATCGACGTGCCGGGCCGGATCAGCATCGTCGGCTTCGACGACATCCTGGTCGCCGCGCTGGTCGACCTGACCACGGTGGCCATCGCCAGGGAGCAGATCGGGCGCGTCGGAGTCGAACTTCTTTTAGCCGAAATGTCGAACAAAGCGGACAAGCCGCGAAAGACGACGGAAACCCAGCTCAGAGTACGCGCTTCCACCGGACCACCACCCCTCGTCTAGAGGAGAGCCGTCATGCGCAGAACAGCCGCCACCATCGCCGTCTTAACCCTCCTCACCGCCTGCAGCCCGCCCGAGAACAACGCCGCGAACACCAAGACCGACGGCCCCGTCCCCGACAAACCCGCCGCCGCGGTCACCCTCAACGTCCTGGACGTGGCCGGCAACCTCCAGCTGACCCAGGGCATGATCGACGACTTCGTGGCCAAGAACGGTGACGTGATCAGCAAGGTCACCTACACGAAGTCCACCGCGCCGGAACTCGTCGGCAAGATCAAGGCGCAGCAGGCCGCGAACCGGGTCGATCTGGATCTGGTGCTCACCGGCGTGGACGGCCTGGCCGCCGGCATCGACCAGGGACTGTGGCTGCCGCTGCTGCCCACCCACGCCGCACGGCTGACCGGCATGAACGCGTACTCCGAGGGCGCCGCCGCGATGCAGGAGCTGGCCGGCGGCAACGGCGTGACGGTCACCTACTACCCGTCCGGACCGCTGATCGAGTATCTCCCGGCGAAGGTCCCGGCCCCGCCGGCGAACGCGCAGGCCCTGCTCGACTTCGCCAAGGCCGACCCGGGCGCCGTGCAGTACGCCCGGCCGTCCAACTCCGGCCCCGGCCGCACGTTCCTGATGGGCCTGCCGTACCTGCTCGGCGACAGCGACCCGAAGGACCCGGTCAACGGCTGGGAGAAGACCTGGGCGTACCTCAAGGAGCTCGACAGATACATCACCCTCTACCCCTCCAGCACCAGCGAGACGATGAAGAACCTGGCCAACGGGTCCACGAAGATCATCGCGTCGACGACCGGCTGGGACATCAACCCGCGGGTCCTCGGCACCGTGCCGAAGGAGGCGAAGGTCGGCACCCTGGCGGGCTTCCACTGGGTCACCGACGCGCACTACGCGGTGATCCCGAAGGGCGTCCCGGTCGACAAGCAGGCCGCCGTGCTGTCCCTGCTGAACTGGATGCTCACCCCGGAACAGCAGGCCAAGGCGTACGACAAGGGCTACTTCTACCCCGGCCCGGCAGTCAGGGACGTCCCGTTGTCGATGGCTCCGGCGGACAGCCGGCAGGCCATCACCGAGTTCGGCCGGCCCGAATACGATCAGCTGATCGCGGACAATCCGCTGGAGACACCGCTCGACGCGAAGGCCCTGGTCGCCGCCTTCGACCGCTGGGACAGGGAGATCGGCGGCTCGAAGGTGTCGAAGTGACCGGCTTCGACCGTCTGCGCCTGGACGGCGTGACCCGGCGTTTCGCGGGCGCCGACGCCCTGACCGACCTGACCCTGGAGATCCGCCGGGGCGAGTTCATCGCCCTGCTCGGCCCCTCCGGCTGCGGCAAGTCCACCGCGCTCAACTGCCTGGCCGGCCTGCTCCCGCTCAGCGGCGGCAGCATCTGGCGCGACGACACCCGACTCGACACGCTCCCCCCGGAGAAACGCGGGTTCGGGATGGTCTTTCAGAACTACGCGCTGTTCCCGCACATGTCCGTCCAGAAGAACATCTCTTTCGGACTCTCGATGCGGGGTGTGCCGCGCGCCGAGGCACGGCGCAGGACCACCGAGGCGATCCGTCTCGTGCACCTCGAGGAACACGCGCGCAAGCTTCCCGGCCAGCTCTCCGGGGGCCAGCAGCAGCGGGTGGCGATCGCGCGGGCGGTGGTGGTCGAGCCGTCGCTGGTCCTGATGGACGAGCCGCTCTCCAACCTCGACGCCAAACTGCGGCTGGAGATGCGCACCGAGATCCGCCGCCTGCACCAGAGCCTGGGCCTGACCACCGTCTATGTCACCCACGACCAGGAGGAGGCGTTGTCGCTGGCCGACCGGCTGGTGGTGCTGCGCGACGGCCGTGTCCAGCAGATCGGCACCCCCGAGGAGGTGCACACGCGCCCGGCCAACCGGCACGTCGCCGACTTCATCGGGTTCCGCAATCTGCTGCCGGGCCGTTTCTCCTCGGCCTTCTTCCACACCGAGGGGGTACGCGTGAAAGGGACGCCCGTGGGCACCCTCGAGGACGGCGGGCCGGCCGTGGCGGCGATCCGTCCCGAGGACGTGACGCTCACCGGCGAGCTGGACGCCACCGTGGAGGTCGCCGAGTACCAGGGCCGGGAGATCGCCGCCGAGGTCCGCACCGACGACGGCCTGGTGCTGCACCTGCGCACCGACCGCCGGCTGGCACCCGGTGACAAGGTCAGAATCGGTCTGCCGGCCGACCGACTGCTCATCTTCCCGTCATGACCACCGTCGCGCTCAGTCACCGGCTCGCCGACCGGGGCATCGACCGGCAACTGCTGCTGCTCGTGCCGGCCACGGTCTTCGTGGTCGCACTGTTCATCTATCCGTTCGCGTACGGGATGTCGGTGTCCCTGCAACCGGCGCAGGGCGGGACGTTCGCCGCCTACCAGGCGTTCTTCACCGACGCGTACCAGCGCGACACCATCACCACGACGCTGGCGATCGCGCTGCCGGCCGCCCTGCTCAACGTGCTCGCCTCGGTGCCGATCGCCTACCGGATGCGCGGCCGGTTCCGCGGCAAGCGGCTGCTCACCACGATCCTGGTCGTGCCGATCACGCTGGGGACCGTACTGACCGCCGAGGGCCTGCTGAACTTCCTCGGGCCGGCCGGCTGGGTCAACCGCCTGCTGACCACGATCGGCCTGATCGACACTCCCCTGCGGTTGACCAACAACTACACCGGGGTGTTCCTGTCCCTGGTGATCACCGGGTTCCCGTTCGCGTTCCTGCTGGTGCTCTCCTACCTGTCCGGTATCGACCCGAGCCTGGAACGGGCCGCGGCGACGCTCGGGGCCGGCTGGCGGCAGCGGTTCCTCCGGATCACCCTGCCGCTGCTCGCGCCGGGGCTGGCCACCACGTTCTGCCTGACGTTCGTGCTGGCGTTCAGCGTCTTCCCGTCGGCGATCCTGGTCGGCGACCCGTCCGGCAGCACCCGGGTCATCTCGATCGCCGCGTACGAGGCCGCCTACGTCCGCTACGACTACGCCGGAGCGTCCGCGGCCGCGATCATCATGGGCGCCGTCGAACTGCTGGTGATCAGTGTGGTGCTCGGACTGCGGGCTCTGCTCTACACCGGCTCGACCGCGGGAGGCAAAGGGTGAAACGTGCTGTAGTCGCCAGCCCGGCCGCCTGGCTGGTCTGGGGCACCGTGGCGATCTTCTTCGTCGGCCTGGCCGGGGTGATCGGCTCGGTGGTGGTCAACTCGGTCGGGTTGCGCTGGTTCGACTCGTGGCTGCCCGAGGCCTGGACCACCCAGTGGTACGCGCAGGCCTGGGACGAGTTCACCCTGCTGCCCGTCCTCACCGTGACCCTGGTCGTCTGTGCGCTGGTCACCGGCGTCTCGGTGCTGATCGGGGTGCCCGCCGCGTACGTGCTGGCCCGCCGTTCCTTCCCCGGCAGCCGCGCGCTCTACCTGCTGTTCCTGCTGCCGATCCTGATGCCGCCGATCACGTACGGGATCCCGCTGGCAACCGTCCTCTACAAGTACGGCCTGGCCGGTCACCTGTCCGGTGTGGTGCTGGCGAACCTGGTGCCGTCGGTGCCGTTCGTCATCCTCACCATGACCCCGTTCATCGAGCAGATCGATCCGACGGTGGAGCGGGCCGCCCGGATGTGCGGGGCCGGAACCCGGCACGTCTTCACCCGGATCCTGGCGCCGCTGCTCGTACCCGGCATCCTCGCCGCCTCGATCCTGGTGGTGGTCCGCACCGTCGGCATGTTCGAGCTGACCTTCCTGACCGCCGGACCGGACTCGCAGACCCTGGTCGTGGCGCTCTTCTACTCGATGTCGGCGGCCGGGATCCGGGCCCAGCAGTCGGTCGACGCGATGGCGGTCATCTACTGCGTGATGATGCTGACCCTGCTGGTCGTCGCGCTGCGCTTCGTCAACCCCACCCAGCTGGTGGCCCGCGTCAAGGAGGACCCCGAATGAAGATCGCTGATGTCCGGGTGATCGTGACGTGTCCGGGACGGAACTTCGTCACCCTGAAGATCGTCACCGAGGACGGGGTGAGCGGGGTCGGGGACGCCACGCTGAACGGCCGGGAGCTGGCCGTCGCCGCCTATCTGACCGAGCACGTGGTGCCGTTGCTGATCGGGCGGGACGCGTCCCGGATCGAGGACACCTGGCAGTTCCTCTACAAGGGCGCTTATTGGCGACGTGGGCCGGTGACGATGAGTGCCATCGCGGCTGTCGACACGGCTTTGTGGGATATCAAGGGAAAAGTCGCTGGTTTACCCCTTTATCAGCTCTTAGGAGGACGCTCGCGATCCGGTGTGACTGTTTACGGTCACGCTAACGCCGTCGACGTAGAGACCGTTTTATCGGAGATTTCATCGTATGTTGCGCTCGGCTATCGCGCGGTTCGGGTGCAAACCGGCATTCCCGGTCTTTCCTCGACCTATGGCGTTTCCGACGACAAGATGTTCTACGAGCCCGCCGACGCGGCGCTGCCGACGGAGAACGTCTGGTCGACCGAGCACTACCTGCACCACGTACCCAAAGTATTCGCCGAGGTTCGTAAGGAGTTCGGGCCGACGCTGAAGCTGCTCCACGACGTGCACCACCGGCTCACCCCGATCGAGGCGGCCCGGCTCGGCAAGTCGCTCGAACCGTACGCGCTGACCTGGATCGAGGATCCGGTGCCGGCCGAACTGCAGGAGGGCTTCCGCCTGATCCGGCAGCACACCACCACTCCCCTGGCGGTCGGCGAGGTCTTCAACACGATCTGGGACTGCCAGGAACTGATCACGTCGCAGCTGATCGACTACATCCGGACCACCGTCGTACACGCGGGCGGTATCACCCACCTGCGGCGCATCTTCGACCTGGCGGCGCTCCACCACGTGCGCAGCGGCTCGCACGGCGCCACCGATCTGTCCCCGGTGTGCATGGCGGCGGCCCTGCACGTGGACATCGCGATCCCCAACTTCGGCCTGCAGGAGTACATGCGGCACACGCCGGAGACCGATCTCGTCTTTCCGCACGGATACCGGTTCGAGCGCGGATATCTGCACCCGTCCGAGGAGCCCGGGCTGGGCGTGGACATCGACGAGGAACTGGCGGCACGCTACCCGTACAGTCCGGCGCAGTTGCCGGTGAACCGCCTGGAGGACGGGACCATGCACAGCTGGTGACCGGTCGATAGTGTTCCTCCCGTGATGCCCCTGCTCGTGACCACGCTGTTGACTCTTCCCACGGTGGCCCTTCCCACCGGGGCGCCGCAGCCGGTGTGCCGCGTCGACGACGACCGGCTGCGGGAGATCTCCGGGATGGTCGCCACGAGCAGCGGGTACATCGTGGTCAACGACGGCGCCGACGACCCGGCCGGCCGCCGGATCTTCTACCTGTCGAAGAAATGCAAGGTCACCAAGACTGTCGCCTACCCGTCCCGCCCGCGCGACACCGAGGACATGGCCCTCGCCGCCGACGGCACCCTGTGGGTGGGCGACATCGGCGACAACGGCAAGAACCGCGAGACGATCGCCGTGTGGCGGCTGGCTCCGGGCGCCAAGAGCCCGAAACTGTTCCGGCTTACCTACCCGGACGGCCCGCACGACGCCGAAGCCATGATCGCGCTGCCCGACGGCACCCCGGTGGTGATCACCAAGGACGCCGGGCGGGCCGGGCTGTACCGTCCGGACGGCAAGCTGAGCGCCACGAGGAGCACCCCGATGCGGCACGTCGGCGACTTCGACGTTCCGGGCACCACCACCGCCAACCCGTACTCGTTCGTCGGCCGGCTGGTCGTCACCGGCGCCGCCACCAGCGCGGACGGCCGCCGGGTGGTGATCCGCACCTACGCCGACGCGTTCGAGTTCGACGTCCCGGACGGCGACCCGATCCGCGCGATCACCTCGGACACGCCGCGCGAGATCCCGCTGCCGGACGAGCCGCAGGGCGAGTCGGTGGCCTACTCCCCCGACGGCGAGTCCCTGCTCACCATCTCGGAGAGCCAGGAGGGCGCACCGAGCGACCTGCTCGCCTATCCCCTCCCCGCGAGCGACTCCGCGTCCCCGTCGCCCTCCGCGGGCGTGGCCGCCGCATCGCCGACGGCCGGGAAAGCCGCCCCGCAGGCGACCACCGCGACCTCGACGACCGGGGTTCCGGCGGGTGCGCTGGTCGCCGGTGGAGTGCTGCTCGCCGCGGCGGCGCTGCTGGGCACGGCGATCAGCCGTCGACGGCGGTCGGGGTCCAGCCCACGCGAGGGGCAATGAGGGTCGCCGCGGCGGCGACGGTCTTATCCCATGGACCGAATAGGATATACCCGTGAGCTTTCACATCCGGTCGGCGACCTGGGACGACCCGGACGGCATGGCGTTGCGCGAGGCCATGCGCGTCGAGATGCGCGAACGCTACTTCGACCGCCCGGCGATGGTGGTGACCAGCGAGAACATGCTCTGGATCGGCGTGGCCACCACCCCGGACGGCACCCCCGTGGGACATGCCGCGCTGCGCCGCCACGGGCCCGACGTCGAGATCAAGCGGATGTACGTGACGCCGGCGTGGCGTGGTCGCGGCGTGGCCTCGGCCCTGCTCGATGCGATCGAGTCGACGGCGGTCTCGTTGGGAGCGCCGCGGATCATCCTGCACACCGGGGATCGTCAGCCCGACGCGATCGCCCGCTATGTGAAACACGGGTACACGCCGATTCCGGTGTACGAGCCCTACACCGATCACGTGGGCGCCAACTGTTTCGCGAAGCCGCTGGATTGACCGGCGATCTCAGCCCGGTGGTGGCGGCACGGGCCGGACAACCGGGAAGATCGCGATCAGTCACGGGACTTCGGTAGGTCGTACCCTATCCGGGGTTTCTGACGTCATGGGTGCGCAGGTGGCCGCACATGCCGGAACGCACCTCCGAGCTCTGCGGGGCCGAGCGGAGCGAGGATCGGCGCAGGTGGGAGCCGTCGCCGGCGCCCAAGGCGGTGAGGATCGACGCGGTCCGCGCGGCGTCCACCTCGGCCGTCTCCGACCAGAGGGTGTGCCAGTCCGCGACACGCGGGCGGACCAGGGCCACCGCGTGGTCGTAGAACTCCTCCAGCAACGCCGGGTCGGACAGCAGCCGGCGGAAACCCCGCACCGCCAGTTCGCGGCGCTCCGGGACGGGCAGCGCGACAGCCTCGCGGTACCGATCAGGATCGGTCACGACGTCCGGCGGGAAGGTCATCACGGCGTCGCCCGCCTCCGGGAGACCCGCATTCGACATGATCACCAGGACCTGCAGGTCACCGTGGTTGACGGCCCGGTGGATCACACCCGGGCTGAACCAGATCAGGTCGCCCGCCCGCAACGGGGACTGGCGCAGTCCCGCGGTGTCGAGCGTGTGCAGTTCGCCGGAACCGCCGATCACCGCGTACGCCTCGGTGGACGCCAGATGCAGGTGCGGGGTGCCTCCGGCCAGGCCGTCCGCGGCGCAGACGCCGTCGTAGACGGAGAGCCTGGTCACCGAGGTCCCACCCGGGAAGACCGTCACGACAGCGCCGCCCGGCCGTGCTCGGCGAGGGCCGCGGTGCCGGATTCGCCCCGGTCGCCGGCGGCGATCACCACGGCGTAGCGGAAGGCCAGTGTCTCACCGTCCGGAAGGTCGAGTTCCTCGCTGAAGAACGGCGCCGGATTGAGGCAGGCGAATTGCTCGCTGCGGGCGAACCATTGCGGCGGGTGCTGCGGATTGGTGGTGTCGTCGACGATCAGCACGGTCGACGCGGTGCCGGTGCCGTCGTGCCGCCCCCGGAAGGCGAACCACTCGGCGCGCTTGCCGCGCAGGTCGTCGGCGCCGACACCGTCGGGTGACTGGACGACGCCGTCGGTGAAGGAACGCGGACCGCGCCAGAACAGTCCGCCGTATCCGGCGTTCTCCCGGCCTTTCGTGGTGGGTGAGGCGAACGTCAGCGTCGCGCCGGAGACGTTGGTCATCGCCGTCTCGAAGACGAGTGTCCAGATGCCGTCGTCGACCAGGGCCGGTTCGAGTGCCCGCTCCTCCCGGATCACCGGGGCGCCCTGCTGGGAGATCCAGTTCAGCGAGTGAGCGATCCGCCTGTCCGAGATTTCGGAGATTTCGTCATGGATTGCGCTTCCATTGTTCTCCAACTGCACGTAGAACTGGCCGTGCACATACGTCGGGCCACCCCAGAAATTGTGTTCGCCGACGTACGGCAACGACCAGGCGATCCCCTTGTGCCAGACGTGGTCGTGCGGCCGGAACAACGAGACCACGTCACCGGTCAGCGTGCGGATCGGGTGCAGATAGGGCTTCGGCGACTCCAGCTGCGGAGTCTCCGGACGATAGACGTAGGTGAACAGCTCCACGTCACCGGCCGACACCGTGACCGACTTTCCCACCGCGTGCACCACATCGAGACCCGTCATCACCACGGCGTTCCCTCCCCGTCCATCCGCTCGGCGAACGGGCTGTCCGGCCCGATCTCCCCCGCCCGCACCGGCGCACCGGTGAACGCCGACGCGTACAGCGCTGCCACGAATTCCATCGTCTGTCGTGTCTCCTCGATGCCGACCGGCAGCACACCACCGCCGTCCAGCGCGTCCAGCACCGCGGTCAGCTGACCGCCATGACCACTCGTCACGGTCGACGACGCCTCCCAGTGCACCGTCTCCCCGGGCGCCGGGGTCACCGTCCAGTCCGCGTCGCGATAGCCGTAGAGATGCTCGAGTTCGACGGTCGCGCGCTCGAAATCGAACCGCAGCGCGGAGGTCTGCCGCGGCGACACCACCGAGTTGACGACCGAGGCGAGGGTCCCGTCGGCGAACGTCACCAGCGCCATCGAGACGTCCTCGGTATCCACCTTCCGGGAACGCCGGCCGGCCACCGCGGTCACCTGTTCCCACGGCCCGAGAATCGAGAGCAACAGGTCGAACTGGTGAATGCCGTGCCCCATGGTCGGCCCGCCGCCCTCGGTCTCCCACTTCCCCCGCCACGGCACCGCGAAATAGGCGGCGTCGCGATACCAGAGGGTGTTGCAGGTGGCGAGCAGGGAGCGGCCCAGCTCCCCTTTCGCGATCATCTCGCGCAGCCGCACGGCGCCGCTGCCGAACCGGTGCTGAAACACCGTGGCGACCTGCGCGCCGGTCTCCGCCGACGCCGCCGCCAGCTGATCGATCTCGGCCAGCGACAGCGTCGGCGGCTTCTCCAGCAGCACGTTCACCCCGGCCCGCAGGCACTCCAGGGCGAGCGGCGCGTGCGTCGACGGCGGCGTGCAGAGATGCACCAGGTCAAGACCGCCTCCGGCCAGCAGCGCGGTCAGGTTCGGCGCCACGCCGGGCGCATGCCAGGTGTCGGCGAAGGTACGCGCCCGCGCGCCGTCCACATCGACGACGGAGGTGAGCGTGATCCGGTCCCGGTGGTCGGACAGTGCCTGGGCGTGGGCGGCGGCGATGGCGCCCGTGCCGACGATGGCCGCGCGATGCATGTGACTCCTCCGGTGCCGATCTGAGCGGCGTCGATCTCGGCCTGCAGTTCCTTGATGAACCCGGCGGCCGCCTGGTCGGGCGTCTGGCGCTTGAACAGGACCTCCTCGGTCCAGCGCTTGACGATCTTCTCGATGTCGCCGGCGCCGAAGAAGCACGATGAGAGTCGATGCCGGTGTGCCCTCCGACATCGATGGAAAACGTATTCCGCAGTGTGCCGCGCGTCATCGTGGACGGTCAAGTGTTTCGATCAGATGACGCCGGAACGCATCGACGTGCTGTCCCGGACCACCAGCGTGCCGGTCACCCTCTGTCGCTCCGGCGCCCGGCCCGGAGTCAGAGCGAGCTGGATGCAACGGGCACCGATCTCGGCGAACGGGATGGCCACCGTGGTCAGCCGGGGCGTCACGTCCGCGGCGAGCGGGATGTCGTCGAACCCGGTCACCGACAGCCGGCCGGGCACGTCCACCCCGGCCGCCCGGCACGCGGACAGCGCACCGATCGCCACCAGATCGTTCACCGCCACCAGAGCGCCGGTCTCCCCCAGCCCGGCGGCGATCAGGCGCGCGGTCGCCGCGTATCCGCCCTCGCGGGACACCTCGCAGTCGACGACCCGCACGTCACCGCCGCCCAGGCCCTCGGTGAAGCCACGGACCCGCGCCGCCGCGAACGTCCGGTCCCGGGTCCCGCCGAGCACCACGATCCGCCGGTGCCCGGTGGCGGCCAGGTGCTCGCCGACCAGCCGGGCCGACCCGTGATCGTCCACCCCGATCGCGTCGAACGGCGTGTCCAGATCACCGTAGGTCACCACCCGGCCGCCGCGCCGTTCGTAGGCGAACAACTCCTCGGCCAGCCGCGCGCCGTACGCGGTGGTCGCCGTCCAGCTCGAGGTGATGACCAGCGCCCGCGGGCGGAACGCGCACAGGGTCCGGACCGTCTCCAGCTGGCGGGCCGGATCACCCCGGGTCGCCGACACCGTGACGAACGCGTCGACGGCCCGGGCCCGCCGTTCCATCGCCGCCACCACCTGCGCGATCGACGGCGTGGTCAGATCGTCGGCGACCAGGGCGATCGCGTCGCTCTTACGGCGCATGGCCCGCGCCGACACGTCCACGGTGTACCGCAGGGCCGCGGCCGCCTCCAGCACCCGGCGGGCGTTCTCCCCGCCCACCGTACGTGAGCTGCCGCCGAGCACCCGCGAGGCGGTCGCCACCGAGACTCCGGCTGCGGCCGCCACCTCCCGCAGGGTCACGGTCGGCCTGGCTGGGTGCGGCACGCTCGTCCTCCTTCTACCGGCGCTTCACCGGCGTCCCTGATAGACCCGGAAGTCGTCCAGGTGCACCTGACCGTAGTTGGAACTGTTCGCGAAGTACTCGACCTGGGCCACCCCGTCCATCGGGGCGCGCAGGGCCGCCCTGCTCAGCACGGTGGTTCCGTCGACGAGCAGGTCGAAACGCCGGTTGGCGACGTCCACCACACACTGGACGTGGTACCAGCGGCCGAGCTCGTAATCGCCGAGGGTTACCGTGCCGGTCCCGGAGTAGGCGACGATCCTCCCCCGGTCGAAGGCGACACTGACCGCGTTCACGCCGCTCGTGCCGCGCAGGTAGGGGACGCCGAACCAGTGGTTGCCGGAGACGTACGGGTCGTCGCGCATCACCCGGCCCTCGACCGTCACCAGCCCCTTCAGCGGCGGGTCGAAGGCCCGCACGACACTGGTGCCACCGCTGTCGGCGGACCGGGTCAGACGCAGGTGGCCGCCGACCACCTCGACCGCGCCGCCGGAGTGGCTGACGGTCAGGCCGTTGGTGCCGGTGGCCAGCGGACCGTCGGGCAGGTCGTCGAAGGTCTGCAGATCACGCTCGTCCGGGACGTCGGCGAGCAGGATCAGGGTGCCGGCCGGCGTGGTCGTGGCGGCGGTGACATCCAGGCCGTCACGGGTGGCCGGGGCCAGGCCGTCCCGGGTCGCGGTGATCGTGTGGTCGTCGCCCACCGGCACGTCCACCAGGGTGAACGTGCCGTCGGCGGCGCTGCGGGTCTCCGCCACCGCACCCTGGACGGTGATGACGGCGCCGGCGACGGGCTGCCCGGTCTGGTCCTGGACCTGGCCGCTGATCCGGCCGACAGTGCTCGTCGACGTGAGGGTGAAATGCAGGGTGGCGCGCCGGGCCGAGACGGCGATGTCCGCCTGCCCGGTGGAGTAGCCGTCCCGCGTGGCGGTGACGATCACCGAGGCGGCGAACGGAACGTCCGGGAGGGCGTACCAACCGTTGGCGGCGGTCGTCGTCGTCCGGGCGCCGACGGCCACCACCGCGCCGGACAGCGGGACGCCGTTCGGGTCGCGGACGAAACCGGCGATGGTCTCGGTGGTGGCGCCGGGCGGTGTCGCGTACTCGAAAGCGCCCCGATCATCGACGCGCGGAACACCGGCGAAATCACGGCCACCGTCGTCGGGAATCGCCGTTCCGGTGTCGATCGCGGGCGACGCGGCACGCACCCGGAAAGCGTGCGCGGTGGTCAGCTCGGGACCCGACGCGGCGGTGCCATAAGGTCCGGTCACGGCGGGATTCAGGAACAGCGGATCGGCGACGATCGCCCGCGCGTCACCGGGTACGGCGGCATCACTGTAGAGATTCGCGTCGTACGTGATGGTGGGACTCGTCGTCAGCACCGCGCCGGGACGGGTCGTGGACAGGACGTTGTTCCGCACCTCGTAGGTGGCGTTGAGGGAACTCCCGTACCCGTAGATGAGAAAGTTGCTCCGGTCGTTGTGGACGGTGTTGTGGTAGATCTGGGCGCGGGCGGCCCGGTCGGAATGCAGATAGATCTGATGGCGGCTGTTGCTCGCGATCACGTTCTCCCGGACCACCACGTCGCCGAAGACGAACTGGCAGAGCAGGATGCCGTCGCCGTTGTGGTGCACGTAGTTGTACTGCACCAGGTGACGGGTGGTGCCCTTGTCCGGGTCGATGCCGTTGGAATCGGCGCCACCGGCCTTGGCGGTCGTCTCGTACACCTCGTTGAACTGGATCGTCACGTCGTCGGAGAAATAGGACTCGATACCGGACGTGCCGGTGCGGTGGACGACGTTGTGTTCGACCACGGCGCCTCGGACGTCGGTCAGATAAATACCGTTGCAGCCGTACGCGGTCCCGCTCTGGGTGATGAAGTTGTTCCTGATCGTCACGTCGGTGTGTGGGGCGAAAGCGGGATCCGTCGCACTGGTCCGGGTGCCCCATCCGGTGGGAACCGCCTTGTCACCGGTGTACTGCTTGACGACGATCCCGGCGAACGACGTGTCCCGGACCGTGGAGTTCTGCACCAGCACGTCGTTGAGAATCGTGGGCGTCTCCGGCGGCGCCAGCGGATCCGGAACGGTGGTGTCCAGCACGATGCCGCCGGTCCTCTTCGACCGGTCCCAGCCGGTGCCCTTGTTCATACCCGGCTCGCTCTCCGCCGGATCACCACTGATCCAATTGACCTCGCCGGTGACGTCGTGCACGTCGACCGCGTCGATGACGAAACCGTCCAGGATCTGGCTGTTGTCGCCGCCGACATGCAATCCGCGCAGGTCCCGGAGATTCTCGCCGGGCATCCCGGTGGGCGGATTCGCATTGGTGATCTCCAGATTGCGAATCGTCCAGTGTTCCTGATTGAACAGGCGGACGGCGTCGGCGACCACGCCCGCCCCGTCGATACGGGGTTTGGCGCCGGGCCCGTAGCGGTCCACCACGATCGGACGGCCGGCGGCGCCCGAACCCTTCGGCCAGAGCTGACCAGTCCACGACTGGCCGGAACGCAGCAGAATCCGGTCGCCCTGGTGGAAGGTCGTGGTGTTGACCCGGTCGAGAGTGCGCCAGGCGGAACGCGGGCCACGGCCGGAATCGGCGTCGTCACCGGTGCCGGCGTCCAGGTAGTAGGTCGTGCCGGATCGGTGCTCCGGACGGTGGACCGGGGTCTGCGGAATCGCGACTGTCAACGCCAGCGCGAGGAGAGCTTTCCAGGACATGGGTGTGCCACTCCTTGTCGTCCGGGTGGCACAGCACGGGCGGGCCCGCGCCCCGGTGATACAGGTGGGGAAAACGTATTCCGGATTGTGCGGGGCTCATCGACGAGCGTCAAGCGCGGGTGGCAGAATGGTGCTGGTGGAGCGGGATGACACCGGCGTCACTCTGCACGACGTCACTCTGCACGGCATCACTCTGCACAGCGTCACTCTGCACGATGTGGCGCGCGAGGCCGGGGTCTCCTACGCGACGGCGTCCCGCGCACTGAACGGCAGCGACCGCACCGTCCGCGCGGACAACGCCGCCCGGGTCCGCGACGCGGCCGACCGGCTGGGCTACACCCCGGACCTGTCCGCACAGGCGACAGCACGCGGATCCAGCAGCACGGTGGCACTGGTGGTCAGCGACATCGACGACCCCTACTTCTCGTCGATCGCGGCCGGTGTCACCGAGGCGGCCACCGACGCCGGGCTCATCGTCACGATGGCGATCGCCGACCGCTCCCCCGGCCTGGAACTGCAGATCGTGCGGGCACTGCGCGGCCATCGCCCCCGGGCCGTCATCATCGCCGGAAGCCGGATCGCCCCCGCCGCCTCCACCTCCGCTCCCGCCTCCTCCGCTTCCGCCGCCGCTTCCGCCGCCGCCGCTTCCGCTTCCGCTTCCGCTTCCGCTTCCGATGACGACGACACCCGGGCGGCGCTGATCGCGGAGTTGGCCGCCTATCAGCAGGCCGGCGGGCGGGTGGCGCTGATCAGCCAGGACGACCTGCCGTTCACCACGCTGGCCATCGACAACACCGGTGGTGCGCGGCAGCTCGCGCTCGACCTGGCGGGACTCGGCTACCGCCGGTTCGCCATCGCCCACGCCGACGACAGCATCCGCACCTCCCACGACCGGCGCCTCGGTTTCGCCGCCGGACTGGCCGAGGCCGGTCTGCCGCCGCCTGCCCTCCTGCCCACCGATTTCACCCGGGCGGGCGGCCGCCAGGCGGCGCTGGATCTGATCGCCCGCGGCCACGGTGACCTGGAACTGGTCTTCGCGGTGAACGACGTGATGGCCATCGGCGTGATGACCGGCCTCCGCGAATCCGGCCTGCTGCCCGGCCGCGACCTGGCCGTGGCCGGCTTCGACGACATCAACGCCGCCGTGGACGTCTCCCCGGCCCTGACCTCGGTCCGGGTGCCGTTGCACGAGCTGGGCCGCCGCGCTCTCGCGTCGGCCCTGGCCGAGCCGCCCCCACACACCACCACCGACCGCGCCTCGGCCGCTGTCTCCGGCCCGATGTCCGTCCCGATCCCGGTAGAGGTCATCCTCCGTCCCAGCACTCCCACCCGCCGCCACCCGTGAACCACCGTCGGTGAACCACCGGCTGCAGCCACCGTCGGTCAACCACCGTCGGTCAACCACCGGCTGCAGCCACCGGCTGCAGCCACCGTCGGTGAACCACCGTTCGCAAGTCCTGAAGACGACCCGCCCACCCGGCCGCCGCCCACAGATCCTCAGCCTCGAAGAACGGCTCGCCCACGCCAGCCGTCGCGGACGGTTCCCGGACAGCGGCACGACGACCGCAGACGACGGCCGAACTTCGCCAGCCGTCGTGAGTGGCTCCTCCACCACCGAATCTCGACCGTGCACGACGGCTGAAGCGAGCGGGCCGTCGCCGGCGGCTGTTCCGAACGCGTTTTCCGACCATCAACGACGGCCCACCCGGGCCGGCCGTCGTGAGCGGCCGCCCGCAAAAGCGAAATCGACCGCTGCCACCGGCCGACGCGGGCCAGCCGTCGACCACGGCCGGCCGACACCCCCGCAACAACCCACAGCGGCCCGCCGCCACTCGGCGCCCCGCCGATCCGGGCCGTCGAGCACGGCTGACCGCAGCAGGAGTTCCAACCGTCGACGACGGCAGACCGACTCCGGCATGCCCGGCACGCGATCTTCAGCCGTACGAGACGGCCGAGCGGGACGCCAGCGAACCGCCGAACGGGGCGCCCGGAAAACTAAACGAGACGCCCGCGAACCGCCGAACGGAACGCCAATGACAGGATCGGGATCATGACTGCTGCCGCGCCGCTGGATCACGAGGCGGCCGCCCGTCTCTGGGAGGAGTACTCCCGGGGCACCCCGCACCTCGCCGACGCGGAGTACACCGTCGAACGGTTCGGGGACTCCGCCGAGATGGCCGACGAACTACTCGGCCTGGTGCTGCACGGCGGGAAGCGGGCCACCGCGTCGCTGCTCGCCGACTTCGCGCACGACAAGACCCCGCTGCCCCGGATCGGCGTCCACTGGATCGTGTGCGACGGTTCCGGCACGCCGCGGGCCGTGCTGCGCACCACCGAACTGCGCATCGGCCCGTTCCACAGCGTCGACGACGCGTTCGCCTGGGACGAGGGGGAGAACGACCGTACCCGCGACGGCTGGATGCGCGAGCACAGCCGGTATTGGCAGCGAGTCCGCGCCGCGCAGGGCGCCACCTGGTCAGAATCGGACGAGGTGCTGTTCGAACGATTCCAGGTGGTCCACCCCCGTTAGACACGTTTCGCGGTCAGGGCGCGAAGCCCGTACGCGTGCTGGCTTCAGGCGCGCTGAGCACCCGAAGTCACCACATCCGTGGTGGCATGTGGTGATTACGGCCGCGCTCAGCGCCCCAAATCACCACACGGATGCTGACCATGGAACGTTTCTAGTCGTCGTCCTCCCGCGTGGTGACCTGCAGTTGCGGCACGCCGCGGGCGCAGTCGAGTTCCACCTTGAGCCGCACGTGCGAATCCGTGTCGCTGCGGAACTCGCCCTCGTCGTCCTCCTGCTCGTGCACCGACCAGCCCTGGGCCGGTGACAGGGAACGGATCCGCTGACAGTCGAAGACCACGATCCCGCCGCGGGTGGCCTGTGACCTGACATCGGACGACGCCGACGGCTCGGACCGGGAAGGAGAAGACGACGGAGAGGAAGAAGACGGAGTAGGGGAAGACGCAGAGGGAGAAGAGGACAGTGACGGGGCCGCCAACGCACGCAGCTCCCGTTCCACCTGCTCCTCGCTGAGCGAGGTGGTCGTCTGCCGGGACGTCAGGCCGGCACCCACCGTGGTGATGCCGACAACGCCCACGAGCACGGCGAGGCCCACCGCCACCAGCCAGCCGGTGACGATCACCAGGGGTCGCCGGCCCAGTCGATCGAGAAGTCGCACCCCACCACTGTGCGCCCCGGCACGATAAGACGCGTACCCGGGCACGATAAGGATCGGTTAAGGCCTTACCGGCGGCCCGAGCTGGACGGATACCGTGCAGCGGTGGCCCGACTGCTCCTCATCGAAGACGACCCGGCGATCCGGGGGCCGCTGCTGCGTGCCCTCCGGGAGAAGGGGCATGCCGTCGCGGCCTGCGCCGCGGCCATGGAGGGCCTGCAGACGGCGCTGGCCGAACGACCGGATCTGATCGTCCTGGACCTGGGCTTGCCCGATCTTGACGGGCGGGAGCTGCTGCGGATGCTGCGCGCGGTGAGCCGGATTCCGGTGATCGTGGCGACCGCCCGGGACGAGGAGGCCGAGATGGTCCGGTTGCTGGATGCCGGCGCCGACGACTACGTGGTGAAACCGTTCACGGCGGCGCAGCTGGACGCGCGGATCCGGGCCGTGCTGCGGCGCGGCGGCGTCACCGAGGAGACGTCGCCGGAACTGACTGTCGGCGGCCTGCGCATCGACCCGGCGGCGCGGACCGTCACCCTGGACGGCACGGCGGTGGAGTTGAGCCCACGCGAGTTCGATCTGCTGCACCATCTGGCGCAGAAGGCCGGGCAGGTGGTGACGAAACGGGAGCTGCTCGGCGAGGTGTGGCAGGTACCGTACGGCGGCGCCGACAAGACGGTCGACGTGCACCTGTCGTGGTTGCGGCGCAAGCTCGGCGAGACCGCGCAGGAGCCGCGCTATCTGCACACCGTCCGGGGTGTCGGGGTACGCCTGAGCGAGCCCGCATGAGACGCCGCCTGACACTGCTGGTCGCCGGCACGACCGTGCTCGTACTACTGGCGTTCCTGATCCCGATGGCACTGTTGGTCCGGCAGGTGGCGGCCGACCGCGCGCTCAGCCGTGCCGACGACGTGGTGCAGACGATCGTGCCGCTCGTCGGGGCGGGCGACGTGACGGTCCTCGAACTGACGGTGACGACTCAGCCCGTACCCGTGACGGTCTTCATGCCCGACGGCACCGTGATCGGCGCTCCGGCCGCCCCCACCCCCGCGGTCCGCCTGGCCGCGGCCCGCGGCCGTGCGCTGACCGTCAAGACCGATAGCGGTCAGGAGTTGGCGGTCGCCGTGGTGGGCACCGCCGGAAACGCCGTGGTGCGAACCCTGGTCACCAACGCCGAGATCAACCGTGGGGTCGGTCGGGCCTGGCTCACCCTGGCCGGACTCGGCGTGGTGCTGGTACTGCTGGGTCTCCTGGTGGCGGACCGTCTGGCGCGGTCCATCACGGTGCCGATCATCGAACTCTCCGAGGTGTCACATCGCCTGGCCGGAGCCGAACTGAACGCCCGCGCCGAGCCCGCCGGGCCGCCCGAGCTGCGCGAGGTGGCGGGCGCCCTCAACCATCTCGCCGGTCGCATCCAGGACCTGCTCCGCGCCGAACGGGAACGCGTAGCCGACCTCTCCCACCGCCTCCGCACCCCACTCACGGCCCTGCGCCTGGAGGCCGAGTCGTTGCGCGACGCCGACGAGGCGGCCCGGATCACGTCCGCTACCGATCAGCTGGAGCGAACCGTGACCGCCCTGATCCAGCAGGCCCGCCGCAGGGACACGGCCCCGGCCACGGTGTCATGCGACGCAACCGCGGTGGTCCAGAATCGGGTGGCGTTCTGGGCGGTGCTGGCCGAGGACACCGGCCGTGACGTGCGACGACACCTGCCGTCCACACCACTCCCGGTCGCGGTGGCCGCGGACGATCTCGCGGCTGCCCTGGACGCGCTGCTCGGCAACGTCTTCGCCCACACCCCGGACGGCACCGCACTGTCGGTCACCCTGGCCGCACACGAGGGCGGCGCCCTCCTCACGGTCGACGACGCGGGCCCGGGTTTCCCGGCATCGGCGGTCAGGCGCGGCGTCTCCGCGGCGGAATCAACCGGTCTAGGCTTGGACATAGCCCGCCAGATCGCCACCACGTTCACGATCAGGCGGTCCGCCGCCGGAGGCGCCTCGGTCCAGCTCATCCTCAAAACCCCTTGAGGGGTACGCGCTGCCGTAAGTCCCGTCTCCCCCGCCATCGACGGCCGGCCGCTCCGACGAACGGGTGCACCAACCGCCTGAACAGAGATCGCACCCGCAGTCGAGTCACATCCGCAGTCCCGGTTCAGCCGCCGTCGCGGTGCAGCCGCCGTCGCGGTGCAGCCGCCGTCGCACCTGACTTTGGGTGCGCTCGCAGCCCTGCCAGGGACAACAAACGCACCCGATCACAGCCTCGGGTGCCCCGACCGCCCCGCTAAGACGGCAAACGCACCCAACAGCGGCTTCGGGTGCGCCGACCACCCCGACGCAGACCCGCTCCGAGCTTGGGTGCGCTGGCCGCCCTGATAAGGACTGCAGCGGCACCCGGAAATGACTTTGGGTGCGGTGTGTGCCCACTGCCACGTCGGCTGTCATGACCTGCGACGCGGGTAGGCCCCGCGGCGCAAACTCGCCGCGGGGCCGTGGAAGGTGGGGGGATGTAGTAGTTCGTCCGATTGGTCGGCGACGCCACGCGAGCGGGCAGGCCGAGGCCCCAGGCGAGCGGCAGGCCGAGACGAGCGGGCAGGCCGAGACGAGCAAGCAGGCCGGGTGAGCGGGCAGGGTGGGAAAGGTCAGTCGTCGGAGCTGCGACCGCCGTGACCGCTGTCGTCGGAGCCCGAGTCGTCGGAGCCGCGCGCGTGGTGACCGCTGTCGTCGGAACCGCGACCGCGGCTGTCGTCGTCGGCTCGGTTACGGAGGATTGCGCCGGTGGTGGCGTTCACGTCGATGTCGTACTCGACGCCGTTGTTCCAGATTTCGACGTCCCAGACCAGGATGCCGTGTTCGGTCTCCCGCTCGATGTCCTCTACCCGGCCTCCGCCGGCCGCCCGCAGAGCGATCTGCCCGGCCTGCTCAGCGGTGATCACGGCGCCCCGGGAGGAGCCGTTCGTCGCGGAACTGCTCGGGGAGGTGGGCGGGTTCGTGTCGTCGGAGCGGCGGTTCGGGTTGTCCTCGCCGGTGCTCGCCGAGCTGCTCTGGGAGGCGGAGGCGGAGGCAGAGGCAGAGGCAGAGGCAGAGGCAGAGGCGGTCCCGTCGTCGAAGCCGCGGCTCTGGCTGTCGTCGAAGGTTCCCGTCACGTCCGGCGACTCCGACGGCGACGACGTGGCCGAGGATGAGGCGGACGGGTTCGGGCTGTCGGAGGCGGCTGCCAGGGCCATGCCGCCCAGGCCCAGGGCTGCGATCGTGCCGACGGTGATCGCCACTGCGGTGCGGGTCTTCCTCATGATGCGTACCTCCGTGATTCCGACGTGTTTCCGTCGTGTGGTGCTACTTCGTTCTGACAGGAGGAACTTTCGCGGAAAGAGGGCTATCACCACGCTGTCTGTTCGCTAAGGCCCGGATAAGGCGGTACTCGGGCCGCTATCAACGGGGCGTCGATCGGGGGCCGCCACCATTCCGCGAGTGGAATCACCCAGCGGCCGGGTGGGCGTGCTCCCGCCCGGCCGGCGCGCATCGTCGACACCACCCGACCCGACGCCACCCGAACCCGGACTCGAACCCGGACTCGAACCCGGACTCGAACCCGGACTCGAACCCGGACTCGAACCCGGACTCGGGCTCGAACCCGGACTCGGACTCGGGCTCGGGCTCGGGCTCGGATCCAGCCCGGACCCCGACGCCACTCTGCGGCTCCCTCTCCCCAGGCGACCGGACATCGATCCCGATGCCACTCAACGGCTCACGCTTGCGCCTGAGGGACAGTCGGAAACCGGGCTGCCTGAATCGGTGGCTACACGGCGGCCCGCCCCGGACCGCGTGGCCACAGGGCATCTCGTCATCTCGATGGCGGCTGTGGTGTTCGGGTTCGCGGCGCTGGCCACGGCCCGAGCCCGCACCCCCGGGCCTGCGCTGTCGATTCTGATCAGCTGGACGGCGGTGGCGGCGACGGTCGAGGCGCTGATGCGGCGGCCGATGCGACTGCCCGTGCTGCCGTTCGCCGCCCTCGCCGCCGTGCTCGCCTGCCAACAGGGTGCACGGGCGGTCGCGATGATGCTCGGTTCGGCCGGGGTGGTCCACGGGACGATCGCGGTGATGTCGGTTCCTTCGCGGCGGATCAGAACCGGTCGTGCTCGGAACACGAGGCAACCACGGACGACGCCGGACCATCGATTCCGGGCAACCGGCCGTGGCACGTAGCGATACGGCCGGGCCCGAGCCACCGAATGCGGCTCATCACGGACCGTCGACTCACGGGACCGTCGACTCACGGGACCGTCGATCCAGAGCGGCCACACGATGGTGACCACGGCCCTGGAGACGCCCCTCCGACTCTCCACAGGGCCGTCGATCGCTGGTGGCTCCGGGACACGTAGTTCTCAGGGAGTAGTAGCTCGTACCATAAAAGATTTTTGCGGTTAAACAATCATAAGTCGGTACTGTCAGCTCGGCCGAGCGCCTGTCGAAGAAATAGGTGATCAGAAGGGATCAGCGGTGGCCGGACGCGTGATGCTTGCGGCGCAATACCTGGTGTACGCCTTGGCCCTGGCCGGTATCGCCGCCGCGGCCGGCACCGGTGCCGCGCCGGTCGAAGCTGCCGCCGGGCCGGGGATGTTCTGGTTCGACATCGTTGCCGTGGTCTACGGATGGCGCGCCTGCCGACATCCCGGGCTGGACCCGCCGATCCGCCGGGTGGCCCGCACGTTGCTTGCCGCCTTCGTGATCACTTTCGGTATCAGCCTGACGTTCACGATCACCGGCACCGGCGCGTTCCCGCAGCCCGGTGACATCCCGCACCTCCTGGTGATGGCCGTGCTGTTCGTGGCGCTGCTGCTCGTCCCGATGCGTGCCGCCTCCCGCCGGGACCGCCTGAAAACGCTTCTCGACGCCGGCACGGTCGTGCTCGGTGCCTCGATGGTGCTGTGGTACGTGGCGCTCGGCCCCGCCCTGGAGAGCGGAAAACGATCAGTCGCGCTGCTTCTCGCCGCGGCCTGTTATCCGGTGGCCGACCTGCTGGTGCTGTTCGCCCTGGCGCGCGCCCTGTTCTGCGGAGACGGCCGGATCGGTCGCCGGGTGCTGACCTGTATCGGTCTCGCCAGTCTCACGCTGTTCGTCAGCGACGCCTATCTGGGGTATGCCCAGTCGCACATGACCACGGTGCACCGGTCGACGTTCGAGTTCGTCTGCTGGCTCACCACACACCTGATGCTCTGCTGCGGCGCGATCGAGCTGTGGCGTCAGACCGTCCATCCGGTGACCGTTTCCGACACCTTTCGGCGCGGTGTGGCCGGCAAACTCCCCTACCTGGCGGTCGCCGTCGGTGTCTCGCTGACGGCGGTGGCCGCGTGGCGCGAGCACGAGGTCTTCCCGTGGCTGGGGCTGGTCGTGGGCAGCACCGGCCTGACCGGGGTGGTGATGCTGCGGCAGGTCCTCGCGCAGAGCGAGACCGCCGAGGCGGCGGAGACCGACGCGCTGACCGGTCTGGCCAACCGGGCCCGGTTGCACGAGGAGTTGACGCGCGCCCTGCAGCGGTCGGCGCGGACCGGCCGCCCGGTGGCCGTGCTGCTGATCGACCTGAACGGCTTCAAACAGATCAACGACACGCTGGGTCACCTGGCCGGTGACGGCCTGCTGGCCGCGGTGGCCGAGGCGATGCAGGCCTCGGTACGCCAGGACGACCTGGTCGGACGTCTCGGCGGTGACGAGTTCGGCATCCTGCTGCAGTCGGTCGCGGACGAGGCCGGCGCGGCGGCGATCGCCGAGCGGATCATCGAGGCCATCGCCGGCCCGTTCGTGATCGGGTCGGTGCCGATGAGCGCGTCGGCGAGCATCGGCGTGGCGGTGAGCGCACCCGGCGAACTCGATCCGGACACTGTCCTGCACCGGGCCGACGTCGCCATGTATGACCGGAAACGACAGGGCAGCGGCTGGCAGGCGTGGCAGCCGGATCTGGAGTCCGGCGGCACCGACACCCTCGGCACCGAGCTGGGCCGGGCCGCGGCGGCCGGGCAGCTGCGGCTGTCCTACCACCCGATCCGCACCCTCGACGGTGCCGAGGTCGGCGCGTCGACCGCGCTGAGCTGGGAACATCCGGAGATCGGCACGATCGCCCCGGAGGTGTTCCTGCCCATCGCCGAACGCACCGGCGTGGCCGGGCAGATCACCGACTGGACCCTGCGCCGGGCGATCGCCGACGCCGCGACCTGGGACGACGGCTACGTCACCGTGGCGGTCACCCCGCAGCAGTCCCGCCATCCACGGTTCACCGCCGACGTGGCCGAGGCCCTCGCGGCCAGCGGCCTGCCCGGGAACCGTCTGGTTCTGACCATGACGGGCGACGCCCTGAACGAGACCTCGATCGCCCGGCTGCGCGAGCTGGGCGTCCGGGTGGCGGTCCGCGACCTGGGCCGGACCTTCGAGGCGCTGCACGGCCTGTCGGTCAACGTCCTCGATCTGGGGAGGGCCCGCGGGGAGAGGGAGGTCGTCGAGGCGCTGATCCGTCTCGGTCAGGCGCTGGGTCTGTCGACCCTGGTCGGCGGCGTCGAGGTGCCACCGGACGCCACCGATCTGAGCGGCCTGCCCTCCCCCGCGACCCCGGTCACCTGCTGATCACCCGCTACTCGCCGCGGAACACCGGTGGGCGGCGTTCGAGGCTCGCGGCGATGCCTTCGGCACTGTCGGCGGTGGACCACAGGACCTTCTGTTCGGCCAGCTCGTGGGCGAGCGCGTCGCGTACCCGCAAAGCAAGATCTCCCCGTAGGGTCGCGCGCATCGCCCGGATCGCCAAGGGCGCACCCGCGGCGATCTCCCGAGCCAGATCGTGCGCGGTCTGGCGGACCAGGCCCGGCTCGGCGAGGCGGTCGGCGAGTCCGAGGTGTACGGCCTCCGCACCGCCCACCCGGCGGCCGGTGAGCAGCATCCCGGTCGCCGCCTGCCGGCCGATCAGCTCCGGGAGTGTGACGCTGAGCCCGAAGCCCTGGTGAAATCCGAGCTTGGCGAAGTTGGCGACGAACCGGGTGGATTCCTCCGCCACGCGGAAGTCCGCGGCGCACGCCAGGCCGAGACCGCCGCCCACGGCGCTGCCCTGCACGGCAGCGATCATCGGGGTACGCACGTCGAACAGCCGAGCGGCACTCCGGTACAGCCGGTCCGCCGCGTCGACGTGATCAGTCGCGAAGTCGCCGCTGCCGAAGTCCGCGCCGGCGCAGAAGTGCCGCCCCTGCGAGGCCAGGACGATCACCCGGCAGGCACGGTCCTCGTCCAGTTCCAGGGCGGCGTCGGCGAGCCGCCCGATCAGCGACTCGTCGAAGTGGTTGGCGGGCGGCCGCCGCATCTCCAGCACCGCGACGTGGTCCTCGACGGACACTTTGAGATCCGGGTTCACCCGCATCCTCCCGAATAGACGAACCGAACAAACGAACCGAGCAGACGGACGGCCCGCACCCTGCCAGCACCGCAGTATCGGTCAGTCGGCGGGGTCCCATCGGTGGGACTTCGACGCCGTCCGCATGATGCTGCCGGGCATCGTCCGAGGTCTATCATCCTGGTCACCGAACGTCAGGCCGGTCCATTGATCACATACGCGGGAACGAAGATGTCGCTCTTCCTTAGTTATGCCCAAGAGGACGGCAAGATCGCTGAGGAGATCGCCCGGAAATTGCAGCAGCGACACCATGAGGTGTTCCGTTTCGAGGATCCCGCACAGCGCGGCAAGCAGTGGGTTCGTCGCCTCGAGGAGGAGATCAACGAGGCTCAGGGATTCCTTGCGCTGCTCTCGCCGAGTTATCTCGTCTCGGGGTGGTGCCGCCGGGAAAGGGAGTTGGCACTGATCCGAGAAAACGATCTTCAGGCCGATGGACGAGACACACAATTCGTCCACGTGGCTCGGGTCGGCCCCACACCGTTGACCGATCCCGGATTTCTGCGGACCTATGATTGGCACGATCTGGTCGCGCCGGATGGCATGGTCCATCTGCTGGACGTATTGGATGCCCACATGGGATCCCGAGGCAACGCCGCACCGGGCGACCCGGCGTCCGGGCCGGCGCTGACCGCCTTCCGCAACCGGGAGCAGGAGCTGCAGCAGCTGCTGCACGGGGTCACCACGCTCGGCGGGCACTGCTTCTGGCTGGTCGTCGCGCCCCCGCAGCTGGGCAAGTCCTGGCTGCTCGATCAGGTGAGCGCCGAGCTGACGCAGGGCCGCGACGGTCGTCCGTGGCGGGTGCGGCTGGTCGACCTCCGGGTACTGCCGTCGGATGTCCGCAGCGACACCACCAAACTGCTCGCCCACATGTTCCCGGCCGTCGACCCGCAGTCCGCGCCGCCCACCGGCGCCCGCGAGATCACCAAGATGATCAGCGGTGACAAGCAGCCCTACGCGTGTCTCCTCGACGGCGCCGACCTGCTCGATCGCGGCGCGGCGGACGCGCTCCGCAAGCAGCTGTCCCAGGTACACCAGCGGCTGCAGGCGTCCGGGCATCCGGCAGCCCGGCTCGCCGTCGTCGTGGCCGGCCGGCGCAACGAGGAGTGGCTGCCGGTCAGCCCGGCGCCCCGGCTGAACCAGTTACCGCTGACCCGGTTCGGCGCCGAGGTCATCAGCCAGGCCCTGCGTGACCTCGCCGCCCAGATGGACCGGAGCTTCTCCCCTCGGGAGATGGAGGTGCACGCCGAGTTCGTCCACCGATTCACCGAGGGCCTGCCCGCACTGGTGGTGGAGTGCCTGCAGTGGGTCCGGCGGGAGGACAGTTGGGCCGACATCGCCGACCTGGACAGCACCACGTCGTTCGACCGGATCGCCCGCCCCTATGTGGAGAACAGGCTGCTGTCGACCGAGAGCCTCATGCCGGAGGGCGGCCGTGACCTCGGCGACATCCGGGACGTGCTGTCGCACGCTCTCCGGGTGCTCACCCCCTACCGGGTGCTCACCCAGTCCCATCTGGCCCACTACTGGGCCGCCGACGCCGCGCTGCACCAGGCGGTGTCCGCCGGCGGCTGGTCGCCGCCGGACCTGTGGGAGGCGCTGAACCGGACGGCGCTGTTGGCCCGTCCGCACGACGAGCCGTGGACGGCGATCCACCCGCCGATCCGCCGCCTGTTGTTCCGCCACTTCCACCCGGCCGCCGCCGACCGGGCCGCCGCGCACCGCGAGGCCGCCACGTACGTCGAGCAGTGGATGGAGAGCCCTCGCGGCAAGGAGTCCGGTGTCGGCGTGGTGGAACGGCTCTGGCACGAGGCCTCGGCGCTCGCCCTGGAACGGCCGGCCGAGCTGACGGCGGTCCTGTCCGCCACCGCCGACCGGATGCGCGAGCGCCTGCGGCCCTCCTCGTTCTACGTCGCCGGGGAACTGCGGGACTACGTGGCCACCCGGATCAGCCGGGACGAGGAGTTGCAGGAGGTCCTCGGCGTGGAGTCCGGCCTGGCGAACCGGCTGATCGCGATCATCTCGTCCCCCGCGGGAGGCAGCGATGCATGAGCCCGGCCTCTACCCCGACTACGTCCCCCGCCCGGCCGAGGAGAAACAGATCCAAACCGAGCTGGCCCGGGTACGCGAGGACGGCGAGAGCCGTGCCGTTCTGCTCTACGGTCCCGGCGGGGTGGGCAAAACCCAGATGCTCCGCGCGCTCGGCGCCCGGGGCCGGGACGGGGTGGCCGTCTGGCTCGCCCCGATCGACATGGACGACTCGGAGTATTGGCTTCTCTCCAATCTCGAACGCAGGACGGTCGAGCAGCTCGACCCGGACGGCGGACACTTCGCCGAGTACCTCCGATACCTGTCCGAGCTGCCCCGGCTGGAACACGACGACATCGCGTACGAGACCGTGGTCAGCCACCTCGCCCGGATCAAGCGGGTCTTCGTCGAGTGTTACACCTCGTTCGTCCGGGCCACCGGCACCGTCGTGGTGATCCCGCTGGACACGGTCGAGGCGATCCGCGGCATGGATCTGCTGGTCACCGTGACCCAGTGGATGAAATCGCTGCCGAACACGCTGTTCCTGCTCTCGGGCCGGCCGCCGCACGGCGGTGAGGAGGCGCTGGACGCCATCGCCGAGCAGCTCAGCGATCCGCATCAGCACATCCCGGTGACCTCGCTGCGTCTCGGGCCCTTCGGCATGGTCGAGTCACTGGCCTATCTGGAGACCAGCGCGATCGCCGGTGCGCTGACCGCCGAGGAGAAGTCCAAGTTCGCCCACCTGGCGCAGGGCCATCCGCTCTGGCTGGCGATCACGCTGGACTATCTGCAGGACCGTGGGATGCCCGAGGAGGCCGCGGCGAGCCTCGCGGAGATCGCAGCCGACCTGCCCCTTCCGGGGGAGCCGACTCCGGCCGGTCGCCTGCTGCACGAGGCTTTCAAGCGCCGCCTCGTCACGCCGTACCGCGACAGCGATTTCTGGCACGAGGCCACCAAACGTCTCGCGGTGATCCGCAAGAACGTGAGCCTGCCGATCTGGCTGGAGCTGATGGCGGACCGGCCGATGCCGGCCGAACTGGCCTCGTGGCAGGACGCGTGGTTCCTCCTGCTGGACATCCCCTGGATCCGGCCGCGCGCCAACCGGCACTACGTGACGCTGCACGACGCGTTCGCCGACGAACTCGCCCAGCGGATCATCCCGGTCCACGACAGCGATCAACGGTGGCGCCGGGACCTGTGGGAACGCGCGGTCCGCATCTACGGCGTCCGGGCCGACGAGCAGGCCCGCGTCTACCGGGAACGGCGGGCCTCCCTCAACGACCGGCTCCGCGCCAAGGTCGAGGACGACACCTCCGCGGCGCCGGACGCCACCTTCATCCTCGAGGTGGAGCATCTCAGCCAGGACAAGCGGGAGCTCGACCAGTTGCGCACGGCGCACCTGTACTACCAGGTGCTGCTCGACCCGGAACCCGGCTGCCGGGAGTTCCTGCAGTCCGTCGAGCAGGCCCGCCGGGACAACGACGTGTTGTTCCAGAGCCTGGTCACGATGGAGATGCAGCGTTTCCTGCCGGGTGCGGACCGCACCCCCGCCGTCACCGAGGCGGTCGCCGAAGCGGTCGACTCGTTCCACCGCTGGCTGATCGGCACCTCTCCGTCCGTCTACGTCGACATCGGCATCGCCATCGCGGCGTACCTCGTCACGACCGAGAGCTGGCAGCCGGCCGCCGTGGTGCTGGAAGGCCTGCCGGTCCGGCACTCGCCACCGCTGAGCCGTTACCAGGTCCACATTCTGCGGGGCAACGTCTACATGCGGTTGCCGGGCCGGGTGGCCGAGGGCCTGACCGAGTTCGAGCTGTCCCTGGCCGAGACCGACTTCCTGCCCGAGGAGGACCGGCCGAAGCGCCGGGCCGAGGCCGAGAAGGAACTCGGGTTCTACTACCGCAACGTCGGGCGCTGGGACCGGGCCGACGCCGCGTACGGCCGGGCCCACCAGCTCATCTGGGAGAAGGTCCGCAAACGCAGCCCGGCAGAGGACCAGGGCGAGATGGCGTCGATCCGTATCAACTGGGCGTACGTGAAGGGCCTCAGCGGCTCCCGGCACGAGGGCCACCAGCTGGTCGAGAGCGCGATCAAGATCAGGCAGCGGTTCCAGCAGCGGTCCGGTGAGGGCATCGGCTGGAGTGTGCACGGCGAACTGCACCGGTTCGACGGCGAGTTCGACCAGGCATGGCGGTGTTACCGGACCGCCGAACGACTGTTCCACAGTCTGCGCAGCTGGCACTGGCTCGGTCAGATCTACCAGCAGCAGGCGGTCTGCCTGCATCAGGCGATGCGCCGCGGTGTCGAGGTGGAGGGTGTGCCGCACCCGGCCGAGCAGGCGAAAAAGCGCATCGGCCTGGCCCTGGACATCTGCCGGGACCAGGCGATCCGCAGCTACCCGTCGGCGCTGAACCGGGCCGGGCGCATCTACGGCAGCACCGACCGGGACCGGGGTCTGCGGTACCTGCACGAGGGCATCACGCAGGCACGTGCCCTGTCCGACGGCTGGTTCCTCTTCGCCAACATGGTCGAGTACGCCGAACTGAGTTACGAGGCGTGGCAGCTCACCGGCCGGGACCACTACCGCGCACAGACCGGCGTCCACGCCGACGAGATCGCGCAGGTGTCCGCGGACTACACCTTCCCCAGCCTGGCGGGACGCTGGCGGCTGGTTCAGGGCCACGTCCTGGTCCGGCAGTCCCTGGAAGCCGGCGACCCGGACCGGCTGCCGGACGCCCTTCTCCACTACACCGAAGGATTCCAGCGCATTGCGGAGGGCTATCAGCGCTCCCATGGCGTGACCGCCATTCCCGACCAATTCGCTAAATTCCGCGAACTGTTCGTCCGGCTCCCGGAAAACGTCCAGGAGCAGTGGGAGGAGAGTCTGCGGCAATCGTGGGGCGGATCCGTCGAGCTCCTGGCACGGTTGGAAGAGCTGTACTGATCTGTTACCGCTTCTCGCCGACCGCATGGAGGCTGGATCGTGGCGAGCATGCAATCCGACGGGCACGCCGTCGTGCTGTCCGGTGCCGATGTCGGCGGCGACGGCGGCCGCCTGGTGCACAACTGCGAGGACTGCGCCTGTGAGGTGAGCAGCACCAGCGTGCGGCGGGCACCACGGCAGCCGGCGCCGGGTGAGAACGACGACGTCTGGGTGAGTGGGCGCAACGTCGTCGAAATACCCGTGGACGACGCGTACAGCACCTTGTTCAATCCGCTGGGGCACGGCGGCGCGGTGGTCGTCGACGCGGCGGCCCGGCGGATTTTCCGTGGTTTCGCCGATCCGGTGACGGTGCCGGCCGCCCGGGCGGCGCTGGATGCCGCGACCCGGGCGGAATTCCATTCCGTGGTGAATCGGCTGCACGCTCTGGAAATGATCGAGCCGGCCGATTCCCCGGTCCGGCCGGACTTCTCCGGATCGGACCGCGGGGAGATGCTCACCGCCTGGCTGCACGTGACCAACGACTGCAATCTGCGCTGCCCGTACTGCTATCTCGCCAAGACCCGGGAGCCGATGGACGAGGCGACCGGCCGGGCCGCGATCGACGCCGTGGTGGCCTCGGCGGTGCGGCACGGATTTCCCGCGGTCAAGATGAAGTACGCCGGTGGCGAGGCGACGCTGAACGCGGACCTGGTGGTGACGCTTCACGCGTACGCGAAGGAGGTGGCCGGGAGGAACGGCCTGGACCTGCACGCCACCGTGCTGACGAACGGCGTCATGGTGCCGCCCCGGCTCGCCGCGGCGCTGGCCGGTGAGGACATCAAGGTGATGATCTCGCTGGACGGGGTGGGGGCGAGCCACGACGTGCAGCGTCCGTCGACCGCGGGCAAGCCGTCGTTCCGGATGGTCGAGCGGACCATCGCCCGGCTGGCGCAGCTCGGTGTCGCACCGCATCTGTCGATCACGATCACCAGCCGGAACGCGGACGGGGTGGCCGACGCGGTGCGTTTCGCCCTGGACCGCGACCTCACGTTCAGCCTGAACTTCTTCCGCGACAACGAGTGCGCCTCCGGGTTCGACGACCTGCGCTACGAGGAGCAGCAGATGATCGCGGCGTTGCGGGCGGCGTTCGCCGTGATCGAGGAGCGCCTGCCACCGTGGAGTGTCCTCGGCACGGTGCTCGACCGTGGGCAGTTGCTGCAGCCCCGGCAGCACTCGTGCGGGGTCGGCCGCGACTACGTGGTCGTCGACCAGCACGGACGCGTCGCCAAGTGTCACATGGAGATCGAGCGGACGCTCGGTGACGTCTTCCGCGACGACCCGCTCGAACTGGTCCGCTCCGATACCCGGACGGTGCTCAACCTGGCCGTCGAGGAGAAGGAGGGCTGCCGCGACTGCTCGTGGCGGTACTGGTGCTCGGGCGGTTGCTCGGTCGCCACGTTCCGGGCCACCGGGCGGTTCGACGTGAAGTCCCCCAACTGCCACATCTACCAGGCGATCTACCCGGAGGTGCTGCGGTTGGAGGGCCTGCGCCTGTTGAAGTACGCCCGCCCGAGCTGACCGTCACCCCAGTTGCCGGCACATGCGCAGGCTCACGATGTGGTCGTCGACGCGGGACAGGGCCGCACGGACCGTGTCCATCGGCTGGAAGCCGCGCGCCCGGTAGAAGCCGATGCCGTTGCGGTCGCCGAGGAAGACCGACACCCACATCTCGGTGCCGCCGGCTGCCCGGATCTGATCGGTGACGCTGTCGAGCATCAGGGTGCCGAGGCCGCGCCCGCGCTGGGCCGGCTCGAGGTAGATCAGGGAGAGTTCGCCCGCGGTGGGGCCGCTCATGCCGCCGCCGGCCGCGCCGAGGATCCGGCCGTCCTCCTCGATAACCTGGTATCCGAACCAGTCCGGTGGGGCGGGTGACACCTCCTTGGCGACCCTCTCCGGCTCGTAGAACGCGACGACGCTGCGTTCGATGTAGCCCTCGGGCAGAAGGTCCCGGTACGCGTCGCGGTAGGACGTGGAGCAGATCCTGGCGATGCTGGACACGTCGGCTTCGATGGCGGGGCGGACAACGGCGGTCAACGATGATCCTGGCACGTTCGCAAGATTAGTTGTGTTGCCCTGCAAGATCGTAGGGTTGATCGTTGAAGATCCATCGATTATGGCCCCCGAAGGTCGACCGGTTCCCGATCATCAATATCGTGGTCGGGTGATCGACAAGCCCCTCGCCGAGCCGGTGGATCCCTACGACCCGCCGCTGCCCGAGATTCCGTACGACCCGCCGACGGCTCACGATCCCGCGCCGCCGCCGGAGCCGGAGCCGGTCCAGCAGGAATCAGTCTTGGAGAAGAGGGGCAACCGGCCGCTCGTCGGGGCGGTCGTCGCACTCGCGGTCGTGCTCTGCGTCGGCATCGGCGTGGTGATCGGGCAGCTCACCCCGTCGGCGTCCACTGCCGAGCCGCCATCAACGGCTGCTGTCACGAAGACCGCGGCGCCGGTGTCCGACGACCCGGACACCTGGCCGGAGCTCGCGGCGCTGCCGGCGTCCGAGGCGGTGGCGGCCCCCGACCCCGGCCCGGAGACGCGGATCCACTTCCGGAACACCGGCGGCGCCTCCGTCATGGTGTCGTGGATCAACTACGACGGGGAGCGCAGGGACTACGCCGCCCTGACCACCGGAGAGACGTACACGCAGCAGACCTTCGCCGGTCAGTACTGGGTGGTCTCCGGCGCGGACGGGACGGTTCTCGCCGCGTACCGGACTCTCGCCACGCCCGCGCAGGTTGTCATCCGCTAACCGGTCTGCGACCGAACGGCTCCACACGTTTACTCCAGGTATTCGGGCCGCCACCGATTGTGGTGTGCAACGCCGACAACGGCGCCCGATCCTGGAGGAACCCCCATGCAGATCCGTCACCGCGCTGCCGTCGTCACCGCCGTCGCCGGTATCGCCCTGACCGGCATCGCCACCGCCACCCCCGCACTGGCCGCCACCGCCGGCTCCAGCGTGCAGGCGGGCTCGGGCAGCAACGTGAAGACCTTCACCACCGAGGGCACCGTCTCCGGCGTCGACGCGACGAAGGGCACGGTGACCGTCACCGATGCCACCGGCAAGAGCACCGTGGTCTCGGTCTCCCCCAAGGCCCTCGTCACCGTCGACGGCAAGCTCACCGTGGTGGCGAAGCTGCCGCTCGGCGCCGGCATCACGCTCTCCGGCAATGTCACCGACGGCGGGATCTCGCTGGCCACCAAGGTCTCGGCGGCCTCGGTCCTGCCGTTCGCCACCGCCGGTTCGGTGGTCTCGGCCGACGACGCCAAGCGGACCGTCACCGTCAAGCGGCTCTCCCTCACCACCGCCGGCGGGTTCGCCACCGACGTCATCCCGGTCGCCGACAAGGCCCTGATCACCCTGGACGGCAAGGTCACCGGGCTGGGCAAGCTGACGTCCGGCGCGACCGTCGTGGTCACCGGCGTCACCACCAACGGCGTCTCCTCGGCCAAGACCCTGACCGCCCTGTCCCGCTGGGACCTGAACCTCTCCGGCGCCGTCACCGCGGTGGACGTCAAGTCCGGCACGATCACGGTCTCCACCGGCCCGTCGGCCAAGCCGCTCACGCTGAAGGTCGACCCGAAGGCCACCGTCACGATCAACGGCAAGAGCGTCTCGCTGGCGGACCTGCCGGTGGGCGCCTCGGTCAAACTGAGCGGCTCCGAGACCACCGTGGGCACCTCGGTGCTGGGCATCACCGCGAACGTCGCCGCCACCTCCACCAAGAAGTAGGCAGACGCGGAAGGGCCCGGCCTGGGGAGGCCGGGCCCTTCACTCAGTGCGTGACTCAGGCGATGTCGAAGCGGTCCAGCTCCATGACCTTGGTCCAGGCCGCGACGAAGTCCTTGACGAACTTCTCCTTCGCGTCAGCGCTGGCGTAGACCTCGCTGACCGCGCGCAGCTGCGAGTTCGAGCCGAAGATCAGGTCGACCGCGGTGGCCGTCCACTTGACCTGGTCGGTCGCCAGGTCACGGATCTCGTAGACGTTCTCGCTGTCCTCCGACACCTTCCACTTCGTGCCCGGGGAGAGCAGGTTGACGAAGAAGTCGTTGGTGAGCACGCCCGGCTTGTCGGTGAGAACGCCGTGGGCCACGCCACCGACGTTCGCGTCGAGCGTCCGCAGGCCGCCGAGCAGGACGGTCATCTCCGGGCCGGTCAGGTTCAGCATGTACGCCCGGTCGACGAGCAGCACCTCGGGCTGGGTCTTCTCGTCCGCCCGCAGGTAGTTGCGGAACGCATCGGCCCGCGGCTCGAGGACCGCGAACGACTCGACGTCGGTCTGCTCCTGGGTCGCGTCGGTACGTCCCGCGTGGAACGGCACGGTGACCGGGACGCCGGCGTCGGCGGCCGCCTTCTCGACCGCGGCCGAACCGGCCAGCACGATCAGGTCGGCCAGCGAGATCTGCGCGCCACCGGCGGCGTTGAACTCGCCCTGGATCTGCTCGAGCTTGGCCAGCACGTCACCGGTGGCCGCGTTGACCTCCCAGCTGCGCTGCGGCTCCAGGCGCAGGCGGGCGCCGTTCGCGCCACCACGCTTGTCGGTGAACCGGAAGCTGGCGGCCGACGCCCAGGCGGTGGAGACCAGCTGGGCGATCGTCAGGCCGGAACCCAGGACCTTCTCCTTGAGGGCGGCGATGTCCGCATCGCCGACCAGGGCGCCCTCGACGGCCGGAACCGGGTCCTGCCAGAGCTGCGCCTCGGGCACCCACGGGCCGAGGAAACGGCTGACCGGTCCCATGTCACGGTGCAGCAGTTTGTACCAGGCCTTGGCGAACGCCAGCGCGAACTCGTCCGGGTTCGCCAGGAACCGGCGGGAGATCTTCTCGTACGCCGGGTCGACGCGCAGCGACAGGTCGGTCGTCAGCATCGTCGGACGGTGCTTCTTCGACGAGTCGTGGGCGTCCGGGATGATCTCCTCGGCGTCCTTGGCGACCCACTGCTTCGCTCCGGCGGGGCTGGTGGTGAGCTCCCACTCGTACCCGAAGAGGATCTCGAAGAACCGGTTGCTCCACTGGGTGGGCTTGTCGGTCCAGGTCACCTCGAGGCCGGAGGTGATGGTGTCGCCACCCTTGCCGCTGGCGTGCGTGCTCAGCCAGCCGAGGCCCTGGGCCTCGATCGGGGCGCCCTCGGGCTCGGCGCCGACCACACCGTCGGCCGGGGCCGCGCCGTGGGTCTTGCCGAAGGTGTGACCGCCCGCGATGAGGGCGACGGTCTCCTCGTCGTTCATCGCCATCCGGCGGAAGGTCTCGCGGATGAACCAGGCCGACTCGAGCGGGTCGGCGCTGCCCCGCGGACCCTCCGGGTTGACGTAGATGAGGCCCATCTCGGCGGCGCCGACGTTCGGCGCCATCTCCTTGTCGCCGACGTAGCGCGAGTCACCGAGCCAGGTGTCCTCCTGGCCCCACAGGATCTCCTCGGGCTCCCAGACGTCCACCCGGCCGAACCCGAAGCCGAAGGTCTTGAAGCCCATCGACTCCAGGGCCACGTTGCCGGCCAGCACCAGCAGGTCGGCCCAGGAGATCTTCTGGCCGTACTTCTGCTTGACCGGCCAGAGCAGGCGGCGGGCCTTGTCCAGGTTCGCGTTGTCCGGCCAGCTGTTGAGCGGGGCGAACCGCTGACCGCCGTCACCGGCGCCACCGCGGCCGTCGTGGATCCGGTAGGTGCCCGCCGCGTGCCAGCTCAGGCGGATCATCAGACCGCCGTAGTGGCCGAAGTCGGCCGGCCACCACTCCTGCGAGGTGGTGAGGACCTCGGTGATGTCGGCCTTGAGCGCGTCGACGTCGAGCTTGGCGAACTCCTCGGCGTAGTCGAAGTCGGGCGCCAGCGGGTTGACCTTCGGCGAGTGGGTGTGCAGCGGCGCCAGGTCGAGCTGGTTGGGCCACCAGTCACGGTTGGTGCGCGGGCGGCCACCGGTCTGCGGGGTCGGCGCGTCGATCGCCGGGTTCTCGCTCTCGCTGCCGCTGCCGTGAGCGACCGGGCATTTGCCCGCGGTGTCCTGGTTGTCGGTCATTGCTGTCCTTCCGAGCCGGCGTTCTTGGTGAGGCATTCGGGGCATACACCCCAGAAGACGACCTCCGCCTCATCGACCGCGAAACCGTGGTCGTCCGAGACGGTGAGACAGGGGGTCCGTCCGACGGCACAGTCGACGTCGGCGATCGTGCCGCACGAGCGGCACACGATGTGGTGATGGTTGTCGGCAACCCGGGTCTCGTACCGCGCGGTCGCGCCGGCGGGCTGGATGCGCCGCACCAGACCGGCGTCGGTCAACGCGCGCAGCACGTCGTAGACCGCCTGGTGGGAGACCGTGGGCTGGCCGGCCCGCACGAGGGCGATCACCGTGTCGGTGTCGGCGTGCGGGCGGTCGTGGAGCGCGGCGAGCACCGCCAGACGAGGACGGGTGACGCGCAACGAGGCCGCCCGCAGCTGAGCCGCGAAGTCGGACGTCATGCGAAGAACCTAGCGGACTTTTCTGGAGTGAATCAAGTTTTGAAATCACCTCACACCGGCGCCACCCGATTACGGCCGGCCCGCTTCGCCTCGTACAGGGCGGCGTCGGCGAGTTTGGTGAGCCGCTCCGGCTCGTCGGCGAAACCGGCCGCGTCGGTGGCGACACCGGCACTGATCGTCACGATGCCCGCGTCGGCCAGGACGTGCGGGACGGCCAGCTCGGCCACCGCGCGAACCAGCCGGCCACCGGCCCGCAGCGCGATGTCGCCGGTGGTACCGGGCATCACGACGCAGAACTCCTCACCGCCGTACCGCGCCACCAGGTCGGTGCCGCGCACACTGTCTCGCAGCGCCTCGGCGACCACCCGCAGGCACTCGTCGCCACCCTGATGACCATAGTGGTCGTTATACCGCTTGAAGTGGTCGATGTCGATCATCACGACGCTGATCGGGGCGCCGGTCCGCCGCGAACGGACCCACTCGTCGGCGAGCACCGCGTCGAGCTTGCGGCGGTTGGCCAGCCCGGTGAGCGGGTCGGTGACGGTCATCAGCTCCAGGCGGTGGTTCGCCTCGGCCAACTCCTCGGTCCGCTCGGCGACCTTGCGTTCCAGGGACGCGTACAGGCGGGCGTTCTCCAGCGAGACGGTCAGCTGGCCGGCGATCAGGCGGACCGCGTCCAGCCGGCTGACCGAGAACGCGCGCCGGCTGAGCCGGTTCTCCAGCACCAGCATCGCCGCGGGCCGCCCGTGGTTGAACACCGGGACGACCAGCAGCGAACAGTGCTCCAGCCCGGCCAGACAGGGGTCCCGCCCGACCCGCTCGTCCCGGGCGGCGTCGTCGACCAGCAACGGCTCCCCGGTCCGTTCGGCGTAGCGCACCGCACTCAACGGCAGCAGCCCCTGGAACGCCGCCTCCTCCACCGGCATCTCGGCGCGGTCGTCGAGGGCCGGCAACACCCAGCCCTCCCCCACCGCGAGGATCATGTGGACCGTGGTGGCGCCGGTGAGCTGACTCAGCACGTGCCGGACCCGGCCCTGAAGCCGGTCCAGGGAGGTCTCCGAACTCAGCGCCCGGGCGGCGTCGAGCACCGCGATCAGGTCGATGTCCTCGACGGACAGGTCCACGCTGTGACTACTCGACACACTCCGGCCGCCGGGCGCCCGGGAGAACTCGGCCAGCCCCGGCTCCTCCCGCCGCAGCCGGCGCACCTTGCCGGTCGCGCCCCAGCGCGCGTACCCGTCCATCGCCTCGGCCATCAGCCGGAGTCCGACCTGCTGGTAGCCCCGGCGCAGATAGAACCGGGCGGCCCGCTCGAAGATCAGCGGTCGCTGCCAGGCCGTGCCGACGTCCCCGGACACCGCCATCGCGTCGTCATAGGCCGCCGCCGCACCGTCCGGGTCACCGACGGTCTCGGCCCGAACCGCCTCGGCGAACCGCAGCAGGTACCGGAAGTTCGGCGGATGGTCAGCGGCACGGGCGGCCAGGAATCCGACGCAGCGGTCCCGCTCCTCGGCCGCCCCGGCCTCACCCGCCCGGACCTGCGCGCCGAGAACACCGAGAAGATGCGTGGTGACGGTCAACGAGGTGCCGGGCGCCGAGGACACCAGCGGCACCGCCCGGGCGCTGTGCGCTGCCAGAACGGCGTCCTCGCCGAGGATCGCGGCGGACAGCCCGCGAATCGTCAGATAGATCAGGACGGCCATGTCGTCACCGGCCAGAGCCGCGAGGTGCGCCTCCTCGTCGAAGCCCTCCGGCGGCTGATCCGTTCCGGTCCGCATCGCCTGCGCGAACCGTCCGGGAACAGCAAACGTGAGACGCTCCCGAGCCGCACCCAGACGATCGGCCATCGCCAGCGCCGCCGTCACCTCGTGCTCCAGGGCGTCCAGATCGGCACAGTCCACCATCTGCGTCAACGAGGTGTAGAACGTGTAGAACGCGTTGTGCGGGTCCCCCACCCGCAGCATCCCCTCCCGCGAACTCTGCGCCAGCGCCACCGACCGCGACAGCGGCTCGAACCACGACCCGGTCGCGATCGCGTGCATGAACCTGGCGTGCAGCGCACCGTGTTCCCAGCCCCGGGCCTCGCAGACGGCCATCACGTGCCGCGCCGCGTCATAGGCGTCCCGGTATGCGCCGCCACCGCCGATCGTGACCCAGCCGATGTGCCCGAGCGCCGCCACCAGCGGTTCGCAGACGCCGTCACCGGACCAGATGCCCGCGGCGGTGGCGACCAGCCATGTCGTGATCTCGGGGTCGACGAAGAGCGCGGCCAGGGCCATCCGGCTGATCACCACGGACGCGGTCAGCAGCCGGCAATCGGTCAGCTCCGGCAACGGGGCATCGGCGTCGTGAGCGTCCAGCCACTGATAGAAATCGGCCAGACCGGCCCGGCCAATCGGCCCCATCCGCTCCCTGCCGGGCACGTCGACACCGAGCCGCCCCAGCATCCCGAACCCCAGCGTGAAAACCTCGTCCATCATCCGCCGCCGCAACAGGGCACTGATCTGCTCGGCGGCCGGATTCGCCAACCGGATCGGATCCGGCTCGGTCGCCGCGATCTCCTCGAAAAGACGGTCGGCCTCGTCGAACCGGCCCAGCGCACACAGCGCGGCATGCCAGTCGACGGTCGTTTCGGCGTACTCCGCATCGGTCTTCTCCCGAAGACGCAGCGCGGCCGCGAGATAAAGCTCGGCGCCCGCATAGTTCGCGAGCCGCCGGGCCGCTGCCGCGGCACGCCGGAAAAGACCCGCCACCGACGCTTTCTCTTCGTCGTGTGCGCCTTTCTCTTCCTCGTGTGCGCCCTTCTCCTCCTCGTGTACGGCCAGAGCACTCATTCCGGCGAGATAGTGTGGCGCCGCCGACAGCTCCGGTACGGCCGCCCCGGTCAGCCGACGGGCGATCGTGAGATGGAGTGCGGCACGCGCCCCCGGATCGATGCCCGCGGAAGCCGCCTCCTGCACCCGGTCGTGCCGGAAACGCGCCACATCGTCGTGCAGAACCAGCAGACCGTCGTCGACGGCCGGTCCCAGATCCAGCGGGTCCCGGCCGCTCGCGATCCGCACCGTCTCCCGGTCGGCCTCCGCGCCGAGACAGGCCATCACCTCGACCATCTCCCGGGTACGCGGCGGCAGGGCGGCGATCCGCGCACCGAGCAGGTCCACCACGTCCCCGGACCCGACGAAACGCCGCAACGACGCGCCGTCCCAGGTCCAGCCGTCGCCCTCCGGCACCAGTTCGCCCTCACGCCGCAACGCGTCGAGCAGTTCCACCGTGTCGAACGGATTACCTCCCGTCCGCTCCGCGAGAACCGCGGCGAGAGGCCCCGCATCGGCACGGGAAAGGCGCAGCATCTCCGCGACCAGGGTGGTCAGATCCTCCGCTCCCAGCGGCTCGAGCAACACCTCGGCGGCGTTTCCCCGATCCCGGCGCAGGCGGGCCCGCAACGCGCTCAACGGGTGAGTCTCGTCGATCTCCTCCACACGGTAGGCGCCCAGAACCAACAATCCGGGAATGCCGTCCTCGCCCAGCATCTCGTCCAGGAACTGCAGGGCGCCGGACGTGGCCCACTGCAGATCGTCGACGAAGAGGACAACCGGATTCTCGGCGCTCGCGACGGTCCGCAGAATGGCCGTCCCGGCCGCCCGGACATGAACGAACTCCGCGACCCCTTCGGTGTCCGGCTCCTCCGCGGCGAGGAGTGCGCGGAAAGACGGCTGGATCGCCGCGATAGCCCGCAACGATTCCGGGCCGAGCGCGGCCCGCAGGCGCTCCCGCAGACCGGCGACCACGTCGTCCGGCTCGGCCAGCAGCATGGCACCCAGACGGGCGAACGCCTCCCGCACCGCGTCACCGCCGTGGCCCTTCTGGAACTGGTCGAACTTCCCGGAGACCATCCGCCCGCCGACCGCGGCCACAGCCGGGCGCAGCCGCTCGACCAGCACCGTCTTACCGATCCCCGGCGGCCCGGTGAGCAGGGCGAAAACGCTGTGCCCGGCGCTCGCCTCGGCCAGCAGCCCGTGCAGGGCGGCGATCTGCGGGTCCCGCCCGATCAGCCGGGCCGGAGGCACCAGCCGGATCGGGAAATCCCGCGCCCCGAGCCGGAAACCGTCCGGGTTGCCGCGCTCCCACCGGTCGTGGAGGAGTGCCAGGTCGTACGCGAGCCCCTCAGCGCTCTGATACCGCCGGTCGGGTTCCTTGTGCAGCAGCCGCATCAGGATCTCCGACAGCCCCTTGGGCAGATGCGGGTCGACCTGGTGCGGAGCGTCCGGCAGCCGCGCCAGATGGTCGTGGATCAGTTGGAGCGGATCGTGGTCCCGCCCGAACGGCGGCGCCCCGGTGGCCAGCTCGTAGAGGGTGGCCCCCAGCGCGTACAGGTCGGCCCGGTGATCGATGGGCCGGCCGGTCCGCCCGGTCTGCTCCGGAGCGAGGTACGGCAGGGTGCCCGCCATCCCCTCGTCGGGCACCGGCACGCTGCGGTCCTGGGCGGGCAGCACCGCCAGCTCGAAGTCGATGACCACGGGCAGATGGTCCACCCCGACCAGGATGTTCGCCGGGCTGATGTCCCGGTGCACCACCCCACGCCGGTGAACCCCGGCGAGCACGCCGGCGAGCCGGTGCGCCAACTCGATGAGCCCACCCACCGGCCAGGGCGCGGGCAACTCCCCCAGCGGGGTCCCCACCGAGTCCACGACCGCAACGACCCCGGCTTCGCCTTCTCCGTCGTCGACGCCCGGGGCGAGCACCGGAACGCCGGGAAGTCCCTGCAGCCGGCGCAGCGCCGCCAGCTCGTTGCGCAGACGCTCCCCCGCGCGCGGCCCGAGCGGCCGTTTACACACCAGCCAGGTGCCGTCGGCCGCACGAACCCGCGCGACATGGGTCCGGTCGCTGTCGTGCAGTACGTCTTCCGGCGTGTCAGGCCCCACGCCATCCGATCGGCATTCCCACGCCGTCCTTGAGCCGCCGCCCGGGCAACCTGCTCGGTCTCAGTTCACGTCGCCGCAAACGGTCTCGCACGGGTAACCGTCGTGGTCGATGTCCATCGTCGCGGGGTAGCCGAACTGCTGGTAGTACTCCCACATCCGCGAGTAGCCGACCCCGCGGGCGAACAGCGCCGCACACGGCTTCGACCCGAGGGAGCTGAGCGTGACGCGTGCCGGCGCCGCGGTCTTCGCCATCACGTAGACGGTCGTGACCGAGGATCGCGGCATCGGCGCTTCACTGGTGGATGCCGCGGTCGGCGTGGTGGTGACGGCCGCCGCCGTGGTGATCGCAGCAGCAGGGGCCGGGGCGTCGCTGTTGCGGCTGCCCATCAGGTAGGCGATAGCGCCGACCGAGGCCGCGACTACCACGGAGAGCACCGTGGCAAGGGTGATGGCGACGTTCTTCATGACTACCTCGATCCGCTCGGCCCCTGCTTGCATCGCCTCCCGGTCGGCCTGCCAGCGGCTGAATTTAGGACCCGCCGAACCTCTTGAGGCGTCGCCCGGCACGCCGATGGACACCCCCGACAGCGAGCGAGTCGTCCCGGCTCCCCACCCGTTCACGGCAGACGTCACCTGTAGCGAAAGCGAGACCCCCGATGACCGCGAACCTGCTCCGCACCCTGTTCGTCGCCGGCGCCGCACTCACCGCGACCGCCCTGGGCTCGACCTCTGCGGAGGCGGCCACCAAGCCGGTCAAGAATCTGGAGGTCACCGTCTATGCCGGTGAAGGCGGCTCGTGCAACCACGGTTCGTTATGGGCCAGCTTCGAGGCGCCGCTACGCAAGACAAGTCTGTACGACCTCACCGTGACGACGTCCCGCGGCCAAATCTTCAAGCCCACGTCCTCGGACTACAACTGGGTATCGATCGACGGAGGCTGCGTGAGCAAGGCCTTCGTCAAGGACGTCCGCCGTAACCGGCTCACCGGCACCGTCCGCGCCTACACCACGGACGGGGACTTCGCCGGGCAGCGCACCGCCCGCATCAAGCTGGCCGACTACGAGACTGATGACTGCTGACCTGCGCATAGCCCTGACCGAGACTGGCGAGGTCGGTGCGGCATTCCCGCATCGACCTCGCCAGGCCTGCTGAAACACCCAGTGGCGACACGGCTTTGGTGCACATGTCTCCCAGCCCGAGGCGTCGGCGGGCCTGTCTGCGGGCTTACTCGCTGCGCAGGTTGCCGGGGCGGGTCAGGCGCATCAGGGTGGGCAGGGTCGCCGCCGTCGTGCCGAGCACCACCAGCGCGGCGACGCCCGACGTCGTGCCGATGCCGAACCAGTCGACCGTCACCGGGGCCTCGACCATCGCCATCAGTGCCGCCGCCAGCGCGCTGCCGAAGCCGACGGCCAGGGTCATGCCGATCAGGACCGGGACCGCGGCCTGCGCCAGGACCGAACCGGTCAGCGTGCGCCGGCGGGTGCCGAAGGCGACCAGCACCGCGAGGACCTTGCGGCGTTCGCGGAGTTGTTCGGCGACGTTGACGACCAGGCTCGCGCCGATCAGCAGGAGCAGCACGACCGTGCCGACGAGCAGGCTCTGCCGGATGGTCCGCATGGTGGCGGCGACGGTGGCGTTGCCCGGTTCGGAGACCAGCGTCTGCGGGTCCAGCGTCGCGACGGTGTTGCGCAGGTGCTCCACCGCGTCCGGGTCGGCGGTGTCGAGGTTCAGCGCGAAGTTGGTCTCGGCGGACGGCACCTTCATGCCCCGCAGCGCGCCCGGGGTGATCAGCAGCGCCGGCCCGTAGATCTCGTAGCTCGGGGTGGCGGCGACCTCGTGGTTCGCGGTCGGCGGGGTCCACGTGGTGTCGTCGCTCAGCTCGTAGGTGGCGGGGCCGGCCGGAACGTCGACGGCGTAGACGTCACCGTCGGCGCATCCGGCCGTCTCGGCGAATGCCGCCAGCACCGCGCAGTCGCCGATCCGGATCCGGACCGAGGTGCCGTCCTGGGTGCCGTAGACGCTGCGGACGGTCTGGACCTCCCGCACGCCCGGCGTCTTCTCCAGGGCGGTGATCCAGGTCTGGTCGGGTAGGTCGGCGCGGGGCAGGATCTCGTGCTGGAACGGGCGGGCGTCACTGCCCCCCTCACCACCGATCGTGCTCTCGACGCCGCTGACCAGGCCCTGCAGGGCGATCACGCCGGCCACCGAGACCGCGATGCCGGAGACGGCCCGGACCGCGGTGCCGCTGTCGAGTTGGAGGCGGCGGATCGCCAGTTCCCACGCCACGCTGCCGCCGCCGAGCCGGTGCACGGTCGCCTCGACCCACCACGGCAGCAGCAGCGCCAGACCGATCAGCAGCAGTGCCACCCCGGCGGCCGCCTGCAGCTCGACACCGGAACTCCCGCCGAGTCCGTCCTTGAGCGGCCAGAGCAGCGCGACGCCGAGCACCGGCAGGATCAGGCGCCACCACAGACGGCGGCGGGTGGTCCCGCTGAGCCGCACCACGCCGAGCGGCTGCACCACGACCTGCCGCATCGCGGACAGGGTGACCAGGACCGCCACCGCCGGCACGCCCACCGCGATCAGGGCGACCAGGGCGGGAACGGGACGCATGTCGGTGAGGTAGAAGCTCATCGCGCCGGACGCATAACGGTTGACCAGCAGACCGGCACCCACCGCGAGCACCGCACCGACGACGAGCCCGAGCAGTGCCCCGGCCAGTGTCTCGCCCGCCGCGATGCGCCGGGTCATCGCGGCGTCGGCGCCGACCAGCCGCAGGGCGGCGAGCCGCCGGTCGCGGGCTTCCCCACCGAACCGGACCGCGCTGGCCATGAAGACCATCACCGGCATCAGCAGCACCACCATGCCGACCGCGGAGAGCAGCAGCATGACCGGGGAGACGCCGCCCTCGTCCTCGACACCGGCGTAGCCGAAACCGGCGATGCGGTGGCCGGTCTCCTCGGTGAGCGTGTCGGTGCCCAGGTAGAACGCGAGGTCGGCCGGACCGGACAGCCCCTCGTCGGCGATGGTGCCGACGACACGGGCGCCCCAACGCTGGGCCAGCAGCGGCTCGTCGGCCATCAGGTCGGCCAGGGCGGGCGAGACCAGCATCTCGCCGGGGCCGGGCAGGGTCGTCACGCCCGGCGGCACCGGCGGCCGGGAGCCCTCCGCCTGCAGCATCCGCCCGTGCACGGAGTCGCCCCGGAACATCATGGTCGCGATGCCGATCAGCATCGTGTCGTCGCCGCGGGGCAGGTCGGTGCTCGCGGCGATGTTCTCGGTCCGGGCCTCGGTGCGGGCATTGCTCGCGGCCAGCGCGGTGGGCAGGGTCGCGACCGCCAGCAGGACGGCGACGCCGATGCCCACCCCGGTCGCGATCAGGGCGAGCCGCGTCCAGCCGGCCCGGCCGCCGGCGACGCTCATCCGCGCGCCCAGCCCGATCTCGAAGGCCCAGGTCCGCAGGCGGGTCATCGGACGTACTCCTGTTCGCGGACGACACCGTCACGGACGATGGCCTCACGGTCGGAATACGCCGCGACGCGCGCCTCGTGGGTGACCAGCACCACCGCGGCCCCGGTCTCCTTGGCGGCGGCGATGAACAGTTTCATCACCAGTTCGCCGTTGAGCGAGTCGAGCGCCCCGGTGGGCTCGTCGGCGAAGACGACCCGGGGACGGCCGACCAGTGCCCGGGCGACGGCGACCCGCTGCCCCTGCCCGCCGGAGGCCTGACCGGGCCGTTTGTCGGCGACGTCGGCGACCTCGAGACGCTCCAGCCACTCGGTGGCCGTGCGGTGCGCCTCGCGGCGGCCGGTGCCGGTCAGGCGCAGCGGCAGGGCGACGTTCTCCCGGCAGGTCAGCTCGGGGACCAACTGACCGAACTGGAACACGAACCCGAACTCGCCCCGGCGCAGCGCGCTGCGCTCGGTGTCGGACATCGCCGACAGGTCGCGCCCGGCGTAGCCGACCCGGCCCGACTCCGGTGTCAGGATGCCGGCCAGGCAGTGCAGCAGCGTCGACTTGCCGGAGCCGGAGGATCCCATCAGGGCGACCACCTCGCCGGCCCAGACGTGCAGGGAGGCGCCGTCGAGGGCCTTGGTCTCACCGAAGCTCAGGCGCAGATCCTCGGCGGTCAGCAGTGGTTGTTCAGTCATGGGGGACTTCCTGGGGTGAGGGGGATCAGGAACGGATCCGGGAGGCGAGGCGGTCGAGCCGGGCCGCGGTGAGCTCCAGCCAGCGCAGGTCGGCCTCGAGGTGGAACAGGGCGTGGTCGCAGATCAGCTCGTCGGCGATGTCGCCGCCGGACTTGCGACGGGTCAGCTCCCGCATCAGCCGCAGGTGTTCGGTGCGCTGCGCGTCGAGCACGTCGGTGGCGTCCCGGCCGGTCATCAGCGCGAGGACGACCTTGGTGTAGAGGGTGCTCTGCAGGTAGGGCTCGGGTTTCTCCGCCCGGCCGATCCACTCCGCCACGTCGGTGACGCCGGCGTCGGTGATCGCGTAGCGCTTGCGGTCGGGCCCGACGCCGGGCTCCGCCTCCACCTCGACGAGGCCGTTCTTGAGCAGCCGGGCCATGGTCGAGTAGACCTGCCCGTAGTGCAACTCGCGGTCCCGGCCGAAGGTGTCGTCATAGGTGCGCTTGAGGTCGTAGCCGTGGCGTGGGCCGTTCTCCAACAGGCCCAGCAGAGCGAAGCTGACTGACATGCCGGCCACTATACACACGGTTTATAAACCGTGTGTATAGCTCGCTAGCAGGGCGCTTCCGCGACGCTGCGGCGCTTCTCCCCCACCGCCCAGAGGGTCGCCAGCACCATGCCGAACGCCACACCGAGGGCCGCACCCCACAGCGGCGCGTCGGCGAAAGCCGCGCCACCCAGCCGTCCCAGCCCGATCACGTACACCGCCCAGGCGACACTCGACACCGCCGTGAACAGGTGGAAGCGCCCCATCGGCAACGCGGCCGCCCCGGACATCACGGTGGTGGCCGTCCGGCCGTACGGCAGGAAACGCCCGACGATGATCGCCGCCCCGCCGTGCCGCAGCAGCGCCCGCGCGGCCTTCTCCCGGGCCGGGGCGAGCCGGCCCGTGGCGAACCGCCCGCCGGCCCGGCTCCCGATCAGGTAGGCGATCCGGTCGCCGACCACGCCACCCGCCACCACCGCCGCGAACAGCGCAAGCAGGTTCGGCGAGCCGCTCACCGACACCGCACCCAGCCCGATCACCATCGCCTCGGACGGCACCACCGGGACGAACCCGTCCAGCGCCACCACCACGACCACGACCACGAACAGCCACGGCGAGGAGGTCAGTGGCATCAGCACATCCATGCCCCGACGCTACGGACGCCGCGCTCGTCCATCGATGGTGGAGACTCTCCTCCCGGGGGTGGGGTTAACCCCACCCCCGGGCCGCGCTCAGGCCGTGTCGTTGCTCAGCCGGGCGTGCATGTGCATGTCGTGCCAGCCGTCGGCGTGCAGCAGATAGCCGCGGATCGTGCCCTCCAGGCGATACCCGCCGTTGATCGCGACCCGGCAGGACGCCGGGTTCTTCACCGAGTGGAGCAGGAACAGCCGGTGCAGCCCCAACTCGTCGAACGCCCACCGGGACAGCGCCTCGGTGGCCTTCGCCCCCATGCTCATCCCGCGCGCCGACGGGACACCCCAGCCGGACAGCTCGGCCCGGGCGTGCCGCAGCCGGATGGCCCGCAACGCGATGTGCCCGGCGGCGGTGTCGTCGGAGGCGTGCGCCACCGCCCACCCCGCGTCGTCCCCTGCCTTCCACCCCGCGCTCCATTGCTCGATCCACTCGCGGGCCTCTCCCGGATCATCCATCCGATGCATGTTCCATCGCTGGATATCCGGATCCGCGAACGCCTCGACGACCAAAGGGGCGTCGTCGGGGCGCCACGGACGCAGCACCCATTGGTCATCGATGGTGATTCGCGGCTGCGATACGGCTAGGAATTTGTTCTCCGTCAATGCGGGACCGACCAGCGAAGGCATGGCTAGAGTATCGCAGATCCCCTGCTAAACCGGCCTTGCGACCTCACGCCACTGTGGAAACTGAACGCGCAGCAACCCCAGCTCGGTCGCCACGGAACAGCCGAGGGCATTCGGCACCACAGCGGCCACCGGAGCAGCCAGATCAATGATCAGATATGCCTTCGATGATCCCCTGTGCCATATTCGGAGAGTGCCGTCCTCACCGCCGGAAAGAATGTGATCCTCGTATTCGCCACTGCCGGCGGCCACGCACAGGACACGGCCCCGGTGGCCGCTCAACGGCGGCAGGCCCGGCGTGACACCCACGGGATCCCACAGCCGTACGGTGCCGTCGTCGCCGCCCGAGATCACCAGACCGTCCGGCCCGGCCGCCACCGCGTTCACCCCGTCGAGGTGCCCGCGCAGGACGACCGCGGACCCGTGCTCGGCGTCCCACACCCGGACCGTGCCGTCGGCAGCGGCCCCGGAGACGACCACCCGGTGGCCGTCCACCTCGCCGAACGCCAGCGACCGGACCCGCCCCCGGTGACCGGTCAGTACCCGCAGGAGCCGGCCGCTGCCCGGATCCCACAGCCGGATCAGGTTGTCCCAACCACCGGTGGCGAGCAACGGCGGGCCGCCGTCGGTTGCGAGCGCCACAGCCGAGACCGTGTGGCGGTGCTCGAGGGACACCCCGGCCTGCTCACCGGTGGCGAGATCCCAGACCCGGGCGCTGCCGTCGTCGCTCCCGGACACCACCACGGCCCGGCCCCGCGACGTCCCGGCGGCCAGCGCCCGGATCCGGCCACTGTGCCCGATCAGCGGATCGCCCCGGGGTACGCCGGTCTCCTCGCTCCATCGGTACAGGACGTGGTCGTCGCCGCCGGTCACCAGCACGGACCGCCCGTCCACCACCGCGGCGGCCAGGGCGAGGACCCGGCCGAGGTGCACGGTGAACCGGGCTCCAGGCGTACCCGTGACGGCGTCCCACACCCCGATGGTGTGATCCGCGGTCCCCGCCGCGATCATGTCGCGGCCGTCGGCCCGGGCGATCGCCACCGAGGTCATGCCCGGTGTGTGCCGGGTCAGCACGCGTACCGCCTGACCGGTCTCGCCGTCCCAGAGCCGGACCGTGTGGTCGGCCGAGGCGGAGACGATGAGCAGGCGCGTGCCGACCCGCCCGGCGGCCACCGACCAGATCCGGCCGGCGTGCCCACGGAACGGCTCGATCACCGGCTCACCGGACCGGACGTCCCACAGCCGCACGACCCGGTCGTCGTCGCCGGAGACCAGCAGCAGCACCACGTCGCCGGTGGGCGATTCGCACAGCGCCACCGACCGGACCGCCGCGCCACTCCGGATGATCCGTTCGGTGCGGCCGGTCCGGGGATCCCAGATCCGGATCGTCCGGTCGGCGCCACCCGACACCACGATGCTCCGGCCGTTCACGGCGCCGACCGCGACCGCGTTCACCCCACCGGTGTGTCCCCGCAGCGGCTCCCCGAGCGCTTCGCTCTCGCGTACCGACCAGAGGTTGATCTTGCCGTCGGCGCCGCCGGAGGCCACCACCTCCCTTCCGTCCACGAAGCCCGCGGCCACCGACCAGACACCGCCGGCGTGCCCGGGGAGACGCACCGGGCCGGCCGCCAGGCCGGACAGATTCCAGAGGTACGCGGCACCGTCCGCTCCCCCGGAGACCGCGTGCCCCCGGTGCAGTGCCACCGTGTTGACCGGCCCCGTATGCCGGGTCAGCGGCTCGGCCAGCGCCTCCCCCGTGGCGGCGTCCCACAGTCGCACCGTCGCGTCATCCGCCCCCGAGACGAGGATGCCGCGACCGCCGAACTCGCCGAACGCCACCGACCGGACCTCGTCGGTGTGCCCGGTGAACGGGTCACTCACCGGCACACCGGCCGCCATGTCCCACAGCCGGACCGTCCCGTCGTCCCCGCTGGACAGCACCATCGCACGGCCCTCGACCTCGCCGACAGCGACCGAGCGGATCCCGTCGACATGCCCGGTGAACGGCACTCCGGCCATGGTCCCGCTGTCGGTGTCCCAGACCCGGACCGTGCCGTCCTCACCACCCGACACGATCACGCACCGGCCGTCCATCACGGCGACGGCCACACTGCTCACCCCGTCGCGGTGGCCGGTGCAGGTCCGCATCAGGGCCCCGGTCCCGGCATCCCAGAGACGCACCCCTCCGTCGACACCCCCGGAGGCGACCAGGGTGCGGTCCCCGTCACCGCCGATCGCGACCGCCCACACCATGCCGTGGTGCCCGGCCAGGGGACCGCCGACCGCCGCGCCGGTGGCGGCGTCCCAGATCCGGACCAGCCCGTCCGCGCCCCCGGACACGATCACGGCGCGGTGCCCGGCCCGGCCGATCGCCACCGAGTTCACACCACCGGCATGCGCCCGCACCGGCCGGCCGGCCGGCCGGCTCGCCACCGGCAGCGTGCCACCGGCGTACCGTGCCGTCGTCCCCACCCGAGACGATCATCGGTCCGGCGTCGGTGTCACCGGCCGCGACCGCCCAGACGTTCCTACCGTGCCCGGTGAGCGGCGCACCGATCGGTACGCCGGTGGCCGCGTCCCAGAGACGCACCGTGCCGTCACCACTGCCCGACACGATGACCACCCGGCCGTCGACCACGCCCGTCGTCACCGACCAGACGCCGTCCTCGTGACCGGTCAAGACCGGACCGTAGGCGTCGCCGGTCGTCGCGTCCCACCGCCGGACGGTCCGGTCGATGCCCCCGGACACCACCAGTACCTGACCGTTGATCCGCCGGATCGCCGCGGCCCACACCTTGCCGGCGTGCCCGCGGAAAGCCCGGTGCGGGGGCCGGAGCCGCCACACCGCCCACGGCGTCGACCAGGCCGGCGCAAGCCCGGCATCGTCGACCGCCGCGGCCAGCTCCGGCGCCCGCCCGCACCGCGCCGCAAGCTGCAGACAGGCGGCCCGCTGCGCCACGTCACCGGCCCGCAGCCGGCTCTCCGCCCGTCGGTACGCGTCGGCGGCCAGCCGGGCGGCGCGGCTCCGGGCGGCGGGCAGCACGTTGAGCAGCACCGCCGGATCGGCGGCCAGCAGGAACCGCGGATCGGTGACCAGATCGTCGAAACGGTCGGTCCGCGCCGCGTGCGCCGCGAGATGAGTGGTGATGTACGGGTGCGCCCGCGCCCAGTCCCAGCGTCCGTGGTCGGTGCGTTCCACGTACCCGTCGATCAGGGTGTCCACGATGATCGCCTGGTCACTCGCCTCGTCACGGTCACTGCGCAGGTGGTCGGCGAGGTTCTGGTGATAGAGCCGATAGAGCGAACGGTTGCCCTCGGTGCTCTCGGTCACGAAGTAACCGGCAACGTTCATCAGCCAGTTGACCTGCGCGTTCGAGTAGTTCCGGCCGGACAGCGCCGAGGCGAGCCGGGCCCACACGTCCTCCCAGGGAAGACCCGGACCGTTCGCGTACGCCAACGGCAACAGCAGATCTCGGGCGGCGCAGATCCGGTCGCCCAGCCGGCTGCGGAGATCGTCGTCGATCGACTCGGACGCGACCCGGGGCAGACCACGCCGCCACGTCTCGTCACCCGGGTCGACGATGTCGTCCCGCAACGCATGACTGCGCGCCGTGATCAGGGCGACCAGGAACGACCGTCCGGCGGCGGCCGCGATCGCCCGGGCCACCCGCAGCACCCGGCGGTGATCCAGCCCGCGGTACGGCGAACTCGCACCGAGCGTGACCAGACACGATCGGGTGTACTTCACGATGGCGTCCGGATCGGCGTACGCCTCCCGGTCCAGATCGACGACGCCGGAATCCTCGAACCGCGCGACGAGATGGCGGCGTACCCCGATCAGCAGCCGCAGCGGCGTCCGGTGCGTGGCCCGGGCCAGCGGCGCCAGCACCAGATCGACCGGGGTGAACCGCTCCGCGTTCTCGTCGGCCGCCTCGGTGATCGCCTCGTCGACGCCGTCGACCACCACGACGATCGGTTCCCTGCCGCGGATCGCCTGCAACAGCTCCCCCGGGCTGGCCACCCGCTCCACCGCGCAGGCGTCGGCGAGCGCGGCGAGCAGCCCCCGCGCGGTCTTGCCCCGCGCGTGCACGAACTCGCGGATCGCACCGGCCGCCGGCATCGTGTCGGCCGCCAGGCGGTGCACCTGCGGCACCTGCCCGCGCAGCCGCCGGTCGGCGAGCACGAACAGCCGGGCGAGCACCGCCGACTTGCCCGAACCCGGATCACCCGTGACGACCATCGTGGCCGGCGATCCGGTGTTCAACCACCGCACCAGGTCACGCAATGCATGCTCACGCCCGGTGAACAGCCAGGCGTCGACGTCGTCGGTGGGGCGCAGGCCCCGGGCCGCCGGCAGGACATGGGCGAGCCGTTCCGCCCGGCGGGCGTCCTTCTGCCGCAGCCCTTCCCCGGTACGCACATCCAGGTCCCGCAACCACGGGTCGGACCGCGGGTTCGGCACGAACGGCGTGATCCGGTCACCGGCCAGAAAGTGCCGGGCGTGCTGCCACGGCGGCGTGTTCCGGTTGGTGAGGTCGACCAGCCCGTCGAGCGGCAGGAAATCGGAGTTCACCCCACCGCTGGCCGGATCGTGCACGGCCGCCACGAACGCCGTCCCGAACGCCGACTCGACCGCCCGTTCAGCCGGGCGGGCGGCCACCACCACCGCGATGCTGGGATTCTCGTCGAGCCGGTTCAGCCGGTTCACCACGTCGATCGCACCCCGCGCGGCACTCGCCCCACCGATCGCCGCATGACACGTGTCCAGGATCAACAGCATCTGCCGCACGCGTACGCCGCCCGCCAGGAACCGCGTGGTGAGGTCCCCCGCGCGCATGCTGGTAAAGGACAGGTCGCCGTCGGTGTCGGCCATCGGCAGCAACAGTTCGCCGTTCTCCACCAGCGCATGCCCGGTGTAGTAGAGAACGACGACGTCGTCCGCGGTCCGCTGAGGATCGATGAGGAACCGGCGCAGGTTCATGCTGAACCCGCTCACGGTGTGGTCGTGCCCGAACCCCGGAACCGTCACATAGCCGAGCTCGCCGAACAGCCCCGCGAACCGGGCGACCTCGTCGACGAGCCCGGGCCGCTCGGCCAGCCCGGAAGCCTCGGTGTAGCGGGCCGTGGCCGCACCGATGAACCACCGCCTGTCAGCCGACATGCGCGCCGAAGACCATGGCGTCCTCCGGCGCCTGATCGGTCACCGCCAAGTCGAACTCGTGTGCCCCGCAGCGGGCCCGCACCCGCCACTCGCCGTCCCACGAAACGCCGAGCACCTCGACATCCCGGTCAGCCCCGAGCCCTTCATGGATCAGGGTGACCCGCACCGCGAGCCGAGCCAGGAAGACGGCCTCCGCCTCCCCGAGCACCCGCTCTGCAAGGTGCCGCTCCCGCACCGCACCGACAAGTTCCCGGAGGGCGTCGTACGCGACGTTCCCCACCACTCCGGAACCCGCCGCGACGGCCACCCAGACGACGAACTCGGCCCCGGCGAACCCGAGAGTCCCGCCGCGCAGCGTGTATCCGCCCGGCTCAGACCACCGCTCGTAGGCCGGCCCTTCCGAGGCAGCGCCGGCCGCCCAGATACGGACCGCTCCCCGCAGCACCGCATCCGCGTCATCCATGCCCGCCACTGTAACTACGCTCAGTGATCAAGATGACGCCCGTTTTCACCGTGGAGGCGCCGCGTCAGCATCCGGACAAACCAAGGTTGCGGCCCCTGACCGAATGGCACCGTCACCGAACCGGCCCCGCGGTCCGGGCGCCACTCGCCCGTTCACAGCCGCGGTCGCCGACCTGCCACCCTGGTCCAAGGCCCGCGAAGGCGACATGTAAAGTTGTACAGGCAAGTCCGGGTGGCGGAATGGCAGACGCGCTAGCTTGAGGTGCTAGTGCCCTTTATCGGGCGTGGGGGTTCAAGTCCCCCCTCGGACACCAATCGAAGACACGAGAACTCGCCGGGGTGCAAACCTCGGCGATCAGCGTTTCTGGCCCACGTCGGTAGGTCATCCGCAGGCCGATACGGCTGTACAACTCGGCATTGTCTCGCGGGTCGGCGTCGCGGAGTAGCCGGAGCAGGTCGTGGAACGCGTCGGCGATGGTGCCGATCTGATCGGTGGTCATCCGTTGGGGCGGCGCCTCGGTGAGTCCGGAGTCGGGCCTGTGCGGTTTTCTTGATCTCGGTGGTCTCGCTGGTCCAGTCGGCGATCAGTGCGGGGTCGCCGCCGTCGGCGAAGGTCGCCCGGTAACGGCTGATCTTGGTGTCTGCGTCGGCGATGGCCTGCCGTGTTTGAGTGAGGGGCTCGATCTTCCGTTTGGTTGGGCTGACAGAGCGTGATGTGGATTCTTCATCGAACTTAGGTAGCCAAGACATCCCCGGCGGCGAAGGGCGGACCGTTCATGACGACGCGGACGTTCTCCACCCGGCCGCAGACCGGTAGCCCACCGTACGAGAGAGCCCGAGTACGACCACACACCGGCCGTGTTGACGCTCACGTTTTCCCCTAGCCTGGGCTCGTGCAATGGAACCGCTCGTCCTGTCCGCCTGACGGGATGAGGCTGGCAGGGTCGGCGATCGTGGGCACTGATGGTGATGCAGTGCTCGCCGGTCTGCTTCGGGGCGTCGTGGCCGACTCGCTGGCTTGGCTCGGCGAATATCCGGAGGATCAGGTCGACGCCGGGGCATTGGCCGCGATCCGGCAGAGTCTGGATTGGTTATCTCAGCAGCTCCAGGCCCGGCAAGGGGATCGGCTTGAGTCCGGCGTCATGGACGAGACAGCGTTGAAGGTCTCCGCGGAGCTCTTCGTCGACTTGTCCTGGTGGTTGGACACCTGCCCAGACGAAGAGGTGGAGCCGAATGCGGCGGTGAGCGTTCTGGAGAACGGTACGACGTTCACCTATGAACTGTCCGACCAGCAGCGTGGACGGCTTGTCGAGGTTCTCGGTGAAATTGGTGCGGCGGAGCGTCATGAGGGTCGTCGGCATGCTGTCTGCCGGCTCCCCTTCGCGATCGGTCTCGTCGACGGCGAGGAACCCGAGTGCGAGATGCCAGTGGCTCGTGAGTGGGTTCGGCTCGAGGACCGGGCGGACGACCAGGCGAAGATCTAGCCGGACGTCGTACCGGGACGGCCCGCATACCGGTGCGCCAGCGTCTCGGTCATATCGATCAGGTGGAACATCTTCGTCGCCATCCGCTCCTCAGAGGGCTTGCGTGAGCCCGAGCCCATCAATCCATCGGTAGACATCAGCGGCGCCACGAAGACGGCGACCCGCTGTCGCGCCGCAACAGGCGCACCCAACGCCGGCAAGCGCGGGGGCGACAGGCGTCGCGCCAGACGGCGTGCCGAGGGCGAACCGGCGCAGCCGGGCGACGCGGACGCTGACACCCTCGATGCCGGGAGTGGTGTCGTGCGCGGGCCGGCCGGTTTCAGCGGTGATGGCGTTGTGCGGATTGTTCGGCGAGACGCACAGGTCGGTGCGGTCGGCGGCCAGAGATCGCACCGCCAGGATCACTGCTGTTCACGGACCGGTGCCGGCCGCACCAGTTCCAGCACCAGGCGCCACGCGTTTGTGGGGAGGAACGCCCATGCCCACAGAAACGGCTCGTAGATCAGACGCATCAGTCGTGCCTGGTCGGTGTTGAGGCCGAAACCGTCGACGTGGCCCAGGTACTGGGCGATGTTGCCCGGGAAGACCGCGATGAGGAACGCCGTCATCACCAGGCCGGCCAGTGCGCGCCAGCGGCGTAAGACGACGACGGCGCCGCCGATGAGGATCTCCAGCACTCCGGAGACCAGCACCACCGCGTCGGGGTCGGCGGGGAACCACGGCGGCACCTGAGCCTGGAACTCGATGCGCGCGACAGTGAGATGGGAGATGCCCGCCAGGAGCAGCATCAGCCCGGCGGACACCCTCAGGGCCGCCGCGAACAGGCGTTCTCGCCGAAGGGATGCGGAACGGGCAGCGTCGAAGAATTTAGTCACGTGTGCAAATTATCAGACGCCGACGTCCCGGGCACCAGCGCTTCCGGAGGGGTGCGAGCGGGCGATGCCTTACGGCCGTCGCCCGGCCGCAGCCCAGCTTCCCTCGATTCCGGCGGCGGCGAAGTCGGCCAGCCGCTCCACGAAGCCGGGGTCGAGCCCGGCGCCCGCGGCTCCTCGCGTCCCGCCGACCTGCTCGGGGCTCACCAGTAGCGCGAGGACGGAGAAGACCGCGATGCCGACCCGGCTGCCCACCTCATGCCGGTCACGTTCCGGCAGCACCCGTGCCGACACCGCAGCGAGCAGTTCGTCCAACCTCGGCCCGCCGTTGACCGCGGCCGCCCACGAGGGATCCTCCGCCAGTTGCAGTCGGGCGATGATGCGCATCCAGCGCAGGCCGCCCACCGGATCGGCCTGGATCAGGGCGACGGCCGGCATCAGCACCGCCTCGATCAGCTCCCGCGGCGTGACCTCGCCGTCGCGCTCCAGCAGCGCGCTGAGGTGGCGGCTCATGTCAGCGCCGACGAGGGTCATGCGGCGGTCGATGACCGCGGCGACCAAGGCGGTCTTTCCTGCGGGGAAGTGGTATGCGAGTGCCCCCGGCGCCACTCCCGCCTCCCGGGCCACGGCCCGTGCCGACACCGGGTCCAGGCCCTGTTCGCCGAACATCCGCTCGGCCACCGCCACCAGCCGGGCGCGGACGTCGAGATCGGTTCGCGGGCCCCGGCGCCGACCGGGACCGGGGTCGGGGTCGGTTGTCACGCGATCAATTCTATGCGGTCAGGTGGCGGCCGGGACTTCCGGCGGCAACGCACCATCGACGCGTTCGTGGCCGCCTTCAACGACGCACAGCCGGACGTCGACCGGGTGCTGTCACTCTTCGCGGACGACGTCCGCCGCCTCCCCGGCCACGGGCCGGGACGGCGCACGAGGGCGCCGCCGATCCGGCCGGTGCCGATGAATGCGCGATGCCGGCCGGATCGGCGGCTCGCCCGGCTCCGAGGCCGCCGTCCGCAACGGCACTCCGTCAGCGGCTGAGAACGACCTTGAGCGCTCCGGTTCTGGACGGCTCGGCGAAGAGGTCGTAGCCGGTCATGATGTCGTCCAGGGCCATTCGGTGGGTGATGATCGGTGACAGGTCGATCTGGCCGCCGGCCACCATGCCGAGCAGCCGCGTTGTCGATGAGGTGTCCACCAGGCCTGTGGTGACGGTGATGTTGTGCGCCCACAGATGTTCCAGGTGCAGCATGGCCGGGGCCCCGTGCACGCCGACGGTGGCGATCCGGCCGCCCGGGCGCACCAGGGTGGTGCACAGCTCGAAGGCCTCCGGCGTGCCGACGGCCTCGATGACGACGTCGGCGCCGAGACCGCCGGTGAGCGCCCGGATCGTCCCGATCGGCACTCGGTCCGGGGCCAGCGTCACGTCGGCGCCGAGGTTCTTCGCCGCCTGCAGCCGGGCCTCCACGACGTCCACGACGACCACGTGGGCCGGGGAGTACAACCGTGCGGTGACGACCGCCGCCAGACCGATCGGGCCGGCGCCGACGATCACCACGGTGTCGCCGGGACGCACACGCCCCCGCCGGACCCCGACCTCGTAAGCCGTGGGCAGAGTGTCCGCCAGCAGCAGCGCCGAGTCGCCGGCGAGCCCTTCAGGAAGCCGGTAGGTGGACAGGTCGGCATACGGTATCCGCGCGTACTCGGCCTGGACACCGTCGATACGGTGGCCGAGTGCCCAGCCGCCGCCGTTGCGGCATTGGCCGTAGACACCCTCGCGGCAGAAGCGGCACAGACCGCAGGCGGAGATGCAGGACGCCAGCACCCGGTCGCCGGCCGACAGTCCGGTGACCGCGTCGCCGGTGGCGACGACGGTGCCGACCGCTTCGTGGCCCAGGATCCGGCCGGGCCGTACGTCGTGGAGGTGTCCGGCCAGGATGTGCAAGTCGGTGTCGCAGATGGTGACCGCGTCGATCCGGATGATCGCGTCGCGTGGATGCCGCACGGCCGGGTCCGGGACCTCGGTCCAGGAACGTTCTCCCGTTCCCTGGTAGACCAGTGCTTTCACGATCGTCTCCTTCGTCCTGGAAGGAACAGTTGCCGCGAGCGTGCATCAGGCGGCCCCCATCCGGAAGGGTCGAAGGGCATCGATGTCACTGAGCGGTTGCCGGGGGGCGCTCACCGGCACGCCGGGGCTGCCGCACCGCCCGATCCGGCATGGGTCACCCCTGGACCGGGACCTCCGGCCCTGCCCCGAATGACAGTCATCGCGATAACACGGTGAGTGAGGGCGGGACTGCCCGCCATCGGATTCGGATGAGGGCGAGGTACGACGATGTCCCGCTACGTCTTCGATTTCAACGACGGCAACAAGGAACTTCAGGACCTGCTCGGCGGCAAGGGCGCCAACCTCGCGGAGATGACCCGGATGGGCTTGCCGGTGCCGCCCGGTTTCACCGTCACCACCGATGCGTGCCGCGCCTATCTGCGGACAGGCGCCCTGCCGGACGGGCTGTTCCAGGAGGTGGAGGACCATCTGCGGCTGATCGAGGCCCGGCTCGGGCGGCGTCTCGGCGACTCGGCCGACCCGCTGTTGCTGTCGGTGCGTTCCGGTGGCCGGTTCTCCATGCCCGGCATGATGGAGACCATCCTGGACATCGGGCTCAACGACACCACCGTGCTCGGGCTGGCCCGGCGCAGCGGCGACGAACGGTTCGCCTGGGACTCCTACCGCCGGCTGATCCAGATGTTCGGCAAGACCGTGTTCGGGGTGCCGGGTGAGCAATTCGATGCCGAGCTGGCCGCGGCGCGGGAGGCTGCGGGCGTCGCCACCGACGCGGAACTCGGCACGGCGGCGCTGCGGGAACTGGTCGCGGCCTATCAGAAACGCTTCTTCGCGTACGCCGGACGTGATTTTCCGCAGGCCCCGCACGAGCAACTCTACTCGGCGATCACCGCGGTCTTCGCCTCCTGGAACACCGAACGGGCCGTACTCTACCGCCGCCAGGAACACATCCCGGGGGATCTCGGGACCGCGGTGAACGTGATGGCGATGGTCTTCGGCAACCATGGAACGAACTCCGGCACCGGCGTGGCGTTCACCCGGGACCCGGCGACCGGCCGGCGCGGCGTGTACGGCGACTACCTGCCCAACGCCCAGGGCGAGGACGTGGTGGCCGGGATCCGTAACACCGTCGGTTTGGACGAGCTCGCCCGGATGGACCCGGCCAGCCACGCCCGCCTGTTGTCGATCATGGAGAAGCTGGAGCTCCGCTACCGCGACCTGTGCGACATCGAGTTCACCATCGAGGACGGCAAACTGTGGATGCTGCAGACCCGGGTCGGCAAGCGGACCCCGGCTGCCGCCTTCGTGATCGCCGCCCAGCTGGCCGGCGAGGGGCTGATCACCGACGACGAGGCGCTGCTACGGGTCACCGGCGGCCAACTGGCGCACCTGATGTTCCCGGCCTTCGACACCACGAACGCCCCGGCACCGCTGGCCATCGGTGTGCCCGCCTCGCCGGGCGCCGCCTCCGGCACGGTCGTCTTCGACTCGGCGGCGGCCGCCGCAGCGACCGGCCCGGTGATCCTGGTCCGGCACGAGACGAACCCGGACGACCTGCCCGGCATGATCGCCGCCCAGGGCATCCTGACCAGCCGCGGTGGCAAGACCTCGCACGCCGCCGTGGTCGCCCGGGGTATGGGCAAGACCTGTGTCTGCGGCGCCGAGGACCTGGAGGTCGGACCGTCCTTGTTCCGGGTCGGCGACACCGTGGTGTCCGAGGGGGACGTGATCTCGATCGACGGCACCACCGGCCGGGTCTACCCGGGTGAGCTCCCCGTCCGCCCGAGCGCGGTGGTGCGCTGGTTCGAGGGTGAGCTGCCGTCCACCGGTGATCCGCTGCTGACCGCGGTCGAGCGGCTGACCGGGCACGCGGACACGGTGGCGAAGCTGGCGGTGCACGCCAACGCCGACACCGCCGCGGACGCCGAGCGGGCCCGCCGCTTCGGGGCCGCCGGGATCGGGCTGTGCCGCACCGAGCACATGTTCCTCGGCGAACGCCGGGAGCTGGTGGAACGCCTCATCCTGGCGACCGGTGACGAGGAGCGCCAATCCGCGCTGGCCGAACTGCTGCCGCTGCAGCGCGACGACTTCACCGCGGTGCTCGCCGCGATGGACGGCCTGCCTGTCACCATCCGGTTGATCGACCCGCCGCTGCACGAATTCCTGCCGTCGCTGGAGGAGCTGACCGACCGGGTCGCCCGGGCGCAGGCCCGCGGCGAGGATCCCGGACACGACGGGCGGCTGCTGGTCGCGGTGCGCCGCATCCACGAACAGAACCCGATGCTCGGCCTGCGCGGCGTACGCCTGGGACTGATGGTCCCCGGCCTGTTCGCGATGCAGGTGCGGGCAGTGGCACAGGCGGCCGCGGCCCGGGCCGCCGCGGGCGGCGACCCCCGGCCGGAGATCATGGTTCCGCTGGTCGCCTCGGTCCGGGAGCTGGAGCTGGTACGTGCGGAGGCCTCACAGGTCCTGTCCGCGGTGGAGGGTGTACCGCCGATCCGGATCGGCACGATGATCGAGGTGCCGCGAGCCGCGCTGACCGCCGGCGAGATCGCGCCCGCCGCCGACTTCTTCTCCTTCGGCACCAACGACCTGACTCAGATGGCCTGGGGCTTCTCCCGCGACGACGTGGAGGGCGCGTTCTTCGGGCGTTACCGGGAACTGGGCGTCTTCGCCACCTCGCCGTTCGAGACGATCGACGTGGCGGGGGTCGGCGAGCTGGTGCGCACGGCGGTGCGCAGGGGCCGTTCCGTCCGGCCGGACCTTGTCGCCGGCGTCTGCGGCGAACACGGCGGCGACCCGGACTCGGTGCGGTTCTTCCACGATGCCGGCCTGAACTACGTGTCCTGCTCTCCCTTCCGGGTGCCGGTCGCCCGGTTGGAGGCGGGCCGCGCCGCGGTCGGCGACGGTCCGGTCTCCGACAGCCGGTAGGAGCGGGTGATGCACGAGATGTTCGACGAGCGGCAGGCCGTACGCCCGGTCCTGGTCGGCCGACGCGAGGTCGGGGCGTACGCCACCGGCCCCGGCGGCCCCGTGTTCGTCCCGGTGGTGGACGTGACCGCGATCGTCGTCGCGTCCACCACCGCGGTCACGGTGATCGCCGTGGTCACGGCCGCCGGCCTGGCCCTCCGCCGACGGCCCGCTGTCGGTGCCGTGACCATGGGGCACGGCGGCTGGGTGAGTGTGCGGCACGGCGACGCCCCCGCCCTGCGGGCCGCTCGCTCCGGCGACCGGCCATGGTGGGCACGTCTGCTGCGCGCTCGTCGCCTGGTCGTCGGACGGTGACGGCCGGCGAGCCGGTCACCCTCGGCGACGGCTGCACGACAGGAGGATGTGCCGGGCCCCGGGTCGCGGTTAGCCTGAGCGCGTGCCGGAGCAGATTCCGCCGTCCCTCGGCCTTCGCCCGCTGTCGCGCATCCGTCTCGACGAGCTGTTGCACGAGATGCAGAACCGAGTCGGTGACATCGTGGCCAGCCGGGAACGGCTGCGCGCCCTGCTGGACGCGGTGGTCGGCATCGGCAGCGACCTCGACCTGCGCAGCACCCTGGAACGCATCGTCGAGGCGGCCTGCGCGCTGGCCGGCGCCCGGTACGGCGCGCTGGGCGTCCTGGCACCGGCCAACGACAGCCTGTCGGACTTCATCACCTACGGAATCGACCCGGCGACACACGCGACGATCGGGGACCTCCCCCACGGACGGGGCGTGCTCGGCTTGCTGATCACCGACCCCGAACCGGTTCGGTTGCCGGACATCACCCAGCATCCGGACTCGTTCGGGTTCCCCGCCGAGCATCCTCCGATGCACAGTTTCCTCGGCGTTCCGGTGCGTACCCATGATCAGGTCTTCGGAAATCTCTATCTGGCGGAGAAGCAGGGCGCCAAGGAGTTCGGCGACGACGACGAGGAGATCGTGGTGGCGCTGGCCGCCGCGGCCGGTGTCGCCATCGACAACGCCCGTCTGTTCGAGCTCGCCCGGCGCCGGCAGCGGTGGCTGGAGGCGACCGCCGAGATCACCGGCGTGCTGCTGGGCACGGTGCGCCGGGCCGAGGCGCTACGCCTGATCACCACCCGGGTACGCGAGATGACCGGCGCCGAGCTGGCTCTGATCCTGCTCTACGACGCGGCGGCCGGGCGGTGGACGATCGAGGTCGCCGACGGCGCCGACCCGGATGATGCCGCGATGGCCGGCTGTCACCTGCCCGCCGATGCCGCGGACGCCGGACGGTTCAGCCGGGAGCGGATCCGTACGATCACGAACCTGCGCACCGCCGCCGCGTGGCCGGGCCGGGTGCCGGACGGGCCGGCCCTGGCAGTCCCACTGACCGCCTCCGACGAGTTGCAGGGTGTCCTGATCGTCAGCCATCCGGAGGGCCGGCCGCCCAGCGACGAGGACGTGGTCCAGTTGTCCACCTTCGCCGGACAGGCCGCGCTCGCCCTGGACCGCGCCCAGGCACAGGCCGAGCGCGAGCAGTTCGCGGTGCTCTCCGACCGTGAACGCATCGCCCGCGACCTGCATGACGTGGTGATCCAACGGCTGTTCGCCACCGGGCTGCAGTTGCAGGGCGCCGCCCCGCAGGCCGGCAGCCCGCAGACCGCTGCCCGGATCAACGCGGCCATCGACGAGCTGGACGCCACGATCCGCGACATCCGGCAGTCCATCTTCGCGCTGCGCGCGCCGCTCGGCTCGTCGCTGCGTGCCGATCTGCGGCGGGAGGCCGAGGCGGCCACCGTCACGCTGGGGTTCGCACCGACGGTGGAGACGTCCGGGCCGGTCGACAGTGCGGTGCCCGGCGAGCTCGCCGCCGACGTGCTGGCCGTGGTGCGGGAAGCGCTGGCCAACGTGGCTCGGCATGCGCGGGCCGGACGGGTCACGGTGACGGTGCATGCCGACGGCCGCCGGGTGCTTCTGATCATTCGCGACGACGGTGTCGGCACCGACCCCGGGGCGGCCCGGGGCGGTCTGGTCAATCTGGCCCGCCGCGCCCGGGACCGCAACGGCTCCTTCGAGGTCCGCCCGGCGGAGGAGGGACCCGGCACGGAACTCGTCTGGTCGGTTCCGGTGCCACCCGGCCGCTGAAAACGTTCCGTGGTCAGGGTGCGAAGCCCGTCCGCGTGGTGACTTCAGACGCGCTGGGCACCCCACATCACCACGTGGGTGGTGGGGCGTGGTGAGTGCGGCCGCGCTACGGGCCCCGAGTCACCACACGGACGCTGACCACTGAACGTGTCCGACGGCGGGACCTTCGGCCCTTCCCGCACCCATCGATGCTGATCAAAATCAGGGGGAACGACTAGGGAGGGGCCATGCACACTCCGACGATCGTCGTCGCCGCCGACGGCACCGAGCCCGGCCGTGCGGCCGTCCTCTGGGCCGCCGCCGAGGCACACCGCACCAACCTGCCCCTGACCGTCGTCCACGTGCTCGACTGGGACTGGTCCACCTCCCGGTACGACTTCGGCGGCAACCGGTTCGAGACGGCCCGCCGCCTCGCCGAGGGCGTCGCCGCCGCCGCGGCGCGGGAGGCCCGCGAGGCGGTCCCGGACATCACGGTCGACACCGAGGTCGTGATCGGCAACCCGGCGGCCCAGATCATCATCGCCTCGGAACACGCCGAACTGCTGGTCCTCGGCCACCGCGGCGCGGGCGGCTTCGCCGGGCTACGACTCGGCTCGGTCAGCCAGCGAGTGGCCGTCCACACCCACTCCCCGGTCGTCGTGGTCCGCGGCCGCACCGGCGAACCGACCGGCCCGATCGCGGTGGGCGTGGACGACTCCCCCCACGCCGACCACGTGCTGGAGACGGCGTTCACCGCCGCCCGCCGGCAGGGCACCGGCCTGGTGGCGGTCCGCTCGTACCTGCCGGTCTACCTGGGCCGCTTGCCCGTCACGGAGGTCCGCACCCCGGACCAGGACGAGGCCGAACGCGCCAAGGTGATCGAGCAGCTCGCACCGTGGCGCACGAAGTACACCGACGTCCCGGTCGAGATCCTCATCTCGCACGACAGCGCCGCAGCCGTCCTCACCGGCGTCTCGCACGGCGCCCAACTGGTGATCGTCGGCAGCCACGGCCACGGCGTGATCACCGGAACACTGCTCGGCTCCACCGGGCTGCAACTGCTGCACCACGCCGACTGCCCCGTCCTGATCGTGCGCCGGCCCACCCGGCGTGAACAGCGGCGACAGCCAACGGCGGAATCGCCGCTCTGAACGGTGAGACGACGCGGCCCGCCCGATCGTCACGGCGGGTCGGCCGACCTGGTCGCGTAGGCCGGCTTCACGAAGGACGGTCGGCGGCCGAGCCCGTCGACCATCGTGGTGGGGTGCTCCTCGTCGACCTGACGCGCCGCAGCACTCAGGGGCGGGGCGGCGGACGTGTCGCCTCGCCGCCGGGGTGACGCAAGAGTGTCCGCCACCCCGGGCGGGTCAGCTCTGAAGCTGGAGGGTCCGGCCGAAGCCGAGGCGGTGCACGAAGGTCTCCCGGGTGAGGTCCGCGAACGCCATCACGTGGTCGACACCGGCCTCGGTGAAGTCGACGACCGTACGGAAGGGTTTCGTGCCGCGCGGCAGGGCGAGCACCCGGGCGATCTCGTCGGCGACCCGCTGCGGGTTCGGGTCGATGCCCGGGCGGACCAGGCTCGCGGTGGCCGCCTCGTTGCGGGCGACGAGTTCGTCGAGCGTCGCGTACGCGGCGGTGACCTCGGCGTCGGAGGCGCGGCTCGCGTTCGGGAAGTGCGCGGTGCCCTGAGTGATGGCGCCCGGCATCACGATGCTGGTCTCGATGCCGAACTGGGACGCCTCGTACGACGTGACCACGGCGAGCGCGTCGAAGGCGGCTTTGGAGGCGACGTACGGTCCGAGGAACGGCGGCGTGGTGACGATGATGGTGCTGCCGACGTACAGCAGGGTGCCGGAGCGCTGTTCCCGCAGGTAGGGCAGGGCTGCCCGGTTGACGCGGTGGGCGCCGACCGCGTTGACGTCGATGAGGTGTGTCAGGTCGTCGTCGGTGAACGCCTCGACGTAGCCGACGTACAGATGCCCGGCGTTGTTGATCACGACGTCGAGGTGGCCGGCCTGCTCGACCACGGTACGCACGGCGGCGTTCGCGGATTCCTGTGAGGTGACGTCGAGTTCCACGACGTGCAGGTTGTCGACGGCGGCGAACCCCGCCACGGTGGCGGCGCCGTCCGGGCTGGTCAGGGAACGCATGCTCGCGTACACCTGATGTCCTTGACCGGCGAGGGTCAGGGCGGTGAGGCGGCCGATGCCGGTGCTGGATCCGGTGATGAGAACCACGGACATGAGAAGACCCTCCAAAGATGTGGACCAACTGTCCATATATAGGTAGCACTATAAAGACAACGTGTCCACTAAACTGGGATCCATGACTGACAAGGCCGCCCCGCGGCGCGGACGTGGCCGGCGACCGGCCGACGAGGTACGAGCGGGAGTCCTGCGCGCCGCCGCCGACCTGCTGCTCCAGGAGGGGATCAGGGCCGTCACCTTCGACCGGGTGGCCGCCGCGGCCGGATCCAGCAAGATGACCCTCTACAAGTGGTGGCCGTCGACGGGCGCACTCGCCGCCGAGGCGTACTTCGCCCACAGCGAGCACCAGCTCGAGTTCCCCGACACCGGCGACATCCGCAGGGACCTCGTCGCACAGTTGTGCGCGTTCGTCCGCCTGCTCAACCACGCGAACACCGGTCCGGCCATCGCCGGGCTGATCGGCATGGCCCAGACCGATCCGGAACTGTCCGCGGCGTTCTCCGAGCGCTACTCCGCCCCGCGGCGCGCGCTCGCCCTGGCCGCGTTCGAGAAGGCCCGCGACCGTGGGCAACTCCGCGACGACATCGACCTCGGCATCCTCGTCGACCAGCTCTGGGGGGCCTGCTACAACCGCCTGCTCATCCCGGACGCCCCGCTGACCGAGGACTACGCGATCGCCCTCGTCGACAACGCACTCGACGGCGCGTCCCACCGGGGCCGCACCGCGGAACAGACATGACGACGCGGATCCGGCTCACGGCCGTCGCCGCCGCGTGCGCGGTGGCGGGCGGCGCCGGCACGATGATGTTCACGCTGGCCGCCGGGCCCGAACCCTGGTGGCAGGGCTATGTCAGCGAATCCGGCACCGCCGGTCAGCCCTACGCGCTCCCCTATCGCTGGGGACTGATCACGCTGGCCCTCGGCGTCGCGTCACTGAGCGCGACCTGGGCTGCGGCACCGGGCCGTTCCGCGCCGCCTGCCGAGATGCGGCTCCGGCTCACGAGGATTCCGTACGCCCGAAAGTGGCTGCTCGACGGCACGGCGACGGTGTGGGCCCTCGCCGTCGCCGCCGTCCTCGCCGCCGTGTCGGGAGCGGTGCCGTGCAGCCACGAGTGCCCGCTGCCACCCTACAAACCGACGACCGTCGCCGATGTCGTCCACGCGGCGGCGAGTGTCGTCGGCATGGTGGTGCTGGCCGCCGCGATGGCGACGATGTGGCTGTCGGCCGCGGACCGGGCCGTCCGGTGGCTCGCGGGCACCGCGGTCCTGCTGATGGTGCCGCTCGGGGCCCTGTTGGCGGGGACCATGCTGATCGTGGGGCGAGCACCGGTCGGCGCCGTCGTGGAACGCCTGGTGCTCCTGATCGCCGTGGCCTGGCTGATCGGCGTCGCGCTGCTCATCACCCGTACGGCTGGAGAGAACGTGAACGCCGATCGATGCTCCGCCGCGAGGACCAGGTCACCGAAGTCGTCCTCCGGAGGACGACGGGCCGCGGACATACCCTGACGAGTCGCCGAGCCGCAGGAGAGGCGATCGACATCAGGGAGTGGACCGGCTCGCGCAGCTCGGCGCCAGGATGTCAGGCCTCCAGCGGCTTGAGCCAGGTGGCCTCGAGGTCGCCGCTGACCAGTTCGGGCAGCTTCCCGAAGTAGTCCTGCATGAACGGCTGCTGGACGTGGCGCAGCAGGTCCGCGCCGGTGGACCAGCGCTCGTAGAACGCGAACGCGCCCGGCTCCGCGGCGGTCGTGTGCACCGAGTACTGCTCGTAGCCCTGCTCCTGACGGACCAGCGGGATGATCGATGAGATCAGGTCTGCCAGGTCCTGCTCGCGGCCGGGTGTGGCCCGGGCGTATCCGTAGACGGCGACCGGGGTGGTCGAGGCCAGCACGTCGGCGGGCAGCAGGCCGTCGGGAACGGTGTCTTCGGTGGTGCTCATTGTGGTGTTCCTTTCGCCGGGCCGGACGTGGTGCGCCGGCCGTCAACGAGAACCCTATGAGCCACCGGAGAGAGGTTCCATGACAGAAAGAGCCAAGAAAATATCCAAAACGTTCACGTACGCTGCGCCCATGGATGTTCTCTCGGACGTGCTCGCCATCTCCGGGGTGCGCGGTTCAGCCGGCGCCCGCATCGGCGCCTGCGGCAGTTGGGGTGTCGCCTGGTCCGCCGACCAGGACGCCGCGTTGTACGCGGTGACCGCCGGCACCGCCTACCTGACCCCCGACGGTGAGCCGGAGCGGCTGCTCACCCCCGGCGATGTCGTGCTGCTGCCCACCGGCGTCCCGCACGTGCTCTCCAGTGAGCCGGGCGTCGAGGTGCACGCCTGTGACACCCGGGCGGCGCTGCAGGCCCGCCGCGACGGAGGCCTGCTGCGGTTCGGTGACGGCGAGGCGCACACCCAGATCCTGGGGGCCGCCTACTCGCACGACGCGGTGGCGTCGGTCCCGGTGCTGACCCTGCTGCCGGACGTCATCCACATCCGGGCCAGCGCCGCCGACCCGGACCTCGCCGACACGGTCCGGCTGCTGGGCCGCGAGCTGGCCCGGCCCCGCGCCGCGACGGCGGTCCTGCTGGACCGGCTCGTCGACGTCCTGCTCATCCAGGTCCTGCGCGCCTGGCTCGACTCCGGCACCAGCCCCGACGTCTCCTGGTGGGGAGTCCTGCGCGATCCGCTGCTGCACCAGGCGGTCACCCGCATCCACGAGGAACCCGCCCGGGACTGGACCACCGCTTCCCTGGCCCGCGAGGCCGCCGTGTCCGCCAGCACCTTGAACCGGCGGTTCCTCGCGGCCACCGGTGAGACCCCGGGCGCGTACCTCACACGGTGGCGCATGACGCTCGCGGCCAAACACCTGCGCGACACCGACGCGACGCTCGAGGCCGTCGCGGAGAAGGTCGGATACACCTCGGTGTACGCGTTCAGCCGCGCCTTCCGCCGCGAGCGGCACCTGCCACCGGCCCGGTTCCGGAAGTCGGTGTCCCTCTGAACGGAACGATCAGTCGTCCTCGGTCTTGGTGAGGACCGTGAAGGCGGCGTCGAGGTCGACGTCCCACTCCTTGCCGGCGGCGTCGCGCACCTCGGCCTCGTAGGCGACACCCTGGTCGTCGCCCGCCTCGACGTCGAGGACCGTGCCGCCCGGGAACGCCGCGAGCACGGCCTTCTCGGCGTCGCCGCGCTGGACGTCGGTCAGGGCCGGTTCGGCGGCGCCGTCGGTGTCCGGCGTCTCGGCCTGCTGGCTCAGAACCTTCAGATCCTTGTCGAGTACGACGTCCACCTCGGAGCCGTCGGCCTTGCGGACCTCGACCTCGTACGCCTCGCCCGGGTCGTCGCTGCTCTCCACGTCGACGACGGTGCCGCCGCCCACCGCCTGTACCGCGGCGTTGCCCACGCGGTCCCGGTCGGCGCCGGTCACGTCGGTGCCGGCGTTCGCGGCGGTGGCCCACACCCCGCCGCCGACGGCGAGGGCGGCGACGGCCGCGGAGGTGACGATGACGCGCTTGCTGCGGAGCTTGGCGGTGTTCATGAGTGCCTGGCCTTTCCCGTTGGTCAACTAGGTACTCACACCATGCGGGATCGTTCCTGAATCTCACCTGAACGCGGAAACCGCACGACGAAACAGGCGCCGCCCAACGCCGACGGGGAGACCGCGACCGTCCCGCCATGACCGGCCACGAGAGTGCGGACGATCGCCAGGCCGAGGCCGCTGCCGCCGTCGTCGCGGGCCCGGGCCTCGTCCAGGCGCACGAACCGTTCGAAGACCCGTTCGTGCTGGTCGGGTGGGATGCCGGGGCCGTCGTCGTCGATCGTGATCTCGACGGCTGACGGGTTCTCGCGGACACCGATCGTGATCCGGGCCGCGGCGTGCCGGGCCGCGTTGTCGGTCAGGTTCCGCAGGACCTGGGCGAGCGCGGTGGCGTCGCCGCGGATCCGGCCCGCGCCGACGCTGCTCGTGTCGACCGTCAGCCCCGTACGCGCGATGCGGTGGGCTTCTGCGAGGGCCAGATCGTCGAGGTCGACGTCGCGAAAGGCGCGCCCCGCACCGCCGTCGTCGGCCCGGGTGAGCAGGAGCAGCTGCTCGACCAGGCGTTGCAGGCGGGCCGACTCCTCGAGGACGGTGGTGGCCAGTTCGCCGTCGGGCAGCGCGCCCGGATGGCTCTGCGCGACCTCGGCCACCTGACGGATGCTCGCGACCGGGGACCGCAGTTCGTGTGAGGCGTCGGCCACGAACTCGCGCTGCCGGTCGCGGGAGTCCTGCAGACGGTCGAGCATCCGGTTCATGGTGCGGGCCAGCCGGCCGATCTCGTCACGTGTCGCCGGCTCGGGCACGCGGCGGTCCAGCCGGTCCCCGGTGATCACCTCCACCTCGCGCCGAATCCGTTCGACCGGGGCCAGCGCCCGCGACACCACCGTCCAGGTGGTTCCGCCGACAAGCAACACCAGCAGGGGTACGCCGAAAAGCAGTGGCGTCATCAGCGCTTCGGTCGAGTCGTCGACGTCGTCGAGCGAGATCGCGACCGACACCTGATAGCCGTCGCTCTCGTCGGTGACGACGAGTTCGTCGCCGGCATCGCCGGACAGGGAATCACCGGACCGGACGACCGTGCCGTCCGGGGCGGTCAGCTGCCACCGGATGTCGTCGTCCTCATCGTCGTCGTCCGGCGCCCGTACCGTATCCGCCTGTTGCAGCAGGGCGGCCGCGCGCTGCTCCGCGGTGGCCTCCAGGCCGTCCCGCAGCGAGGCCCGCATCAGCACGACGAGGGCGACCGAGCCGACGACCAGGGCAGCCGCCACCACGAGGACGGCGGCGGCGGTCGTCCGCAACCGGACGTCAGCCACCGTCATGCGCCAGTCGGTAGCCCGCGCCGCGTACCGTCTCGATGGCATTTCGTCCGATCTTGTTCCGGAGATGGCCGATGTAGACCTCGACGATGTTGGGATCACCCTCGAAGTCGCCGTCCCACACGCCGTCCAGGATCTGCCGTTTGGAGAGCACGTCACCCGGGTGCCGGGCCAGGAAGTACAGCATCGAGAACTCGCGGGCGGTCAGCTCCACCTCGCTCCCGTCGCGCCACACCCGCCGGGCCGCCGGGTCGAGCCGCAGCTCCCCCACGGCCAGTTCGGTCGGCCGTTCCCGGGCGCCGCGCCGGGTCACCGCCCGCAGCCGCGCCACCAGCACCGGGAACGGGCACGGCTTGGTCAGGTAGTCGTCGGCGCCGGTGTCGAGCCCCTCCACCTGATCCCACTCACCGTCCTTGGCGGTGAGCATGAGGATCGGCGTCCAGTCCTCTTCCTTGCGCAGCGTGGCACAGACCTGATAGCCGTTGAGGCCCGGCAGCATGAGGTCGAGCAGGATCGCGTCGTACCTGTTCTCCCGGGCCAGCCACAACCCGTCCACACCGTTGTGGGCCACGTCGACGGCGAACCCCTGGGCCTCGAGCCCGAGCCGCAACGACCGGGCCAGCCGCTGTTCGTCGTCCACGACGAGAACCCGCATCAGGCCACCTCCTTCAGACGTCGACCCGCTATCTTCCCCCGCCGCCGCTGAACGTCACCGGAGAACCTCGGCGCGACCGGCCGGCGATCTTGCGGTCGACCGCCGGGGACGGCCGGCTGACCCGGCGACGATCAGGAGGGGAAGTCGGCTCCGCGGGAGAGCGCCTCGGACGCCTGGAGGTCGTGAAGTGTGGCGTTCAGGGTGGTCACTACCGCGTCGTAGCCGCCGCTTCCGAGGACCAGGCGGTGGGGTGGGGTCTCGGCGGCCATGGCGGCGAGCACCGCGCGTACCCCTCGGTCGGGGTCTCCCGGTTGGTTGCCGTTCTGGGCGATCATGGCGGTGCGGATCCTCTCCAGGGCCGGCCGGTATTCCGGAATGCTCTCGTCGACGGTTTCGGTGGCGAAACCGGCGTAGGCGCGGGTGCGGAAAGCGCCCGGCTCGACCGCCAGCACCTGAATGCCGCAGGGGGCCACCTCGTCGCGCAGCACGGCGGTGACGGCTTCGAGGGCGTGCTTGGCGGCGCTGTAATAGCCGAATCCCTCGATGCCACGGAGTCCGGCCACCGACGACATGTTGATGATCCAGCCGCTTCGCCGGGCCCGCATGCCGGGCAGCACCGCGCGCAGCACCGTCAGAACGGCGAAGAAGTTCAACTCGAAGAGGTTGCGTACGTCGTCGTCCGCCATTGCCTCGACCGACCCGAACCAGCCGCGGCCCGCGTTGTTGACCAGGACGTCGATACCGCCGAAGTGCTGCTCGGCGGCGTGTACCGCCTCGTCGACGCATTTCGGGTCGGTGACGTCCAACCGCAGGACCAGGACGCGGTCGCCGAAGGGGCGGGCCCACGCGTCGAGTTGGCCGGGCCGCCGGGCGGTCAGCGCCACCCGGTCGCCGTTCGCCAGCGCCGCCTCGGCGTACGCCATGCCGAAACCGCCGGGTGTGCCGCCGGTGATGAACCAGGTTTTGATCTCCATTGCTTCAGTGGAGGCCCTCCCCTCGGGGGAGGGTCAAACGCGACACTGTCCGGATGCGAGACGGCTTGACCATCGGGGAATTCGCGGCGCTCAGCCGCCTCAGCGTGCGGACCCTGCGCCGCTATCACGAGTCCGGGCTGCTGGAACCGGCAACGGTGGACCCGTTCACGAATTACCGCTACTACCAGTCCGCGCAGATCGGCACCGCGCAGGTCATCCATCGGCTCCGGCAGCTGGACGTGCCGTTGGCGGAGGTCCGGTCGATCCTCGCCGCCGAGGATCCGCACCAGCGTGCCGACCTGGTCGCCGGTCACCTGCGGCGGTTGGAGGAGGAACTCGACCGGACGCAGGCCGCGATCACGTCGCTGCGCCGGCTTCTGCGTCCCGGCCCCACACCGATCAAGGCCTACTTGGGTACGCTGCCCGCCCGCACGGTGGCGGCGATCAGCGCACCGGCCGTCCGGTTGGACGAGTCGCTGGACTGGTTCGACACCGCGATGGACGAGTTGGACGCGGCTTTCCCGCCCGCGGAACGCATCGGGGCGCCGGGCGGGGTCTACGCCAACGAACTGCTCACCGGGGGACGTGGTGCGATGACCGTCTTCCGGCCGGTCCGTCATCCTCGGGCGGAGGGCCGGATCGAGGTGCTGGAGTCCCCCGCGGTCGATCTGGCGGTGGCCGTCCATGTGGGCCCGCACGACGACATCGACGTCACCTATGGACTGCTCGGTGCGTGGGTCGCTTCGCACGCTCTCGGCGTCGCCGGCCCGGTGCACGAGACGTACGCGGTCGGTCCGCGGGACACCGCGGAGCCTCAGGCGTGGCGTACCGAGATCGGCTGGCCGGTGTTTCGACTGACCCCGGCACCGTGAGAGTCGCCTGCCGGGATATTGACGTATGCACAAGTACGCGTTGAGAATCGCTGGGAGAGCGCTCTCTAAGGCGCTGTCAGCCCGTCCCCCTCTGACAGGCAGGACCTATGACATCCCCATCGTTGTTTGAGCGCAGCCGACGCGGGAGGGCCGCCGTCCTCGCCGCGGTCCTCGGCATCACCGCCGTCGCGTCGGTCCCCGGCCCGGCCGCCGCCGCGGACATCCCGGCGTCACAAGGTAGGCCCGCTACCGCCTCCTCCGTCGAAGCCGGCTTCACCGCGGCCGCCGCGGTCGACGGGGACGCCGGCACCCGCTGGTCCAGCACGTTCGCCGACCCGCAGTGGCTGCAGGTCGACCTGGGCAGCACCCAGTCGATCAGCCAGGTGGTGCTGAACTGGGAGGCCGCGTACGCGTCGGCCTTCACCATCCAGACCTCCACCGACGCCGCCACCTGGACGAACATCACTCCGGTGACGGCCGGGCAGGTCGGCGTACAGAATCTGAATGTCTCCGGCAACGGCCGTTATGTGCGGATGAGCGGCACCACCCGCGCCACCCCGTACGGCTACTCGCTCTGGGAATTCCAGGTCTTCACCACCAACGGCGGGACGACACTGCCCACCTCGGACACCCCGGACTTCGGGCCGAACGTGCGGATCTTCGACCCGTCCACCCCGGCGTCGACCATCCAGACCGCGGTGGACAACACCTTCAACGCCCAGCTGCGCAGCCCGACCGCGCAGTTCGGCACCCAGCGCCAGGTGTTCCTGTTCAAGCCCGGCACCTACGGGCGGGTGTGGGCCAACGTCGGCTTCTACACCACCCTGGCCGGTCTCGGACTGAACCCCGACGACGTGACGATCAACGGTGCGGTCAACGTCGACTCCGGGTGGAACTACGGCGACGAGGCGAACGCGACCCAGAACTTCTGGCGCAGCATGGAGAACCTGTCGATCGTGCCGGAGGGCGGCGTCAACCGGTGGGCCGTCTCGCAGGCCGCCCCGATGCGCCGGGTGCACATCCGCGGCAACCTGACGCTGGCGCCGTCGAACCAGGACAACGGGCAGGGCTACTCCAGCGGCGGCTACCTGGCCGACTCGGTGGTCGACGGCGTGGTCTCGTCCGGTTCGCAGCAGCAGTGGTACACCCGGGACAGCAGGATCGGCAGCTGGGAGGGTGGCGTCTGGAACATGGTCTACTCCGGAGTGCAGGGCGCCCCGGCGAACGCGTTCCCCAACCCGCCGCACACCACCCTCGCCACCACGCCCGTCACGCGGGAGAAGCCCTATCTGTACGTGGACAGCGCCGGCCTCTACCGCGTCTTCGTGCCCGCCGTGCGCCGCAACTCCGCGGGCGCGAGCTGGCCCAACGCGGCCGGCACCTCGATCCCGATGCGGGAGTTCTACGTCGCCAAGCCCGGTGACAGCGCCGCCCGGATCAACTCGGCGCTCGCCCAGGGGCTGAACCTGTTCTTCACCCCCGGCACGTACTCGCTCGACCAGACGATCCGGGTCACCCGGGCGAACACGGTGGTCACCGGCATCGGGTTCCCGACTCTGATCCCGAACAACGGGGTCGAGGCCCTGAACGTCGCCGACGTCGACGGTGTCAAGGTGAGCGGCCTGACCTTCGACGCGGGCACCACCAACAGCCCGACCCTGATGAGCGTCGGCCAGGCCGGTGTGCACACCGACCACGCCGCGAACCCGATCAGCCTGCAGGACGTCTTCTTCCGGATCGGCAGCAGCGTCCAGGGCAAGGCGACCACCACCCTCGCCGTGCACGCCGACGACACCCTGATCGACCACATCTGGGCCTGGCGGGCCGACCACGGTGGCGCGCCGACCGGCTGGACGGTCAACACCGGCGACACCGGCCTGGTGGTCAACGGTGACGACGTGCTCGCCACCGGCCTGTTCGTCGAGCACTACCAGAAGTACGAGGTGATCTGGAACGGCAACCGCGGCCGGACGATCTTCTTCCAGAACGAGAAGCCGTACGACGTGCCGAACCAGGCTGCCTGGATCGGTCCGCGGGGGAACGGCTACGCCGCCTACAAGGTCGCCGACAGCGTCACCGACCACGAACTGTGGGGCGGCGGCTCGTACAGCTTCTTCAACGTCAACCCGAGTGTCCGGGTGGACCGGGCGTTCGAGGTGCCGGTCCGGTCCGGCGTGCGGCTGCACAGCATCCTCACCGTGTCCCTCGGTGACGTCGGCACGATCGCCAACGTCGTCAACGACACCGGCGGCGCCGTACCGAACCCGGCCGGCAACACCGTCCCGCGCAACGTGGTGAACTACCCCTGACCTGCGTGCCGCCACGTTCTCCGGGTGGGTCTCGTCCCACCCGGAGAACGCCGGCGGTGGTTCACGACGCCGCGGTGGCCAGGACCGGATAGTCGGTGTAGCCGCGGTGGTCGCCGCCGTAGAAGGTGCCCGGGTCGGGGTCGTTGAGCGGGGCACCGGCCCGGATCCGGGCGGGCAGGTCCGGGTTGGCCAGGGCGGCCGCGCCGACGGTGATGACGTCGGCCAGGCCCGCGTCGAGGTCGGCGATCCGGGTTTCCAGGGGTGTGCCGGCCCGGTTGAGCAGCAGCGCGGTCGGCCAGCCCGATCGCAGTCTCCCGAGCAGTTCGTCGTCACCGGCGTGGATCAGGTGCAGGTAGGCGAGGTTCAGCGGCGCCACCGCGTCGATCAGTGCCGGGTACAGCTCGTGGGTGTCGGTCTCGGTGATGTCGTTGTACGGGTTGCCGGGCGAGAGCCGCAGCCCGGTGCGGTCGGCCCCGATCTCCCCGGCCACCGCGGTGGCGACCTCGACCGCGAAGCGGATGCGGTTGGCGACGCTTCCGCCGTACGCGTCGGTGCGCCGGTTGGCGTTGCCCGCGAGGAACTGGTGGATCAGGTAGCCGTTGGCGCCGTGGATCTCGACGCCGTCGAACCCGGCCGCGACGGCGGACGCGGCCGCGTGCCGGAACTCGTCGACCACGCCCGCGATCTCGCCGGACTCCAGGGCCCGCGGGACGGGCATCTCCTGCGGTCCGGTCGCGGTGAACATGACACCCGCGGGGCGTACCGCCGAAGGGGCGACCGGCTGCCGGTGATGCGGGGTGTTGTCCGGGTGGGCGATCCGCCCGGTGTGCATGAGCTGCACGACGATCCGGCCGTCGGCGGCGTGCACCGCGTCGGTGACCTCCCGCCACCCGTCGATCTGGTCGGCGGTGTGGATGCCGGGGGTGAGCAGGTAGCCCTGGCCGTCCGCGGAGGGCTGGGTGCCCTCGGTGACGATCAGCGCCATCGATGCACGCTGGGCGTAGTACTCACGGTTGAGGTCGGTGGGCACACCGTCGGCGCGGGAGCGGTCGCGGGTCATCGGTGCCATCGCGAGCCGGTGCGGCAGGTCGATCGCGCCGACGGTGGTGGGGGTCCAGAGAGTCATCGGAGTTCGCTTTCTTGTGAGACAGAAGGTCAGGGAAGGACGACGATCTTGCCGGCGATCGCGCCCTGGAGGGTTTCGGCGTGCACCGAGGCCAGGTCGGCGAGCGGGACCCGGCGGGCGACGTCGACCCGCAGGTCACCGGCGTCGATCAGGGCGACCAGGCGGGCGAGTTGCTCGGCGTCGGGGCGGAAGAAGAGGTTGATGCCGCGGACACCACGGGCCTCGTCGGCCGGGGCGGGCATCCAGACCGTGGTGTTGACCGAGACACCGCCGTCGCGGATCAGGGCGGCGGTGGCGGCCAGTTGCTCCGGGTCGACCGGCGCGAGGTTGAGGACCACGTCGACCGGCTCGTCCAGGGTGGGCAGGCCGGGGGCGTGCACCTCGTCGGCGCCGGCGGCCTTGGCCTGGTCGGCGCTGCGCGGGCCGGCGGTGGCGATCACGTACGCGCCGGTGTTCTTGGCGAGCTGGACGGCGTAGCCGCCGACGACGCCGCCCGCGCCGTTGATGAGGATGCGCTGCCCCGCGGTCAGCCCGGCGTGGTCGAACAGCGCCTGCCAGGCGGTGAGGCCGACGACCGGGAGTGCGGCGGCGTCGGTCAGCGGGATGCCGGTGGGCGCGGCGGTCAGGATCGCGGCCGGGGCGATGACGAACTCGGCGGCAGCTCCGGGGCTGGTCAGCGGCAGGGCGCCGATGACCTGGTCGCCGACCGTGAGGCCCTCGACACCGTCGCCGAGCGCGTCGACCGTGCCGGCGATGTCGATGCCCGGGGTGTGCGGCAGGACCACCGGGATCGGGCCCTGCATGCGGCCGGCCCGGATGTTGCCCTCGACCGGGTTGAACGACGTCGCCGCCACCCGGATCCGCACCTCACCGGCGGCCGGGACGGGCAGCTCGACGTCCTCGTAACGCAGGACGTCCGGGGTGCCGTACTCGTGGAAACGCACTGCCTTCATGACTGCCTCTTCTCGTAAGTTGCTTCGAACTCGAAGCACTCGTAAAACGTAGCATGCTTCGAGTTCGAAGCAATGTTGATGTGTTGTGAGCCGGGTTACAGCGAACGGAGCGTGACGTCGGTGGGCGAGCCTGGGACGGCCGCGAGGACCACCAGCAGCTGGCGGTCCACCGGATCCACCAGGGCCTGACGATGCAGAACCAGCTCGCCCAGCAGAACGTGCCGGTACCGCCAGACGGTCACCCCGTGCCGGCCGAACAGGACGATCGCCAGACGGTTCCGCAGCAGCACCTCGCCGCCACGGGAGAACACCGTCGCGGGACAGTGCGGCAGACGCTCGACGACGAGCCTCATGACCGGACCGACCCGGTTCTGCTGTTCCCGATTCACCACGTCAGCCTGGCGCGAGCCGCGACGCGAAGGAATGTCGCCGTCATCCATGGCATGACGGACCATGGCTGACGTCAGATCAGCCGACGGAGCTTCGCCTCGCTCGGTGAACCCGGATCGGCCATGAAGACCAGCAGCTCCTGCCCCTCGTCGGGGTCCACCAGCCGCCGGCTGTACAACTCCAGCTCCCCCAGCGCCGGATGCAGGTAGCGCTTGCGGTCCAGATGATGGGTCACGTCGACCTCGTGCAACCGCCAGACCTCGGCGAACTCGGGGCTGACCGCCAGCAGCGCGTCGACGATCTCGCCCGCTACGCCCACCGGATCAGCCGTGTACGCCGCCCGCAGGTCCACGGTGAAGACTCTGCCGCGTACCCCATGGTCTTCGACGGGGTAGATGTCCCGCTGGGACGGCTCGGTGAACCAGCGGTAGACCAGATAGCGGTCCATGCCGGTGAACCGGGTGTAGTCGCCGAACAGCGCCTTCGCCGCCGGGGTCTGCAGCAACGCCTCGCCGAACCGGGAGAAGACGATGGCGGGCGTGTCGGTCAGCTGTTCGGCGATGTGCAGGATGGCCGGGCTGACCAGGTCGTCCGTCGTGGCACGCCGCGGGGCGGCATGCCCGGCCAGGGCGAACAGGTGCCCCGCCTCCCCCGGGCTCAACCGCAGCGCGCGGGCCACCGCGGCCAGCATCTGCTCGGACGGCATCGGCCCACGCTTCTGCTCCAGCCGGGTGTAGTAGTCGGCCGACATGCCGGCCAGCACCGCGACCTCCTCACGCCGCAGCCCACCGGTACGCCGCCGGGAGCCCCGCGGCAGTCCGACCTCCTCCGGCTGCAGCTCCGCCCGGCGGGCCCGGAGGAAATCCGCCAGCAGGGCGCGGTCCACCGATTTCGCCACCCGTCAGCCGGCCTTCCTACGTGCCGCCCGGGGCTTGGCGGAGCGGGGCGGCACCGCGCGCATGTGCTCCCGGATCCGCCCCAGGACGGCACCGAACGCGGTGACGTCGTCGCCGGACAGGGGCGCGAACAACAACTGCTGGACCCGCTCGACGTGCCCGGGGAGAACATGGGCGACCAGCGCACGGCCGGCGTCGGTGACGGTCACGATGACGCTGCGCTCGTCGTCCGGCGACGGCGCACGGGTGATCAGGCCACGATTGACCAGCAGTCCCGCCTGATAGGTGAGCCCGCTGCGGCTGTACACGACACCGTCCGCCAGATCGGTCATCCGCAGCCGGCCGTCGGGCGCGTCGGTCAGGCGGGCCAGGATCTGGAACTGCACGTAGCTGAGGTCGCCGTCGGCGCGGAGGTGCTCGTCCACCGCGTACTGGAGAAGGCTGCCCACCTCCACCAGAGCGAAGTACGCACCGAGTTGTTCCGCACTCAGGCCGGCTTCCGGGTCACTCACCGCACGATCGTACATGCTTTGAATTCGAAGTTCACTGCACCGATCAGCGATGATTGACCGCTATGAGGATCAAGAGCGCCGGACTCGCCGGTGTGCTGCTACCGGGATGCGGGCCAGTGCTCCGGCCTTCAGGCCGGGGGTGAAGGCCCGCGCTGGGAGGGCCGCCAGGCCCGGGCAGTGCCTTAACCGGGACGGTTCTGCTGCTCGGTGTACTGCTTCACGACGCTCAGCGGT
>NZ_JZKF01000045.1 GCF_000962825.1 Actinoplanes rectilineatus
ACGATGATTCACCGTGACTATTTCTTGGGTTTCCCCCAGGACGGCCGCTCCGAGCCCTCGACTTCAGGTCCCGTTCGCTCGCCCGTCTCCCTGGCGGCTGTGCAACTCTACCTGGCTGGCCCCGCAACCGCAAATCCAATTTCTTGGAGATTTCCGCGGTCACACCACCCTGGCCCGGACTCGAGCTTAGCTCGCATCCGTCACCCTCGAGCCCCGATCCGGATCATCACGTTTGTGGTGGTCCGTCCCGGTTTCCCGTGGGCAGAGAAGAAGTTACGGGACTTGGCACGGTGACCGCAAATCGACGTCCATGCCCGTCTGAGCGGCGCGGACACACACGGAGAAAGGAAACCGTGACAGAGTGGCGTCATGAACGCATCCGAGACGCTGGCGGTCGACGCGTTCCTCAGCCTTCTTGTGCCGCTCTGGCAGGTCGTGATCGGCCTGCTTGTGCTGGTCACGGTGGTCGTCTCGGCTCATCGCCTGCTGATGCGCGGTCCGTCCCGCATGGGCGGCGCCCTGCTGATCGTCGGCGGCGCCGTCGTCGGCCTGGCCGTCGTCGGCTTCCTCGTCCAGAATCTGTGACCCCGGCTACAAACGCCGATTGGCCAGGCTCGGCAATTCCTGGCGAATGGTTTCCAGCCGTTCCAGATCCAGGTCGGCAAAGGTGACACCGGCCGTGTCCGGCGCCTGCGCCAGCACCGTTCCCCACGGGTCGATGATCATGCTGCGGCCGAAGCACGTCCGATTCGGTTCGTGATCGCCGATCTGGCCGGCCGCGAGTACGAAGCACTGGTTCTCGATCGCCCGGGCACGGAGCAGCACCTCCCAGTGGTCACGGCCGGTGTGCAGCATGAAGGCCGCGGGCACCACCAGGATCCGTGCGCCGGCGATCGCGAGCTGCCGGTACAACTCCGGGAACCGCAGGTCGTAGCAGATGCTCAGACCGGTCGGCACGCCGTTCAGGTCGAACACCACGGTCTCCGCACCGGGCGCGACGGTTCGCGACTCCTGGTAGGACACCCGGCCGGCGATCTCCACGTCGTACAGGTGGACCTTCCGGTAGACGGCGGCCCGCGAACCGTCGGGACCGAACACCAGCGTGGTGTTGAATGTCCGCCCTTCATCAGGACCGGTCTCGTGGAACGAACCTGCGTGCACCCAGATGCCGAGTTCCCGGGCGGCCTCCGCGAAGAAGGCGGCGAACTCCCCGTCGACGGGTTCCGGTTTCGGCGCGTCCGCGGCACGGCCGAGGAAGTCGACATACTCCGGGAGGACCGCGAGCCGGGCGCCACCAGCGGCGGCTCGCTCCAGCAGGTCACGGGCGACAGCGAGGTTGTGAGCACGGTCCTCGCGAGAGTTCAGCTGGCAGACGGCGACACGCATGAATACCACCGTACGGCCACCGGAGGCGTTACGGGACCGCCAGCGCGACCCTCCCGGCCGCCCCGGCCGTGACGCGGCCTGCGGAACCGGGTGAGCAGCCCCGTAACGGTCGTCGCGGACGGATCTGCCCTCTCACCCGCAGTTGGGCGCATCCGCTCACAGTTGGACGCTCACAGGCCCGCAGTGGTCTCCCCGCAGGCATGCCCCGGCGCCCGCGCTATGGCCTTGCCCGGCACCCGGGCCGCGGTGGGAGCCACGGTACGGCGCCGTCACTCGTACCACATAGGGGTGAAAAACGCGCTCAGCGGAAGCCGGGCGGCATGAGAAGGACCTCGGAGCCGACCGGTTGGAAGCCGGCGGCGAGGATCGCGCGGAGGCTGGCGGCGTTGCCGGGGGCGCATTGCGCCCAGATCGGGCGGCCGGCGGGGACGAGATGCCGGGCGGCGGTGGCGAGGATCCGTCCGTGACCGCGGCCCCGGACGGTTTCGTCGACCTCGAAGGCGACCTCCCAGCGTCCGCCGAGACCGCGGCCGATGATCAGAAGGCCGTGGTCGGTGGTCCAGGCCCGGACGTCGGTGCGGTAGTGGTGTGCGCGCAGGACCCGCGGGTGCCGGCTGTTCTCGATCCGGCGGAGGGCGACCGGTGGATCACCCGGCAGGGGCGTGCCGAGGAGCATGACGTCGAGGGTGCCGGCGCTCAGACGGAGACGGCGTTCCAGCCCGCCGAGGAACGCCGGCCCGGTCGGCGCGGCGAAATCATCCCCGGTGATCCACTTTTCGGCCCAGGGACGCTCGATGTCGGCGGCGATCACCACGTGACCGGGAAACGCCAACACCGCCGCCCGATCGGACGACGGTGATGGAACGAGCTCCAGCCAAGGGTCCGGGACCTGCCGTTCGGCACGTTCGACGGCGCGGAGAACAGCCGCCAGATCTCGGGGTTCCAAGGTCAGGCGGACTTCTCCTCGCGGTCCGGGCGACGGCGGCGGCCGACGAACTCCCGGGGGACGATCGTGGGGTTCACGTTCTCCAGGACGACCTCTCGGTTGATCACCACGCGGGCGGCGTCCGGGTTGCTGGGAACCTCGTACATCACGGAGAGGAGGACCTCTTCCATGATGGCGCGCAGACCGCGGGCACCGGTGCCGCGGAGCATGGCCTGGTCGGCGATGGCCTCGAGCGCGCCCTCGTCGAACTCGAGCTCGACGCCGTCCAGTTCGAAGAGACGCTGGTACTGCTTGACGTAGGCGTTGCGCGGCTCGGTGAGGATCTTGATGAGCGCCTCACGGTCGAGGTTGCGCACCGTGGTGATCACCGGAAGCCGGCCGATGAACTCGGGGATCAGACCGAACTTCAGCATGTCCTCGGGCATGACCTTGCTGAAGATGTCGTCGGTGTTCCGCTCCGAGATCGAGCGCAGGCGGGCGCCGAAGCCCACGCCGCTCTGGCCGACGCGCTGCTCGATGATCCGGTCCAGGCCGGCGAACGCGCCACCCACGATGAACAGCACGTTCGTCGTGTCGATCTGGATGAACTCCTGGTGAGGGTGCTTGCGACCGCCCTGCGGAGGAACGTTCGCCACGGTGCCCTCGAGGATCTTCAGCAGGGCCTGCTGCACGCCCTCGCCGGAGACGTCCCGGGTGATCGACGGGTTCTCGCTCTTGCGGGCGATCTTGTCGACCTCGTCGATGTAGATGATGCCCTGCTCAGCACGCTTGACGTCGTAGTCGGCGGCCTGGATCAGCTTGAGCAGGATGTTCTCGACGTCCTCGCCGACGTAACCGGCCTCGGTCAGCGCCGTGGCGTCCGCGATGGCGAACGGCACGTTGAGCATCCGGGCCAGGGTCTGCGCCAGGTGTGTCTTGCCGCACCCGGTGGGGCCGATGAGCATGATGTTGGACTTGGCGACCTCGACGTCGCTGCCACCGCCGGGCGCGCCGCTCGACTCGGCCTGGATCCGCTTGTAGTGGTTGTAGACCGCGACCGAGAGCGCCTTCTTAGCTTGCTCCTGGCCGACCACGTAGTTGTCCAGGAACTGGCAGATCTCCATCGGCTTGGGAAGCTCTTCCCACTTCACCTCGCCGGTCTCGGCCAACTCCTCCTCGATGATCTCGTTGCAGAGATCGATGCACTCGTCGCAGATGTAGACCCCAGGGCCCGCGATGAGCTTCTTGACCTGCTTCTGCGATTTCCCACAGAAGGAGCACTTGAGTAGGTCGCCACCGTCGCCGATCCGTGCCACCTACGTTCTCCCTGCATTCATTGGCCGGCCGCCGACCGGTCCGTGTCCGAGGACGGATTGCCTCGTTGCCATCTCATCGTCCGCCGACCCGCGTAACTGAGGCTGCAGACTCGACGTTACCCGCAAAGGGGCAGTTCTCCGACCCCCCAAAACGGGCGTGTCAGGGGTCGGCCAGTCTAGCGGTGACCCGGCCGGCCCCTGACAGCGCGTGCTCAGTTGTCGGCGCCGACTGCCTGCAGGCTCTTCTTGCGGCTGACCAGCACGGTGTCGACCAGACCGTAGGCCTTGGTCTCGTCCGCCGTCATGATCTTGTCGCGGTCGATGTCCTTGCGGACCTTCTCCACGGTCTGGCCGGAGTGGCGGGCGAGCATCTCCTCGAGCTGGGTCCGCATCCGCATGATCTCGCGGGCCTGGATCTCGATGTCCGACCCCTGGCCGTAGCCACCCTCGGTGGCCGGCTGGTGGATGATGATCCGCGAGTGCGGCAGAGCCATCCGCTTGCCCGGGGTGCCCGCGGCGAGCAGCACGGCGGCCGCGCTGGCCGCCTGGCCGAGACAGACCGTGGTGATGTCCGGACGGACATACTGCATCGTGTCGTAGATCGCGGTCATCGCGGTGAACGAGCCACCGGGCGAGTTGATGTACATGGTGATGTCGCGGTCCGGGTCGGTGCTCTCCAGCGTGAGCAGCTGGGCCATCACGTCGTTGGCCGACGCGTCGTCCACCTGAACGCCGAGGAAGATGATCCGGTCCTCGAACATCTTGTTGTACGGGTTCGACTCTTTGATACCCCACGAGGTGCGCTCGGAGAACGAGGGCAGCACGTAGCGGTTGTGCACCGGAGCGAACCCGGGAGGCATAGTCAGATCAGTCATGGGTCAGCTCTCCTCAGTTCAGCGTTCCGGCACCGTCGGGAACCTGCGTGGCCCCGGTGATCACCTTGTCGATGAAGCCATAATCCTTCGCTGCCTCGGCCGTGAACCAGCGGTCCCGGTCGAAGTCGGCAGCGATCTGCTCCTGGGTCTGACCGGTGTGAAACGCGATCCGCTCCTGGAACATGCGCTTGGTGTACAGCATCTGCTCGGCCTGGATGGCGATGTCGGCGGCGGTGCCACCCATGCCCCCGGACGGCTGGTGCATCATGATGCGGGCATGCGGCAGGGCGAAGCGCTTGCCCGCGGTGCCGGCACAGAGCAGGAACTGCCCCATCGAAGCCGCCATGCCCATCGCAACGGTCTGCACGTCGTTGTCGATGAACTGCATCGTGTCGTAGATCGCCATCCCCGAGTAGACGGAGCCACCCGGCGAGTTGATCCACAGGTGGATGTCGGCCTCGGGGTCCTCGGCCGAGAGCAGCAGCAGCTGCGCGCAGATGCGGTTGGCGCTCGCGTCGGTGACCTCGCTGCCGAGGAAGATGATCCGCTCGCGCAGCAGGCGGTTGAAGACCGAATCGTCGAGGTTGCCACTGAGGGCGTCGCCCCCGCGCCGCAGCACGGGGCCGGCGGGAATGTGGAGTTCGGTCATGGCAGCCCTTCACAGCTTGCTGTGTCGGCCGAAGGGTCCGGCCGGCAGGTTGTCCGTCGTACGACCAACCTAACTGGTCGGATGCGCATCAGCTTCCCGCTCGGGCAGGTGTTCGCTGACAGCGCACCCGCGCTGGGACGTACCCCTGACAAACGGCATCGGCCACCGCGCGGCGTGAATGCCGCGCGGTGGCCGATGAAAGACCGTGATCAGTGGTTGTGGCCGGCGTGCTCGTCGTCGGCCGCGCGCAGGTCGTCGAGGGACAGGACGTTGTCCTCGGTGTCCTTCATCGTGACCTGCTCCATGACGGAGGCCAGCGCCTTGCCCCGGCGCACGTCGCCGAAGACGGAGGCGGCGGCACCCGAACGGACCAGCTGGTCGTAGTACTGCTGAGGCTGCATCTGGGCGCGCTGCGCCCGGTGCACGATCTCGTGACCGAACTCGTCGTCGGACACCTGGACGTCCTCGGCGTCGGCGACGGTGTCGAGCAGCAGCTGGATCCGGACGCCCTCCTGGGCGGCCTCGGTCAGCTCCTGGTCGATCTGCTCCTCGGTCTTCTCCTCGGAGGCGAGGTAGTCCTGCAGGGTCGCGCCGATCCGCTCCAGCTGGTCGGTCATCGCCTGCTTGCGGCCGTCGACCTCTTCCTTGACGACGCCCTCCGGAGCGGGGATCTCGGCGGCCTCGACGAGCTGCTTGAGCGCCTCGTCACGAGCCGCGTAGATCTGCTCGACCTTCTTCGCCTTGGTGACCCGCTCGCGCAGGTCGCCCCGCAGCTCCTCCAGGGTGTCGAACTCGCTCGCCAGCTGGGCGAACTCGTCGTCGATCTCGGGGAGCTGCTTGTCCTTGACGGTCCGGACGACGACCTTCACCTCGGCGTCGCGGCCGGCGTAGTCGCCACCGACGAGCTGCGTGGTGAAAGTGGCCTCCTCACCGGCGGACAGGCCGACGAGGACCTCGTCGAGACCGGGAAGCAGCTGCTTGCTGCCGACCTCGTGGGAGATGTTGGTGGCCGAGCCGCCCGGCACCTCCTCGCCGTCGACGGTGGCGTTCAGGTCGAGCTGGACGTAGTCGCCCTCCGCAGCGGCACGCTCGACGGTCTTCAGCGTCGCGAAACGCTCACGCAGGCCGTTGATCTGCTCGTCGATCTCGCTGTCACCGATCTCCACGGCCGGAACCGTGACGGTGATGGTGGAGAGGTCCGGGATCGTGATCTCCGGGCGCACGTCGACCTCGGCCGTGAACTTCAGCGGCGCGTTGTCGGCGAACTCGGTGATCTCGACCTCGGGGCGGCCGAGCGTCTTGACGTCGTGCTCCTGAACCGCAGCGAGGATCTGCTGCGGGATCGCCTCCTGCACGGCCTCGTTGAGGACCGCGCCCCGGCCGACCCGCTGGTCGATCACGGCAGGTGGGATCTTGCCCTTGCGGAAGCCTGGAACCTGCACCTGCGCGCCGATCTCCCGGTACGCCTTCTGCAGGCTCGGCTTGAGCTCGTCGAACGGCACCTCGATGGCGAGCTTCACCCGAGTCGGGCTCAGAGTCTCGACGGTGCTCTTCACAGGCGTACTCCTTGTTGCTGCGGACAGATAGTGGCAGTCGGGGTGGCGGGATTTGAACCCACGGCCCCTCGCTCCCAAAGCGAGTGCGCTACCAAGCTGCGCCACACCCCGTGGCGTCGGCCAGTGTATGCGGTCGGCTCTCCTGCGTGTGCGCTGGAGTCACCTGCTGGGTAATCCGGTTCGCGCGACCGGTAGGTGATTCAGTAAGCTGTGCACGAGCCCCGGGGTTTCTCGGGGGTCATGCGGGCGTAGCTCAATGGTAGAGCCTCAGTCTTCCAAACTGATTACGCGAGTTCGATTCTCGTCGCCCGCTCTGTCGAAACGGCCCTGGCCGGAGGATGTCTCTCCTGGTCAGGGCCGTTTCTTTTCACTCTCTCGTGGATCTTGCGCCGCCCTCAGCGGCCTTCCCGGGCCTACTCCGTTCGGTGATCCGCCTGCCGGCCGACGACCGGTTTCAGTCATTCCTCTTCCAGTGACTCGTCGGATGCCGGTGGATCAGCGCGGAACCGGATGCCGTGCGCGGGCTTCGGCGGCGGCCCTCCCGATCGCCTCCGGGCAACGACCTTCCGGGGTACGCGGACAGAACCGGCCCACAGGCAGCCAGTTCACCCCCGCCGGCGGCCGGAACTCGGCGCAACAGTGATCAAGGCCACACGGCGTGGTCGCACGCGGCACAAGACCTGTCCACCGAGGCGATCGGGCCTCCTCTGACGGCCGGTGGACACTCCCACGGCCGGTTTCCGTAGCCTCCTCGACGCCGTCCACGCTCACCGCCGATCGTGCCCGACTCGGCGGAACGGCCGGCCGGGCGCGATCAGGTCGGTTACGCCTCGAAGCGGGCGCGGCGGCGACGCCCGATCAGGAAGCCTGCGCCTCCGAGGAGCAGGAGCGCACCTCCGACGCCGGCCACAGCGCCGGAGGCGGAACCCGTCACGGGCAGCCCACCGCCCTCGCCGCCCTCGTCCTCATCGCCACCGGGGGCGGCCGGGCTGACGCTGGTCGTCGCGCCCGGAGCGACGCTCGTCGTCGCCGACGGTGACACGCTCGCCGTCGCGGACGGCGTCACACTGGGCGACGCCGACGCCGACGCCGAGGCCGAGGCCGAGGGCCCGGCAGCGCAGTCGAGCTCACGGGCGACATACAGGCCGTCGTTCAGGTACGCCAGATAGGAGTCGAGGGTCGCGTCGTCGAGCACTCTCTGCGCGGCCGCCCGCACGTTGGTGCCGGCGTCGGTCATCGTGCGGCCGACCGAGATCCGCAGATCCACCGTCCAGGCGCTCTGCATGCCCTTCTTGAGGAAGGCCCGCAGGTCGTCCGCCGTGCCGTCCAGGTGCTCCTGCATCGCGGGTGGCAGGACGGGCAGCGCGTCGGCCTTCACCGCGGCCAGGATCTGGTTGGCGAGGACTCGGATCTCCACGTCGGTGGCGGTGTCCAGGTCGATGGTGACCAGCTCGCGGATGTCCTTGTAGAGCTTGCGTTCGACCGTTTGGCAGGCCGCGTCGGGCCCGGGCACCGCGGCCTGCGCCGCCACCGGCGCCACCGGAATCAGCAGGGCCAGCGCCGTCAGGACACCGGCGGGAATCGTACGTCGCATGTGGTCTTACTCCCCGTTGAAGGCCGAAACCCGAAGATATTAGCGTCGATGGGTTAACAGCGGGTGCCGCCCGGAACGGCGCGGGCGAAGCAGCCGGCGTGGGGACCGGGGCCGGGTGCGGCCACGGTCCGGCTCATCTGCGGAATTTCCGTTTGCGCAGCACACCGGCCCGGTCGGCGCCGATCCTGGGGTTGCGAACAGCTTGACAGGTGACCAAATGGTCACCTAAATTTGCGGCATGACCGACGAGCTCGACCTGGTGTTCAGGGCACTGGCCGACCCGAGCCGCCGCTTCCTGCTGGACCTGCTGTTCGCCCGTGACGGGCGCACCCAGACCGAGCTGGAGTCCGAGTTGGCGATGACCCGATTCGGCGTCGCCAAGCACCTCAAGGTGCTCGAGGAGGCGGGCCTCGTCGTCACGCGCCGGTCCGGCCGGGAAAAGCTGCACTTCCTCAACCCGGTCCCGATCCGGCAGATCCACGACCGGTGGATCGACAAATACACCGAACAGCACGTGACCGCACTCATCGATCTCAAGCGAACGCTGGAGGAAGAGCCATGAGCGAGACGCAGGTCCACCGGATCTGGATCAAGGCGACCCCGGAGAAGATCTGGGACGCGATCGTCGACCCGGAGTGGAACAAGAAATACGGCTACGCCGCTCCCCAGTTCTACGAGCTACGCAAGGGCGGGCGATACCACTCGGTCCCGAGCCAGGAGATGAAGGACTACTCCGCCCAGCAGGGCTGGCCCCTTCCGGACGTGATCGTCGACGGCGAGGTGCTCGAGGCCGAGCCTCCGCGCCGGCTGGTGCAGACCTGGCGGATGCTCATGGACCCGACCTGCGCCGCGGAACCGTTCACCACGCTCACCTACGAGATCGAGGACTCCTCCCCCGGCGTCTGCCGGGTCACCATCACCCACCAGCTCGACGGCGCACCGGCCACGGCGAACATGACCCGCGGCAACCCAGACGCCGGCGCGGAAGGCGGCGGTGGCTGGGCGTGGGTGCTCAGCGATCTCAAGTCGCTCTTGGAGACCGGCAAGGTCCTCACCCAGGCATAACGCGAGCCAGGCGGTTCCCGCACTCTTCTTTCTCTTGTACGCCTACCGGATGCACCCGGGCTACCACGCGACCGTCTGCCCTCTCCCGGCCGTAGCGCCACCGCCGGGAGAGGGCGAGTGGTCACCGTCCGGTTAATCCGGTCGGCCGGGGGAACTCGGAGGGCATCAGCACCGGACATCCGCGGGGGCCGCACCGGCGCCCGTGACGAGGAGGCGATGTCGTGGAGAACCCGCGCGAGCAGTACCCGAGGCCCGAACTGAACGGCGGCGACCTGACTCCGCCCGGCCTGACCTCGCAGATGCCGGACCGGCCGGATCACGGCGAGCAGTCCTACCGCGGCACCGGCCGGCTCACCGGTCGGCGGGCCGTCATCACCGGCGGCGACTCGGGCATCGGGCGGGCGGTGGCGATCGCGTTCGCGCGTGAGGGTGCCGACGTGCTGATCTCGTACCTGCCGGAGGAGGAGCCGGACGCCCAGGAGACCGTGCAGTGGATCGAGAAGGCCGGCCGCAAGGCGGTGACCGTGCCCGGTGACATCCGCGACGAGGCGCACTGCCGGACGATCATCGACCGAGCCCGCACCGAACTCGGCGGCATCGACATCCTGGTGAACAACGCGGCGTACCAGATGGCGCAGCCCGGCGGGATCACCGACATCACCGACGAGCAGTTCGACCGGGTGATGAAGACGAACCTGTACGCGATGTTCTGGCTCTGCCGGGCCGCCGTCCCGCACATGCCGCCCGGTGCGACCGTCATCAACACCGCGTCGATCCAGGCCTACCTGTCGTCGAGCGCGCTGCTCGACTACGCCACCACCAAGGGCGGCATCGTCGCGTTCACGAAAGCACTCGCCGAGGACCTGGCCGAGAAGGGCATCCGGGTCAACGCGGTCGCGCCCGGCCCGATCTGGACGCCGCTGATCCCGGCCACCATGCCGGAGAAGAAGGTCCGCTCCTTCGGCGCCGACACACCCCTCGGACGGGCCGGCCAGCCCGCCGAGTTGGCCGCCGCCTACGTCCACTTCGCGAGCCCGGAGTCGAGCTACACCACAGGCGAGGTCCTCGGCGTCACCGGAGGCAAGCCGGTGAGCTGACCCCGGACCGGTGAGCCGTTCCCGGGAGGGCCGAGCCGATCCGGGGAGAACCGAGTCGGCTTCAGGACGGTGAGCCGACCTCGGGAGCGCCGACGCAGTCCCCCGGGAACGGTGAGAGGCCGGCCGCAGGACGGAGCGGGAACCGGTGGTGGGGACGGCCTGCCCTCCGCGGCGGGGTGGGCAGGCTCGTCCTGACGGGTGACCGGTGGAGCCGTGTGCGGCTCAGAACAGGCCGGCGATCCAGGTGTAAGCGGTCACCACCCACGCCGTCTGGCGCAGGAAGGCGACGCCGACGCCGACCAGGAACAGGGCGGTCACCAGGTGGGAACCGCGGGCGGTGTGCCGCTGACGGCCCATCTGGCGTTCCAGCACGACCCGGCCGACGAGGCGGGAGAGCGCGAAGACGCCTGCGGCGACGACGAGTGACACCACGTACACGATGAAGGCGTTGGCCAGTCCCTCACCGGAGGCCAAAGCCCACAGACCCCAGCAGACGAAGGAGAAGAGCAGCGCCGCGCTTGTCCACTCGCCGCCGCGGCGCAGCCGCTGGATGTGCCAGTCGAGGCTGCGCGGGGGCTGCTCGGGACGCTCCGGCTCACCGTGCCACTCGGCCGTCGACGTGTGTTCCTCATGCTGCGGCGCGCGCGGGCTCACCTGGGCCCGGCCGCGACTGAACGGCGACCGGTCCGCGCCTGCGGCGCCCTGCGGGGCCGGGGACTGCGGCACAGACGCGCGGGCCGCGCCCTGCGGGGCGGGCGACTGCGGCGCACCGACACGGGTGGCGTCCTGCGCAGCCGTCGACCGCGGCGCACCGGCATGGGCCGACTGCGGGTGACGCGCGGTCTCCTGCATGTCCGGCTTGGTCGGGTCGGCATCGGACCCGAACGGCGACGGTGAGACCGGCGCCGTGGGTGGCTCGGCCCACGGGTCCTGCGGTGGCATGTTGAGCGTCCGCTCCGGCCACTGCGGTTGCTCCGGCATCTTTCCCCTCTCGGCTGCGGTCGGCGACCGCTCACTTCGAGCGTAGCGAGCCCGCATAATCGCTCGCCCTGACACACAGCTGTCCGTTACACACAAGCCATGAACGATGAGGTTGCGCTACGGCCGGCGACGACGGACGACTTCGCGGCGGTCTGTGATCTGCTCGACACGGTCTTCCACGAGGACACCGACGGTGAGCCGCGGGAGCGCATCGCCGAGATCTACGAGCCGGAACGCTCGCTGGCCTGCGTCGACGGGTCGTCCCTGGTGGGCCACACCGCCATCCTGAGCAGGGACTTGACCGTGCCCGGCGCGGTGGTTCCGGCCGCGCACGTGACCGGCGTGGGTGTCGCCCCCACGCATCGGCGGCGGGGCCTGCTCACCCGCATGATGCACCGCCAGCTGCAGGACGTCGCCGCGGCCGGGCGGGAACCGATCGCGGTCCTGTGGGCGAGTGAGACCACGATCTACCCCCGGTTCGGGTACGGACCGGCCTCGTCACGCCTGATGCTGCAGATCGCGAACCGTGAGGTACGTCTCCCCGCTCCTTCGGACGTGCCGGCCGGACGGCTGCGGATGGCCGATCCGGCGAGCGTGCTCACCGATCTCGGCAAGGTCTACGAGCAGCTGCGCCCGGAGCGGGTCGGCTGGTCGAACCGCGACGACCGCTGGTGGCGGACCACGATCTCCGACCCGAAGGATCATCGCGGGGGCGCCACCCCGTTGCGCGCGGTGGTTCACGACACCCCGCACGGCCCTTCGGGGTACGCACTGTGGCGCGTCAAGGACGACTGGACCGACCGGGGGCCGAACGGTGAGGTCCAGGTCCAGGAGATGGTGGCCGCCGACCCGCAGACCTACGTCGCGTTGTGGCGTTTCCTGCTGGGCATCGACCTGACCCGGTCGGTGACGATGCGCCGGGGCGCGCTCGACGAGCCGCTGCGGTTCCTGGTCGACGAGCCGCGCCGGCTGGGCACGTCCCTGGGTGACGGCCTGTGGGTCCGGATCGTCGATCTCCCGGCGGCGTTGGCGGCCCGCCGGTACGCGACTCCGGTCGACGTGGTCCTGGAGGTGACCGACCCGCTGTTGGAGGGCAACAACGGGCGCTGGCGGCTCACCGGCGGACCCGACGCGGCGAGGTGTGTGCCGACCACCGACCAGGCCGACCTGTCCTGTTCGGTGACCGAGCTGGGCGCCGCCTACCTGGGCGCGACCTCGCTGTCGGTCCTCGCCGCGGCCGGCCGGGTCCGGATGCTGACCGGCAACGATCCGAGCGTCGCGTTCGGCTGGCACCGGGCCCCGTCGCCGACCGACAGCTTCTGACCGACATCACACCCGCGGGGGTACGGTCGGCGGATGGGCCAGCCCGAACACCGACGTCGCCGCATCCGCCCCGCCTCCTCCTCGTCGCGTGAGGCGGCCCGTGAAGCGGCCGCGCAGGAGGAGGCGGCGCAGGAGGAGGCGAACCAGCTGGACGCCGATCAGGGCGGCAGCGTTCCGGCCGCGGAGTCCGGCGACGTCACCCGGAAGGTGCCCGTTCCCGGACCGCCACCCGGTCATGTCCCGCTGCCCACTCCCCCGGCAGAGGTGACACCGATTCCCGGTCCGCCGCCGAGCCCGGCACCGGTGCCCACGCCGCCGCTGGCCACCGCACCGGCACCGGTACCGACGCCGCCACCCGCCTCCACACCGGCTCCGACGCCGCCCCCAGCCTCCACGCCGGTGCCCACGCCGCCGCTCAGTGCGGCTTCAGCACCGTCGGTTCCCGTGCCCACGCCGCCGCCCTCTCCCCCGGCAGGCGTTCCGGGGCCCCGGCCCGGGGTCCCCGCGGAGTCGGACGAGAACAAGGCCGAGCGTTCGCCGCAGCGGCCGGTTCGCAACGGGTACCGGCGTCCCCCGTCCGGAGGCGGCGGCAACGGCGACGAACGGGATGCCGAGCGTGGCCTGCGAGGCCTGGTCGGGTCCGGTTCTTCGCAGGTCAGCGTGGGTGCCGCTCTCCGTGCCCGGGACGCCTCACGCCCCACTGACGAGCAGTTCGCGGAGGCCGAACGCGACCTTCCCATCGTCCGCCGCAACTGGACGCCGCGCGAGGACCTGCCCCGCCGCTGACCGGAGCCCGGCGGCGGGAGCGGCGCGCGAGGCCGAGAACCGCCCGGCCGCCCACCACACCGACTGGACACCGGCGGCGGGACAGACGAGAGCAGCGTGTGAGGCCGAGGGCTTCACACGCTGCGGGAGTTGCCGTCTTGCGGTCAGACCGACGGGGCGGTCTCCGGCAGCTCGGGCAGCTCACGGTCCGTCTCGTAGGACGCCAGCTGGGAGATCCGGCGGGCGTGCCGCGCGTCGCCGGAGAACGGCGTGGCGATGAACGCCTCGACGAAGGCGGTGGCCTCGTCGAGGGTGTGCTGCCGGGCGCCGATGGCGATCACGTTGCTGTCGTTGTGCTGGCGGGCCAGCTGGGCGATCTCGGTCTTCCACGCCAGCGCGGAGCGGACGCCGGGGACCTTGTTGGCGGCGATCTGCTCGCCGTTGCCGGAGCCGCCGATCACGATGCCGAGGGAGCCCTTGTCGGCCACCACCTTGGCACCGGTGTGGAAGCAGAAGGCGGGGTAGTCGTCCTCCGGGTCGTAGGCGTGCGGGCCGACGTCCACGACGTCGTGGCCCTGCTTGATCAAGTGGTTGACGAGGTGCATCTTCAGCTCGTAACCGGCGTGGTCGGAACCCAGGTAGAGACGCATGTCGGGAGTCTTTCAGAAGGTGAGGGCCGAACGCAGGGCGGAGGCCACCTGATCCGCCGCGGCCCGGGCGGCGTCGATGGTGGCCAACTTGCGGGCGAAGCCGTGGTTCACGCCCATGTAGCGGGTGTGGACCACCGGGACTCCGGCGGCGATCAGCGCGTTCGCGTAGTCGGCGCCTTCGTCGCGCAACGCATCGTACTCCGCGGTGATCAGCAGAGTCGGCGGCATTCCGGACAGATCCGCCACCGCCAGGGGCGCGACGTCCGGGGTGAAGCGCAGTGCCGGGTCCGGCACGAACGTCTCCCAGGCCAGTTTCATCGAGGCGCGGTCGAGGCCGTACGCACCGACCTCGTCGTAGCTCTCGGCGGAGGTGAGCGGGTCCAGGGTCGGGTAGATCAGCACCTGGAAGTCGAGCGGGGTGGCCGCGTCGCGTTGCCGGCGGGCGGTGACCGTGGCGAGCTGGCCGCCCGCGCTGTCGCCGCCGATCGCCAGCCGGGACACGTCCAGCCCCAGGTCGGCCCCGGAGGTCCGCAGGTAGTCCAGCACCGTCGTGGTGTCGTCCAGGGCCGCCGGGAAGACGTGTTCGGGTGCCAGGCGGTAGCCGACCGACAGCACGGCACAGCCGGACCGTTCGGCGACCCGGCGGCAGAACCGGTCCACGGTCTCGATGCTGCCGTAGCACCAGCCGCCGCCGTGCAGGTAGACCAGGACCGGGGTGCCGGTCCTGGTCGCGTACAGCCGGCAGGGCACCCCGCCGGCGTCCAGGTCGACGACGACCGGCAACGGGATCGCCGGGCCGGTCTCCGCCTCGTTCGACTCCTCCATCGCGGCGCGCATGCCGAGCAGCCGGTGGTAGGGGTCGGCGGCCAGTTCGTCGGCCGTGGGTTTGCGCCGCAGCTTCGCGGCCGCGGTCACCTGGGGGTGGATCATCAGCGGAGCTGGGCGAGGACGAGACCGCCCCGGGCCTTCGGCGTGAACCAGGTGCTCTTGCGTGGCAGCTTGAGGCGTTCCAGGTTGACCTCGACGAAGTCGTCCACGGTGACCGGGGCGATCAGGATCGCCAGGTCGGCCCGGCCCGCGTCGACCTCGTCGCGCAGCCACTCGACCGGGTAGTCCCCGCCGATGTAGGCGATCCGCTTGTCGCCCGCGTCCAGGCCCAGCGCGTCCCGCAGCAGGACGCGTTCGACCAGGGCGTGGTCCAGGTTCTCCACCGCCGTGCCGTCCGGGTCCGGTGGCAGGCCGATGGCGAAGGAGCGGCCGGCCGCGTACACCTCGATGGAGGTCTTGGCCGGAAGCTGCGCGGGACGCGGCAGTTCGGTGACCGTCGCCCCGGCCGCGCGGAGCCGCCCGAGAAGGTCGCCGAGGTCTGCCGGAAGCTCGCTGACCAGCCGGTTGTAGGGCTGGATGGCGACCGACGCGGGCGTGGTCACGACCGCGAGGAAGTGTTCGAGGCCGCCGGTCTGCGCGGCCAGGCTGCGGTGGTTGCCGTCGGCGACCACCAGTTCGCCGCCGCCGGCCAGGTCGAGGAGCTGGGTCTGCAGCTCGCCGGGGCCCAGCACCCAGATCGCGTGGGTGCGCCCGGTGGGGTCCACGTCGGTCGCGGCGGGCTCGCCCGCCTTGCCGGTGGCGTCGGCGAGAGCTGCGTGCAGCTCCTCGCCCTTGCCGGTCTGCAGCAGGAGTACGGGTGAGAGCAGCGTCCCGACGGCCTCGGCGAGAGCCACGCGCTCACGGACCTTGCTGATGAAGACGTCCTCGTTGCGGATGACCAGGCCCGGCTCGTCGGCGCTGGTGGAGATCTGGCCGGTCTCGACCATGCTCCACAGCCCGTAGGCCGGGGCCTCCCCGTCGGCGCTGATCCGGTAGAGCACGACGACGTGCTCGGCGGCCTGATAGCGGCCCTCGGACTTCGCCCGCTCCAGCCGGACCACCGCGTCCGGGAGGGATTCGAGGAAGGACTTGCCGAGGGAATCGGGGGCGAGATGCGGCATCTCCACGGCCAGCGCGCTGTGCGGCGCGGCCGTGATGATCTCGGTGATCTCGGCGTCGTCGGCGAACTCGTCATAATTCTGGGCACCGGTACCGCCATTGGTGATCCAGGCCCGGCTGATCGGGTGCACGACCGTCATGGGGGGCAACTTACCCGGCTCGCCTGCGACGCCCGCCTACCGGCATGTTCCCCCGTGACCTGCTCAACGGCGTATTGACATGCGGACTCGCGGTCACCGTGACCGGAGGCGCGACCATCAGCGCCACCTCGGCGGGCAGGTCCGCCCACACCCCGCGCTGTACTCCGATGCTCGATCCCACCGGTTCGTTCTCCGGCATACCCGCCTCCGTCGTTGGATGGGTGCATATGTCACCCATCCAACGACGGCGTACACCCGGCGGAGTCGTGATTCCCGATATGCGATCAGTCGAAGATCGGACCGATGTCCCGGCTTCGCTTGATCTCGAAGAATCCGGGGGTGCCGGCGACGAGCACGACGCCGTCCCAGAGCTTGCCGGCCGCCTCGCCCTTGGGCGCCGGCGTGATCACCGGGCCGAAGAAGGCGATGGTCTCACCCGGGTTCGGTCCCGGCGCGTGGATCACCGGGGTGCCCACGTCGGTGCCGACCGGTTTCATGCCCGCGTTGTGGCTGGTGCGCAACGCCTCGTCGCGGGCGTCGGTGGTCGCCGCGGCGGCCAGTTCGGGGTCCAGGCCGACCTCGGTCAGGGCCTCGCGGAACAGTTCCTCGCCCAGCTCGTACTTCTGCAGGTGGATCCGGGTGCCGAGGGCGGTGTAGAGGTCGCGCAGCACCTCCGGCCCGGCGGTCTCGGCGGCGGCGATGCAGACCCGCACCGGCCCCCAACCCCTGGTCATCAGTTCCTGGTAGCTCTCGGGAAGGTCGCGGCCTTCGTTGAGGACGGACAGGCTCATCACGTGGAAACGGATGTCGAGGGGGCGGACCTTCTCCACTTCGAGAAGCCAGCGGGAGGTGATCCAGGCCCACGGGCAGAGCGGGTCGAACCACATGTCGACGGTGGCACGGTTGGTCATGACTTGAATGATCCTCCTAGGTCGGGGCCCGGTCGGGGTGAGTTGCGTCGCCGTAGGCGCATAGGCTTCGAGGAAACGCAGTAGCTCGAAGGAGAGTGCACGTGGCCGGAGTTCACAACCTGACCCAGGTCGAGGCCGCGGAGCGTGGTCGTTTGCTCGAGGTGACCGGGTACGACATCACCCTTGACCTGACCGACGGGCACGGCAACCCCGGTTCCGAGACGTTCCGGTCCACCACCGTGATCAACTTCCGGTGCGCCGAGCCGGGTGCGGAGACGTTCGTCGAGGCCGCGGCCGCGACGATCCACTCCGCGACGCTGAACGGCGCGCCGCTCGACATCGGCGCCTGGACGCCCGAGACCGGCCTGACCCTGACCGGTCTGGCCGAGGAGAACACCCTGGTCGTCGACGGCGACTTCGGGTATTCCGCGAGCGGGCAGGGCGTGCAGCGCAGCCTCGACCCGGTCGACCAGGAGATCTATCTCTACAGCCAGTTCGAGACCGCGGACGCCCAGCGCGCCTACGCCTGTTTCGACCAGCCCGACCTGAAGAGCGTCTTCACGTGGCACGCCACGGTGCCGGCGCACTGGAAGGTCATCTCGAACATGCCGGCCGAGAGCGAGGCGCCGGCCGCCGAGGGCGCCAAGACGGTCCACTTCGCCACCTCGGCACGCATGAGCACCTACATCACGGCGATCTGCGCCGGGCCGTACCACGAGGTGCGGGACTCGCACGACGGCATCGAGCTGGGTGTCTTCTGCCGGTCCTCGATGGCGCAGTACCTCGACGCCGACGACCTGTTCACGATCACCAAGCAGGGCTTCGACTTCTTCCACGAGCAGTTCGGGGTGCGGTACCCGCTGCCGAAGTACGACCAGCTGTGGGTGCCGGACTTCAACGCCGGCGCGATGGAGAACTTCGGCTGCGTCACGCACGCCGAGGCGCACTACATCTTCCGCTCGCAGGTCACCGATTACGAGTACGAGCAGCGCGCCAACACCATCCTGCACGAGCTCGCGCACATGTGGTTCGGTGACCTGGTCACCATGCGCTGGTGGAACGACCTGTGGCTGAACGAGTCGTTCGCCGAGTGGGCCAGCCACTGGTGCAACACCGAGGCCACCCGGTTCTCCGACGCCTGGTCGACGTTCCTGTCGATCCGTAAGGCCTGGGGCTACCGCCAGGACCAGCTCTCCTCCACCCACCCGGTGTACTGCGAGATGCCGGACCTGGAGGCGGTCGAGGTCAACTTCGACGGCATCACGTACGCCAAGGGCGCCAGCGTGATCAAGCAGCTGGTCGCGTACGTGGGGCTGGACCCGTTCCTGACCGGCCTGCGGGCGTACTTCGCCAAGCACGCCTGGGGCAACGCCACCTTCGACGACCTGCTCACCGAGCTGGAGACCGCGTCCGGCCGGGAACTGCGCAAGTTCGCCGCGCAGTGGCTGGAGACCGCCCAGGTCAACACGCTGCGCCCGGTGGTCGAGGTGGACGCTGACGGCGACTACGCCAGCGTGCACGTGCTGCAGGAGGCCCCGGCGGACTACCCGACGCTGCGGACCCACCGGATCGGCATCGGCCTGTGGGACCTCGACGGCGACCGGCTCGTCCGGCGGGAGCTGATCGAGGTGGACGTGGCCGGGGAACGCACCGAGGTCACCGCGCTCGCCGGGGTCAAGGCGCCGGATGTGCTGCTGCTCAACGACGAGGACCTGACGTACGCGAAACTGCGCCTCGACGAGCGTTCGCTCGGCACCCTGGTGCAGCACATCGCCGGTTTCGAGTCGTCGCTGCCGCGGGCGCTGTGCTGGGCGGCCGCGTGGGACATGCTGCGCGACGCCGAGATGGCGGCCCGGGACTACGTGACCCTGGTCGTCGCGGGTCTGCCGGCCGAGACCGACATCAACCTGGCCACGGCCACGCTGCGGCAGGCCGGGATGGCCCTGACCAGCTTCGCCGACCAGCGCTGGGCGCCGACCGGCTGGGGCATGCTGGCGTCGATGGCCGCCGGGCAGCTGGCCACCACCGAACCGGGCAGCGGATGGCAGCTCACCTGGGCGCGGGCGTTCATCACCGCCGCGCGTACCCCGGACGAGGCCGCGGTGCTGCGGGGCTGGTTCTCCGGCACGTCCCGCCCGGAGGGTCTGGTCGTCGACACCGAGCTGCGGTGGAGTCTGCTGCAGGCGTTGTCCGCGCTGGGTGCCGCGCAGGAGTCCGAGATCGACGCCGAGCTGGCCGGTGACAAGACGGCGAGCGGCGAGCGGGAGGCGGCCATCGCCCGGGCGCTGGTGCCGTCCGCCGAGAACAAGGCCCGCGTCTGGGCCGAGCTCACCGGGCCGAAGGCGCTGCCGAACTGGCTCAACCGGTCCCTGCTGCAGGGCTTCCAGAGCACCCGGCAGGTGGCGTTGACCGCACCGTACGCGGAGAAGTTCTTCGACGTGGTCGCGGACGTGTGGGCCCGCTCGGACAGCGAGCCGGCGCAGGAGTTCGCTCAGTTGGCGTACCCGGCGTACCAGATCAGCGAGGAGACGGTGGCGCTCACCGACGCCTGGCTGGCCCGCGACGGTCACCCGGCGTCGCTGCGCCGCCTGGTCGCCGAGGGGCGTGACGGCATCCTGCGGGCGCTGAAGGCCCGGGCCAAGGACGAGTCCGCGGCCTGATCAGCGGCCTATCGACAGAGGGCCCCTCCACCTGAGACGGGTGGAGGGGCCTTTTGCATGAAATGAGTTACCCGGCGGAAACGCCGTGATTACAACTCTGTGTAAGTAGGCTGGCACTCCGCGGTGATGGAGGTGGCCCGTGACGATGCTGAGCCCGAGCGCTCCGGCCCGCTGGCATGCGCCGGACGGACCGTGGACCGAGCCGGACCTGCACCTGTTCCCCCAGGACGGGCACCGCTACGAGATCGTCGAGGGTGGCCTGCACGTCTCCCCGCCGACCACCGAGGCGCACGACGCGCTCGTCGAGTCGATGGTGGGGACGCTGCGGCCGGTCGCCCCGGCCGGCTGGTGGGTGTGTTCCCGGATCGGCATCGCGACGCCCACGAGCAACGTGGTGCCGGATGTGATGGTGCTGCGCCCGCGCGTCTCCGGCTCGATCTGGGTCTCGCCCGCCGAGGTGGCCCTGGTGGTGGAGGTCGAGGCGGAGGGGACGCGCAGTTACGACCGCTTTCTCAAACCCGCGGTGTACGCCGCCGCGGACATCCCGGCGTTCTGGCGGGTGGAGCTGACCGCGGCCGGCCCGGTCGTGCGGGTGTACGCCCTGGACGGTGCGGGTGGTTATCGGCTGACCCGCAGCGTCGAGGGCGCCGAGAACACGAAACTCGACGCCCCGTACCCGGTGAAGGTGGCACCGGCCACCTGGCGCTGAGTTCTGGAGAGTGGACCGGAGGCGGGTCAGGCCCGTCCGGCGTGGCTCGCCAGCTGGTCGATGCCGACCAGCAGACCACCGGCGAGGTCACCGACGGAGAACGACGCGGTCATCGAGAAGACCGCCAGTTTCGCGTCGTGGTCCGAGATCCGCCTGCGGGCGGCGGAACCGATGACGATCTCCAGCACGCGCTGATCGGGCGAGAGCGCGATCAGGACGCCGGTCTGCGGCGCACGGGTCTGCTGGTGCAGTTTCTCCGCCGCGGCACGGGCCGGCTCCTCCAGCTCACCGAGGTAGATGCTGAAGTTCAGGCCGGTCACCTGGTCGGCGGTGCTCAGTGCCTCGTCGAGGTGGCGAAGCTCCCGAGTCGTGAAGGGACTGTCTGCCGCCTGGCCGATCTGGGCGACCTCACCACTTGCCACTTGCGCCTCCTGTGGGACCGGGCTGGACCGGGGAGCCCGAGCTGTCCTCGATCACGAGGTGGTGCCCGCCGCCGGCGACCGGGGCGACCTGGGCCGGTGAGGCCGTGAACCACATGGCCGGGAAGTCGAACGGCGAACCGGGCCGGTAACGACGGGACGGCTTACCCCGCTCGGCACCGGTGAGAACGAGAGTCGCCACCGCCCCGATGACCGCGGCCGGAATGATCACAAAGACCAGAACGGTGCTGATAATTGACAACTGAACGCCCCCAGGCGCCGGTGATCCTCTTGATTCTGAACATCAATCACGGTAGCGGAGCGCGTGTCGTCCCGGAGCGTCGGGTCTCGAACCGGGGTCTCACGCCGTCGGGATCTACGCGGAATGTGCCCCGGGGTGCGAAAATCACCCTCACGCGCCGTCCGTGTGCATCCGTTCCCGGACGGCCTGGAGGGGGGAATCCATGCGTACGTCCGTCCCCGCCGCTGCAGCGGCGATGGCAGCGACCCTGGCACTCACCGGCACACCCGTCCTGCTCCACGCGGGGGCCGCCCACGCGGCGGCTGCCGTCTTCGTGGAGCTCAATCCCAGCACCGTGCCCGCCGGGGACGAGATCGCCCTGCGCGCCTCCTGCGACGACAACCTGAAGGCGGCGACCGTCACCGCGGAACCGATCGGCGAGGTCACCGTCGAGCCGCAGTTCGGTTTCCTGACCGCCACCGAGCGGGTTCCCGGCGACACCGAGCCCGGCGACTACCCGGCGCTGCTGACATGCCCGGACGGCAAGTCCGCGACGGCCACGCTGCACGTGGTCGCGGCGTACGAGCCACAGCGCGGCCCGGCCACCGGGGGCGGTGGCACCGCGTCCGGGGCGACCCCACCGGTTCTGATCGGCGGGGGCATGGCGGCGCTGCTGGCCGGCCTGATCCTCTCCGCGGTGGCGCTGCGCCGCCGCCGGGCCGGCTGAGGCGGACGGCATGGCGGACGAGACACGACGACCACCCGCCGGTTCCCGGGTCCCGGAGGCGGTGGCCCGGAAACGGCCGGCCCAGGTGATCACGCCACCCCCACCCGGGGTGGTGACCGGCCCGCTGCCGGCACCGCAGGCCGCGCCCGGCAGGTCGTCCTTCCGGGTGCCCCGGCAACGGCGCAAACCCCCGGCGCAACCCCGGCGGCGGCGCCGCGGCCGGGGCGAGATGATCGGGCTGATCGCCCTGGCGCTGCTCTTCGTCGGCCTGTTCGTGGTCGCCATGGGGGTGGGTGCCGCGACCGGTTTCAACCTGGACGGCGGGCTGTTCGGCGAGCAGTCCGCGCCGACGGCCCGGGACTTCCCGGTGCTCGACCCGAGCCGGCCGCAACGCCTGGACATCCCGTCGATCGACGTGTCCGCGCCGATCCTCGAGGTGGGCCGCGCCGACGACGGTTCGGTGGAGGTGCCCCCGCTGAAACGGCACAACGAAGCCGGCTGGTTCGACGGCGGCCCGACACCGGGACAGTTCGGGCCGGCGCTGATCGTCGGGCACGCCGACACCCGGACCGGTCCGTCGGTCTTCCACGAGCTGGGCCGGCTGAAGCCCGGTCAGGACATCGAGGTGGCCCGGGCCGACGGCTCGGTGGCGGTCTTCGAGGTCAACTCGGTGGAGAGCTTCGACAAGGACCGGTTGCCGGTACAGCGGGTCTACGGCGACTACAGCCGCCCGTCGCTGCGCCTGATGACCTGTGGCGGGACGTGGCTGGGTGGGGACGAGGGCTACTCCGACAACGTCGTCGTCTTCGCCTCGCTGGTGGACTCGCACCGGGGCTGAGCGCTGTCTCACGCCGAACCGAGCCGTGCCTCACACCGGGGCTGAGTCCCGGCTCACGCCGCCTCGGCCTCCACCGGGGCGGTGGGCAGGTCGAGCCAGTCCTTCCAGCGGGGGTCCGGGGTGCGGTGGCCGAGCACCCGCCAGGCCACACCGCGCGGGGCGGCCGGGGCGGCGTGCAGCCGCCAGCCCAGCTCGGCCGGGGTCTTGTCGCCCTTGCTGTGGTTGCACTTGGCACAGGCGGCCACGACGTTGTCCCAGGCGTGCAGACCGCCGCGGCTGCGCGGGAAGACGTGGTCGATGGTCTCGGCGGAACCCCGGCAGTAAGCACAACGGCCTCCGTCCCGGGCGAAGATCGCTCGGCGAGAGAGGCCGACATGAGTGCGGTACGGCACCTTCACGTACCGGGTGAGGCGGACCACCGACGGGACGGGAAGCGTGTGATGTGCGCTGTGTAAGAGACCGTCACCGTCGGAGACGCACTCGGCCTTGGCGGTCAGCAGCAGGATGGTCGCCCGACGCACCGATACGACGCACAGCGGCTCGTAGGTGGCGTTGAGAACTAACGCGGAAGAGCCCACTGTAGGTCGTATGTCAGGCATCGAGATCACCCTTCGGTGTCAGTTGCTTGTAACCGCTCCCAAATAGCCCATGCGTGTGTGATGTGGGCCTCTCCGACCGAGACCCGTGCGCCAATAGTCCCTGATGGATGACCAAATTGCGAGCACAATCTGTGGCCGGGCGGTAAACGTCTGAGGTCTTCACCCAGCTGGACCCGGTACTTTCTCTCCTCGTGCTGCCATTAGCTCCGTCCCCCGACCCCTCGTTCTCCGTCCCGGATGTCGACCTCACCAAGTCGTGTCAGGCCGACGCCGTCTGCGACTGGCTCCTCGACCAGAACGTCCCGGACTGGATCGCCCAGAGCGGCTACGTCATCGTGGTGAAGCCCTTCCGGGTGCTCGCGATCATCGTGGTCGCGCTGCTGATCCGGTGGGCGCTGCACCGGGGGATCTCCCGCCTGGCGGCCAGCACCTCGCGGGCGGCGATGCCCGCGCTGTTGAAGCCGCTGAAGGAGCGGCCCGACGTGGCGGCCGAGGAGGTGCAGTTCATCCCGGAGCGCCGCCGGCAACGGGCCGAGGCGATCGGGTCGGTGCTGCGCAGCTTCGTCAGCGCGATCGTCTTCACCATGGCCACCCTTCTGGTGCTGGGTGAGTTCGGCTTCAACCTGGCGCCGCTGCTGGCCAGCGCCGGCATCGTCGGCGTGGCGCTCGGTTTCGGCGCGCAGAGCCTGGTGAAGGACCTGATCGCCGGTCTCTTCATGCTTCTGGAGGACCAGTACGGCGTGGGCGACACGGTCGACCTGGGCGAGGCCATCGGTGTGGTGGAGAGCGTCGGCCTGCGGATCACCACGGTCCGCGACGCGCGGGGTGTGCTCTGGTACATCCGCAACGGCGAGATCATCCGGGTCGGCAACAAGAGCCAGGGCTGGGCGATGGTCGTGATCGACATCCCGATCGGCTTCGTCAACTCGGAGGAGGCGATGGTCGTGCTGCGGAGCGCGGCGGCCAAGGTCGCCGAGACGCCCGAGCACCAGACCGAGTTCCTGGAGGCGCCGGACGTGATCGGCGTCGAGCAGATCACCGTGGACGGCGCGGTGGTGCGGACCATCGCGAAGACGACCTCGGACGCGCAGGCGGTCATCCAGCGGGATCTGCGCAAGGCGCTGTCCGACGCGATGGACGCCTCCGGACTGTCCGAACGGATCGCCGCCTCCCGGCTCGCGCCGCGCAGTGCGGTGCCTCCGGCCTGGATGCTGGGCTCCGAAAATTCTTCGCCTTCGATCGACGACCAGGCCACCGGCACGGGCAGTTGACCTGCGCATACGCCAGGAGCTGCGGTTCTGCCCTCCACCGAATGGCCGGTTCTCGACCCAACCACCCTAGCGTCAACTAGGACGATCGGGCAGAATCCGCTACAGCTTCTGTATATGCACGGCACGTTCGCCCGGGTAGCCGTGAGCGTGTCCGGCCCCGCCGACTCCTCGGCGGGGCCGACAGCGATGGAGGGCTCTGGTGGCGAACGACCCCGCACGGCCGCGCGATCCGGCCGAGGTGGTGACTGAAAGCAACCCTAAAGTCACCTACAGTGCCGTCTTTGCGGATCGTGAGTACCGCGCGCTGTTCCTCTCCACCCTGATCAACTGGATCGGCGACTACCTGTCGCGGGCCGCGGTCACCGTCCTGGTCTACCACCAGACCCAGTCCGCCCTGCTCTCCGCCGCCTCGTTCGCGATCGGCTACGTTCCCTGGCTCTTCGGCCCGGTGCTGGCGGCGTTCGCGGAGCGCCACCCGTACCGCCGGGTCATGATCGTCTCCGATCTCAGCCGAATGGTCCTGATCTCGCTGCTGCTCCTGCCGCAGCTGCCGGTCCCGGCGATGCTGCTGATCCTGCTGGTCGCCGGCATGTTCGCGCCGCCCACCCAGGCCGCCCGCTCGGCCCTGCTGCCCACCGTCGTCGGCCGGGAACGGCTCGCGCTGGCCCTGACCATCAGCCAGACCGCATCACAGACCGCCCAGGTCTTCGGGTACCTCGTCGGGGCCACCGTCGCGGTGGCGCTCACCCCGCGGATCGCCCTCGGCGTCGACGTCCTCACCTTCGCGCTCTCCGCCGCACTGATCGCCTTCGGGGTGCGGCACCGGCCCACCACGATGAGCAGCGCCCAGCGCACCCACCTGCTGCACGAGACCGCCGAGGGCTTCCGGCTGGTCTTCGGCCACCCCGTGCTGCGGTCCATCGCCGTCGTGGTGTTCACCATCACCGTCTTCGCGATCGTCCCGGAGGGACTGGCCGCCGCCTGGGCCGCGGACATCACCACCGACCCGGAGACCCGCGGCCTCGGCCAGGGCCTGATCATGGCGGCCGGGCCGGTCGGCTTCATCATCGGCGGCACCGTGTTCAACCGGATCGTCCCGGCGGAACGGCGGGCCCGGCTCATCCCGGTCCTCGCGGTCCTCCCGCCGTTGCTGCTGGTGCCCAGCCTGCTCGCCCCGGCCGCCCCCGCCGCCGCGCTGATGGTGCTCTCCGGCGGCCTGGTCCAGGGCGCGCTCACCCCCACCCTGAACGCGGTCTTCGTGCTGGCCCTGCCGCACGGCTTCCGGGCCCGCGCGTTCGGCGTGATGAGCAGCGGCATCCAGATCAGCCAGCTGGCCGCGGTCCTCACCACCGGCAGCCTGGCCGAACACTTCCGGGTCCCGATGGTGGTCGGCCTGTGGAGCGCCGGCGGTGCGGTCGCCATGCTGTTCCTGGCGTTCTTCTGGCCCGCTCCGGCGGCCTTCGCCCGGGCCACCGCCGACGCCGCGGCCACCATGCCCGACGAGGAGAAACCGGCCGCCCCGCCGGTCCGGCAACCCGGCCCCGCCGACGCGGACACCGGCTCCGGCACGATCCCGACGACGAGCGTCACACCGGAGCGGTCCTAGCCCCGCGGAACGACCCTGGCAGGATGGAACGGTGAGCGAACCCGTACCGGACGAGGCCACGACCTTCTTCACCGCTGTCGGCGGCGAGCCCACCTTCCGGCGACTCGTGGACAGGTTCTACGAAGGCGTCGCGGAGGACCCGCTGCTCCGGCCGATGTACCCCGAGGAGGACCTGGAGCCCGCCGCCGACCGGCTCACGCTCTTCCTGATGCAGTACTGGGGCGGCCCCAACACGTACTCCGCCAGCCGCGGCCACCCCCGGCTGCGCATGCGGCACGCGCCGTTCCGGGTCGACCCGGCCGCCCGTGACGCCTGGCTGCACCACATGCGGGTCGCCGTCGACTCGCTGGAGCTGTCACCGCAGCTGCACACGATGCTCTGGGACTACCTGGAGCGCGCGGCGTACTTCATGGTGAACACGATGGATCCGGCGGAGCCCGCGCACTGATCGTGTCGCGCCCGCCGGTGGCTCGTTGATCGGGTTGACAATCAGCGATCGTCCCGGAGACGTCGCTCGAACCCGGGAGCCCGCCGCATGCGCCGTCGCCTGCTCGCCGCCGTCGTGGCCACCACGGCCGTCGCCGCCCCGGCGGTGATCGCCGCGCCACCGGCCGTCGCGGACCTCGCCCACACCGCGGTCGTCTCCGCCGACCCCGTCGACTGGACACCGCACGTGCTCGACGGCACGGTCTGGTCCCTGGCCCTGGTCGGGGACACCGTGGTGGTCGGGGGCGCCTTCACCAAGGTGGCCGACAGCCGGCGTCGCCAGACGTACGCCCGGAAGAACATCTTCGCGTTCGGCCTGCGCGACGGGCAGATCCGCACCTTCGCCCCGCAGGTGGACGGCGCGGTGTACTCGCTCGCCGCCGGCGCCGACCACACGGTGTACGTGGGTGGGGCGTTCAAGCAGGTCAACGGCGCAGCCCAGCGGGGACTGGCCCGGCTCGCGGTGAGCAGTGGGGAGCGGCTCGGATCGTTCGGCGCCCGGATCAACTGGGGCGACGTGCGTGCCCTGGCCGCCCGGGACGGTCAGGTCTACGCCGGCGGGACGTTCTCCGCGATCAACGGGGTGAACCGGGTCGGTCTGGCCCGAGTGGACGCCGGCAGCGGCGCGGTCGACCGGGACTTCGACGCCCGGCTCGCCGGCCCCGGCCTCAAACGGACCCGGGTCGAGCACTTCGACATCTCGCCCGACGGTCGCAAACTGGTCGCGGTCGGTGCGTTCCTGCGGGCGGGGGCCTACGAGCGTACGCAGATCGCCGCCTTCGATCTGGGCGGCGCGGGAGCGGCGCTGTCCGACTGGTACACCGATGCCTACCGGCCGGCCTGCATGAAGGGCTTCGACACGTACCTGCGGCAGGTGAAGTTCTCGCCGGACGGGTCGTACTTCGTGGTGGCCGCGACCGGACGGGCCTCGTCGGCGCAGACCCTGTGCGACTCGGCGGCCCGGTTCGAGGCCCGCAGCCCCGGGCGGCACGTCCCGACCTGGGTGCAGCGCACCGGCGGCGACTCGTTGTACGCCGTCGCGATCACCGGCCCGGCTGTCTATCTCGGCGGGCACCAGCGCTGGTTCGACAACCCGTACGGCACGGACGGCAGTGGCCCCGGCCCGGGCGCGGTCTCGCGTCCCGGGATCGGCGCCGTCAACCCGTACACCGGAAGGGCTCTGGCCTGGAACCCCACCCGCTCGCGCGGTGTCGGCGTCCGCGCCTTCCTGTCCGTGCCCGGTGGCCTGCTCGTGGGTTCCGACACCGACCAGCTGGGCCGCGAGTACCACGGCCGCATCGGCCTGTTCCCCAACCCCTGAACCATAAAAAGCACATACCGGCTGCCCACCCACCCGGGTCCGGGATGGCCGCGACCAAAGTCGCGTAGCGCCGCTGGTGACGAGAGCCCGAAAAACAACTAGGCGAAGCCGTCGGTTGTTTTTCGGGCTCTCGTCACCAGCTCAGAGGCGCGAAGCCGGCGAGCGGCAGCGAAGCCCAGCAAGCAACAGCCCTCAGCCACCCACCAAAAACCCGCCTACAGAAGAGCACCCTCGTCGTGTAGCCAGTCGACGAAAGAGGTCGCCACCGCCGCCCCGCAGTCCAGAAGCTCCACCAGCAGCGTGTCGTGAACCCCGGCTGCCAGCGGCACCTGCAGTTCGGCGTATATCGGCAGTTGACCCCGCTCGGTGGGGTCGCCGACGTAGGCCTTGCAGAAGCGTCTCGTGTGATTCCACTCGTTGACCACGCGATACGCGCGATCGGCCCAGTCGGGCGGGACCGTCGCGTGTGGGCGGGCCCGCATCACGAGGATCTCGTCGTCGGGCCCCTCGAGGGTGAACAGCACGGCGTGCCGTTCCCACATCGCCAGGAGGCTGCCGCCCCCGTCGGCGAGGAACCGGATGTCGAGTAGGTCGAGCGCCTTGCCGATGCGCGTGAGCGCGACAGGCGTGACCGCATCGGATCCACTCGTGGACAGTTCGGACGGAACTCCGGACCGGGCCGGCTCGCGCTGTGCCGGGACGCCGACGCGGACGGGGTTCTGCACCGCAACCTCGCCACCGGCAGTCGGCTCGTTACCCGCGGCCGATCCCGGACGCCATGACCACCACGGCATCGTGTGCACCTCACTCCCCAACAGACCCACTGCCGGACGTAGCAGTGGATCCGAGGGCCGACGGTACCCGTACCGTTCCTGAAGGTCATCCCCCCAACGGGAGGGCGGGACCGGAAGGACGATGAGACGTCACCCTTTCGGGTGAGACACCATCGGCATAACGGTCAATTTATGAACGCTCTGTCGCCAAGCTACTCCATATGGTGCAGAAATTCCCACCCAACTAACCGCGACCCGAACTCGCGCCTCAGCCGGCTCCGAACCCCGCGGACCCAGAAAACCCATCCGGGCGACTGCCTGGACGAGCCTCTGGGACACCTCGACCGGGCTACCGGAGTCGGGAGTGACGACCAGAGCGACATGGTCGAGAAGGGCGTCGCGGACCGCTCGCTGACCCACCGCGCGACCGGACACGCCGCCCGCGGAGATCTCCCGGAGGGTGCCGGCGGCGGCGGTGGCGAGCCGGGCGAGTTCGGCACCGGCGACCGATTCCACCGCTTGACTGGCGGCCGGCGGAAGCGCCCAGCGCCACTGGGTGTCCCGCCGCTCCGGCAGCCGGTCGCCGCCGGCCGCGAGCACCGCGAGCAGATCGGACGCGGAGACGGTGGCGTCACCCGGACCGGCGCCGGCCACCTCGCGGGTGACCAGCACGTCCCAGGGCAGATGGGCCCAGAGAGCGGTCCGGCCGCCGGTCGAGCGCAGCCGGACCGGGGCGGACGGGTCCAGGCGGGTCAGACGGGCCAGGAACGCGCCTGCGTCAGGAACCCCGAGCAGGCCGTGCCCTGTCATGACCCGCCGCCCGGAATGACGCCACCCGGAGTGGCACCGCCGGGTGCGGAAGAGGCCGACCGCGAACCGCCTGCCGTGTACGGCCTCAGGAAGTCGCGCTCCTCCGGCGTGAGCCGCCGCGGGTGGCCCTTGGCCAGGTCGTACGGCACGCAGACCGTTTTCGCCCGGCTGGCCAGCACCCCGTCGTCGTACAACTCGTAGGAGACGGTGAACGCGGCCGCCCGCAGCTCGGACACCCACGACTCGATGCGCACCGGGTCGCCGAAGTCGACCGGCCGCAGGTAGTCGATCTCGTGCCGGGCGATCACGATGCCGTCGGAGAACGTGACGAGACCGGACTCCTTGGCCGCGGTGAACACCATCGCCACGCGCGCCTCCTCGTAGAGGGTGAGGAAGCGCGCGTTGTTGACGTGCCCGTACGCGTCCATGTCGGACCAGCGCACCGGCACGTCGTAGATGAAACGATCAGTCACGGGTCAGCTTGCGGTACGTGACCCGGTGCGGCCGGGCCGCCTCGGCGCCGAGACGGTCGATCTTGTTCTTCTCGTACGCGTCGAAGTTGCCCTCGAACCAGAACCACTTGTCCGGGTCCTCCTCGGTGCCCTCCCACGCCAGCATGTGCGTGGCGACCCGGTCGAGGAACATCCGGTCGTGGGAGATGACCACGGCACAGCCGGGGAACTCGAGCAGCGCGTTCTCCAGGCTGCCGAGGGTCTCGACGTCCAGGTCGTTCGTCGGCTCGTCGAGCAGGATCACGTTGCCGCCGATCTTCAGCGTCATCGCGAGGTTGAGCCGGTTGCGCTCGCCACCGGACAGCACCTTGGTCGGTTTCTGCTGGTCCGGGCCCTTGAAGCCGAAGGCCGCGACGTACGCCCGGGACGGCATCTCGACCTTGCCGACCATCATGTGGTCGAGACCGTCGGAGACGACCTCCCACACGGTCTTGGTGGGGTCGAGGCCGGCACGGCTCTGGTCGACGTAGGACAGCTTGACCGTCTCGCCGACCCGCACCGAGCCCTCGTCCGGCTGCTCCAGCCCGACGATGGTCTTGAACAGCGTGGTCTTGCCGACGCCGTTCGGGCCGATGATGCCGACGATGCCGTTACGCGGCAGCGAGAACGACAGGTGATCGATGAGCGTGCGCCCGTCGAAGCCCTTGACCAGCTCGTTGGCCTCGATGACGGTGTTGCCCAGACGCGGGCCCGGCGGGATCTGGATCTCCTCGAAGTCCAGTTTCCGGGTCTTCTCCGCCTCGGCGGCCATCTCCTCGTACCGGTCGAGCCGGGACTTGCTCTTGGTCTGGCGGGCCTTGGCGTTGGACCGCACCCACTCGAGCTCCTCGGAGAGGCGCTTCTTCATCTTGGCGTCCTTGCGGCCTTCGACGGCCAGACGCGCGGCCTTCTTCTCCAGGTAGGTGGAGTAGTTGCCCTCGTAGCCGATGGCCCGGCCGCGGTCCAGCTCGAGGATCCAGCCGGCCACGTTGTCCAGGAAGTACCGGTCGTGGGTGATCGCCAGAACGGTTCCCGCGTACTTGGCCAGATGCTGCTCCAGCCAGCTGACGCTCTCCGCGTCCAGGTGGTTGGTGGGCTCGTCGAGCAGGAGCAGGTCGGGCGCCTCGAGCAGCAGCTTGCAGAGGGCGACCCGGCGGCGCTCACCACCGGAGAGCTGGGTGACGTCGGCGTCCGGCGGCGGGCAGCGCAGCGCGTCCATCGCCAGCTCGAGCTTGGAGTCGACGTCCCAGGCGTCGAGGTGGTCGAGCTCCTCCTGGAGCTTGCCCATCTCGTCCATCAGTTCGTCGGTGTAGTCGGTGGCCATCTGCTCGGCGATCGCGTTGAACCGCTCCAGCTTGGCCTTGGTCTCCGCGACCGCTTCCTCGATGTTGCCGAGGACGGTCTTCTCCTCGTTGAGGGGAGGCTCCTGCGCGAGCATGCCGACGGTGTGGCCGGGCATGAGCTTGGCCTCGCCGTTGCTCGGCATGTCGAGGCCGGCCATGATCTTGAGCAGGCTGGACTTACCCGCGCCGTTGGGGCCGACCACACCGATCTTGGCGCCTGGCAGGAAGCTCAGCGTCACATTGTCGAGCACGACCTTGTCGCCGTGCGCCTTGCGCGCCTTTTCCAGGACGTAGATATATTGGGCCACGGTGTGCCCTACCTCCGAGATCGTGGGTTGTCGGTGCCGATAATCAAAGGACAATCTTTCCAGGTGCCGACACCGCTGCGAACGACAACCCCGGGCGGCCCGCCGGGATTCCCCCGTGCTCAGCTCACGACCACCCGTTGTTCCTCCTGTCGGCCGTCGGTGTAGGAGATCAGCAGACGTTGCGAGTCGACCGTGAAGAGGTTGCCGTCCCAGGCCCGCGCGACGTACCCGGAGCCGACGGGCTGCACGTCATCGAGGAAGAGCGCGGTCTTGCCCTCCACCCACGGCGCACCGGCACCGCCCTTGTTCGCGTGGTAGAAGAACCGCCCGGCCTCGTCCTCACAGATCCAGATCTCGGTCCGCTTGGCCGTCGTCACGTGCAGCACCTCGCGCAGCACCCCGGTGCCACCCTGCTCGGCCCCGACCGACTGGGTCTGCTCCGGGCACGGGTCACCGTCGACCACGACGTAATCGGAGTCCGCGGTGTTCGCCACATTCCGACTGTTTCGGTGCTGACTGAGCAGATACCCGCCGATCATCCCGATGATCGTCAGCAGCACCGTGGCGATCACCACAGGGAAGAACAACGGCCGCCGCTGCTGGGAATGATCATCGTCGGGAGTCACCGGCTCAGGATGGCACCCGACCCCCAGGTGGTCCATCCACCCGGATCAGCGACGTGGGAAAGCGGCACGAAACCACGACACAGAAGCGTCGCGATCCGGAGCGGGTGAACCGCGGCAGCTTACGCACAGTAGGCTCACCTTGGGAACAGAAACCACTCGGAGGTGTACTCAGCGTGGCCCAACGAAGTTCCTTCGTCGTCGTTGCCAACCGTCTGCCCGTGGACGAGGTGACCACGCCGGACGGCGAGAAGCAGTGGCGCCCCAGTCCAGGCGGCCTGGTCACCGCCCTGCACCCGGTGCTGACCGAACACCAGGGCACGTGGATCGGGTGGGCCGGCGGAACCGGTCCGGCACCCGAACCGTTCGAGCTCGAGGGCATCCACATCCATCCCGTTCCGCTCAGCGATGACGAGCTGGAGCGCTACTACGAGGGCCAGTCGAACGCGACCATCTGGCCGCTCTACCACGACGCCGTCGAGACGCCGGTCTACAAACGGCGCTGGCGGGAGACCTACCGGGTGGTCAACCAGCGGTTCGCCGAGGCCGCGGCCGAGGTGGCCGCCGAGGGCGCCACCGTCTGGGTGCAGGACTACCAGCTGCAGCTGGTGCCGGCCATCCTCCGGGAGATGCGCCCGGACCTGCGGATCGGGTTCTTCCTGCACATCCCGTTCCCGCCGATCGAGCTGTTCATGCAGATGCCGTTCCGTGCGGAGATCCTGCGCGGTCTGCTCGGCGCCGACCTGGTCGGTTTCCAGCAGCGGCTGGCGGCGCAGAACTTCGTCCGGCTCGCCCGGCACCTCCTGGGCCTGCGCTACGAAGGCCAGTCGATCAAGGTGGACGGGCGCAGCGTCAAGGCCGGTGCGTTCCCGATCAGCATCGACACCAAGGACATGGAACGCCTGGCCGCCACGCCGGAGGTGCAGGCCCGGGCCAAGCAGATCCGTGCCGAGCTGGGCGATCCGAAGACGGTCATCCTCGGTGTCGACCGTCTCGACTACACCAAGGGCATCGAGCTGCGCCTCAAGGCGTTCCGCGAGCTGCTCGCCGACGGCAAGCTCAACGTCGGCGACGCGGTGATGATCCAGGTGGCGACGCCGAGCCGGGAACGGGTCGAGCACTACCAGACGCTGCGGGTGAAGGTCGAGCGCGAGGTCGGCCGGATCAACGGCGAGTTCGGCAAGGTCGGCACGCCGGCGGTGCACTACCTGCACCAGTCGGTCAGCAAGCAGGAACTCGCCGCCATGTACGCGGCGGCCGACGTCATGATGGTGACGCCGCTGCGCGACGGCATGAACCTGGTCGCCAAGGAGTACATCGCCTGCCGCGGTGACACCGGCGGCGCCCTGGTGCTCAGCGAGTTCGCCGGTGCGGCGACCGAGCTGCGCCAGGCGTTCCTGTGCAACCCGCACGACCCGGACGGCGTGAAGGACGCGCTGCTGCGGGCCGTCGGGACCGAACAGCCCGAGCTCAAGCGCCGGATGCGCGTCATGCAGCGGCACCTGCGCACGCACGACGTGGCCCGGTGGGCGCGCACCTTCCTCGACGAACTCAACGTCGAGGACACCGAGTCCGCCGAGTCCGACAAGGTGGACGAGATCACCGCTTGAAGATCCGGGATCAGGCGCCGGGCCGTCTCCGGTCCGGCGCCTTTCCGGGTACGCGGTGAAGCACGCCCGCGGTCGCGCCTCAGCCGATCGCGGAACTGATCTCGTCGGCCACCGTCACGACCTCGCCGATCACCACCACCGCCGGCGGGCGGATCCCGGCCTTCGCCACCTCGTCCGCGACCTCGCCGAGCGTGCTGCGCAGCGACCGCTGATGCGAGGTGGACCCCTCCTGCACCACCGCAACCGGGGTGCCCGCCGCCCGGCCCTCGGCGATCAGCCGTGCCGCGATGAACGGCAGGTTCTTCAGCCCCATCAGCACGACCAGGGTGCCGCGCAGCCGGGCCAGGGCGGCCCAGTCGACCAGCGAGTCCGGGTGCTCCGGTGGGATGTGCCCGCTGACCACCGTGAACTCGTGCGCCACCCCGCGGTGGGTGACCGGGACGCCGGCCAGCGCGGGCGCCGCGATCGAGCTGGTCACACCCGGTACGACCCGGACCGGGACGCCCGCCTTCGCGCAGGCCTGGGCCTCCTCGCCGCCACGGCCGAAGACGAAGTTGTCGCCGCCCTTGAGCCGGACCACGAACTTGCCCTGCGCCGCCCGGTCGACCAGGATCCGGTTGATCTCCTCCTGGGCGGCCGACGGCCCGTACGGGATCTTGGCAGCGTCGATCAGTTCGACCTCGGGACGCAGCTCGCCGAGGAGCATGCCGGGCACCAGACGGTCGGCGACCACCACGTCCGCGGCGGCCAGCAGCCGCCGGCCCTTCACCGTGATCAGCTCGGGGTCGCCGGGGCCGGCGCCGACCAGGGCCACGCCACTGAGTTCCGGAACGACCGGCGGGGCCGCCTCCAGAGCGTGCGCGACCAGGTCACGGACGGCCATCGCCCGGCGCCGGTCGCCGCCGTCGGTCACCGCCACGGTCACCTGGCCGTGCCGGGTGACGGCCGGCGTCCAGGCCGTGGCGGCGTCACGGTCGTCCGCGCGTACGCAGAACACGGTCTGAGCCTCCGCCGCCGCACTCACCTCGGCGGCAGCGGTGGGGTCGTCGATCGCGACGTGCACCAGCCACGCGCCCGCGACGTCCGCCGGCTCGAACCGGCGCGGCGTCCAGACCGCCCGACCGGCATCGACGTGCGCCTGCAGCGCCGGCGTCAGGACGGGCGCGACGATCTCGACCTTCGCCCCGGCCTCGATCAGCGCGGGGACCCGGCGGGTGGCGACCGATCCGCCGCCGACCACCAGGACGCGCCGATCGGCCAGCCGCAGGGCCATCGGGTACATGCTCATCTTTCGGACACTCCCGCTCTCATTTCTCCGACACCCCGGCCGCCTTCTCCGACACCCCGGCCGCGTCGAACGTCGCCACCTCGTGCATGACCCGCACCGCGGCCGCGACGATCGGCAGGGCCAGCACCGCGCCGCTGCCCTCGCCGAGGCGCATGCCCAGGTCGAGCAGGGGCTCCAGGCCCAGGTGGGCGAGGGCGACACCGGCGCCCGGCTCGGCCGACCGGTGCCCGGCGACCATGGCGGCCACCGCGTCCGGCGCGAACGCGGCCGCGACCACGGCGGCCGACGCCGCGATCACCCCGTCGATGATGACCGGTACCCGGTTCGCCGCCGCACCCAGGATGAACCCGGTCAGCGCCGCATGCTCCAGACCACCGACCGAGGCCAACGCACCCAGCGGGTCGGCCGGGTCCGGCCGGTGCCGCTCCAGCGCGGCGTCCACGATCGCGATCTTGCGGGCCAGCGTCTCGTCGTCGATGCCGGTGCCCCGGCCGGTCGCCGCACCCGCCGACGTGCCGGTGAAGACCGCGATCAGAGCCGCCGCCGGCGTGGTGTTGGCGATGCCCATGTCCCCGGTGAGCAGCGCTTTCGCACCCTGCGCGACGAGCGTGCCGGCGACCTGGACGCCGATCTCGACGGCGGCCAGCGCCTCCTCGCGGGTCAGCGCGGGCTCGACGGTCATGTCCCGGGTGCCCCGGCGCACATTGGCGTCCAGCAGGGTGGCGCCGCCGTGCAGCGGGATCGCCACCCCGACGTCGATCACCATGACGTCCGCGCCGTTCTGCCGGGCGAACGCGTTGACCACCGCGCCACCGGCCACGAAGTTCGCCACCATCTGCGCGGTGACCTCCTGCGGCCAGGGCGAGACGCCCTGCGCGTGTACGCCGTGGTCACCGGCGAAGACCGCGACGGTGGCCGGGGTGGGAAGCGGTGGCGGGCAGACGCCGGCCAGACCGGCGAGCCGCACCGACAACTCCTCCAGCGCGCCCAGCGAACCGGCCGGCTTGGTCAGCCGGGCCTGCAGGTCACGGGCGGCGGCCACGGCACGCTCGTCGGCCGGGCGGATGGCGGCCAGAGTGGTCTCCAGCGAGGTCACGATCGCTCCTCAAGCACAGCTGTCAACGTGTGGACGAATCCGTCCGTGGTGGCAGTGTCGCGCACGGCGATCCGGAGCCACTGCGGGCCCAGGCCCGGGAAGGTGTCGCCGCGACGCACCGCGTAGCCACGTTCGCGCAGCTCACGGCGTACGACATCGGCTTCTGGAAGTTGAATTGTCACGAATGCACTGGCCGGCTCACCGGCGATGGTGACGCTCGGCACGTGCCGCAGTCGTTCCACCAGATGGTCGCGCTCGGCCGCCATCTCCGCGGCGATCCGGCGCTCGGCGGCGACCGCGACCGGCGAGGCGCAGGCGATCGCGGCGGCCAGCGCCGGGGTGGAGACCGCCCAGAGCGGCTGCACGGCGGCGAACCGCGGCACCAGGTCGGCCGGCGCGAGCAGATAGCCGATCCGCAGGCCGGCCAGCCCCCAGGTCTTGGTGAGGCTGCGCAGCACCACCAGGCCGGGCAGGTCACGGCGGCCGGCCAGCGACTCCGGCTCACCGGCCACGCCCGGCCGCCAGGTGGTGTCGGCGAACGCCTCGTCGACCACCAGCACCCGGCCCGGCCGGGCCAGTTTCGCCACGTCGGCGGCCGGGTGCAGCACCGAGGTCGGATTGGTCGGATTGCCCACGAAGACCAGGTCGGCGTCGGCCGGGACCAGACCGGGGTCGAGCCGGAACCCGTCCTCCGCACGGAGCAGCACCCGCTCGACCCGGTGACCGGCATTGATCAGCGCCGCCTCCGGTTCGGTGAACTGCGGATGCACCACGACCGGGCGGCGGGCGCCGCGCAGCGCCTGGGCGAGCAGCACGAAGGCCTGGGCAGCGCCGGCGGTCAGCAGCACCTCGCCCGGCTCACGGTGGTGCCGGGCGGCTACCGCCGCTGTCGCGGCAGAGTTCTCCGGGTACGCGGAGAGCCGGTCCAGTGATGCGGCGATCGGTTGTGCCAGCCAACCGGGCATCGCCTGGTGGCGCACGTTGACCGCGAGATCGATCAGGCCCGCGCCCACCTCCGCGTCGCCGTGATGATCAAGGTCGAACGTCATGGTGATCAGCATGCCGGACGTTCCTGAGCGTCCTACTTCGGCCGTTTCAGGGGAATATGAAGCAGCTTGCCATATTTTCTTAGAGTGACGAGCCGACGCCTCACCGTAGCCGGACGGATCGCTCTCCTGATCCGAGCCGGACTCATCTCGGGTCTGGTGATCTCCGGAATCGCCTATCCGCTGGCCGCCCTCGCCGGAATGGGAGTCAAAGCCGGCACCGAGGCCCTGGAATCCCTGCCCGAGGAACTCACCGAAGTCCCCGCCGCCCAGACCACCTACGTGTACGCCAACGACGGCAGAACCCTGCTGACCATGTTCTACGAGGAACACCGCAAACAGACCAAACTCAAAGAGATGTCGCCCTACCTCACCAAGGCGATCGTCGCCTCCGAGGACACCCGCTTCTACGAACACAACGGCGTCGACGCGAAAGGCGTGGCCCGCGCCTTCATCGCCAACCAGAAAGCCGGCGGCGTCTCCCAGGGCGCCTCCACACTGACCATGCAATACGTGCGGATGGCCCTGCGCGACGGCGCACGCACCCCCAAAGAAGCCCTCGAAGCCACCGAACAGACCGCCACCCGGAAACTGCGCGAGATGCGGCTGGCCATCGAAGTGGAACAGCGGCTCAGCAAGGAACAGATCCTCGAGCGGTACCTGAACACGGCATACTACGGACACCGGGCATACGGGATCTACGCGGCGTCGCAGGTGTTCTTCTCCAAATCCCCGAAGAACCTCAACCTGACCGAGGCGGCCCTGCTCGCCGGGCTGGTGAAGGCGCCGTCGGCGTACGACCCGGCGACGAAGGACCGGCGGGCCGCCACCCAGCGCCGCAACTACGTGATCGACCAGATGCTCAAAATCGGGACGATCACCGGGGAGCAGGCGTACATGGCGAAGAAAGCCAAGATAAAGCTGAAACTGACGACACCGCCCAACGACTGCATCTCGGTCAGCCGCCGGCACAACGACTGGGGCTACTTCTGCGACTACCTCAAGTCGTGGTGGCGGGAACAACCACAGTTCGGCACCAACCCGCTGGAACGCGAAGAACGCCTCCGCCGCGGCGGCTACCGGATCGTCACCTCGATCGACCCGCGCATCCAGAAGATCGCCCTGGCGCATGTGCTGGACAAGGAGAGCCGCAACAGCCCCTTCGCCCACGGCCAGGTCGTGGTCGAACCACACAGCGGCCGGGTCCTCAGCATGGCCGTCAACCGGCGGTACTCCCTCGACCAGAAGGACAACGGACGGCACACCGACTGGCGGGTCGGAAAAGGCGTCAAAGGCAACTACCCCAACACGGTCAACCCGCTCCTCGGCGGCGGCGACATGGCCGGATACCAGGCCGGATCGACATTCAAGGTGTTCACCATGCTGGCCGCCCTCGAATCGGGGCTGCCACTCTCCACGACCTTCTACAGCCCCGAACGGTACGTCTCCCGATACGTGACGTCCCGCGGCCGGGCCACCTGCGGCAGCTACTGGTGCCCGAAGAACTCCAGCAAATCGATGACCGGCAACCAGACCATGTGGAGCGGATTCGGCAAGTCCGTCAACACGTACTTCGTACAGCTCGAACAGCGGGTCGGCGCGGAGAAGGCGGTCCGGATGGCGGAACGGCTCGGCCTGCGGTGGCGCACAGAAGTAGACCGCAAACTGGCCACCCCGGCACACGCGTCCGGGTGGGGCGCGTTCACGCTCGGCGTGAGCGACGCGACCCCGGTCGAGATGGCGAACGTGTTCGCGACCCTGGCCGCCGAAGGCCAGTATTGTGAACCGTTGCCGGTCCTGAGCATCCGCAACCCGGACGGCACGAACGCCCGCGACGACCGCGGCACGGTGATCGCCGCACCCCGCTGCCACCAGGCAGTCCGCGTGAACGTGGCCCGGGCGGCGACGGATGCGGCCCGCTGCGTCACCGGTTACGGGTCGGCGCGGGGCGGCTGCGGCGGCTGGGAGACATCGCCGATGGTGTACGCGACGGCGGGACGGCCGGTCGCCGGAAAGAGCGGCACTACGGACGACAACAGGACGGCCTGGTTCAGCGGGTATACGCCGCAGTTGGCGGCTTCCGCGTTCGTCGCCGATCCGGACAATCCGGAGCATTTGGTGGGGTCGGGGCGTTCGACCATGTCGAAGTACACGGTCGCTCAGACGTTGCGGGATGCGCTGAGGGATGAACCGCGCGAAAAGTTCAAACCGCCCTCCGACAAGATGGTTTATTGATCGTTTGTGCTTCCTCTCGGGATCTGCGCCGTCTCAGTCGGCAGAGGTTTCGACGGCCGTCGCGCTCCCGCGGCGGCCGTCCTCTCTTTCCGGGTTCGCCCTCTCTCGGGTTCGTCCTCTTTCCGGGTTCGCCCTCTCTCGGGTTCGTCCTCTTTCCGGGTTCGTCCGCTCTCGGATTCGCCCGCTCTCGGATTCGCCGCTCTCGGATTCGCCGCTCTCGGGTGCGCCGGTTGAACACGGTCGCGTCAGCTCCGTAGAACGCGGAACCTGCCGCCCGAGCCTTCCAGCTAGACACCGTTCACAGTCAGGGTCTGCCTGCGTGGTGATTTCGGGCGCGCTGGGCACCCGAAAACACCACACCCCCACCGGCGTGGTGACTTGGGGCGTCCAGCGCGCCCGTAATCACCACACCCCCACCGGTGTGGTGACTACGGGTGCCCAGCGCGCCCGAAGTCACCACGCGGACGGGCTTCGCACCCTCACCACAACACCCGATCATGCGATCGGGGGCACTCACCATCCGAGCAGGGGCAGTCAGCACACCCCATCGCATGATCGGGTACACCTACTGACCAAGCAGAACCCACCAAATCGCACCCGCGCACCCCCGCAGCCGCAGGCCCGCAGACGCACCGAAGACCCCCGCCAGCGCACCCGATCACGTGATCGGGGACGCTCACCACCCGCCCGACAGCGACAAACGCACCCCGTCGCATAATCGGGTGCGCCCAAAGTCCTGGTCAGGGTTGGCGGGCGGCGGGCGGCAGGCGGCAGGCAGCAGGCAGCAGGCAGCAGGCAGCAGGCAGCAGGCAGCAGGCAGCAGGCTAACCCGACGATGGCCGGAGTCCGCAACGGTGGCCGCACCCGAGGCAGAGACGGGTTCGACCGCCCACCCTCCAGGGCCGCCAGACGCGCCCACTCAAGCGGTGCATCCGGGGTCCTCGGGGCGCAGACGAGTCCCGGTTTCCGGCCTGCACAACCCTCGGCGGCGAGCAATCACGAACGTCAACGTCAGCAGAGACAGCGCCACGAGACGAGGCAGCCATCGGTCAGGATCGCGGCGCCCCATGGAGTGGGCCCGCCTCTGGGACGTCTCCCACGGTCGGCATGGGTGTGCCCATCAGACTCGACTCCGCCTTGAGGCCTGGACGGGCCGGATGACGCGTTCGGAGGCCGGGCGACAGGTTGCGCGGGCGGCTACGGATGGCGGGTTCGGGTGGTGGGCTGGGAGCGGGGTGGACGCCAGTCGGGGTTGCGGCCGGCCAAGGCTATGGCCTGGCGCAAGGTGTCGTCGGTGGGGGCGAGGGGGACGGCGGGGCCAAACAATCCGGGGGTGCCCTCGGCGGGGTGCTGGGACAGGAACTCGACGAGGACCTCTGACGTGCGAGGGTCGGCGGCGTAATTCTGGTCGGTGGCGCGGGCCAGGTCCCAACCGTGCATGACCAGCTCGTTCATGGCGAAGAAGCCCATGGTTGTGGCCGGCATGGTGACGCCGCCGGCTCGGGCCGTGCCGGTCCAGGCGGACGGGTCGCGCCAGGCCGTGGCCAGTTCCTCCAGCAGCACCGGCAGTCGGCTGCGCCACTGCGGTGGCAGGTGAGCGGCGGACGGCTCGGGGGGCGGGCCGTCGGCGCCGGGCTCAGCGCTGCGTTTGCGGGCGGCGGAGGTGAACGCGACCGACAAGCCCGTCAGGTGGTCGAGCAGGGCGGCCACCGGCCAGCCCGGGCAGGGCGTCGGCGCGTCAAGATGATGGCGGTCGACGCCGAGCAGGAGCGCTCTGATCTGACGAACCGGCGGGTAGAAGTCGAGCGGCAGGCGGTCGGCCACGATCTCCTCCTTCGGTTGTCGTACGCCTCACGGTACGAGGGAGGTACGACAACTCCCGGCCCCATGAACGCCTTTCGCACGCTGGGCGGGATCCGGCGTACGAAAGGCACGCCGGGGCCGGAAGAGCTGTCAGGAGTGGACGGGGATGTCCGAGGTCGGGCGGTTCTCCGGGCCGTCGTGCATGCCGGGGGCCGAGCGCGGAGCCGGTGCGGGGTTGCCGTTGCCACCCGGGCCGTGACCCGTCCCGGGGCCGCCGGACGGAACCGCCCCGGGGCCGCCGGACGGGACCATGCCCGGAGGCATCGGCGGGACCTGCAGCGGCGGCTTGCCCTGCGGGTTCTGCTGTCCGTGACCGGGACCGGGCTGTGCCGGGACGGGCGGCATGCCGGGGGCGTATCCCATCCCCTGCCCGGGACCGAAGCCCACCTCGATACCGGGGCCCGGACCGTAGACCTGGTCTTGGCCGTAAGCCTGGTCCGGGCCGTAAGACTGGTCCTGAACGTAAGCCTGGTCCTGCGCATAGACGTGATCCTGCGTATAGGCGTGGTCCTGGCTGTACGCCTGATCCTGCACGTACGCCTGGTCCGGACCGTAGGCCTGCTCCGGACCGTACCCCTGATCCTGCGTATAGATCTGATCCGGCGTATAGATCTGATCCGCCGTGTAGACCTGATCCGGCGTGTAGACCTGATCCGGGCCGTAGGTCATCGGCGCACGCTGGTCGTGCGGCGCGTGCGGGGCGTGCGGGGCGGAGCGCGGCGCCATCGGCGGGCCCGGCTGGTGATCGGGATACGGCGGCGAGCCCGGCATCGAGCCGGGCGGCAGCATCCCGGGCGGCATCGGACCGGGCGGCATCGAACCAGTCATGGAACCGGGCATCGGCCCAGGAGGCATCGAGCCGGGCATCGAGCCGGGCATCGGCCCAGAAGGCATCGAGCCAGGCATTGATCCAGGCATCGGACCGGGCAGCATCGGGCCTGGGGGCATCGGACCGGGCGGCATCGGCGGACCGGACAGCACTGCCGGGAACGGACCCGACGGCATGGACGGCATGCTGTTGCCTTGCGTGGACAGGATCGCGGTGGGTACGCCCTGCTGCGACTGCCCCGAAGACCCCTGAGAACCGGACGGCGGACCCGGCTGAGAACCACCGGACGGCGGACCCGACGGCGGGCCGGACGGGGAACCAGGACCCGGCTGGGGGCCGGACGGCGGGCCCGAGGGCGGACCCGGCTGGGGGCCGGATTGCGGACCGGACGGCGGGCCGGCGACCGCGGCGACGACCAGCCGCTTGGCGATCTCGGGGGCTGCCGCCCAGTGCAGGCCCAGCTGGGACGCGTGCACCTGGCGCCAGACGAAGCCCTCCGGGTTGCCGCCGGACCACGTCCACGCGGGCACCGAACCGGCACGCGGCGCCACGACCGCGCGGTGCTGCTTGTATCCGGTGATCCGGGCGCCGGCCGGGGCCAGTAGGGACGTGCTGGGCGCGGTCGCCTCGCGGTATCCCGCGACGGTCTGATCGCCGGTGGACGCCGTGATGTCCAGGACGCCGCACATGGGCCGTCCGTCGAGTTCCCGGCCGAGCCACGGCAGCGCTATCCCCTCGGCCACCACCGGCCAGCCGTCCCGGGCGAACTGGGCGACCGCCGAGGACAGGCGGTGGTTGGCGGACAGTTCTTCCGCGTACCCCTCAGGAAGGCCGGCACCGACGATCAGCGCGCGTGTGCCCGGGGGCAGTGCTTCGTCGCGCAGCGGATCGACCACCGCCACGTCGGCGCCGGCCGCGGTGAGCAGTTCGGCGGTCTCGACGTAGGTGTACGGGGCGCCCTGACCGCCGGCCAGGGCGATCAGCGGGCGCTGGGTGACCGGGTCGCCGGCCGCGTCGGCCGGGTTCCAGGCCGAGCCGGGCACCGGTGGGGCGGAGTTGGCGATGGCCATCAGCCGGTCCATGTCGAGGGCGGTGGAGATCGCCTCGCCGAGCCGGCGGACCGCGCGGCCTGCCTCCACGGTCCGGTGGGCGACCGGGACCAGGCCATGGGTACGCGCCGGCAGCACGTTGGGCAGGTCGCCGCGGTGGAGCGCGCCCAGCACCGGCATGCCGATGTCGTCCATCGCGCTGCGCAGCATCTGCTCGTGGCGCGGGGAGGCGACCCGGTTGAGGATCACGCCGCCGAGCTGGACCATCTCGTCGAACATCCGGAAGCCGTGGACGAGGGCGGCGAGCGAGTGGCCCATCGAGGCGACGTCGACGACGAGCACGACCGGGGCGCGCAGCGAGGCGGCCACCGCGGCGGTGCCGTCCAGTTCGGGCTGGCCGGTGAGGCTGTCGAACAGGCCCATCGCGCCTTCGATGACGGAGAGCTGGGTGCCGGCAGCGCCGTGGGCGAAGAGCGGCGCGACGCGTTGCGCGCCGACCAGCCGCGGGTCCAGGTTGCGGCCGGGGCGGCCGGCGGCGAGTCCGAGGTACGCCGCGTCGGTGTGGTCGGGGCCGACCTTGAAGCCCGCGGTCGGGACATTGCGCGCCGACAGTGCGGCGAGCAGCCCGACGGCGATCGCGGTCTTGCCGTGGCCGGATGACGGCGCACTCACGACCAAGCGAGGCTGGGCGGTGTTCAATGTCTCCCCCGAGGATTCCGCAATCGGCGGCCACGTGATATTGCCTGCCGGATGTCGCACACTACCTGGCTGCGGCGGGAGGCACCTCTTGGCCAGGTAGCCTCGGTCCGTGTACCGGTTCCTGCTGACCCCCCGCTGGCTGGCCGCAGCCGCCCTGACCGTCGTCGCCGCAGTGATCATGGTGATGTTGGGGAACTGGCAGTTGCGGCGGTACCACGAACGCACGGCCATCAATGACCGGATCGACGCGGCGAACGCCGTGCAGGCGGTCCCGTTGACCGGCACGCTGGCCGCACCGACCGCGGCCGGCACCCCGGGCACGGCCCCGGGTAAGACGCTGGCCTGGACAAAGGTGACCGTTACCGGTCGTTACGACAGCACCCACGAGATCCAGGCCCGGGGCCGGACAGTCAACGGTGACGTCGGCTTCGAGATCATCACTCCGCTGGTCCTGGACGACGGGACAGCGGTTCTCGTCGATCGCGGGTGGGTGCCGGCTCCGGCTGCCGGGGCGACCGCGGCGCCCGAGGTCCCGGCCGCACCGGCGGGCACGGTGACCGTGGTCGGCCAGGTGCACTTGTCGGAAAGCCGACCCGCCGCGGTGGACCGTCGTGATGGACGTCTCGACACCCGGCGGGTCAATGTGCCGCGGTTGGCGACCGAGCTGCCGTTCCCGGTCTACGGGGCGTATGTGCTGCTCACCGAGCAGACCCCGGCGAACGATCCGGCGTTCTCGACGATTCCGATCCCGCACGAGGACTCGTGGCAGAACGGCGGCTACGCCGTCCAGTGGTGGATCTTCGCGGGGATGGCGTTCGTGCTCTTCGGCTGGCAGGCGCGACGCGAGGCGCAGGAGGCGCGGAGCGACCTGTCGCCCGAGGAGCAGCAGGCTGCCGAGGAGGCCGCCCGGCGGCGTAAGCAGGAACGCCCCATGGACCGGGTGGAGGAAGCGGATCTCAGGAAGAGGCGCCTCGCCACCGGGGATCGCGCCGATTAAGGTGCGGGCATGAGCATTCCGCCGGGTGATCCCTGGGGCACACCCACCCCGGATCCGGCACCGTCCACACCGGTCCCTGCCCCGGTTCCCGCCCCGAGCGGCCCGGTGATCGTGGCGATCGCCGAGATCGAGGTCACCTCCAGCACGGTGCTGACCCCGGTCGGCGACTTTCCGCTGGCCGGTTCGCAGTGGCTGGTGACCGACCACTGGTTCACCGAGCGCCGCACCCCGGTCTGGGCGAAGATCGCGGCGTTCGCCGGCATCTGCCTCACCGCCGGGCTCAGTCTGTTTCTCCTGCTGGTCAAGGAGTCGGCGGCCCGTGGTGCGGTGCACGTCACGGTGACCAGTGGCCCGCGGCAATATGTGGCCCGGATCCCGGTTCGCCGTGAGGACGACATCGCCGCCGTCAACCAGCAGGTCAACTATGTCCGGAGTCTGGCCGCGCTGTGATCCCGCCGATCGCGCGGACCGCGTCGACGGTGTCGGCCTGCGCCGCGGTCTTGTCGTCGCGATAGCGCAGCACCCGGGCGAACCGCAGCGCCACCCCACCCGGATAGCGCGGTGAGGTCTGCACCCCGTCGAAGGCGATCTCGACGACCTGCTCCGGCCGGACCCGCACCACCCCACCGGTGTCGGCCACCGCCAGCTCCTGGAATCGGGCGGTCTGCCAGCGCAGCAGCTCGTCGGTGAGACCTTTGAAGGTCTTGCCGAGCATCACGAATCCGTCGCCGTCCGGGTCGCGGGCGCCGAGGTGCAGGTTGGACAGCCAGCCTTTGCGGCGGCCGTGTCCCCATTCGACGGCGAGCACCACCAGGTCGAGGGTGTGCCGTGGTTTGACCTTGACCCAGGCCGCGCCGCGCCGTCCCACGTCGTAGGGCGCCTCCGGAGCCTTGATCACCACGCCTTCCTGTCCGGCGGTGAGGGCCGCGGCGAAGACGGCGGCGGCCTCCTGCGCACTCTGCACGGTGGTGCGTCCGACGATCATCTCGCCGGGCAGGGCTTCGCCCAGCGCCGACCACCGTTCTCTTCCCGGCCGGTCCAGGAGGTCGGTGCCGTCCAGGTGCAGGAGATCGAAGAAGTACGGCCGGAGCACCGTCCCCGAGCTCGACGCGCCACGGGTCGCCGCCCTGCTCGACGTCTCCTGGAACGGTCGCGGACGTCCCTGCTCGTCGAGGGCCATCGCCTCGCCGTCGAGGACCGCCTCGTGCAGGGGCAGTGCGCGTACTTCGGCGACCACGCCGGGCAGCCGGGCCGTGATGTCGTCGAGGCTGCGGGTGTAGACGGCCACCTCGTCGCCGGAGCGGTGCACCTGGATGCGGATGCCGTCGAGTTTGGTGTCCACCACAGCGGGTGAGCCGGTGGCGAGGAGCGCCGCGCCGACGTCGGGGGCGCTCTGGGCCAGCATCGGGCTCAGCGGCGTGCCGACGCGCAGCCGGAACGCGGCGAGGGCGGCGGCGCCACCGGTCAGCGCGGCGGCGGCGACGGCTTTGAGGTCGCCGCAGAGCAGGAGTGCCCGACGGACGGCGGTGCCCGGCACTCCGGCGGCGACGGCGACCGCCTCGGTCAGCAGGCCGGCCTGGGCGCCCTGGCGCAGTTCGCCGCCGAAGAGTCCGAGGAGCAGGCGTTGTTCGTCGGCGGTGGCGGCCGTGAAGAGCGCGCCGAGCAGGTCGCGCCGGCGGGCCTGGGATCCGGCGCCGGCGACGGTGGCGATCTCGGCGATGGCCGTGTCCACGGCGGCGACGGTCAGGGTGGCGTCGGCGGCCGGTGGTGGCAGGTCGCGCAGGGCGGCATAGCCCACCCCGGTCTGTCGTTGTCGCAGCTCACCGGCGAGGTAGGCGGACCCCGCGACGAGTTCGCCGGGGTCGAGGCGGCGCAGCGCGTCGGCCAGCAGCCCGATCTTGGCCTTGCGGCCCGGGGTGACGGCGACGGCGGCCGAGGTGGCGGCGATGTCGAGGAACCGCATGAGATCCATCCTGACAGTCCGGCGGTCCGTCCGGGTGTGGACTCACGCCGTCCCCCCGTGGCACGGCGTGAGTCCCCCGGGGGATCGTCATGCGGCCTGTGGCTCCTCGATGCGGAAGCCACGGGCCCGGACCGCCTCGGCGACCCGGGCCAGCTCGGAGTCGAGGGTGCAGAGCACTTTGGAGAGATCGTCGAGGTGGTCGTTGAGGGTCACGTCGTCCCACCCGGAGACGTCGACGTCCTCCAGGGCGAGGGCGGCGACCCGCAGCCGGCTGATCGACTCGATGCGGTCACGGACCCGGAGACGGTCGAGGGTGTCCCGCGGACCACCGGGCACGGCCCGGACCACGCGGCGGGCCGGAGGCGGAGCAGTTATCGAACGCATGTTCGAATCCTAACAGGAATTGATCGCCCCGAGCACCCCGGAGATCCACCGCATGACCCGTTCGGGTGACGGCGGCGGGTCAGGTCGCCATCGCCTGCCGGAAGACCCTCTCCGCCTCGACAGGATCGGCCTGAGCTGCGACGAAGCCGTCCGGACGGATCAGGTAGAAGCGCCCGGCCCGCAGCGTGGTGCCCGTCGCCGCGGGGAAGACGTGCACCGGCAGACCCAGGTCGGGGGCGTCCGCCGCGGTCGGAGCGCCGTACGAATGGATCTGCCACTCGGCCGCCCGCAGCACCGTGAAGTTGCCGCCCGCCCACGGCAGCCGCCGGCCGACCACGGGGTCCCGCTCGGCGGTCGGGGACTGACGCGGATCCATCCGGTAATGAACGCGCACCTGCGACACGTACTGGAAGAGGCGGGAACCGCCCCGGAAGCGCGGCAGAAGGCGGACCATGACCGGGGCCACCAGCGGCACCACGGCACGGCGGGCCAGACGGGGCGCGGTCCGCTGGGAGGTGATCGCGCCGAAGAGCCGGTCGGTGGTCGCCACGAGGGTCCGCGCGACCGGACGGCGCTCCGCCTCGTACCGGTCGAGCCAACTGTCGCGGCGCCGGCCGCGTACCACGTCGGCGAGTTTGAAGGCGAGGTTGTGGGCGTCCTGCAGACCGGTGTTCATGCCCTGGCCACCGACCGGGGAGTGCACGTGCGCCGCATCTCCGGCCAGCAGGAACGGCCCGTCCCGGAAGGCCGCCGCCACCCGGTGGTGCACCCGGTACGTCGCGAACCAGCGGGACTGCTCGTAGGTGACGCCGTACTCCTGGCGCATCCGCGTCCGGGCGTCCTCCTCGTCCAGTTCGCCGTCGCCGTCGGCGTCGCGGACCAGCCCGATCAGCCGCCAGCCGCCGGCCCGCATCGGGAAGCCGAGCAGGAAGTCGTCACCGCCGGGCCGGACGTTGACCGCGTCCCGGACCAGGCCGCGGGCCGCGACGGCGTCCAGCACGAAGAACCGGTGCGGGTTGGTGATCCCCTCGAAGTCGATGCGCCGGGACCGGCGGACCAACGAGTTCGACCCGTCGCAGCCGACGCAGAACCGGGCCCGCACCGTGTCGTTGCCGACCTTCGCCTCGACGCCGTCCTCGATCTGCACGGCCGCGGTGACCGGCGACTCCCAGGCCACCTCGCCGCCGAGTTTGCGCAGGTTGTCGTAGAGGATCTCCTCGTTGCGGCTCTGTTCTAGGACCTCGATGAAGGGGTACGGCGTGACACCGGCGCCGATCCTGCCGAGCGGGACCCGGCCGAAGGTCCGCGCACCGAAACCGGGGGCGATCGCCTCCGCCCGGTGCGCGGCCTCCAGCACCTGGTCGCCGATGCCGAGCTGGTCGTAGATCTCCAGGCTGCGCGCCTGCACGACCAGGGCCCGGGATTCGGCGGTCGGTCCGGCCTTGCCGTCCGCGACGATCACCCGCACCCCGAGCCGGGTCAGCCAGTTGGCGAGCATCAGGCCCGTCGGCCCGGCGCCCACCACCAGCACCTCACACGTCAGCTCGGCCATCGGCCACCTCGTTCCTACTTCGTGAGTGTCTCCGCGACGTTCTTGAGGAGCAGGGCCTCGGCCACACAGACGCGCTGGAACTCGCCGAGGTGCAGACTCTCGTCCGGCCCGTGCGCGTTCGCGTAGGGGTCCTCGACGCCGGTGACCAGGATCGCAGCGTCCGGGAAGAGATCCTGGAAGGTGGCGATGAACGGGATCGACCCGCCGACGCCCATGTCCACCGGGTCGGTGCCGTCCCAGGCCGAGCGGAAGGCGGCGCGGGCGGCGTCGTACACCGGGCCGGTCGCGTCGATCACGCAGGGCATGCCGTCGCTCTCCAGGGTGAGCGTCAGCGTGGCGCCCCACGGCACGTTCTTCTCCAGGTGGGCGCAGACCGCGGCGTACGCCGACTTCGGGTCCTCGCCCGGCGCCAGACGCACACTGATCTTGGCGGTGGCCGACGGCTGCAGCGCGTTGGCGGCCTCGCGGGTGCGCGGCGCGTCGATGCCCAGCACCGAGATGGACGGCTTGGTCCAGATCCGGTCGGTGATGGTGCCCTTACCGATCAGCTCGACGCCGTCGAGGATGCCGGCCTCGTGCCGGTAGCGGTCCACCGGGTAGTCGACGCTCGCGCCCTCGCGGCCGACCAGCCCGGTCACCGCGACCTCGCCGTCGTCGTCGTGCAGGGTGGTGATCAGCCGGGACAGGGTCATCAGCGCGTCCGGCACCGGACCGCCGAACATGCCGCTGTGCACAGCGTTCTTCAGCACCCGGACCTCGACGAACATGTTGACCAGGCCGCGCAGCGAGGTGGTCAGCGCGGGCACGCCGATGTCCCAGTTGCCGGAGTCGGCGATCACGATCACGTCGGAGCGCAGCTCCTCCAGGTGCTCCTGGATGATCGTGTCGAGGGAGTCGGAACCGTACTCCTCCTCGCCCTCGACGAAGACGACCACGCCGACCGGCAGCTGGTCACCGAAGGCACGCAGCGCGGCGATGTGCGCCATCACGCCCGCCTTGTCGTCGGCGGCACCCCGGCCGTAGAGGCGGCCGTCGCGCTCCTGCGGCTCGAACGGCTCGCTGGTCCACAACGCCGGGTCGCCGGCCGGCTGGACGTCGTGGTGGGCGTAGAGCAGCACGGTCGGGGCACCGGCCGGGGCCGCCTTACGGCCGATCACGGCGGGCTGGCCGCCGTGCCGCACCACCTCGGTCTCGAGACCACAGCCACGCAGCAGATCGGCGACCGCCTCGGCGGACCGCTCGACGTGCGCATGGTCGAATCCCTCGAACGCGATGCCCGGAATGCGCACCAGTCTCTCCAGGTCGGCACGGACACCGGGCAACTCCCGCGCGATCGCGGCGCGCAGATCGGATTCACTCAAGCTCATGCCGCGATCGTAGAACTCCCCGGTGCCGGTTTCAGGGGCCGGTCGGGGTCACTCCGCCGGAGTGCCCTCCCCGCCGTTGCTCCCACGGCCGCGCCGGGCCGCGTCACTGGCCCAGTTCATCGCCCGGCCGGCGGCCGAACCGGCGAGGTCGGCGGCCCCGCCCCCGACCTTGCGGACCAGGCCGACCAGCGGATCCTGGGAGGTGGCGAAGTCCTCGCGGTACGCCTTGGCGGCGGCCTTCACATCCTCGGTGACCGAGGCGCTCCGGTCGTCGTCCCGGCGCGGGTAGTCCCCGGCGAGAACCTGCGCATATGCACCGGAGTCGACCCACTTGCGTAGTTCCGCCGCCCGTGCAACGGGCACCGGATGCGTGCTCCACGCGGTCAGCCCGATCTTGTGGATGCTGTCCCGCAGGTCGCCGCCGCTCTCATACTCCGCGGCCTGCTCGAGGAACGCGGCCGTGTCGATCTGCGACAGATCGCCGCCACCAGCCAGTTTCATCAGCAGCCGCAGCGACGCCGCCGGGTCCTGGCCGGCCAGCAGGCCCGCCCGGTCGGCCGACAGCTCCGCCTTGCGCCACCACTCCAGCATCGCCGCGATGATCCCGCGCAGGGCGATCGCGCCCACCGGCAGCCAGCTCAGGTTGGCCGCCCAGTTCGTCAGAATCATCATGATCGTCTTGTAGACGGCGTGACCGCTGCGCACATGGCCCAGCTCGTGCCCGAGCAGCGCACGCAGCTCGTCGTCGTCGAGACGCTCCACCGCGCCCGTGCTGATCACGATGAACGGCCGTTCCAGGCCGATCGCCTGACCGGTGATCCGCGGCTCCTGCGTCACGAACAGCTCGGGCAGCTCGGCCACGTCGAGCGTGGCGGCCGCCTCGGTGAAACGCTGGAAGACCCGGGGGTACTGCCGGTGGTCGACCCGGATCGAACCGGCCAGGTAGCTCAGCCGGAACCCGCGCTCGTTCCACATGCCGAAGAACGTCTTCACCACGTCGTCGAACCCGCGCAGCTCCCGCAGGGCGGTCAGCGCGCCCCGGTCGGCCGGGTGCTCCCAGGCCCGGGAACTGATCCCGGTCAGCGTGACCCGGCGGCGTACCGGCCGCTCGGCCCCGTCAGTCGTCCCGTCGGTCGTCATCGCACCCACCCCATCCCGCACCAGCCGCTTTCTCCGCAGCCAACGTACGCCGGTGAGGCAACCGCCGTCGCGGCCCGCGACCCGGAGGAACCCCTGAAAACGCCCTCAGGGAGCACCCGGAGGGACGAACGGCAGACCCGCCGGCGCGCCCTTCTCGATCAGCCGTCGCAGTGCCCCGGTGTCCAGGTGTTCGGCGACGAGATCACCGAGCACGTCCAGGGCCCGCTCGCGGATCGTGGCGTACCGGGTGTCCGGGGCGACCGTGAACCCCGGCCGGCCGGCCTGCTCGGCGGCCCGGGTCAGGAACCGACGCCGGAAGTCGTCGGACTCGAACGCGCCGTGCCAGTGGGTGCCGTACACCGCCCCGGACACGGCGCCCTCCGGCCGGCCGTCGGCGTAGGTCAGGAACGGCTCGGGGACGCCCGCGGACGCGTACCCGTGATGGATCTCGTAACCGGACACCGCCTCGCCCAGACCGCTCCCGGCCGCGCGCGCGAGGGTCTTGCGGGCCGCAAAGGTGATCTCCACCGGCAGCAGGCCCAGGCCGGGCACCGTGCCGTCGCCGCTCTCCACGTCGTCGTGGATCCGCTCGGCCAGCATCTGGAACCCGCCGCAGATGCCGACCAGCGGCTTGCCCGCCGCGACGTGCGCGCGGACCGCGTCGGCCAGACCCGTCTCACGCAGCCAGGCCAGGTCGGAGACGGTCGCCTTGGACCCGGGGATCACCACCAGATCGGCGTCGGCCACGTCCCCCGGTTCGACGGTCAGCAGCACCCGCACACCCGGTTCGGCGGCGAGCGCCTCGGCGTCGGTGGCGTTCGAGATCCGGGGCAGGCGGATCACCGCGACACGCAGCCAGGCGGTGCCCCGCGGCCCTTCCGGGCGCCCGAGCGTCCTCCCGTACGCGAGAGAGTCCTCCGCATCGAGCCAGACATCCGGATGGAACGGCAGCACACCGTGCACCGGCCGCCCGGTCGCGGCGTGGATCATGTCGAGCCCCGGCGCGAGCAGCCCCAGGTCGCCCCGGAACTTGTTGATCACAAAACCGGAGACCAGCGCCTGGTCCTCCGGCGACAGCAGCGCCAGCGTGCCGAAGAACGCCGCGAACACGCCACCCCGGTCGATGTCGCCGACCACCAGGGTGGGCAGCCCGAACCGGCGGGCCAGGCCCATGTTGACGAAGTCGCCGTCCCGCAGGTTGATCTCGGTGGGGCTGCCGGCGCCCTCACAGATCACCACGTCGTAGTCGTCCCGCAAACTCTCGAACGCCGCGTGGGCCGTCTCGGCGAGCCGCGGGCGCAACGCGCGGTAGTTGCCCGCGGTCACCGTGTCGACCACCTCGCCGAGCAGCACGACCTGGCTCGACCGGTCACTGCCCGGCTTCAGCAGCACCGGGTTGAACCGCAGGTCGGGCTCGACACCGCAGGCCGCGGCCTGCATCGCCTGTGCCCGGCCGATCTCGCCGCCACGGTTCGCCGCATCCAGGACGACAACCGAATTGTTGGACATGTTCTGCGCCTTGAACGGCGCCACCCGGACACCCTCGCGATGCAGCCAGCGGCAGATCCCGGCGGTCAGGACACTCTTGCCGGCGTCCGACGTGGTGCCGGCGACCAGCAGGCCCCCGGTCACCGGCGGATCGCCCCGCGCAGCACCGCCACGCCGGCGGCCAGGACCGCGGCGGACGCCCCGACCACACCGGACACCCGGGCCGCCCGGCGCAGGTGCACCGCCCGCGGCTTCGGTCCGTCGCCCAGGAACGGGCGGGTCTCACTGCGTCCGAAATAGATGTTGCGGCCGCCGAGGCGTACCCCCAGGGCGCCGGCCATCGCCGACTCGCACTGCCCCGCGTTCGGCGACGGGTGGTCGTTGCGGTCCCGCCGCCACACCCGGAGCACCTCCCACGGCTTACCGCCGGCCACCGGCGCGGCCACCATGGTCAACACCCCGGTCAGCCGGGACGGCACCAGGTTGAGCAGGTCGTCCAGCCGGGCCGACGGGGTGCCGAACCGCGCGTACCGCGGCGACCGGTGCCCGACCATCGCGTCGAGAGTGTTGGCCGCCCGGTAACCCAGCAACCCGGCCGGGCCGGCCAGCGCACCCCAGAACAGCGGCGCCACGACCGCGTCCGAGGTGTTCTCGGCCACCGACTCCACCGTGGCCCGGGCCAGCTCCGGCTCGTCGAGCGCCGACGGATCCCGGCCACACAGATGGCTGAGCCGGCCCCGGGCCGACGCCAGATCACCGGCCTCCAGATGCCGGGCCATGATCCGTGACTCGCGCCGCAGGGTCCGGCCGCCGAGCACCGTCCAGGTGGCAGCCGCGGTCACCGCGAACCGAGCCACCGGCACGTTGCGGGTGACCCGGGAGGCGGCCAGGCCCGCCAGCACCGGCACGCCCACCGCCACCGCGGTGAACGCCGCCCCCGCCACCCGGTTCGGCCGGTAGACCCGGCGTTCCAGAGCGGCGGCGGCGGTCCCGAACCCGGCGACCGGGTGCAGACGCCGGGGATCACCGAGCGCGGCGTCCAACAGGTAGCCCGCGAGCAGGCCGGCCGCGTCCGCGGTCCACCGTTGTGGCACGGAATTCCCTTCCACGAGTGACGGGTCAGCGCCCGAACGGCGTCAGATCGAACGCCCAGACCGCCAGCACCGACGGTTCGGCGTCGTCGTCCTCCGGGTACGGCACCGGCTCCAGTTGACCCCACTGGATCGAGCCGGGGGCCCGGTCCTCGAGGAATTCGGTGACGATGGCGAGCAGATCGCCGGTCACCTGGTAGGTGGTGGGGAACGGCAGATCGCTCGGTTTACGAGTGCCGGCCGAACAGCGCAGCTGCCCGGCGACGGCGTCGTGCCAGACGAAGAAGGTGGCGGTGCCCCGATGGCCGCAACCGGCCACCTGCTCACGGAGCACGGCCGCGGTCTCCTCGAACGCGGTCACCACCTCGTCGGCCGACAGTCCCATGCGCTCGTGCGGAGGAGCGCCGAACCAGTTGGTGTTGGCGTCCTCGGCAGCTTGATCCTCCGGCGAGAGCACCACCGTCTCGGTCACGATGGCGCGGATGTCCTTCAGCAGCACGCGTTCAGTCTGCCCGGTTCCGGCGACCAGAGCCCCATCGGGCCACTCCGCCTCGCGGGCGGATGCACCGGCACGATCGGCTCGTTCCGCCTCAGGTGGCCCGGCCGGGAACCCCCGCGTGACCCATACGCAGGGGTTCTGCCCTCCGGCCGGGCCACCGGGCGCCACACGCGCCGAAAGATTCCGCAGGGGACGGATTCCTCCGGGCGGCGGCTATCCGGTGATGTCTCAGGCCGGCACGGGCTCACGCCGATCGCTCTGCGGGACCTCCCCGACCGCCCCGGCGTGCGGGGCCCCTCCGATCGCGGCGGCACGCGTGCCCTCGTCGACAGCGCCCGCACGCGGGGCCTCGTCGACAGCGCCGACATGCGGGGGCTCGTCGACAGCGCCGGCGGTCAGGCCGGCCACCACCTCGAGGAAACTCGGCTCGCCCTCGCCGGGCACCCGGTCCGGCATGCCGTCGCCGAACGCGACCGGCTGTTCCGCCTCGTCGACCGCGGTGGACGGCTCGCCACGCACCATCGTGTCGGTCTCCGGCTCCTCGGCGGTGGCGGCCCCCGCCCGGTTGCGGAAGAACCGCCCCCGGCCGCGACCCAGGTCGTGGCCGATGGAGAAGGCCTCCACCTCGTAGGAGACCCGGTTCCGGTTGTCGTCGTCGACCCAGTCGCGGGTGTAGATCCGCCCGTACACGATGACCGGGTCGCCGATCGCGATCGAGGACGCGACGCCCTCCGCGAGCCGGCGCCACGCGGTGACCCGGACCCGCATGCTGTTGCCGTCGACCCAGCGGCCGGTCTCCCGATCGAACCGGCGGGCGGTGGACGCCACCCGGAAATGGGTGACAAGCTGGTTGGACGTGCTGGTGCGCCGCCATTCGGGCGTGGTCAGCACGTTGCCCACGATGGCGATGTTGGTCTCGAACACGGTTCGTCCCCTCGGACGCGTCGGATGCGGTCGAGAGCCGAGACTGCCGGTTCCGGGCCGGAGGCGGATTCCCTCCTGTGTACGGGCAACGACTGTGGACAACCGCACCGATCTTGGGCGGTTTGCTATGCCCCGCGGCCCCTACCGGTGGGTAGCCTTGATCGTGTGGAGACCGACGTCCTGGGCCCGCCATACGAGCGGCACACCATCGAACTGGGCAACGACGACGAGGGCCCGGTCGTGGCGACCCTGGTACGCCGCCGGGCGGCGACCCCGGCCCGCCGAGCCGTACTGCACGTGCACGGGTTCGTCGACTACTTCTTCCAAACCCACATGGCCGACTTCTTCGTCGAACGCGGCTGGGACTTCTACGCCCTCGACCTGCGAAAATACGGCCGGAGTCTGCTGCCCCACCAGACGCCGAACTTCGCCCGCAGCATGTCCGACTACTTCCCGGAACTCGACGAGGCGGCCCGCATCATCCGCCAGGACGACGGCCACGACCAGCTGCTCGTCGGCGCCCACTCCACCGGCGGACTGATCACCTCACTGTGGGCGCACTCCCGCCAGGGCCGGGGACTCGTCGACGGACTGTTCCTGAACAGCCCCTTCTTCGACTTCAACATGCCGTGGCTGATGCGGCGCCCGCTGATGTCCGCCGTCCTCGCGGTGACCGGGCGCTCCCCGTACCGCAGAATGCCGGTCTCCTCCCTCGGCCTGTACGGCAAGAGCCTGCACCACGAACATGACGGAGAATGGACCTACGACCTGGCCTGGAAGCCGATCCAGGGCTTCCCGGTGACGATGGGCTGGCTGGACGCCATCCGCAACGGCCAGCGCCGCCTCCGCGCCGGCTTGTCCATCGACGCGCCGATCCTGGTCGCCGCCTCCACCCGCACGTTCCGCGGCCGCGCCTGGCACGAGGACGTCCGCATCACCGACGCGGTCCTCGACGTCGACCACATCGTGCGCTGGGCCCCCGGCCTCGGCCCACGCGTGACGATCGCCCGCTTCGACGGCGGCATGCACGATCTGACCCTCTCGGGCAAAGAGGTCCGCGCCGAGGTCTTCCGCGAACTGGCCCGCTGGGTCGACGCCTTCCTGCCCGCGCCGGGCTCCCCCGAGGTCCCGGTACCCACGGCGCCGGAGGACCGAGCCGAGGTCACGACCGCCCTGGAGGCAGCCGAAGCGGCCGTCGAGACGGGCGCGGCAGACAAGGCGGACGACAGATCCAGCACGACCGCCTAGTATGTGCAGGCCAGCGCTCGTAGCTCAGCGGATAGAGCAACGGACTTCTAATCCGTCGGTCGCAGGTTCGAATCCTGCCGGGCGCGCAACAATCCCCTGATCAAGGGCCTTCTCTCGTCGCACACGAGGTCCGTCGCGGACCGATGTGAATGTTCATGGATGAACGCACACCCACGCGAACGGGAGGACGGGGAGCGGATTGAGCTGTTTCGTCGCCCTCGTTCGTGACCGGTTCGCCCGGTTTCCCGTTGATAGGCTCGTCACATGACCGAGCCCGGACTCGCCTACCACTGGAGCCCGGGCGAGTTCCTGCGTGCCTTCGAGGCCGGCGCCTTCGACCATCGGGTGGAACTCGTCGAGGGAGAGATCTGGCCCGTGGCGATCGGTTCCTGGCATGGCGACGCGGTGGGGCAGCTCCTCGCCTCGCTCCCCCGCTCCGGGGTGCGGCCGACCACGTCGACGCTTCCGACCGGTGACTCGCTGCCCGACCCGGACTGCTGGGTGCGGCCGGCGTCGGCGGTTCCGGTCGGCACGGTCGGCACGGTCGGCACGGTCGGCACGGTCGGCACGGTCGGCGCCCGATCGTCCCGCTGGGCCCGGAGGATGTCCTGCTGGTCGTCGAGGTCGCCGACGAGACGCTGCTCCACGACCTGAACGTCAAGACCCGGCTCTACGGTTCCGCCGGATACCCGGTCTACTGGGTCGTCACCCGTGAGCAGATCTTCGAGCACACCGAGCCGATCGCCACCGGTTACCGCCGCCGCGTCGAATACCGTCCGGGCGACCGCATTCCGGTCACCTACGCCGGCATCGACGTCCTCGTCGACGACCTGCTGCCCACACCTTGACCGTCGACTCTGCTTCGTGCCCTGTGGGAATTCCGCAAGATCTGCCGAGAGCTGAGGATTCCATGCGTTACTTTCTCCTCGTCTTAGATCAGGGCCGTGGCGTGATCCTGCACGAGGAGGAGTTCGCGGACGGCTCCAGCTCGTTGCAGGCCCGGTTCCGGATCGAGCGTGAGAAGCGGTTCACCGGTGACATCGAAGTGATCGTTCTCGGCGCCTCGTCGCGGGAGGTGCTGCAGCAGACGCATGCCCGCTACTTTCAGACCGTCGGCCAGCTGATCCACTCGGCCGCCCGGTTGCTCCGCGAGCAGGCCGCCTGACCGTCAGGTCGTCCGGGTCAGCAGCATGCCGCCCACCATCAGCAGCGCCCACGCGCCGAGCAGCCACCATTTCGCCTGCCAGGAGAACGATCGCCGGCTGACGTACACCGCAGCCCCGCAACCCGCCGCCGCGGCCAGAATCAGTGTCGGCACGATCCGGGACGGCTCGGGGTCGGCCAGGAACGCGGGCAGGGCGAGCAGGCCCGCTCCGATCGGGAGCATCGCCGCCCGATCGCCGATGGCCCACCAGGTTCGGTAACGCTCCAGCGCGAGCGCCTTCCGCTGTTCCTCCGGCATCTCCCCCATCGCCGGACCCTATCCGGCCACGGGGTCGGCACCGATGCCCGCGCTTGTCGATCTCCGCTGCCCTGGCCTCGATCAGGTACCGGACCCACCCGAGCAGCCCGCCCACGACCATGAGCAGCACGAGTTGAGCGGCATGACAACCAGCCCGGCCGTCGCTCACGGTTCGTCCACGCGCCGAAAACGACCCCGGACGACGGCCGGGTAGCCCCGAGCCGTCGCTGACGGCTGATTCCCGTCCCCCGGACAGCCGTGAGCGACGGCTCGACCGATCGAGCCGTCAACCACGGTTCACCGACGCGCCGAAAGCAACCGCAGACGACGGCTGACGACTCCGCAATGCCACACGATTCGAGTTGATCACGAGACCGACCAAGATCACCGAGTGACACCTCCGAACGCCACACATGGACACCGTGCAGCACTCGCCGCCGACACCGGCCGCTACCAGGATCGAAGCGTGCTGTGTGGCATGGAAGACGGTTCGGCCCTGTCGGGTCGGGTCCTGCCTGATGGGGGTCGGCACCGATGCCCGGGGTTGAGGATCTCCACTATCTTGACCTGCATGATCGCGGTTCTGGTGTTCGGAGTGGCCGCTCTCGGTGTGACGCTGGGAGTGGTGATCGGGTTCACGCTCGGCCGGACGCGGAGCCGGGAGGCGCTGCGGCTCGCCCGCTACGACGACGCCGTCCGGCTGGCCGCTGATCTCGTCAACACCCCCGACGCCCTTGACCTGCGCGATCGTGCGCAGCAGATCCTGGCGCACCACAACAAAGCTCAGGAGTTCTGATCACGTTGTTCGTCTTCGGCATTCTTCTCGCCGTCGTCGCCCTCATCGCCCTGGTCGCCGCGGTGACCGGCAAGGGCGCTACCTTCCGCCGACAGGCCTGGGGCACGTTCGCCGTGTCGGCCTTCGTGGCGATCGCCGTCGTGGTGACGGCCAGCATCACCGTCGTGCCGACCCGCAACGTCGGCATCGTGACCGCCTGGAACAAGCCGACCGGCCGGACCACCGGCGCCGGCCTGCAGTGGACGCTGCCGTGGCAGGACATCGACGAGTGGGACGCGTCCGGTCAGACGTACTCGCATCTCGGCGAGGACTGTGTGTGGGTGACGATCGCGGCGCAGCGGCGGGCCTGCATCCCGGTGCAGATCGAGTGGTCGGCGCAGGCGGAGAAGGCGCCGGAGAACTGGGCCGCCTACCGTGAGGTGGATGGGAAGTCCCGGTTCGAGGTGTTCACCGAGCGCCGGGTGAACCCGCAGATCAACGGCTCGATGACGTCGATCTTCGCGTCGTTCGACCCGTTGGGGGCGGTGGATCCGACCAGTGGGGACGCGCCGGCGCCGGATCTGAACAAGACCTACAAGGATCTGCTGGTGCAGGCGCTCACCACCGAGCTCGGTGACGAGATCGAGGTCAAGTCGGTGGCGTTCGAGTCGCCGCGTTACGACGAGCCGACGACGCAGGCCATCGCCGCCTACGGCCAGAAGATCCTCGAGGCCCGCAACTTGGAGATCGACAAGGCGAACGCGAAGACCCGCGCGGAGATCACCCGGACCGATGCGAGTGTCGACCAGGTGGCCCGTTGTCTGCAGATCGCGGAGAAGCTGGGCAAGGAGCCCGGCCTCTGCATGGGCAACGGTGTCTCGCTCACCCGCCCGGTAGAAACCACAAACTAAGGTCAAAAGCTCCATATTGTACGAGCTACCCGTTCCATCACTGGCTCCCTCGGCGGCCTTCTGCCCACTCCGGGCCGTTGCGCCGCCGCCGGGCCCTGGCGTGACTCCAGGGCCCGGACTGCTCGCCGAGCGCTCCGTCGCGTACCCGGTGAAGGGATCTCAGGCAGCGGAAAGCGCCTCGGTCGGCGCCGAGCGCGCCGCCCGCACCGCCGGATAGAGGCCCGCCGCCGCACCGATCACCAGGGTCGCGGCTGGACCACCGGCCAGCGCCCACAGTGGCACCACCGCCGGCCAGCCCTGCGTGCCGGCATGAACGGCGGTCACCGCGGCCCCGCCGAGCACCCCGCTCAGACCACCGAGCAGCGACAGCAGCAGCGACTCGGTGACGAACTGGGTCCGGATCTGACCCCGGGTCGCCCCCAGTGACCGGCGCAGTCCGATCTCGGCGCGGCGTTCCAGCACCGAGATGACCATGGTGTTCGCGACGCCGATCCCACCCACCAGCAGTGCCACCGCGCCCAGTCCGAGCAGCAGCGCGGTGAACGCCCGATCGGTCGCCCGTTGCGCGGCGAGCGCGTCGGACGGCCGGGACACCTGCACCTCGTCGGGGCTCTCCGGGTTGGCGGTGGCCGCCAGCACCGCCCGGACCGCCTCCACCTTCGCCGGCACCGCCCTGGTGTAGACCGTGGTGGGGTGCCCGTCGAAGTCCAGGTAGGACTCGGCCGCCGGCCAGCCGACGAGGACCGCCGAGTTCAATTCGGGCGCCAGCAGCACCTTCTCGAGCACCCCCGCGACGGTGTAGGCGCGACCGTCGATCCAGATCGTCGGCACGTCCCCCAGACGCTGGGCGGCCGTCGCGCCGAGCACCACCACCGGGTAGTCGTCGGTGGCCGCGTTGAGCCAGCTGCCGTGGGCCAGACCGGCGCCGACCGTCTCCAGCAGGTCCAGCCGGGCGGCGAGCAGCGCCAGCCCGCCGGTCTCGCCTTCCGGGATCCGGTCGTTGCGGTACACCCGGGTGCCGACCGATCCGGTCGCGGTGGCCGAGGTGACCGGCCCGATCCGCTCGATCATGGTGAGGGCCTCGTCCGGCAGGGTGGCGTCCCCGCCGAACATGGTGTCGCCGGGCGCGACGGTCAGCATGTTCGTGCCCAGCGCGTCGAGGGCCCGGTCGAGTTCGGCCCGGCTGGACGAGGAGATGCCGACGACGGCGGTCATCGCGGCGATGCCGATCGCGATGCCGAGGGCGGACAGGAACGCCCGCAGCGGCCGGGCGCGCAGGCCGACGCCGCCGAGCCGCAGCTGGTCGGAGACGCGCAGACGGGCCGGGCGCAGCGTCATCTCAGATCACCCGCCCGTCGAGCATCACGACCTGCCGGGGCAGTGTCCCGGCGATCTCGTGGTCGTGGGTGATCACCAGGACCGTGGTGCCGGCCGCGTTGAGTTCCCGCAGCAGGTCGACCACGCCGGCACCGGCGTGCGAGTCGAGGTTGCCGGTCGGTTCGTCGGCGAGCAGCACCGCCGGGTCGCCGGCGACGGCCCGGGCCACGGCGACCCGCTGCCGTTCACCGCCGGAGAGCTGGTGCGGCCGGTGGGCGAGCCGGTCGGCGAGTCCGACCCGGATCAGCGCGGCCTTCGCGCGCCGCTCCCGCTCCTTGCGGGGTACGCCGGTGTAGAGCAGACCGTCGGCGACGTTGGCGACGGCGTCCCGCCCGGGTGCCAGGTGGAACTGCTGGAACACGAATCCGATCCGGCCGGCCCGCAGCGCGGACAGTCGCCGGTCGGAGAGGGCGGCGACGTCGTGGCCGTCGATGTGGACGGTGCCCGCCGACGGCCGGTCCAGGGTGCCGATCAGGTGCAGCATGGTCGACTTGCCGGAGCCGGACGGCCCGACGATGGCGATCAGCTCGCCGTGCTCGACGGTCAGGTCGACGTCACGGACCGCGGTCACCCCGCCCGGGTAGGACTTGGTGACGCCGGCCAGGGCGATCACCGGCCCGGTCACGACGGCACCCCGACCTTGGTGCCCTCGCTGAGGCCGTCGCCGCGGATCTCCACCCGGCCGCCGGCGAACAGTCCGGTCTCCACCGCCACGGTCCGGTGCCGGTGGCGTCGGTGACCTGCACGCCGTACCCGCCCTCGGCGAGCGCGAGCAGCGCGGTGACCGGCACGGTCAGCACGTCCTCCCGCTGGGAGGCGGTGAACGAGACCGTCACCGAGCTCTCGTCCGGCCCGGTGGGCTTCCCGTCGATCGTGATGGTCAGGTCGAGGACGGTGGTGTCGTCCTCGTTCGGGTCGTCCGCGGTCTCGACGCTGGTCGCCACGTCGGTGATCCGCCCGGTCGTCGCGGTCGAGCCGGCCGGGGTCAGGCCGACCTTCGCGCCTTTGCGGGCCAGGCGCTGGTCGTCCATCTCGAGGGTGACCACGGCCAGCCGGCGGACTCCGGTCAGCTGCAGGATCTCGGCGCCGTCCGGCACCCGGGCACCGGGGGTCGCGGTGGCGGAGGCGACCCGGACCGCCCCGGTGCGGTAGACGACCCGGCCCAGCTCGACCGTGCCGGTCTCGGCCAGCCCCCGATCGTCCTGCCAGTCCTCGACGGCCTCGGCGGTCGCCCAGGTGTACTCGTCGTCAACGGTGAACCCGCGGTAGCCCAGCGCCCACAGGTTCTTCTCGAACTGCTTCACGTCGGCGCCCTCGACTCCCGGCCGCAACGCCCGGTACGCGGGCAGCGCCCCGTAGAACAGCAGCACCGGGTCGTCGTCGATCCGGTACAGCGGTCTGCCCCGGGTGATCGTGGACCCGTTGGCCGGCAGCCAGGTGACCGTGCCGGCCAGGTCGGTGGCGAGCGCGACCGGGTCGCCGTACCCGAGGGAGCCGTCGTGATCCTCGGTGTCGACCAGGGTCTCCCGGCGGACGTCCGCCGTGGCCGCCGGGGTGGTTCCGGCCGCCTGGGCGCCGGTGTCCTCCTCGGGCAGGCCGACTGCGAACACCGCTGCCGCCGCGGCCGATGCCGTCACCACGGCGGCCGCCGCCACGGTGGCCTTCCGGCGGCTCATCCCTGCTCCTGGTTCTGCCGGCCGCCCTGGGGGAGGAATGCCGAACAGGCCTTCTCGGCTTTGTCGAAGATCGGATCGCCGGGGCCGGTGCCGAGTTCGCCGCCGTCGAGTTCCAGGCTGCCGTCGGCGTTCGGGTCGGGGAAGTTCGGCACCCCGTTCTCCCGCATGCACGCGGCCATCTGCCGGACCTTCTCCAGGTCCTCGGCGTTCGGCTTCCGGACGCCGTCCCGGGTGGGTGCGTACTGGCGGCACGCCTCCTCGGCGGCCTGCATGTCCTGGCGGCTGACCCCGTTCGGCACGGTGAGCATCGTCCCGCCGTCCGGGTTCGGGTCGGGGAACCAGGTCATCCCGTTCTCCCGCATGCACCTGGCGTAGGCGAGCGGCGCGTCCGGGTCCGTGCTCGTCGTCGCGGACGGTGTCACCGTGCCGCCCGGTCCGGTGCTCTGCGCGGTGGCCACGTCCGGGCTCTCCGCGGCGCCCTGGGCGCAGCCACCGGTCAGGGCAGCGAGCAGCAGCCCCGCCACCAGCGCCTGTCTGGTCCTCATCGTCGTCTCCTTCACGTCGCTGCGGTCCCCAGCAGTGAAGGCGGGACGGCGTCTCCCGGGCGTCACGGAGAACGGTGACGCCGTGGTGACATCGGAACCCGCCACTATGGAGGCATGCGGATCCTGGTGGTGGAGGACGAGCCGCTGCTCGCGGACGCGGTGGCACAGGGTCTCCGGAAGGAGGCCCACGCCGTCGACGTGGTCTACGACGGCGGCTCCGCCCTGGAACGGATCGACGTCGTCGACTACGACGTGGTGGTCCTGGACCGGGACGTGCCGGTGGTGCACGGCGACAGGGTGTGCCGGGTGCTCGCCGAACGCAGGGCGGACGTCCGGGTGCTGATGCTGACCGCGGCCGCCGGGATCGACGACCGGGTGTCCGGGCTGGCCCTGGGCGCCGACGACTACCTGCCCAAGCCGTTCGCGTTCCGGGAGTTGTCGGCCCGGGTGTCGGCGCTGGGGCGGCGGGCCCGGCCGGCCGCCCCGCCGGTGCTGCGGCGGGCCGGGATCAGCCTCGATCCGTACCGGCGGGAGGTGCACCGCGACGGACGGTACGTCCCGCTGTCCCGCAAGGAGTTCGCGGTGCTGGCCGAACTGCTGCGGGCCGACGGCGTCGCGGTGTCCGCCGAGACGCTGCTGGAGAAGGCGTGGGACGAGAACGCCGACCCGTTCACCCACACCGTGCGGATGGCGATCCTCAAGTTGCGCCGCAAGCTCGGCGAACCGGCGGTGGTGCTGACCGAACCGGGCGTGGGATACCGGATCCGATGAGACTCTCCGTCCGCGCCCGCCTCACCCTGGTCTACGGCGGCCTGTTCGTGGTCGCCGGGATGGTGCTGCTGGGTGTGCTCTACGCCCTGCTCAGCAATCAGAAGCCGGGTTCCGCCGCCACCATGGTCCAGGGGTCCGACCCGGCGCCGCCCGGTGGGGACGTGCTGTTCCGGACGATCGTCGAGGACACCCAGGCGACCACCTTGAGCACCCTGCTGCAACAGGGTGGCGTCGCGCTGCTGGTGGTCAGCGCGACGACGATCGCGCTGGGCTGGCTGATCGCCGGCCGGCTGGTGCAGCCGCTGCACCAGATCACCGCGACCGCCCGGCGGATCGCCGAGGCACCGGCCGCCGACCGCGGGCTGCACGAGCGGATCGCCCTGACCGGACCGAACGACGAGGTCAAACAGCTCGCCGACACGTTCGACCTGATGCTGGCCCGGCTGGACCAGTCGTTCGACGGGCAGCGCCGGTTCATCGCCAGCGCGTCGCACGAGTTGCGGACGCCGCTGACCCTGAACCGGACCCTGCTGGAGGTGGCGCTCGCCGAGGAGGGTGCCTCCCCGGAGGTCCGTCAGCTCGGCTCGACGCTGCTGGCCATCAACGACCGGCACGGGCGGCTGATCGACGGCCTGCTCCTGCTGGCCCGCTCCGACCGGGAGGTGACCGACCGGTCGTACGTGGATCTCGCCGACATCGTCGACCACGTCGCGGTGTCGGACACCGTGAAGGTGCTCGCCGACCCCGGCGAGGCGGCCGTCCTGGGCGATCCGGTGCTGCTGGAACGCCTCGTGCAGAACCTGGTGGAGAACGGCGTACGCCACAACGTCGCCGACCGGGGCTGGGTGCGGGTCACCACGCGGACCCGTCCGGACGGCTGGGTGGAGTTGGCGGTCGCGAACTCCGGGCCGGTCGTCCCCCGGTACGAGGTCCCCGGCCTGTTCGAGCCGTTCCACCGGTACGGCCGGGAGCGCCTGGTCTCCCCCGGCGCCGGTCTGGGCCTGTCCATCGTCCGGGCGGTGGCTCGCGCGCACGGCGGTGACGTCCGTGCCGACGCCCGGGCCGAGGGTGGCCTGATCGTCACGGTGTTGTTACCGCGCGCCCCCTGATGCACAGGCCCGACTCTATGTAGAGTTCCGACATGGCCCGTCCTCGCATGACGACACCCGTCCTCAAGGTGGCCGCCGCGATGCTCGCCGACATCGACAGCGAGCACTACGGCGTCCAGTTGATGCGCGACACCGGCCTGCCCAGCGGCACCCTCTATCCGGTCCTCGTGCGCCTCGAGCGGGCCGGCTGGGTGCAGTCCCGCTGGGAGCAGATCGACCCGGTCCTCGAGGGGCGGCCGGCCCGGCGCTACTACGTCCTCACCGCCGAGGGCGCGGCGGAGGCCCGGCTGGAGGTCGCCGCGTTCCAGCAGCAGATGACCCGGGCGGCCGGGCAGCCGTTTCCGCAGGCCGGCACCGCATGACCGGCCCGTCACCCGTCGAGCGCACCGCATGACCGGCCCGTCGCCTGTCGAGCGCACCGCATGACCGGCCCGTCGCCCGTCGAGCGCCTGGCGGCCGGCCTGCTCACCCGGGCGGCACGGCGCTGGCCCGACGATCTCGCCGAGGTGATGCTCGAGTCCTGGATCGCCGAGCTGGCCACCATGCGCGGCACGCCGGTGCGGATGCTCCGTTTCGCCGGCAGCATCCTGGTCGCCCCGCCGGTCGAGGAGGAGGGCGCCGACCCGGTCACCTGGGGTTCCCGCGCCTCGTCCGCCGCCCGCACCGGCACCGCCGCCCTGCTGACCGTGCTGGTCGCCGCGACCCTGTTCAACGGCGTGCACCTGGCGCTGCACCACGGTGGCCCGCTGCTGTCCGCGGCCGGTGAGACCGTGCTCGTGATCGCGCTCCTCACCGTCTCCGCGCTGCTCATGGCGGGTGCGGCGGCCCGCTGGGCACCGCGTCGCCGGGTCCGGGCGACCCTGGCGACCGGCGTCGCGGCGTACGCGTTCCTGCTGGCCGGCAACGAGGTGGCCGTGATGCCGTTCATGGGGTGGCCGGACATCGCCCCGGCCGTCGTCACCTGGACCGCGATCGCCGCCCTGACCACGGTCGCCGCCGGCCGGCTGGCCCGCACCGGACGGCACCGCCTGGCGGGCGCCGTCGCGGTTCTCGGCGGCCTGCTGTCGGTGGTCGCCGGGACCGCCGCGGGCGCCCTGCACGCCGCCGCGGTGCTGGGTATCCCGGCTGCGACCGCTCCGGCCTGGCTCCCCCTGGCCCTGCTTCCCGGCGCCGCCGCCCGGCCCGGCTTCGACGTGCTGCCGGCCAACGCCGCCGCGATGGCCGGCCCGCTGCTGCTCTGCACCGTCTTCCTGACCACGGCCACCGTCCGCGCCGTGCGGTCCGCCGGCTCCGCACGCCCGGTCGCCTCCCGCCGCGCCGGCGCCACGGCACGCGTCCCGCGCCGGATCGACCCGGTGATCCGCCGTGCGGACCCGGCGATCATGGCCGGTGCGATCACCGCCGGTGTCGTGCTCCTGCTGGCGGATCTGCTGCCCCGCCTCAGTCCCGCCGCCGAGCACACCGCGTCGCGCCTCGCCGACAACTCCGCCGTCTTCGGCTTCGGGTTCCTCGCCAGCCCGGCCGCCCGGATCGCTCTGGCCTTCGCGCTCGCCCTGCTGGCCGCCCACCACGCCACCCGGCCGTCCCCGGCCTCCTGACACCGTTCGGCCGTCCTTCCCCGGCCCCGTCATGCACCCCTATGTAGAGAGGCAATAATGAGAGCGACGACCCGCTGGGCGCCCGCGCTGACCGTCGCCGTCGTGGCCGGTGCCGTCGCCCTCAGCCGCCCCGAGGCCGGCCGCCTCACCGACCTGCAGGTCTACGCCGGCGCCGTGGACACCCTGCGCCACGGCGGGGACCTCTACGACTACATCCGCAACGGGAACGCGCCCTTCACCTACCCGCCGTTCGCCGCACTGCTCCTGCTGCCGCTGGCCTGGCTGCCCGCGTTCCCCCTGCACCTGGCCTGGACGGTGGGCGTGGCCGCGGCCGCCATCGCCCTGGCGCTGCTGGTCGACCGTCGCCGCGCCCCGCTGATCGCCACCGCCCTGCTGCTCTCCGCCCCGGTCTCGTCCACCTTCAAGTACGGGCAGATCAGCCTCCTGCTCGCCCTGCTGGTCGCGGCCGACGTCCTGGCCCTGCGCCGCAGCCGCCGGCAGGGCGTCCTGATCGGCCTGGCCGCGGCGGTCAAACTGACCCCGCTGATCTTCATCCCGATGCTCTGGCTGACCGGGCGCCGCCGGGCCGCCGGCATCGCCACCGCCACCTTCCTCACCTGCGCCGCCCTGGCCGCCGCCGTGCTCCCCCAGGAGTCCCTGCGGTACTGGCTCACCGAGATGCACAACGTGCCCCGTCTCGGCGCCATCACCTCGGTGGGCAACCAGTCCCTCGACGGCGCCCTGATGCGCCTGGACGTCCCCCACCACGCGACCGTGGCCCTGCTGCTGGCCGGCGCGGTGGCCGCGGTGGCCCTGCGGCGGACGGCCGGGCCCCGCACCGACGAGCACACCGATCTCCTCCGGTGCCTGATCGTCACCGGAGCGGCCGCCGTCGTCCTCTCCCCGGTGTCCTGGACCCATCACCAGGTCTGGCTGGTCCTGGCCGCCGCCCTGCCCCTGGCGCCCGGGATCCGGATCGGCGTTCTCGCGATCATGCTGCTGCCGGTGACCGCGATCGACTGGCTTCCGCTGCGTGAGTCGCGCCTGCTGCTGGCCGTCGCCCTGGCACTGTTCCTGCCCTGGGCCACGAGGTGGGCGCCGCCCGGGAATACCGGTCGCCAACAGCCGGGCGGACTGCCAGGATCGCGGACATGGTGGCAGCGAGTGGCGTACGCATCGGGTGGGACGCCCTACCCGGCGACATCCGGGACGGGATCGAGCGGATCATCGGCGGCCCGGTCGTCGAGGCCGTCTCCCAGACCGGCGGGTTCTCCCCCGGCACCGCCGACCGGGTTCGCACCGCGGACGGGCGCCGCGCCTTCGTGAAGGCCGTGGCCGCGTCCCTCAACACCGATTCGGTGCGGATGGCGCGGCGCGAGTTGCGGATCAACGCCGCCATGCCCGCGCACGCGCCGGTGCCCCGTCTGCTCGGCGGCTTCGAGCACGGCGAGTGGGTCGTGATCGTGCTGGAGGACATCGCGGGCTCGCATCCGCGTACCCCCTGGGTGGCTGCCGAGATCGATGCGACGGTGACCGCGCTCGGGGAGCTCGCCCGGGCACTCACGCCGGCGCCGCTGTCCGACCTGCCCACCGCGGCCGACCACCTGACCGCCGACTTCGCCTGCTGGGCGGCGCTGGCCGCCGACCCGCCCGCCGACCTGGACGCGTGGGCCGCGCGGAACGCCGGCTCGCTGCACGAGGCGGCACAGCGCGGCCTCGCGGTGCTGCGGACCGGCGACACCCTGGTCAACATGGATGTCCGGGCCGACAACATCCTGATCCGCGAGGACGGCCGGATCTTCTTCGTCGACTGGCCGTGGGGCGCCACCGCGCCGGCCTGGTTCGACAGGCTGGCGCTGGCGATCAACGTGATCGTGCACGGCGGCGACGCCCGGCGGATCACGGCCGGCATCGATCCGGCGGTGGTGCGCGACATCATCACCGGGTTCACCGGATATTTCCACTACCAGTCCCGGCAGCCACCGCCTCCCGGACTGCCGACGGTCCGCGCCTTCCAGCGGTTTCAGGGTGACGCCCTGCTGCCCTGGGTCCAGCGGGCGTTCAGCGAACGCACACCGTGAAGAAACCCCTCTGAACCACACCCGCCGCCCGCCCGTAACAGTTACCGGATTGACCGGTACGTGGGACCTCAAGCACACCGCACCGGGACCAGCACGCCGGGGGATAGTCTTGCAGCCCTGTGAACTGGGCTTCGGCGTGGCGGCCCAGGCGGGCAACCGAAAAACGGAAACGGAAGATGATGATCGACCAGGCCAAGGTGCGAGTCCTTCTTTTGGAGAGCATCCATCCGGATGCGGTGTCCCGGCTCGAGGAGGACGGTTTCCAGGTCGAGTCCGTCCGCAACGCCCTCGACGAGACCGAGCTGATCGAGCGCATCCGCGGGGTGCAGTTGCTCGGAGTCCGGTCCAAGAGCCAGGTGACGGCGAAGGTCCTGGAGGCCGCCGACAGTCTGGTCGCGATCGGCGCCTTCTGCATCGGGACCGACCAGATCGACCTGCCCGCCGCCTCGGCAGGTGGGGTGGCGGTCTTCAACGCCCCGTTCTCCAACACCCGCTCGGTGGTCGAGCTGGCGATCGCCGAGATCATCTCGCTGACCCGTCGCCTGACCGAGAAGAACACGCTGATGCACAGCGGGGTCTGGGACAAGTCGGCGGACGGCGCGCACGAGATCCGCGGTCGCCGTCTCGGCATCGTGGGCTACGGCAACATCGGCACGCAGCTCTCCGTGCTCGCCGAGAACCTCGGCATGTCGGTCTACTTCTACGACACGGCCGACAAGCTGGCGCTGAGCAACGCACACCGGTGCGCCAGCATGGAGGAGCTGCTCGAGTCCAGCGACATCGTCACGCTGCACGTCGACGGCCGGCCCGGCAACCTGGGCTTCTTCGGCGCGGAGCAGTTCGCCAAGATGCGCCCCGGCAGCCTCTTCCTCAACCTGTCCCGCGGCATCGTGGTCGACCACCTGGCGCTGCGTGACGCGCTGGCGAGCGGCCACCTGGCCGGCGCCGCGGTGGACGTCTTCCCGAGCGAGCCGAAGGGCCGGGGCGACGAGTTCGTCTCCGAGCTGCGCGGCCTGCCGAACGTCATCCTCACCCCGCACATCGGCGGGTCGACCGAGGAGGCACAGTCCGACATCGGCGGCTTCGTGGCCAACAAGCTGGCGAAGTTCGTGACCGAGGGCAACACCACGCTGAGCGTGAACCTGCCCGGTGTCACCCTGCCGGAGATGCCGGGCCTGCACCGCATCATCCACATGCACAAGAACACGCCGGGCGTGCTCGCCCAGGTCAACCGGATCCTCGCCGAGCACGGTGTGAACGTCGAGGGTCAGATGCTCAGCACCCGCGGTGAGTACGGCTATCTGATCACCGACATCGCCGCCGGTTACAGCGACAACGTGCTGGAGCAGCTCCGGGCGATGGAGCAGACGGTCCGCCTGCGCCTGCTGAACTGAGTCTCCCCGTATCGGGACACCACCCTCGCGGGTGGTGTCCCGATCAGGAGTTCTCCACCTTGAGCAGCGTGATCGGTGCGACCGCGTCGATGTCGTACCGGTCGCCGTTCGCCCAGTTCTTCGGCGTCAGCGTGGAACCGGGTGCCAGATCCCGCAGGGTCCGCGAACCGGCCGTCACGGTGCCGGCGCCGCCATTGACCTTGACCCGCACCGGACTGTTCTCCGGTGCCCGCACGATCAGCTCCTCCATCCCACCGGTGATCGTCACCGGCACGGTCCCGGCCGCCTGAGCGAGAGTGATCTCGGCCCGCCGGGTCCCGCCCACGATCTCGATCCCGGTCATCCGGCCCTCGCTGAGGTCCACGATGCGTTCCGCGGCGTACCCGGAGAACCGCAACGTCCAGCGCACCTTGGCGGCCAGCAGCACCTCCATCTGCCCGCCGGCGCCGTTGCCGTCGCGGGCCAGGTCGACGGCGAGCCGGTCACCCTGGATCGCCGCGCTGGGCCGCATGCCGGTGCCCTCCGGTGTACTGATCCGGTAGAGGTCCTCGCCCAGGTCGGCGATCTTCAGGTTGACCCGGTCGGTGGCGGCGAGCAGTTCGAACGTGGCGATGGTCCGGCCCTCGATCGGGCCGGTGACGGTCTGCTGGGCGGCCTGCGGCTGCTCCCCGCCACTGCCGAGCATGCCGCCCAGGTCGGTGTCCGCGCCGTTGTAGTAGACGAACCCGGTGACCCCGAGGACCGCCAGGGCGATCAGACCGAGAACGGTCATGCCGGCGGTGACCAGCCGTGACTGCCGGGGACGGTCCGGGACCGGGCGCGGCGACTCGAGCACCTCCGGACCCGGTGCCCCGGCGAAGAACGCCTCGGGACCCGAGGCGAACGCGGCCTCGCTCAGATCGTCCCTGGATGCGGGCGACACCGCCGGGAACGACCCCGATGCCGGTGAGAACGACGCGAACGACGGCGCCGGCGACGACGGCACCGGATCCGTGTCGGGCACCGGCGGCTGCCGGATGATCGGCAGCGTTCCCGAGTCCTCCGGGGAGCGCCGCCGGCTCGACGACGCCGGCCGGGTTCCCCCGATCGGCCCGTCGCTGAAGCCGAACGAGGCCCGTCCCGGACCGGCCGGTGTGGCCGGCCCGAACTCAGGTGCGGCCGACCCGAACCCGGATGTGGCCGACCCGGACCCGGATGTGGCCGACCCGGACTCAGGGGCGGGCGGCGTCGCGGCGAAGTCGAGGTCCTCGAAGTTGATCCGTGCGGAGCGCACCGGTGAACCGGTGGCGCCGACCGGCGATCCGGTCGCGGTCACGACCGGCAGATCCCGCGACCCGGCGGTGAGCGACGGTGAAGTGCCGGTGGTGTCCGGCGCCCCCGCACCGAACCAGTTCTCCCCGGTCGGCTCCCCCGACTCCCGAGCCTGTGGACGACGATATGGCAGCCCCCGGTCGGTCATGCGATCGTCCGTCGATCCGGTCCCGGCCGGCTCGGACGACCCGCCGACGTCGGCGGTACGGTCCACGATTTTCCTCCCTGCACACCCTCGGGTATCCCCCCTGAAAGAAGTACGGAAGGAACCGCCGAACGGATGAGTGACCGCAGGGTTTACCGCGGGTCAGGGCGGACGAGCCCGCGCCTGGTCGCGATCGCCACCGCCTCGAGTTGGCTGTGCGCGCCGAGTTTGGCGAGGACGGCCTTCTGATAGCCCCGGCACGTGTGCACGCTGATGCCGAGCCGGCGGGCGACCGCCCGGGCGTCCAGTCCGGAGGCCATGAGCTGCAGAACCTCGTCCTCACGGGCGGTCAGGCCGCCTCCGCGGGGGCCCGCGGCCGGCGTGGTGCTGCGCAGCAGACGGGCCAGGATGTCGGTGGAGACGGTCATACTGCCGCGATGGGCGGTACGCAACGCGTTCAGCACGTCACCCAGAGCACCGTTCTTGGACAGGAATCCGGCGGCACCGGCGGTGGTGGCACGGCGTACCAGCGCCTGCTCCTCGCTGGACGTGAGGATCACCACACGCGAGTCGGGTTGGCGCACCCGGATCAGTTCGGCGATCGCGATGCCGTCCGCATCGGACAGTTCCGGGTCCATCACGATCACGTTCGGCAGCAGTTCGGCGGCGAGGCGCAACGCCTCCGCCCCGGTGCGGGCGTGGCCCACCCACCGCAGATCGGGCTGCCCGGCCAGCGCGTGACCGAGCAGCTCGGCGAAGGTCTGGTGACCGTCGACGACGAGCACGCTGATCGTCGCGTCGTTCCCCATGTGACCCCTTTCCCGCCGGCTACCGGTAAAGACCGATGCGCAGTCTAAGGATTACCCGACACCCACCCTGCCCTACCAACAGGCTGCCGTCGCACCGGCGGGCACGGCCACCGCGGTACGCCCGACGCCGGGTTGCCGCCGAGCGGGTGCCATCACCCGTCTTTCGGCCGAGTGCCCCCCTCGCTTTGGGGCTTGCCGCCGGAACCGCCACGTCGCAGAGTCTCGATCATGTTCGACATCCAGCTCTTCGGCCACCTCGAGGTCCGCACCCGCGGCATCCGCCTGACCGGCGGTGACTTCGGCGGTGACCGCCCCCCGTCACCTGCTCGCGTTGCTGGCGCTGCGCGGCGACCGGTCGCTGGTGGAGCTGGGTGACCTGCTCGGGGTGCCGCCGACGACGGTCGAGGACGACCTGCGGGTGCTGCGCGACCGTCTGGAGCCGGGCGTCGAGGGCCGGGATTCGGTGATCAGCCACCGGCAGGACCGGTACGGCCTGGTCGCCGATCAGGTCCGGGTGGACGCCGCCCGGTTCGACGAGCTGCTCGCCGCCGCCGCGAACCGTCCGGCCGCCCGTGCGGGCCGCCCGCTGGCCGCGGCCTCCTTCCTGGCCTCCCGCCCACTGCTGGAGGACGAGGACGCCGGCTGGGCGGCCGAGGCACGGGCCGCGTACCGCGCGAAGTTGACCTCAGCCGCTCCCGCCTGACACGGACCACGGATCCCGGACAATCGCCGGGTGTACTCGACTGCTCTGCGCCCCGTACCCCTCGCTCCGGAGATCTCCCTGCACCTGGCCGATCCCTCGGTCGGTCTGTTCGATCTGACCGGTGGCGAGTTCCGCAGTGACGAGCCGCCGCCGTTCTGGGCCTTCGCCTGGGCCGGCGGGCAGGCACTCGCCCGCTATCTGCTGGACCACCCGGACGAGGTGGCCGGCCGCCGGGTGCTCGACGTCGCCACCGGTTCCGGGGTGGCCGCTGTCGCCGCCGCGCGGGCCGGGGCGGCCGCGGTGGCCGTCACCGACATCAACCCGGACGCGGTGGCCGCCGCGCACCGCAACGCCGCCGCCAACGGCGTCACTATTTCCGACATTTCTGATATGCCGGATGTGATACTCGCCGGCGACGTCTTCTACAGCCCGGCCGTCGCCCCGGAGATGACCGCGTTCCTCCGGGCCGCCCGCCGCGACCGCGACGCCACCGTCCTGGTCGGCGATCCGGGCCGCGGCTTCTTCCCCGGGCACCTCTTCACCCGGGTCGCCGACTACGAGGTCCCCGTCCCGAAGGCCCTCGAGGACACTCCCACCCTGCTCACCACCGTCTGGCGGATGCGCTGAAACCCGGATGCGTTCCCCACGCAACAACTTGTATCGTGCAAGCATCTAACGGACAGGACCATGACGTGGAGCAGGACACCACCCGGCTGGCTGACGAGATCGTGCGGTTCATCCGAATGGGCACGCGATTCCGGGGCATGCTCAAGACAGGAGACCTCGGCGCCGAGTTCTCCGCGTTGATGCTGCTGTTGCCGTTGCGTTCCCTGGGTCCGATGCGGGTCACCGATCTCGCCGAGATCAAGCAGGCCGACCCGTCCACGATCAGCCGTCAGGTCGCCCAGTTGGTGAAAGCGGGCCTGGCACGCCGCGAGGCCGACCCGGAGGACGGCCGCGCCTCACGGCTGGCCGTGACCGCGTCCGGCGAGGACGCCTGCCGACGCCTCGACCAGGCACGGATCGAGCTGCTCGGCCGGGCGCTCGCCGACTGGCCGGCGGATCGGATCGCCGCTTTCACCGTTCTTTTCGAAGAGTTCAACAACTCGGTCGAGGCGCTGGTGCGCACCGACCCAGCCGCAGCCCCACGGGAGATCGTGTGAGCCACTCCAGTCCACCGGCCGCCGAGCCGGTGGAATTCACCCACCGCCAGATTCTGACGATCCTCGGCGGTCTGATGATGGGCATGTTCCTGGCCGCCCTCGATCAGACGATCATGGCGACCGCGACCCGGACCATCGCCGACGACCTGCACGGTTTCGACCTGCAGGCGTGGGCCACCACCGCTTTCCTGATCACGTCGACGATCTCCACGCCGCTCTACGGCAAACTCTCCGACATCTACGGCCGCCGGCCGTTCTTCCTCTTCGCCATCGGCATCTTCGTGATCGGCTCGTTCCTCTGCGGCCTCTCCGAGAACATGTGGCAGCTCGCCGCGTTCCGGGCGATCCAGGGCATCGGCGCCGGCGGTCTGATGTCGCTCGCGCTGGCCATCATCGGCGACATCGTGCCGCCCCGCGAGCGGGCCAAGTACCAGGGCTTCTTCCTCGCCGTCTTCGGCACCGCCAGCGTGCTCGGCCCGATCCTGGGCGGCTTCTTCGCCGGCGCCGACAAGATCCTCTGGGTGGACGGCTGGCGCTGGGTGTTCTACCTGAACGTGCCGATCGGCCTGCTCGCGATGGCCGTGGTCGCCAAGGTCCTGCACCTGCCGCACCACCGGGTCGACCACCGCATCGACTGGCCGGGCGCGCTCACCCTGATCCTCTGCCTGGTGCCGATCCTCACCGTCGCCGAGCAGGGCCGCGACTGGGGCTGGGACTCGACCCGCTCGATCGCCTGCTTCGTGATCGGCGCGATCGGCCTGGTCGGCTTCATCCTGGCCGAACGGGCGTACAAGGACGAGGCCCTGCTCCCGCTGCGCCTCTTCGGCAACCGGACGATCGCGGTCGGCGCCACCTCCAGCACGATCCTGGGCATGGCCATGTTCGGCGGCCTGATGACCGTCCCGCTCTACCTGCAGATCGTGAAGGGCTCGACCGCCACGATGGCCGGCCTGCAGATGATCCCGCTGGTGATGGGCATCATGACCGGCTCGATCGTCTCCGGTCAGCTGATCTCCCGGACCGGCCGCTACCGGATCTTCCCGATCATCGGCAGCAGCCTGATGGTGGTCGCGCTCTTCCTGTTCTCCACGATCGGCGCGGACACCCCGCTCTGGCGGGTCATGCTGATCATGGCGTTGATGGGCCTCGGCCTGGGCGGCAACATGCAGCCGATGATCACCGCCGTGCAGAACGCGGTCTCCCCGCGCGAGATCGGCGTGGCCACCGGCGCGGTCACCTTCTTCCGCTCGATGGGCGGCACGCTCGGCACCGCGGTCTTCCTGTCCGTGCTGTTCAACGTCCTGCCGGGCAACATCGCCGACGCCTACAGGCAGGCCGCCGCCGACCCCGCCTTCCAGCAGGCCGCCGCCGACCCCGAGCAGCAGGCGCTGCTCGCCCAGGCCCAGAACAGCGGCGCGCTCAGCGACACCTCGTTCATCACCAAGCTCTCCGACGTGGTCGCCCACCCGTTCAAGGTCGGCTTCTCGGACAGCGTGCACCTGGTCTACCTGATCGCCTTCAGCATCATGCTGCTCGGCCTGATCGTGGTCTTCTTCCTGCCGGAGATCGCGCTCGCCAAGGGTTCGGCCCAGCAGCAGCGCGCCGCCGCCGCGAAACAGGCGGAGAAGGACACCGGCGCCTCCGGGCCCGCGCCTGCCGACCCCGAGGGGGTCAAGGCAGGTTCCGACGGCTGAGCTCCTTCTGGGGGTACGGGAGAAGCACACTCCCGTACCCCGCCGCGCCGGCCCGGGTCCCCGGTCCGGCGCAGTAGCGTGGCGCCATGGCTGTTGTGAAGATCAACGCGATTGAGGTCCCGGAGGGCGCCGGCCCCCAGCTCGAGGAGCGGTTCGCCGCCCGCCGGCGGGCCGTGGAGGGCTCCCCCGGCTTCCTCGGGTTCGAGCTGCTGCGCCCGGTGGCCGGCGAGACCCGCTACTTCGTCTACACCCGCTGGGAGACCGAGGAGGCCTTCCAGGAGTGGTCGAACGGCCGGGCCAAGGCCGCCCACGCCGGCAGTGACCGCAGCCCGGTGGCCACCGGTGCCTCCCTGCTGGAGTTCGAGGTCGTCGAGCACGTCGAGAAGCCGGCCTGACCCGGCACCACCGTGGTGGGTTCAGGCACGCACCGGGCCCGGACTCACCACACCCCTCGACAGGTTCACGCGGAGAATCACCGGCACGTCTCCACACCGCCCCGGGAGCGGGTCGAGGGGGTCAGTCGGTGGCTTTGCGGGCGGCGGCGGCCACCAGGCGCTCGGCGACGATGCGCCGGTCCAGTCCGAGTCGCTGGGAGCTCTCCTGCAGGACGGCGTAGGCCTCCTGCACGCTGCACCCCCGCTGGGCGATGATCACGCCGACGGCGCGGTCCACCTCGGCGCCCTCGGTCAGGGCCTCCCGGCGGCGCAACTCGCCGAGGAGCAGCTCGGCCTGTCCGGCCACTGCCATCGCGGTCACCAGCAGGTCCGGTCCGACGTCGCCGTCCCGGTCCAGGTAGACGCTGAACGCCCCGACCGCGGTCCGCCGCACGTCCAGCGGGATCACCGCGGCCGCCCGAACGCCCTCGGAGCGGGCCGCGCCGGTGAGCTCCGGCCACCGCTCGTCGGCGGCCAGGTCGGTGCTGATCACCAGGGAGCGGGTCCGGGCCGCCTCGAGCCCGGGACCTGCGCTTCCGGCGTACTGCAGAAGATCGAAGCTCTCCCCCGCCCGGCCGGCGCCGGTCTGGGTGAGCGGGCCACCCTCGCCGATCAGCACCACCGAGCAGCGGACCACGCCGGGCAGGGCGCTCGCGCCGAAGGCGGCCAGCCGGTCCAGAGCGTGCGTGAGGGTGTCCGCGCCGAGCAGCCGGACCGTCAACTCGTTCAGCAGGCCGGCCAGCTCGACCGGGTGCGGCCCACCCGCCGTGGACGGGGCTGGGCGGGAGGACTTGCTCCGGCGTGGCAGAGCGGCGAATCGACGGGCCGGACCGAGGAAGGAGGATGCCGCGGCGAGGCGGGCGCGCCGGGCCGGCCGGGCGCCGCGCTGGGCGGCCGGGACGCGACGTTGCGGGGCAGACACCCGACGGATACTGCCACGTCGATCCGGAAAGATGTCGGCGACGTGCCCCGAACGGGCGGTCTTGTCCGTTTAACCCCGTCTCACCGATGGAAGCTTGCCGGAAACCCGACACGAAGCCGGACGAAACCGGGCGTGAAACCCGGACACATCCGGGCGGGTGACCAGACCGACCAGGAGGCCGCGCCGGGCGGGTGACCAGACCGGCCAGGAGGCCGCGCCGGGCGGGTG
>NZ_JZKF01000046.1 GCF_000962825.1 Actinoplanes rectilineatus
AATAATCGGGGAACTTCAGACGCAGGACACTAGACATGTTTCGTGGTCAGGGTGCGAAGCCCGTCCGCGTGGTGATTTCGGGCGCGCTGGACGCCCCAATTCACCACACCGGTGGTGGTGTGGTGATTACGGGCGCGCTGGACGCCCCAATTCACCACACCCCTGGGGGCGTGGTGAATACGGGCGCGCTGGACGCCCGAAATCACCACGCTGTTGTGGGTGTGGTGAATTCGGGCGTGCTGAGCGCCCGAAATCACCACGGAGGCAGACACTGACTGCGAAAGGTGTCTAGGCGCCGGGTGGGGCCACGATCGGGGCGGTCAGCGACGCGACGTCGCGGGCCGCCAGCGGGTCCGGCCGGTGCACCCCACCGGGGCCGGACTGCTCGGCGGCGATCTTCTCCTGCAGGCGCAGGATGCCGTGCAGCAGCGCCTCCGGCCGCGGCGGGCAGCCGGGCACGTACACATCCACCGGGATGATCTGGTCGACGCCCTTGGTGACCGAATACGAATCCCAGTAGGGTCCGCCGCTGTTCGAGCAGGAACCGAACGAGATCACGTACTTCGGCTCGGGCATCTGGTCGTAGAGCCGCTTGATCGCCGGCGCCATCTTGTCGGTGACCGTGCCGGACACCACCATGAGGTCGGCCTGGCGCGGGCCGTGCGCAAACGGGATGACACCCAGGCGCATGAAGTCGTGCCGGCTCATGCTGGACGCGATGAACTCGATCGCGCAGCAGGCCAGCCCGAAATTGAACACCCAGAGGGAGTAGCGGCGCCCCCAGTTCAGCACGAACCGGATGGGTTCCCCGAGTACTCCTGGCAGACCGGCCACGGCGTCAACCTACTGCATCGGGGTAGGGCATGCTCAGCGTCATCGGCGTACGCGCGTTGACCAGTCCTTTGCTGTACGCGAAATCGGTGACGTCGTGCAGCGTCTGGACATAGGTCATCATCCGCTGGTAGGCGAGGGTCTCTTCGCGGTTCTCATCGGAGACCTCGACGTCCTTCTCGCCGTCGATCAGGTCCTGGACGTCGATGGTCGAGACCCGGAAACCCTCGATCGCGTTGGACGCGGCCACGGCGTCGGCGGTCAGGAACTTGCGCAGGCCGAGAGCCCATTTCGCGGGGCGGGACTGCAACACGTGGCGCAGGTCCCGGCGCATCTGCTCGATGCCGGTGAGGACGGCCTCGTCCTTGCCGGACAGGGCAGGCACCGGAAACAGCACTCCGCCATCATATGACGCAATCATGGCGTCATCACATCAGCGTTGGGAGTTCGGCGGCGATACCGTGCGTGTCGGCCGGATATGGCAGAAACAGCAAACCGGGCACTGCGCCGGACACTCCGCGAGCCCGCAGCCAGCGGCATATCCAGCCAAAACGCCGCGGAGAAGTGCACCCGGGCGAGGTACCACGGGAGAGGGACGACCCCTCTTCATCGACGCGCATCGTAACCATGATCGGCCCTCGCCGCCTACGCTCGCCGCATGACAAGCGTTGCGGCCGGCGTCGCCGCCAGTCATCCGGCGACCACACGCACCGGGATACGCATTCTGGAAGCCGGGGGCAGCGCGGCCGACGCCGCGGTCGCCTCCGTGCTGGCCTGTTGCGTCGCCGAGACCGTCTACACCGGGCTCGGCGGTGGCGGCTTCGCCACCTACTTCGACGCGGCCACCGGCGAGGTCACCTGCCTCGACTTCTTCGTCGCGGTGCCCGGCCTCGACGGCGACCGCAAGGCCGAACCGATGGTCACCATCGACGTGTTCTTCGGCGGGCTGCCGCAGGCGTACTCGATCGGCGGGGCCAGCGTGGCGGTTCCCGGCGTGCCGGCCGGCCTCGGTGAGGTGCACCGGCGGTGGGGGCGGCTCCCCTGGCGGGACGTGGTGGCGCCGGCGGCGGGACTGGCCCGGACCGGGGTGCTGCTGCCGGCGGCCCACGCACGCAGCCTCGCATCGTGTGCGCCGGCGCTGGCGTGGGGTGAGGGGGCAGCGCTGTACCAGCCGGGCGGGCGACTGCTCCAAGGCGACGAGCTGCTGTTCCACCCGGGGCTCGCGACGGCGATGGACGTGCTGGCCACCGACGGCCCGGAGATCTTCTACACCGGGCCGTACGCCGCGCTGCTCGTCGACACGGTCCAGGCGGCGGGCGGCACGATCGGGCCGGCCGACCTGGCCGGATACCGGGTGGAGTCGACGGTGGTGGACTGCGCGATGCTCGCCGGGCACCGGGTTCTCGCCCGGCACGACCTGAACCGGACCGTCGACACGATCGGGGCGCTGCCGGCCGACCTGTCCCGGCCGGGCCGGGCGCCCGGGGTGGCGTCGGCGCTGCGCAACACCGGGGCGCAGCGGGTCGGCGACACCACCAACGTGTCGGTGGTCGACGCCGACGGCAACGCGTGCGTGATCACCACGACGTTGGGGCTGGGCGCGGGGATCTGGCTGCCGGGACTGGGCATCAACCTGAACTCGATGCTCGGCGAGGGCGAACTGCTCACCGAGGAACTGGTGCCGGGGCGGCGGATGGCGTCGTACATGTGCCCGCTCGTGGTGGTCGGGCCGACCGGTGACCTGGTGGTGGCGGCCGGCTCGGCGGGCGCGTCGCGGATCCGGACCGCCCTGGTGGACACGCTGCTGGGCGTGCTGGTGGACGGGTTGAGCGTGCCGGAGGCGGTGGGCCGCCCCCGGTTCCACGTGGTGGAGGAGACGGTGCACGCGGAGGCCGGGTACGCCCCGGCGGAGTTGGCGGAGCTGCGCGGGGCCGGCTGGCAGGTGGTCCAGTGGCCGGACGCCAACCACTACTTCGGCGGCGTCTCCGCGGTGGGCCTGGCGGGCGCCGCCGGCGACCCTCGCCGCGGCGGTGTGGGCCTTCTCCTTCACCCATAAGGTGGTAGGAACGCGTTCCTACCAGAGTTATGGTGGGGATTATGAGCGCGCGAAAGCTGTCGATCTCGGTGCCGCCCGAGGTCGAAGAGACGATCAAGGCGGCGGCCGCCGGGGAAGGTAAACCGGTGTCCGCATGGCTGGCCGAGGCCGCCGTGGAGAAGGCCCAAGTCGCAGCATTGCATGCGGCGGCTCGTGCCGCCGCCCGGGAACTGATCGCGGAGTACGAGGACGAGCACGGAAAGTTGCCGGAGGAATCGCGACGGCGGGCCCGGAACTTTCTCAGCGAGGCCGGGCTGCTCGATGACGAACCGTGGCAGACCGCGAGCTGATGCGTGCCGTCGTCTACGACACCGGAGCGTTGCTCGCCGCCGAACGACGCAATCCGGACTTTCTCGCCCTGCACGATGAACTGACCATCGCTCACCTCCGGCCGATCGTGCCGGTCGTGGTTCTGGCGCAGGCCTGGCGCGGCGGCCCACAGCATCAGATCTCCCGGGTCCTGAAGGGCTGCGACATCCGGCCGGACGACGAGCGGACGGGCCGGGCCGCTGGGGTGGCCTGTGGCGCCGCGGGGACCGCCGACGTCGTGGACGCGATCGTCGTCACCACCGCCGTGCAGTATCAGGCCGCCGTGGTGACCAGTGATCCCGGCGATCTCCACCGCCTCGCCGATTCCCTCGGCGTGAAACTGCATCTCTTCACCGTCTGACCGGAACAGCGCGGATAGCAGCGGGTCACATGGTGCGGGCGGCGGTGGCGGCGGCGTTGTCGGCGATCTCGCGGAGGGCCACGTCGAGCGGGGTGGCGGTGAGGCCGAAGGTGCGCTCGGTCAGGGACGCGTCGAGGATGAACGGGGCGTAGAACTGGTAGTCCATCTCGGCCAGCTCGTGGGCCATCGGGACGGCCAGGCCCGCGGTGCGCATCACGAAGCGCGGAAGTCTGTGCAGGGTCAGCGGGGCCACGCCGGCCAGGGCGCAGTAGCGGTCGGTCAGCTCGCGGATGGTGAGCGGGGCGACTGACGGCACGTGCCAGGCCTTGCCCCAGGCCCGGTCGTCGGCGGCCAGGGTGATCAGGGTCTGCGCCATGTCGCCGGTGTAGGTGAAGCTGTGCGGCAGGTCGACGTCGGCCGGGGCCATCGCGGAGCTGCTGCCCTTGAGCAGGGCGGGCAGGATCACCGCGGAGAAGACGCTGTTGGCGCCGCCGCCCACGTAGTCGGAGGCCCGCGCCTCGACGGTGCGGACGCCACTGGCCAGGGCGTCCTGCCACATCTTGATCCGGATGCGGCCCTTGCGGCCGGTGGCGGCGAGCGGGCTGGTCTCGGTCATCAGGCCGCCGGGCTGCGGGCCGTAGCCGTAGAGGTTGCCGGTGATGGCGTAGACGGCGCCGGCGGAGCGGGCCGCGGCGATCATCGCGTCGTTCATCGGGAACCAGAGCTTTGCCCACTCGGTGTATTTCGGGTTGGCGCAGTTGTAGACCACCTCGGCGCCGCGGGCCAGGTCGGTGAGGCGGGCCCGGTCGGCGGCGTCGGCGGCGACGCGTTCGATCAGCGGGTGGTCGGGGCCGCTGCCGCTGCGGGTGACGACCCGGACGCTCTCCCCGCGGTCGGCGAGGCGGCCGGCGACCGCGGAGCCGATCGGGCCGGAACCGATGACGAGATGCTGGGGCATGGTGATCTCCTTTGCGAGCAGTGCTCTCTGTTGAGAACAACAGTCCCACAGGGGCCGACCGAAAAGCAAGAGCACTGCTCTCGTTGTGGCACACTGGGCGCCATGAGCGCCGCCAACCTGCGGGCCCGCGTCCGGGCCGAGATGACCGAAGAGATCAAGACGGTGGCTCGACGGCACCTGGCCACCGACGGGGCGAACCTGTCACTGCGGGCCGTCGCCCGGGATCTCGCGATGGCGTCCTCGGCGGTCTACCGCTACTTCGCCAGCCGGGACGAGCTGCTCACGGCACTGATCATCGATGCGTACGACGCGGTCGGTGAGCGGGCCGAACAGGCCGCGGGACGGGGTGCGACCCCACTGGCGAAATGGCTCGCGGCGGGACACGCGGTCCGCGACTGGGCGCTGGAGCACCCGCACGAATGGGCGCTGATCTACGGCAGCCCGGTGCCGGGATATCAGGCGCCGCAGAACACCGTGGTCCCGGCGACCCGGGTGCTGCTCCTGCTCGGGGCGACGCTGGCCGAGGCGTACCACGCCGGGCAACTGACCGAGCCGGCGACGACGACCACCGGCGGGTACGCGGACGAGCTGACCGAACTCGCGGCCACGTACTACCCCGGGCTGCCCGGCTGGGTCGTCGGCGCCACGATCAGCGGGTTCTTCCACCTCTGCGGCGCCATCAGCTCGGAACTGTTCGGCCAGCTCAACCACTCGGTCGACGGGGACCGGCGGGGCTTCTTCGAGTTCCAGATGCGCGGGGCGGGGCGGCTCGCGGGCCTGGTGGGCTGACGCCAGGCGTACTAGATGACGGGTGTCCAGAAGGCCTTGGTCATCACGACGCGCTCACCGCGCATCGGTACGCCCTCGGCGAGCAGCCTGGCGCGGGCCTCCTGCTCGTGGCCGGGCGGAAGCCCCCCGGAACTGTTGACCACCCGGTGCCAGGGCACACCACCGCCGTGCCGGGACATGATGCCGCCGATCTGCCGGGGTGAGTTGCGGCCGGACCGGTCCGTCAGGGCGTCCGCGATCGCGCCGTAGGACGTCACCCGGCCCTCCGGGATCCGCTCGACCAGGCTGAGGACCTCTTCGACGTACTCCTGAGGTGTCATCACCCGCCACGATATGGGATCTGACGCGGATCGACGGTACCCGGCCGAGCACAATGGGCCTGGTGCGGGAAGTGGTGACCGGCGCGCGCCGGATCGTGGTGAAGGTGGGGTCGTCCTCACTGACCACCGCCGAGGGTGGCATCGACGAGCAACGGGTCGACGCCCTGGTCGACGTGCTGGGCAAGCTGTCGGCCGACGGCCGGGAGGTGGTCCTGGTCTCCAGCGGCGCCATCGCCGCCGGCCTGGCCCCGCTGCATCTGCGCCGCCGGCCGCACGACCTGGCCACCCAGCAGGCCGCCGCCTCGGTGGGCCAGGGGCTGCTCATCGCGCGCTACACCGCGGGGTTCGCCCGGCACGGCCTGACCGTCGGCCAGGTGCTGCTCACCGTGGACGACGTGACCCGGCGATCGCACTACCGCAACGCCTATCAGACCCTGCGCAAGCTGCTCGACCTCGGCGCGCTGCCGATCGTCAACGAGAACGACACGGTCGCCACCGAGGAGATCCGGTTCGGCGACAACGACCGGCTGGCCGCCCTGGTGGCCGCGCTGGCCGACGCCGACCTGCTGCTGCTGCTCTCCGATGTGGATGCGCTCTACACCGGCAGCCCGGCCGACCCGGCGTCCCGGCGGATCCCGCTGGTCGCGGGCGACACCGACCTGGCCGGTGTCGCGATCGGCGCGGCCGGCAGGTCCGGCGTCGGCACCGGCGGCATGGTGACCAAGGTCGAGGCGGCCCGGATCGCCACCGGTTTCGGCATCCCGGTGGTGCTGACCGCCGCGCCGCTGGCCGAGGCGGCGCTGGGTGGCGAGGAGGTCGGCACGCTCTTCCAGGCGGCGTCGAGCCGTCCCGCGGCACGGCTGTTCTGGCTGGCCCACGCCACCACCCCGCGCGGTCGCCTGCACCTGGACCCGGGCGCGGTCGCGGCGGTGGTCGCCCGGCGCAAGTCGCTGCTGCCGGCCGGGATCACCGCGGTGGACGGTTCGTTCGCGGCGGGTGACCCGGTCGACCTGATCGACGCGGATTCCGGCACGCCGGTGGCCCGCGGGCTGGTCAACTACGACGCGGTGGAGTTGCCCGCGCTGCTCGGACGGTCCACGCCGGAGTTGGCCGCATCCCTCGGGCCGGGATATGAACGAGAGGTCGTCCACCGGGACGACCTGGTGCTTCTCTGAGATCTGGAAGGTCAACCATGAGCGTGCTGGAGCAGGCGTCCGCGGCCCGGGTCGCCGCCATCGACCTCGCCGGAGCCACCCGCGCCGAGAAGGACGTCGCCCTGCTGCTGATGGCCGACCGCCTGATCGAACGGTCCGACGACATCGTCACCGCGAACGCGGTGGACATCGCCAAGGCCCGCGAGGACGGCCAGAGCGAGGCGATGATCGACCGGCTGGCGCTGACCGCGGAGCGGATCGTCGCGATGGCCGACGGCCTGCGGCAGCTGGCCGCCCTGCCCGACCCGGTCGGTGACGTGGTGCGCGGCTCCACCCTGGCCAACGGTCTGGAGCTGCGGCAGGTCCGGGTGCCGTTCGGCGTGGTCGGCATCATCTACGAGGGCCGGCCGAACGTGACCGCGGACGCCGCCGGCATCTGCCTCAAGTCCGGCAACGCGGCGCTGCTGCGCGGTTCCGGTTCGGCCTTCTCGTCGAACGCCGCGATCGTCTCGGTGCTGCGCAAGGCGGTCGCCGACGCCGGCCTGCCGGTGAACACCATCCAGCTGCTGGACGCCACCACCCGCGACTCGGTGAAGGAGCTGATGCGGGCGCGCGGCCTGGTCGACGTGCTGATCCCGCGCGGCGGTGCCTCCCTGATCAAGACGGTGGTGGAGCAGTCCACGGTTCCGGTGATCGAGACCGGGGTGGGCAACTGTCACGTCTACGTCGACGCCGCCGCCGACCTGGAGAAGGCGCTGGCCGTGACGCTGAACTCGAAGACGCAGCGCCTGTCCACCTGCAACACCGCCGAGACGCTGCTGGTGCACGCCGAGGTCGCCGACGCGTTCCTGCCGCTGGTCCTGGAGGAGCTCGAGGTCAAGGGCGTGACCGTGCACGGCGACGCCCGGGTGGCCGGCTACAGCGACTCGGTGGTCCCGGCCACGACGGAGGACTGGGAGACCGAGTACCTGTCCGCGGACATCGCGGTGTCGGTCGTCGACTCCCTGGACGACGCCCTCGACCACATCCGCCGGTACGGCACCGGCCACACCGAGGCCATCGTGAGCGAGTCGACGACCGCGACGCGCCGGTTCACGGCCCGGGTGGACGCGGCCGCGGTGATGGTGAACGCGTCGACCCGGTTCACCGACGGGGGTGAGTTCGGGTTCGGGGCGGAGATCGGCATCAGCACGCAGAAACTGCACGCCCGCGGGCCGATGGGGCTGCCCGAGCTGACCTCGACGAAGTACGTCGTGACCGGCAACGGGCACACCCGCTGAGCCTGGTCAGCCCCGTACCTCGGCCGGTTCCAGGCTGTGCAGCCAGCCCCGGACCGCGGCCTCGGTGACCGCGCCGGTGTCCAGTTCGTCGCCGCCGTTCTCGGCCAGCCAGAGCCGACTCTTCGGCTCGAACGACAGGCCGAGCAACGGCGCGCCGGTCGAGGTGGCGAAGATCTGCGAATGCAGGCGCATCGCGATCACACCGGCCGCCCGGGCGTGCAGGCCCTTCGCCAGTGACGGGTGCAGGTCGGGTCCGAGAACACGGACCCGGCCGGCCAGCCCGCCGTGCTCGATCAGCCGCTCGCCGAGACGGGCGTCGGAGAAGTCCGTCCCGAGGCCGTAATCGCCGGCCGTGGACATCGAGACCACATAGATCGGATTGTCGTGGGTCGCCGCCCAGCCGGCGACGGCACGGCCGACCTCGGCCAGCAGACGGTCCAGCTCGACCAGGTCCGGCATCGCCTTCACGCTGATCAGCAACGGTCGGCCGGTCTCGCCGGTCAGCTCGCGTACCCGGGCCTCCGCGGCGGGCGGCACCATCGTCGACGGGTCGGGCACCACGTACACCTCGCGTCGGCTGATCCCGCCGCTCATCGTGGCCCGCGACTCCGGATCCCGGACCGTGATCGCGGTGGCCAGGCGAGCGGCGAGCTGCAGCGGAATCCTGGTGTTCGCCGGTGTGGTCCGGTAGGCGCCGAGGCTGAGGAAGTACACCTCCTTGCCGAGCAGGCGGGCGGCGACCGCCACCCACGGCAGCACCCGGACCAGCGGCGGCAGGCCATGGCCGAACATGCCGCCGCCGCCGATGCCGACGGCGTCGGCGGTCAGGAACGCGCGCAGGCTCCGGCCCGAGACGGTCGGCGCGGCGTCGACGCCGTGCAGACGGGCGAGTTGCTCCGGGTTACGGCTGACCACGGTGATCGTGTCCGGGGCGTCGGTCAGGCTGAGCAGGCCGGACAGGATCGACTCGTCGCCGGTGTTGCCGTTGCCGTAGTTGCCGAGCAGCACCATCCGGGCCGGGCGGCCACCACGGCGACGGGTGGCGTGCCGGACCGCCCGGCCCAGGACGTCGGCCGGGTCGGTGGCGCCCGCCCGCCACTCGTCCTTCCCCCGGGGCAGCAGCGCGAGGCCGGCGAGGGAGGCGAGCAGCAGGACCGCGGTGGTCGCCCAGGCGACCAGGGTGAGGTCGTCGGAGACCGCCGTCAGCACGCCGCCGCCGACGACGACGGCGCCGGTGAGCAGCAGGGCTGCCGGACGGTACCGGGCGGACGCCTGGTGGAACGTCGCCACCAGATTCAGCAGGCCGGCGGCGAGACCGCCGAGGGCCAGGGGCAGAAGCAGCATGTGAGAGTCCAGATAGGCGACGGGCAGGATCAACGACAGGATCCTGCGGGGTACGAGCACGAGCGCGCCGACCATGACCGAGCCGAGCACGAGATAGGTCGTCAGTGACCGGCGGACGACCAGCCGGACTTCGGCGGGGGTGACGTCCCGCGCCGCCAGCCGTGGGAAGGTGACCGTGGCCAGGGCGACGGAGAGGTACAGCGGGATCCGGCCCAGGATGAGCATGCCCTGGTAACCGGCCACCTCCGAACCGGTGCCCACGGTCAGGCTCAGGACGACGACGTCCAGGGACAGCAGCAGGGTGGCCATCGACTGGACCGCCCCGATGCCGGCGGTGTGCCGCCACAGTTCCCGGTCGCCGAACGTGCCGCGCCGGGGCAGGCCCAGATCGTGCCGCATGAGCCACAGCGCCCATCCGGCACAGAACACCGAACCGGCCGCGAAGCCGGCGATGCCCGCCTCCGGCGACCGGGTGAGCGCCACCGCACCCACGCCCAACAGCACCTTCACGACCACCTCGGCGGACCGGAAGACCGCCAGCCGCCGGAACTGCCGGGTGCCCTGCAGATATCCGGCGCCGGCGGCCGCCACGAAGATCGCGAGACTGGTCAGCGCGGAGACCGCCATCAGCGTGGGACTCGCGTACCCGGCCTCGGCCAGGCAGAGCAGCAGAGCGGTGACCGCACCGGCCGAGACCGAGGCGGTCAGCGCGAAACCGACCGCCCGTCGCCTCCCGGCCACGTCACCGGCGTTGGCGATCTGGCGGGCCAGTACCCGCGGCATCATCGCCGCGGCCGCGGTCCCGACCACCAGCAGCAGCGAGGAGATCGTTGCCACCTGGGAGAAGTCCCCCGGGGACAGGAGGTGGACCATCGCCACCGTGTAGCCGTAGTTCAGGGCACCGATCAGGATCGAGCTCGCCAGGATCAGCCAGCCGCCACCTCTCACCAGGCGCTCGCGTCGTTGGTCCGGTACACCGAGACCTCGCCCTGCGACCGTCCGACGTAGGAGAACACCTTGGTGGAGTGCTGGGCGTACCACTTGAGGGTCGCCGGCGAGACGTCGGTGTAGCCCTCGGCGACCGCCTTCTCCAGCAGCACCACGTACGTGATGTGCTGGGCGGCCATCTCCTCGGGAGTGCCGAGCTCGACGGTCCGGAAGGTCGTGCCGCGGAGGCTGATCTCGGTCTGGCTGGCCACCCACGCGACGCCCGAGCCCTCGGGGGCGTTCGCCATCAGCCAGCGGTGCGCCTGCTTCTGGCCGTCGTCGGTGTGGGCGTGGATGTACGACCAGGAGAAGACGTTCAGCACGAGGAGCAGGGCGGTCAGCGCGCCCAGTACGAACCGGGTCTCCTGCGTCTGGCGGCGTCCCGAGCCGACCAGGCGGGCCGCGCACACGGTGAGCGCGGCGATGGCCGGCACCGACAGGAAGTAGAGGAACTGCTCCTCGATGGTGCCGAAGACCAGGGCGTACCCGAGGACGACGCCGGACGCGGCGGTGAACAGGCCGACGATCCGGTCGGTCTCCACCCGCGGGCGGATCAGCAGCCACAGGCCGGCGACCGAGCCCAGCGCCACGATCGCGTAGCTGCCGAAGAACAGGTACGACTGGCTCCAGAGTGCCCCGGTCAGGGTCGGCGAACCAGCGGCGCTGAACCCGGTGGTGACGTCGGTGCCGACTGCCCGGGACAGGCCGCCGGTCTTCGCCGTCCAGAACGCGCTGCCGTACCCGGAGACCAGCAGGACGAGGACGTAGACCAGATACATGCCGACCGCGGTTCCGGCCGCGACGATCGCCGCACGCCGCATCCGGAACCAGCCGGACACCGCGATCGTGGCCAACGGGAGCACCACGACGAGGAGGGCGATGTCCTTCGTCAGGATCGCGCAACCGAACAGCGCACCGGCGAGGATCGCCTCCCGGGTCCGCGCCGCGGTGGCGTGCTGGGCGATCCGGGTGATCAGCAGGAAGCCGCCGAGCAGGAACGCCAGCGTGGTCGTCTCCAGCATCACGCGGCCGTTCTGCTGGAGCAGGTACGGGTCGAGGCTGAAGATCACCGAGGCGATGATCGCGGTCCGGGCGCCGGCCAGGCGCCGGACCAGGAAGAACAGCAGCGCCACGGAACCCGCCGCGAGTAGCGCCTGCAGGATCCGCACGTTGTGGATGTCGTAAAAGGCGTCGCCGGTGAACGGCATGATCGCCGACCAGGCCGCCTCCAGCCAGAAGAAACCGGGCGGGTGCAGCAGGAACGGCGTGCCGGAGCCGATCGGCACCAGGTGCCCGTCCGCCACGGACCGCCCGAGCGAGACGTAGAACGGTTCGTCGACGAAGACGTCGTACGCGGTCCGCACACCGATCAGGCGCAGTACCAGGGTCAGGGCGGCCAGTCCGACGACGGTGAGCGCGGTCGTCGCCCGGGGGCCGGGGCGGCGCCGGGTCGTCTCGTCGGCACGGTTGAGGGTTTCAGTGGTCACGCGGCGCTCCTGCGGGTCTCTGCGTCTGTCCCGCGGGTCGCCCCGAGGATCTCTTCGTAGATGGCTTCCTGGCGGACGGCGATGCCCGTCCAGTCGAAGCCGCGGGCGTACTCCCGGGCGGCCGCACTCCGGCGGGCCAGGAGTGCGGGCTCCCGCAGGGAACGGTTCACCTGCTCGGCGAGGGCCACCGGGTCACCCGCCGGCACCTTCGCACCGACCGTGTCCGGGATGACGTCGCGCAGGCAGGGGATGTCCGAACCGACGATCGGGGTTCCGGCTGCGGCAGCCTCGACGGCGACCATGCCGAACGTCTCGAACCGGGACGGGATCAGCGCCAGCGCGGCGGAGGCGAGCAGCTCGTACTTGGCGACGCCCTCGACGCGGCCCAGGAAACGGACCCGGCCGTCGAGGCCGAGACGCTCGGTCATCCGGCGCAGACGTGCCCGGTCCGGGCCGTCGCCGGCGATCAGCAGCTCCCGGTCCGGGATCCGGGTCATCGCCTCGAGCAGCACGTCGAGCCCCTTGTGCAGGATGTCGAAGCGGCCCAGGAAGACGAGCGGCGCCCTCGGATCGAGGAAACGCCCACGGTCCGACCGTACGGTGAAGGCGATGTCGTCGACGCCGTTCGGCACGACCTGGACCGACGCGCCCGGCACCCGGTCGGCGATCTGGCCGGCCAGATCGTCGGAGACCGCGATGAACCGGCGGTGCGGGCGCAGCCCCCAGTTCTCCACCCGCCGGAACGGCATCCGGTATTTCGTCCCCAGTTCGGCCGCGAACATCCACTGGACCATGGCGACCACCGGGACATCGGTGAACCGGGGTACGCCGATGGTGCTGATCGGCGCACCGAAGTCCTCGATGACCAGGTCCGCGTCGTGGCGGCGCAGCACGCCGGGCAGCCGGGCGAAGTACGAGAAGGCGCGCGCCCGGGTCCGGCCCGAGCCGGCGTGCAGGTAGCGAACGCCGTCCTCGACCCGGTCCCGGCACCCTGGCCAGCCGGCGGTGACGACCGTGACGTCGTGGCGTCCGGCCAGCCTGCGGTTGATCTCGTGGGTCCGGACCGAACCGCCGCCGGAGCCGGGCTGGGCTTTGTCCTCGTACGCCAGATGAAGGATTCTCACAGGCCTCCCCGTCCGCCGGTGCGCCAGCCGAGAAGGTCCTGATGGCGGGCGAGGCGCACGCGTGGGCCCCGCCGGGCCAGTCCGAGACGTTCCACGACCCGCCTGCCATCCTGTTCGTCGGCGCCGTAGAGCAGCACCTTCGTCTGCCCCTCGGCGACCTCGACCCGGTCGGTGACCCGCAGCCCGAGGTCGGCCGGTGGCACGGTCGCCGGGACGGTGACGACGGTGGCGGCGTCGGTGATCGGGCGGCGTTCCCGGCCGCGGCGGACCAGCCGATCGCGTTCCGCGGTCAGCGCCGACAGCAGGTGGTCCGCGGTCGCGGTCCAGGTGAACCGGGCGGCCCAGGTCGTGCAGCGCCGTGACCACTCGGCGGCGACCGCCGGATCGGACAGCGTCCGGAGGGCCTCGACGAGGCCACCGGCCAGGTCGTCCACGGATGGGACGAGCCAGCCCGTCTCGCCCGGCCGGATGGTGTCCCGCAGTCCCGGCACGGAGATCGCCACCGCGGGTACGCCCGCGGCCGCGGCCTCCATGACGGACAGTCCCCAGCCCTCACCCATCGAGGCGCTGGCGGTCACCCAGGCGGAGCCGACCAGCGCGTCCCGGGTGGTGTCGTCGACACGTCCGTGGAACACCACCCGGTCGCCCAGCCCGAGGTCGGCGGCGAGCTGCCGCAGTTCGGGCAGGGCCTCACCGTCTCCGGCGATGTGCAGTTCGGTGCCGGGGACGGCCGCGGCGACCGCCGGGAGCGCCCGGAGCAGTACGTCGACCCGCTTCTGCCGGACCAGACGGCCGACCGCGACGATCCGCGGGTTCGCCGCCGCCGAACGCGTCCGGCCGGGCGTGTCCTGGCCGGGCGGGTTCGCGGACGGCCGGTCGGTCCGGTCGGGCATGTCCTGGCCGCACGGGGCGAGCAGCACCGCACCGCGCAGGGACAGCCGGCGGCGGATCTCGGCCCGTGACGACGGGGACACCGCCGCCATCGTGCGGGCGGTGTACACCCAGCGGCTGGCCTGGTTCTCCAGGAACCTGCCGATCCGTGCGACCGGCGCCGGGAAGTGCACCGCGAACTGGTCCTGGTGCACGTGGTGGATGAGCAGCGCGATCGGGGTTCGCCGGCGGATCGCCAGCGGCGTGAAGAACGGGATGCCGTTCTGCGAGTCGATGATGCCGTCGATGCCGGCACGATGCCGGGCCAGCCAGGCCAGCGCCCGCGGGTACACCGTGTAGGTGCTGCCGACCCGGACCACGGTGCCGTAGTGGGTCTGCTCGACGGCCGCCTGACCTGGGGCGCGGGCGGTCAGGTAGGTGACCCGGACACCCGCCTCGTGCAGTTCGGTGGCGACCGACTCACAGTAGAGTTCGGCGCCGCCGGCCGACGGGTGTCCGCTGTCGCGCCAGTTGCAGATGACGATGTGACGGCCGCGCCAGCCGAGCGCGGCGACGGTGGCGGCGTTCACCGGGTGAGCACCGCCGCCGGGACCTCACGGTGCAGGCGCCACAGCTCGGTGGCGACCTTACGACCGTCGGAGATCAGCCGGAACGAGGATCCGGCCTCGTCACGCCAGGACACCGGGATCTCGACCACGGAGAGGCCGAGGGCGTACGAGCGGGCCACCACCTCCAGGTCGAAGGCGAACCCGGCGAGACGGACATCGGCGAACACCTGCCGGGCGGCGTCGGCGTGGAAGAACTTGAATCCGCACTGGGTGTCGGCGACCGGACCGGCGTGCCGTTTGGCCAGCATCCGGAATCCGGCGCCGCCGATGCGCCGCGGCCACGGCTGGCGGGAGACGAACTCGGCGCCGCCGCAGCGCCGGGAGCCGATCACGACCTGACTTCCGGTACGCAGTTCGGCCAGTACCGCGTCGATGGTCTCGGTGGGGGTGGCCAGGTCCGCGTCGGCGAAACCGACGTAGCGGGCGGTGGTGGTGAGGACGCCACGGGCCACCGCCGCACCCTTGCCGGGCCGGGCACATCCGGTCACCGAGATCGGTACGCCCTGCCGGGTGAACTGATCGACGATCTCCGCGGTGCGATCGCTGCTGCCGTTGTCGATCACGCGGAGGACCGCGTCGATGCGACTCGTCTCGAGATGGTCCGCCCAGGCGCGGATCGTCGCTTCCAGCCGCTGCTCTTCGTTGAACGCGGGAATCAAGACTTCCAGTTCGGTCATGGGTTTCTTTCGCCGGGAATCCTGAGGGAGGCCCACGCTCGGGCCTCACCCAGTATGCGAAGAAAGACTGACCTTTCCCTATAGTCCTAATATTCCGGACATAGCCGGACCACAGGTGGGTATGCGGTGACCGTTCGGAGGGAATTCGGGTGCATTCCGGTTGCAGCTCTTGCGTTCTACCTGCAAGCCCGCAACGCCGTGAGCGTCATGTTCACGTCGAACAGCGGGCCTTCGTTGCTGTCCCAGGCACCGTCGCTGCGCTGCGTCTCCGCCAGCCGTTTCCGGGCGCTCTGCAACAGCCAGTCGTCGCCCAGGTTGACCCGGCGCAACGCGGCCGCCATCGACGCCACATCCGCCGGGGACATGTCCGGCAGCCGGTCGCCGAGCACCTGCTGCACCCGGGCCGACTCGTAGAAGAACTGCTGCTGATGGAGCAGACCGGCCGCGTGCCAGCCCGCCGCCAGGAACGACGGCCATGTGCCGTCCGGCCGCACCTGCGAGACCACCCAGCCGGCCGCCCGGGTCAGCGCCTCACCGTAGGGCGCGCGGGTCTGGCGCGGGTCGGCCTCGACCGCCGCCGACGTCAGCCAGAAACCGGCCACCGACGTCAGGTAGAGGGTCGCCTCGGGATCACCGGGCATCGCCCACGGTGGCGCCTCACCGGCCAGCGCCTCATGCTCCTGCCAGGTGCCGTCACCCCGCTGCGCGCCGGTCAGCCAGGCGAGCGCCCGGTCGACCACCGGACCGCGCAGACCACCGAGATCGTCCAGCTCGCTGAGCCGGAAACAGGTGGCATCGATGGACGGCACCGCACCCTCGGCGGAGGCCGGCCAGCCGCCCTCCGGCATCTGCCCCGAGGCGATGCGGTCGACCACGTCGTCGGGCGCGGGCTGACCGGTGCGGAGATAGGACAACCGGGCCCGTTCGATCGGGTCGCCGTGAGCGACCACGTACCCGATCGCGGCGTCAATATCGACCACGCTGCGACGCTACCGTTCGTCGCCGACTTTCGCCGGACCGAAAAGACTTCTGTCGCAATGGTCCGTTTCGGTGGTGCCGTCATCACTCTGAGGAGTCAATTTCATGACCCCCCAGAGTGACAAGCATCAGTACGACGGAAGCGACGGGTCAACCGTGTTGACCCAGGAGACGATGCCACCCTGGACATGCACCGCGTCCTTGAACCCGGCCGCCTTCAGCGCCGCGAGCGCCTCCGCCGACCGCACACCCGACTTGCAGTGCAGCACGATCTGCCGGTCCTGCGGGAACTGCGACAACGCCGTACCCGAAAGGATGTCGCCCTTGGGGATCAGCGTCGCCCCCGGGATCCGGTTGATCTCCCACTCGGCCTGCTCGCGCACGTCGACCAGGAAGATGTCCTTGCCGGCGTCCTGCCAGTCCTTGAGCTCCCGGGCCGTGATGGTCGCACCGGTCGCCGCCTCCTGCGCCTCGACCGAGACCGCGCCGCAGAAGTCGTCGTAGTCCTCCATCAGATCGGTCAGCGTCGGGTTGTCCCCGCAGAGCACGCAGGCCGGGTCCTTCCGGACCTTGATCTTGCGATATTCCATCTCCAGGGCGTCGTAGACCATCAGACGGCCGACCAGCGGCTCACCGATGCCGGTGATCAGCTTGATGGCCTCGTTGACCTGGATCGAGCCGATCGACGCGCAGAGCACACCGAGGACACCACCCTCGGCGCAGCTCGGCACCATGCCGGGCGGCGGGGGCTCCGGGTAGAGGCAGCGGTAGCAGGGACCGTGCTCCTCCCAGAACACCGACGCCTGACCGTCGAACCGGTAGATCGAACCCCACACATACGGCTTGCCGAGCAGCACCGCGGCGTCGTTGACCATGTAGCGCGTCGCGAAGTTGTCGGTGCCGTCGACGATCAGGTCGTACTGGCTGAAGATCTCTTTGACGTTGTCGCGGTCCAGCGCGGTGTTGTGGATGACCACGTTCACCAGCGGGTTGACCTCGGCGATGCTGCGCGCCGCCGACTCCGCCTTGGGCGTGCCGATGTCGGAGACGCCGTGGATGATCTGACGCTGCAGGTTGGACTCGTCGACGGTGTCGAAGTCGATGATGCCGAGCGTGCCCACACCCGCGGCGGCGAGATAGAGCAGCGTCGGCGAGCCGAGACCGCCCGCGCCGACCGCGAGCACCTTGGCGTTCTTCAGCCGTTTCTGCCCGTCCATCCCGACGTCGGGGATGATCAGGTGGCGTGAGTATCGACGAATCTCATCGATGCTCAGCTCAGCGGCCGGCTCGACGAGCGGGGGCAGAGCCACAGTTCACTCCCCGGGTTTCGGTGGTTTCGGAGGTAAGGATCGCCTGCCATTGTCGCTCGTACACGGCGGATGTGCCCATGACGTCGAACACGGCCCGACATGCGGGATCGCGGAATAATCAGGAGGCCGGCTCACCGCTGTACCGTTCACCGTCCAGATAGGGCCACTCGTTCGGGACGCAGCCGCGCAGGCCGTACGTCTGCGGCATCATCACCGGCGCCGGCTCACCCCGGCCCGGACACGTCTCGTGACCGTGCCCCAGCTCGTGGCCGACCTCGTGATTGACCGCGTACCGCCGGTACTTCTCCAGCTCACCCTCATAATCCGGGATCCCGCCGGCCCACCGGTCCGCGTTGATGATCACCTGCCCGGGGAGCCGGCACGACGTGAACCCCTCGGTCTCCAGGCCGCCGGTCGCGCACATCACCTCCGACGTACGCGCGGACGCCAGATAGACGGTGAAGTCCGCGCCGGCGGCGGTCGCGACCCGGCGCATCCGGAGACGGCCGTCGGAGACCCAGCTGCGGTCGTCGCCGAGAATCAGATCCAGGGCGTCGGCGAACTCCCGGGGGGCGGGCTCGGCCAGGGTCTCCTCGACGGCCACCCGGAAACGGTGCAGGCGTCCGCCGGTACCCAGGACAGGGCCTCGGGTCTTCGCGTACCGGAAATCCCCTGCCTTGCCCTGGGTCTCGGGCTCCGCGGTAGGCGTCTGCTTTTCCGCGGGCTCCGTGGGTTCGAGTTCCTTCTGGTCAGGCTCGTTCTGCTCGGGCTCTTTCTGCTCGGGCTCTTTCTGCTCGGGCTCTCTCTGTTCGGGCTCGGCCACCGCGGGGACGGCGTCCCGGACCGGATCGACCGTCCGGGACCGCTGCTGCAACAGGTGCGCGCCCACCAGGACCAGTGCCGTCACCACCACCACGTAGGCGACCGCGACACCACGACGGCGACGGCGCACCCGGGGGCTGGGGCCGGCCTTCTCCGTCTCCGCACTCGCCATCACGGTGCGCAGGAAGGCGTCACCCGACTCGGACGGGACAGCCGGGGACTCCCGGGTGGCGGTGTCGTCGACGGGTGCGGGCGCGGCGGCCACAGCGGGCAGCAGGACCTCCGGGGCGGCGACGTTGGCCACCGGGGCGGACTCCAGCAGACCGGGCGGCGGCCACAGGTTGTCCGGCAGTTCGGCGGGCAGACGGACACTGTCCGGCAAGCCGGTGGCGGGACGGTTCGTGGTCCGCGGATAGCGGGCGTCGGCCTCCAACGTGGGATCCGCGACCCGCCAGGCGGGAAGATGCGCGGACGGAGCGCCGGACGAGGTGCCGGGAAGTCCGGTGTGCGGGTTGGCGGGTTCCACGGCACGTTCGGCGGCCCAGCCGATCGGATCCGGTGGGGTCAGGGAGTGCGGGCGGTTGCCGTTCGAGGGATGCTGCGGACCGGCCGGAGGGCGCGGCCCGAAGGGGGTGCCGGCTGGGTGCGGCGAGCGCCGGGCAGGCGGATCAGGCAACAGGGGTACGGGCTCCGCCCCCAGAATCGCGTCGTCAGGATCGGCGGGTCGAGTGGTGGCGGCATGGCCGTTCGCAAACCCGTTGTTCGCGCCCCCACCGTTCGTAGATCCGCCGTTCGTGGGTCCGCCGTTCGTGGGTCCGCCGTTCGTGGACGCGCCGTTCGTGGGCCTTCCGTTCAGGTTTCCGGGGGAGCCGTTCCGTGCGGCGGAGGTCGAGGCGGCGTTCGGGTTCTGGACGGAGTTCGGGTTCAGGACGGAGTTCGGGGCGCCCGGGCCGGCATTCGCGCCGAAGCCGGGACCTGGGCCGAAGCCGGACCCGGGCGCGGCGTTCGGGATGGCCTGGGCCCCGGGTGCGCTCGTGTGTCCGTTGCCGTTGCCGTTGTGCGGTGCGTTGCCGTTGTGCGGTGCGTTGCCGTTGTGCGGTGCGTAGCCGTTCGCCGGAGCCGGAGGATTCGCGACGGAGGGAACGGCGGCCGGAGGATCGGCAGTCGGCGACGCGAAGGGTCCGGACGGGGACGATTGCGGGCCGCCCGGTGAAAGGCGCTGGGTACCGTTGGCGGGCGCAGGCTGACCCACGGATGTCTGGTGACCTGCGGATGTCTGGTGACCTGCGGATGTCTGGTGACCCGCGGCTGTCTGGCCGGTGGCGGATGTGGCGGCAGCTCGAGCCGCGGCGGCTTCGGCAGCTGCCGTGCGCGAGGCCGCGGTTTCGAGGGCTGCGGCATGGGCGGCTGCGGCACGGGCCGCGGCGGCGCCCGCAGCCGCGATGTGGTCGGTGGCGGTTCGGGCTGCCACGGCGTTCTCCGCGGCGGTCTGGTCGGTGGCGCGGCCGGCCGCGGTACGGTCGGCGGCCGCGCGGATGCCGGCGGCAGCCCAGGGCTCGGCGGCCAGGTCGACGGCTCGGTGCGACGTCTCGGGTGAGGCTGCGGGCCTTTCCCGGCGGACCGTGGTCCTGCGCGGTGCGGCAGTCCCGCCCGGTGCACCGGTCCCGCCCTGTGCAGCGGTCCTGCCCTGTGCAGCGGTCCCGCCCGGTGCAGCGGTCTGGCGCGCTGCGGCACCCTCGTCCGAGGTGCCGGGCCTGATCGCGGCGAGGTTCCTGTCGGCGCTGTTCGGGGTGTCGGGCCGGCCCGGGGTCGTGGACGAGTCCGGGCGGGTCATGTTCCGGCGAGGGCGGGAGGTACGCGGCGGCGGAGGCTGCTCGAGAGCGGCCGGAGTCTCGGGAATCAAGGACTCCGTCGGCATCATGCCGGTATCGATCACCGCGGGCCGGGTCCAGCGGCGGCGTGGCCGATCAGGACCGGAACCGCGGGCGGTCTCCCGCGCGCCGCCGCGACCGTTCGCCACACCGGCCGTTCCAGCGGTCCTCGCGGCTCCACCACTTCCGAAGGTGCCGGAAGCTCCCGAGGTACCAGAAGCTCCCAGGGCGCCGGTAGTTCCGGAGGTGCCGATAGTTCCCGAGGTGCCGGCGGTGCCGACGGGCGGTGTGCCCACGGTCCCCGCCGAATCGGAGACATCGGGTTCGCCGGAGGGGCGGGCGGGGGTGAAAGCGCCGGGCTTCGCGGAACTGGTCGTCTTGCGGGCGGTCGGCTTCGACGAAGTGGGGGTCCGGCTCGATGTCGACTTCACCGCGGCCGATGAACCCGCCGTCGGCGCCGAGGGAGCGGCTGACGACTTGAGCGTCGTCTTGACGGGGCTCACCGACGGCGTGTTCGTCTTACCTTCGACGGTGGTGCCCGGCTGCTTCGCCGGGGGCCTGCCCGCGGCGCCGGGACGAGCCGCTGCCGCTGAAGGCCTGGTCACGGCCTTGGCAGCGGCCTTCGGTGGCGGCTTGATCGCACCCGCACCAAGACTTGAACCGGCACCGGTTGCGGACCGGCCTCCGGCGTCCGGCCTGGACAGGGACTTGGCGGGAGTGGAAGGGCTGGACTTCGGCGAGGGCGGCTCCGCGGGGCCGGACGTCGAGGTCACCGATTTCCCGCCCACCGTCTTGGCCGGCCCCGTCTTGGCGGTCACGGTTTTGGCCGTCACCGTCTTGGCAGCCTCGGACTTCGCCGCCAAAGTCTTCGCGGTCACGGGCTTCATGGTCCCGGGCTTCGCGGCTACCGGCTTCACGGTTACGGACTTCGCGGTCACGGACTTCGCGGGCCTGGTGGCCGCCGATTTGGCGGCTTTCGCGGCCACGGACTTGGTACCGGGTGACGTGCCGGATGACACGGCGGCCGTCGTTCGTGAGGACACCGACTTCGCCGCGGCCTTGGCGGCTGCGGTCCTGGTCGTGGCCGTGGCGGTTGACGACGTGACGGTGGCGGTCCGGGAACGCGCCGATCCTCGGGCCGCAGATCCACCGGAGCGGGCGTCGGCGGACCGGGCACCGGCAGTCGGGGCGGCGCCCGCCCGGCGGGACGAATCCGGGGCGGCCGGGCGGGACGAATCCGGGGCGGCCGGGGAGGTGCTCGTGCGGCGGGGCGGTTCGGTGGAGGCCGTGACCATGGTTCTTCCCGTCGCCGTCGCGGGGACCGTTCGTGTACGGGACCGCACCGGCGGTTCTCCGCTGCCTCGCGTGAACGATGGCGTTCCGTCCCGGCTCAACCGTTCACCTGCTTCCGTGCCGCGTACTCGCGTCCCGCGTGCGTCGGTCTGGGCCGCGACGTCAGCCTCACTGTCGACGCCGGTCACGCGTGCGGCCGCGGTCGGAGACAATCCGGCCAGCAGGGCGGCTTCGACGCGGGAACGTTCGGCGAGCGCACGCCGGTCGAGGATGGAATCATCCGGACCAGCGGGGCTATTTGTCGCGTTTGCCATAGCAAGCGATAGCCTGCCACGACTCGCCGCTTGTCACAGGAGTTTCGGATTTCCGCACCGGAATCCGGTCGTGGCCCCTCCAGCCCCACCCCGAACTCCCCGCACACCGCGGCGACCCGGCCGGGCCACGGGCCCACGAGGCCGGATCACACCGGCCGGCAGGAACAGCCGCGGATCAGAGGCGCGGACCGGAGAACGACCGGTCGTTGCGGCGCGGCCAGGAGTACGGCAGGCAGCCGCGCAACGTCAGCGTCTGCTGCACCATCACCGGCGCGGGACCGCCGGCCTTCGGGCAACCCTCGTGGCGATGCCCCAGTTCGTGGCCCACCTCGTGGTTGATCACGTACTGGCGGTACTGGGCCAAGTCGATCTTCGCCGACAGGTACGGGGTTGAGGACAGCCGCCAGCGGTCCAGATTGATGATCGCTTTGCCGGTCGTACGGCAGGACGTGTACGGCACCCCGTCGATCCGGATGTTGGTGCCACCGCGCAGGCACATGGCGCCCGCCGTCTGCCGGGTGGCCAGGTACACCGTGAAGTCCGCCTTCTCGGTGCCGGTCACCATCTGCAGCCGCAGTCTGCCGTCGCCGATCCAGCTGCGGTCGTCACCGAGGATCGCGCGGACCTGCTCGCCGAAGGCGGACACGTCCTCGCCGCTGCCCTTCTCCACCGCCACCCGGAAGCGGAGCAGGCTCCCCTTGGTGCCGAGCACGGGACTGCGCAGGTTCGCGTACGAGAACTCGCCGGAACCCCTGGTGGGCACCTTGCCGGACAGACGCAGCACACCGGGCGCCGGGAAGGTCGTGGCCGAGGGCGAAGCCGAGGCGGAGGTCTCCGACGGCACCGCCATGGTCTCGGTCGGCACCGGCGAGACCGCCGGGACGGGTGAGGTGTCCGCCGCCACCGGGACCTGCGGTACGTCCGCGGCGATCCGGTCACCGAGCAGTCCGGCGACGAGCACCATCAGCAGGGACGCGACTATCACCAGCCAAGACTTACGTGTTCTCTCCTCGGCTGTCAGAGCTTCGGCGGCGACCACCTGAGAGAGGTCGAACCTGGTGGCGCGGGCGACCATCCGGGGAAGGCCGACTTCGGTGGCGCGGCGGAACAGGGTGGCGAGACGGGCGATCATCGCGTTGCAGCCTGGCACACCCGGCCCCGCGTTCCCACCCGAGACAGACCTTAAGGACAAAGTTGTGCTGAGCAGCACATATCTCAGGCCGCGGTGGCGCGCACGTCGTCGAGCATGCCGACGACCGCCCGGGCGACCAGCCGCGGGACCTCCATCTGGGCGACGTGACCGACGCCCGGCAGGATGAGCAGACGGCCGTCCTGCACCGTCCGGGCCACCTGCGCAGGCACCCGGGGATCGACCAGCCTGTCGTTGAGACCGCCGATCACCAGGGTCGGCACCTCCACCCGCGAGGCGAGCCGCCACTGCGAGTTCACCCCGGGCAGATAGGCCCGCAGGAAACTGCTGACCAGGCCGCGCAGCGTGCCGAGGTAGGCCTTCGGGTAGTGGGCGACGGTGTACCGGAGCTGGATCTCCTCCATCGCCTCGGCCCGGCGTTGCGGATGCACCTTGCTGGTGTCACCGAAACAGGCGGCGAGCACCTGTTCGGCCATCTGCTCGGCGGTGAGCCGGGTCAGCGCCCAGGCCATCAGGCGTTCCGCGCCGGGCACCGCGAGCAACGGCAGGACCGGGCCCTGCGCGGTGCGGCGCGGATCCAGGAACGGCATCGCCGGCGAGACCAACGTGAGGGTACGCACGAGGTCCGGCCGTAACGCCGCCACCCGCACCGAGATCGAACCGCCGAGCGAATTGCCGATCAGGTGGACCGGCCCGCGGCCGTCCTGCTCGAGGTATTCGATGAGGATCGCGGCGAACGCCGGAATCGAGTATCGCGGGATGGCGTCGCTGTACCCGAAGCCGGGCAGGTCGACGGCCTGACCGTCGAGCCGGCCGGCGAGCAGCGCGGCGAGGTCGGTGAAGTTCTGGGACGAGCCGCCCAGCCCGTGCACGTAGACCGCGGGCTCGGCCCCCGGCGCGACGGCCGGAGTGTCGCGGACGTGCAGCATCGCGCCGCCGACCGTGACCCGGCGTGCGGGCCACGGCGGCGGTGCCTCTCCCTCTTCCGGCGACAGCACGCTGTCGTCGGCAAGCACCGCGCCTCTCATCACGCCAAGAGTGCCTCTAGTCGGCGGTTGACGGCGGCCAATGTGGCGCGAACCATCGCATGCCGATCGTCACCGGTCACCACGGCCGAGCCGGCCAGTTGCTCGACCCACCCGCCGGCCGACGAGAGCAGCAGCACCACGACGGCGACCTGCATCGACCCGAACGACACCTGGGCGGCGTGCTCGACGAAACAGCGGGCCGGCCCGTCGGTGTGCCGGGAGGTGGAGAGCAGGTCGTCGACCGCGCCGGCGGTGGCGGTGGCGCACAGGCGCAGGAGGTAGCCGTCGACCGCGGGGCCGGTGGCCACGCCGGCCGCGGTCCGTCCGCCGGCCTGCAGGCGCACCTCGACGGTGGCGTCCGCCCCGAACGTGTTGACGTGCACGTTCTCGATCACGACGCGGGGGCCGGGGTGGTCGCCCGGATCCAGCGGCCGGGCCTTGCTGCCGTCGAACGGCACGGCCGCAGCGGCGAGGTCGGTGGGCCTGGACCCCGCGCCACGATCACCGGCACGGGCAGTCGCGGCACGGTCGGTGGCCCGCGACGACCCGGTGAGGGACGACGCGGCGAGGTCGGCGGCTCGGGACGCCGACGGACGGTCCGTGACCCGGGCCGCCGCGGGTGACACCGGAGCCGACGACAACGGCGCCGGACGCGAGGGCGCGGCCGGGGGTGCCGAGGCGGGCGCCACCGGGGCCGGCGGTTGCGGTGGGAGCATCGGCTGCGGCGGCGCCGAGGCGGGTGCGGACGGCATCGCGGACACCGGCGCGGACGCCGAGGCGCGATTGATCTGACCGGGCACGAACGGGGCCGGGCCGGGACCGGGCGCCGGCCGGGACGGGGCGTTGCGGGCCAGGGCGGCGGCCAGGCCGTCGCCGGGCAGGTTGGCGTCCAGGCCCATCCGGTCCTGGAGCAGGCGGGCCACCTGGCGGCTCACCTCGGCCGGGTCGGCGCCGTCGGAGAGGTCCAGGCGCAGGCTGTGCGCGCCGGCCGGGGTGGTCCGCAGCGCGGCGTCGCGGACCCCGTCGACCTCGCGGACCGCGGCCAGGATGTCCTGGACGTCGAAGCCCTCCTGGCGTTCCTGCACCGGCAGCACGTCGCCGCGGCGCAGGTGCGTCGCGATGCGGGCCAGGGCGGGCACCTCGGCCGAGGGTTCCCCGGCGGGCGCCTCGGGAACGCCGGGCATCTCGAGCTGGCCCGGGACGCGCTGCGGGAGAGCGCCGTTGGCCTCGGCCTCCGCATCGGCGGCGGATCCCGCGGAAAGCGGGGATCCCGCGGAAAGCGGGGAGGCGGGCGAGGCGGGTGCCTCGGGCTCACCGGCGAATCCGGGGAACGAGGTCGGGGCCGGCTCGAACGACCGGCGGCCGAAACCGGGCGAGTCGTACGCCGACCGGACCGCGCCGGTCTCCTCGTCGGTCGGCAGTTTGTCGCCGACCAGGGCGCTGTCCACCCGGAGACCCTGCGAGAGGGTGTCGCTGACCAGGGCGTGCCGGGAGCGTTCCGGACGGTCCGTGTCGTTCTCCTCGGGCTGCGCCCAGCCGGGACGGCCGGCCGGCATCGGCGGGCGCGCCATCGGCACCGAGGCGCGCTGCGCCGCCGGGGACGGCCCGCGGTAGGAGTCGTCCAGGTCGCCCTCGTACGGGTACGGCGGGGCGCTGCTCGGTGAGGGCGCGTCGAAGCCGCGTGCGCCGGCGCCGGACGTCGGGGCGGGGCCGTGTCCCGGGCCGTCGGGTCCGGGAGCGCGCCGCCGGCCGAGGATGTCGGCGAGACGGCCGCGTTCGGACGTCCCCTGCCAGGTCTGCTCGCCGGCAGCGCCGGGGGTCTGCCAGGTCTGCTCGCCCGGAGTCGCCCCGTTCGGGGTCTGCCAGGTCTGCTCCCCCGGTGCTCCCGTCCCGGAAGGGGGAATCTCGGGAGAATTTTCCGGGTAGCCGGACGGTGCCGGGATGCCGGACGCGGGCGCCGAGCCATAGGTGCGTTCGGGTGGGAACTGCTGCCGGCCGAAGCCACGCGTGTCCGACGAACGCCGCCATGTCGGCACGTCCGCCTCCTGCTCCGCCGCCGTGCCCGCGTTCGTCCACGGTCCGTCGGCGTTGGCCCAGCCGTTCACCCGTGTGCGGTCACGCGAGTCGGCACCGTTGCCACCCACTGCGGCTCCGGCGTCTCCGGAATGCCCTGTTTCATCCACCGCGTGCTCCTCGCTCGCCCCCGCTGAGGCTACCGTGTGGTTGCAGTGGCGATAAGTTGCAGCGTCGCGACAATTGCCCGCACGACCGCGACAAGCGCCGATCCGGGCAGTCCGATACGACAAACCGCGGGGACCCGACCCCCTGGAGGTTCGAAAGAAATGACCGCTGCGTCCAGCGGGGCACCGCCCACCCGCCCCACCCGTCTGCCACGTTCGGCCCGCCGCAAGCAGCTTCTGGCCGCCGCGCAGCAGGTCTTCGTCGCCCACGGCTACCACGCCGCGGCGATGGACGACATCGCTGAGAAGGCGGGCGTCTCGAAGCCCGTCCTCTATCAGCACTTCCCCGGCAAGCTCGAGCTCTACCTGGCGCTGCTGGACACGCACTGCGACGCGATAATCGCCAAGGTGCGGGGTGCGATGCTGGCCACTCCGGACAACAAGGAGCGGGTGAAGGGCGCCGTCCGGGCGTATTTCGACTTCATGGACCACGAGAGCGAGGCGTTCCGTCTCGTCTTCGAGTCGGACCTGCGCAACGACCCGCAGGTGCGCCAGCGGGTCGAGCGGGTCGAGCAGGGCTGCATCGCCGCGGTGACGGACACCATCATCTCGGACACCGGGCTGCGTCAGGACCAGGCCGAGCTGCTCGCCTCCGGGCTCGCCGGGGCCGCCGGACAGGCCGCCCAGTTCTGGTTGGCGAACGGCCGGCGTACGCCCAAAGCTGAAGCCGAGGCCCTCGTCGCCGCTCTGATCTGGCGTGGGATCGCCAGCTTCCCGCTCCAGGGCGGTTCAACGGCCGGTACGCCGCCGGAAATCGGATAGCCTTTCGATCGGTAGACGGTTGACAGAGGAGGGCCCCGTGGAGGTCAAGATCGGCGTGCAGCAGACGCCGCGTGAGCTGGTGCTGGAGAGCGCTCAGACCCCGGCGGAGGTCGAGCAGGCTGTTTCCGAGGCGCTGGCCAAGGACGGCATCCTGTCGCTCACGGATGAAAAGGGCCGCAAGGTGATCATCCCGGTCGCCAAGCTGGCGTATGTGGAGATCGCCGAGGCGACACACCGCCCCTTCGGGTTCACGACCCGCTGAGGGCGAAAAACACAGTTGCCGGGAGGGCACCCTGGTCCCAGGGTTCCCTCCCGTAACTTTGCTCTCCGGTGCGTCTGCCTCCTGGTCGGGTAGACTGGCGCTGTCGCCGTTCTCGTCGATCTGTCAAATCGACCGAGCTGGGGTTTTCACCACACGGCGACCGCGCGTGCGGCCCGCTTCTGGCGTGTGGCCCGCGCCCTACACAGACCGCGCCCCAGAGACACCGACGGGCGCACCACGAGAGGGCACCCGTAAAACTTCATGACCGACAATGAGCAAGCTCTAGTTCCCGTGACCAGCCGTGCTCCGGTTCGTCCGGACAGCCCGACGTTCGCCGATCTCGGCGTCCGGGCCGAGACCGTGGAAGCCCTGGCCCAGGCCGGCATCACCCACGCGTTCGCCATCCAGGAGTACACCCTTCCCATCGCCCTGCGCGGCACCGACCTGATCGGTCAGGCGCCGACCGGCACCGGCAAGACCCTCGGCTTCGGTCTGCCCCTGCTCGAGCGCGTCCTCGCCCCGTCCGAGGGCGCCGACGGCCAGCCGCAGGCCCTGATCGTCGTGCCGACCCGTGAGCTGGGCATCCAGGTGGCCCGTGACCTGGCCGCCGCGGGCAGCACCCGCGGCGTGCGGGTGCTGGCGATCTACGGCGGTGTGGCCTACGAGCCGCAGGTCGACACCCTCAAGAAGGGTGTCGAGATCCTGGTCGGCACCCCCGGCCGCCTGCTCGACCTGGCCAAGCAGAAGCAGTTGAAGCTCGGATCCGTGCGGGCCCTGGTGCTCGACGAGGCCGACCGGATGCTCGACCTGGGCTTCCTGGAGGACGTCGAGAAGATCCTGGCGATGCTCCCCGCGCAGCGTCAGACGATGCTGTTCTCGGCGACCATGCCGGACCCGATCGTGGCGCTGTCCCGCCGGTTCCTGCGCAACCCGATGACCATCCACGCCGGTCACACCACGGAGAGCGCCGCCTCCCCGCTGACCAAGCAGGTCGTCTACCGCACCCACCCGCTGAACAAGCTGGAGATGGTGGCCCGGATCCTTCAGGCCCACGGTCGCAGCCTCACGATGATCTTCACGCGGACCAAGCGGGCCGCCGACCGGGTCGCCGAGGACCTCGACTTCCGCGGTTTCGCGGTCGCGGCGGTGCACGGTGACCTGGGCCAGGGCGCACGGGAGCGTGCGCTGCGGGCGTTCCGCAGCGGCAAGATCGACGTGCTGGTCGCCACCGACGTCGCGGCCCGTGGCCTGGATGTGTCCGGTGTCACCCACGTGATCAACTACGACTGCCCGGAAGACCCGGAGACCTACACCCACCGCATCGGCCGGACCGGCCGCGCGGGCGCCACGGGTGTCGCGGTCACCTTCGTCGACTGGGAGGACATGCCGCGCTGGGTGCTCATCGACAAGTCGCTCGGGCTGAGCATGCCCGAGCCGCCGGAGACGTACCACACCAGCGCCGCGCTCTACGCCGACCTGGACATCCCCACCGACATCTCGGGCACCCTGCCGACCGCCGAGCGCAGTCGTGCCGGGCTGTCCGCCGAGGTCGAGGAGGACCTGGGCACCGTCGGCCGGCGCCGCGACGGTGGGCGCAACAGCCGGACCCGTTCCGGCGGACGGCCGCCGCGGGCCGGCTCCGCGCCGGCCGAGACCCCGGCCGCCGAGGTGGAGACCTCCGACCGTCCCAAGCGCCAGCGTCGCCGGCGCCGGGTGGTCGAGGACGAGGCCGCCGTCACGGGTACGCCCGCGGCCACGCCCGCCACCGCCCCGGAGACTCCGGCGGTGACCCCGCCGGCCGAGGCACCCACCGGTGCGACCGACACGGCCGGGGCACCCGCCGGTGCGACCGGCACGGCCGCCGCCGCGACGGAGACGGCCGCGCCGCGGACCCGGACCCGGCGTCGCCGGTCGGCCGCGACCACCATGCTGTTCTCCGACGTGACCGAGGGCGGCGACACCGCTCCGGCGCCGGCCGAGAAGGCCACCGAGACGATCACGGAGAAGGCGGAGAACGCCCCCGCGACCGTCACGGAGAAGGCGGAGAAGGCCCCCGCGACCGTCACGGAGAAGGTCGAGAAGGCCGCCGGGACCGTCGTGGAGAAGGCGGAGAAGCCCGCCCGGGCCGCTCGCAGGACCGCCGCCAAGGCCGCCGAGAAGGTCGTCGAGGCAGCGGAGAAGGTCGTCGAAGCCGTCGCCGGCACGCCCGCCGAGGGCGAGAGCCCCGCGCCGCGCCGTCGCCGCCGCACCCGCAGCACCGCCGAGGCGGCCGACACCGCCGAGGCCGGCGCCACCGAGGCCTGATCGAGGTCGAGAGGGCACGTCGACCGTGCCCTCTCAGGACCAGATCCGGCCCAGTTCGTCCAGCACGTCGACGTTCAGCCGGTAGGCCGCCGACACCTCGTCGATGAAGGCGTCCTGCTCGGCGTGTGACCACGGTGCCGCGTTGAGCCGGTCGCGATAGTGCGCCCGGAACATCCCCGGATCCACGCCGTCGAAGACGAAGAACCGATGGCCCTCCCCGCGGAACCCGTACGCCTGCACCACCGCCTGGCCGAGCCACTGCCCGCCGGACAGGTCGCCGAGGTACCGCGTGCAGTGATGCGCCACGAACCCGCTGGCCCGGTCGAAGGCCGCCGACCGGATCCGGGTGCAGTACGTCGTCGTGGCCGGCAGCGCCGTGATCCGGCTCTGCCAGCGCGGACCGTACAGAAACCGCAGGTCGGCTTCGAGGGCCGGGAGCCGGACCAATTCCGGGAAGACGAACCGGCCGGCCACCGGGTCGTCGGCCATCGCGGACGCGGCCGGCTCAAGCGTCTCGTAGATGAACCAGTGCTGCGCGGCCAACTCGGCGTAGGCGGCCATCGGCAGGGCACCAGCGGCCAGCAGATCGACGAACGCGCTGCGCCGCGACTCCAGCTGGGTGCGTTCGCGCAGCCGCCAGGAGAGCTGACGCGTCTGCGACGGGTCTGCCGTCAACGACAAGGTTTCACCTCCGGTCCGCCGAACAAAATACCCCCGATGCACAGCCCCGTGGGTGCTCCGAACGTCCCGGGCAGAATGGTCGTCATGCCAGAACCGCTCGATCAAGTATTGGCCGAGGTCCGCGAGTTGCTGCTCGCGCCGGGTCTCACCCGGGCCGTGGCGGCCGGCCGTCGCCGCGGGTCGGCGCCGTCGGTCGTCCGGGCCCAGGTGCGCCCGGTCACCCTCAAGCACGGGCGGAAACTCCAGATCGTCACCGACGACGGTGCCCGCCCGTTCACCCGTAACGTCGCGCCCGGCGACGAGGCCGCCGAGGCGGTCGACGCGCTGCTGGCCGAACCGTTCGGCAACTGGCACGTGGAGACCGAGTCGGCGACCGTCCAGGTGCGTGTCACCAAGAAGGGTGACGCCCAGGTGCACCGGGCGGGCGCGGTCGCGCCGGCGACGCCGCAGGAGCACGACCGGGCGAAGCAGTGGCTGCTCGACCCGGGTGATCCGCTGTTCGAGGTGATCGGTGGCAACGCGGCGAAGCGCCGGCAGATCGACGCGTTCCTGCGGGCGCTGGCCGCGACGCTGCCCGAGGAGTTGCCGACGCCGCTGCGCGTCGTCGATCTGGGGTGCGGCAACGCCTATCTGACCTTCGCCGCGTACCGCTATCTGGCCGGCCGGGGCGCGCAGGTCCAGGTCGTGGGGGTCGATGTCCGTGAGGATCAGCGGGTACGCAACAGCGACGTCGCGACCAGGCTCGGATGCTCCGCCGACGTGACCTTCGTGGCGGGCACGATCGAGGACGCGGAGCTCCCGTTCACGCCGGATCTCGTGCTCGCCCTGCACGCCTGCGACACCGCCACCGATCAGGCCCTGGCCCGCGCGGTGCGCTGGGAGTCCCGCTGGGTACTGGCCGCGCCGTGCTGCCACCACGACATCGCCGCGCAGCTCAAGGGCAACCCGGCGCCGTCGCCGTACGCGGAGGTGACCCGGCACGCCATCCTGCGGGAACGGTTCGCCGACGTGCTGACCGATTCGCTGCGGGCCGGCCTGCTGCGGCTGAACGGCTACCGGGTGGACGTGGTGGAGTTCATCGACTCGGCGCACACCCCACGGAACCTGATGCTGCGGGCGCGGCGGACGGACGCCGCCCCCACCGAGGATCAGCGCGCCGAGTACGACGCGCTGACCACCCAGTGGGGCGTGAAGCCCGCCCTTGCCGCAATGCTCTAACCCGTGTGTTGATTTGGGGCGCGTAGCGCGCCCCAAATCAACACAGCCAGAAGCGTGTGTTGATTTCGGGCGCCCTGGGCGCCCGAAATCAACACACCGGGGTCAGCGCTTCTTCTTCTTGAGGGAGAGCAGCTCCCAGCCGCCTTCGGGCATGTCGTCGGTGGGGTCGGCGCGCAGGTTCATCGGGTTGGCCATCCCGATGAAGAGTCCGTCACCGTCGACGATCATGTTGCGGATGCCGTAGTTGAGGTAGTTGCCCAGCCCGTTGGTGTCGATGGCGGTGGCGGGCTGGTCCGGTGCGGGGAACATCCACAGGTCACCGCCGAACTCGGCCGGGTCGGGCCCGGTGGTGCCGTCCGGGACCAGGTTGTGCACCAGGTAACTCCAGTCCATCGTGCCGACGAAGAGTCTGCCGTCGGTGACCGCCATCCGCCACGTGTAGTTGTTGAACGCGTGACCGAAGCCGGACGTCCCGTACACCGGGGTGTAGTTGGTGGAACCGGCCGACCAGGTGCCGGCCGTCGTGTTGTAGACGGGCAGCTGGGTGGCGCCGTACAGCAGTTGCACCTCCTGCTCGGCGGTGCCCAGGTTGCGCCCCCGGAAGATCGAGATCGCCCGCTGGGTGTACCGCACCTGGAGCTTCTTCGCCTCCTCGGTGGGCTGCGGGAACAGCTTCTGGTGCACCTTCGTGGCCTTGGTCGGGACGTGCATGGTGCCCCAGTACAACCATCCGCCGTACGAGGCGACACCGCCGAGCCCGTAGGTGGCCGCGGTGATCCGGTCCGGCTCGTACGCGCCGACGTTCCACACCTGCGCCCAGCCGGCCGCGTCCTCCGGGTTCAGGCCGGGTGCGCCGTCGGCGAGCGGCGGGCTGATCCAGACGCCGGCCATCTTGGCGGTCGACGTGCCGGAGCCGTCGGCCGGCCAGCTGGTGGCGGCGATCCGCCCGTCGTGCACGGACAGGTCGGCGGCCTGCACGGGCAGGTCACCGACCGAGACGAAGTCGAACGGCGACGACTTCGATCCGGTCCAGCGGACCACCGCCCCGCCCAGCGCGCCGTTGCGGCCGATGCCCACGCCCAGGTACAGCGCCTTGCCGTGCTGCAGGAAGGTTCGGATGTTGCCGTACTCGTCGTAGGTGTGCGAGCCGAGGAACCGTTTGGTCTTCGCGTCGAACGCGAACATGTTGAGCCGCTGGTCGGTGGTGGGGCCGCCGAGCAGCACCACGTCCTTGAAGTTGCCGGCGGCGCGCAGCCCGATGGTGTGTGCCAGCCGGTACGCGTCGTCGGCCGAGGCGCGGGTGATCTCCGACGACTTGTTCACCGACTTCTTCGTCTTCGCGTTGTAGAGCCAGACCTGCGGGGCGCGCATGTCGCCGACGGTCACCGGGATCTCCGGGTCGTTCTTCACGATCTGGCTCTCGCCGTACTCGCAGACCCAGTCCTCGTTGACGACCGGCACGATCACGCCGATGGTGGCTCCGGTGGTCAGGCAGTGCACGTTCGCGCCGGTGCCGAACCAGACGTCGTCGCCGGTCTTGGTCAGGCCCCAGACGTACGCCTGGTTGACCTTGGCCTGTCCCTCGGCGCAGGGCGGCCCGGCCGGATAGACCACGCCGACGCCGTTGAAGCACTCGTCGGCCTTCGCCTTGGCGAGCAGCTTCATGTCGTATCCCGGCTCCGCGGACTGCGCATACGCGGGCGCCGCGGCCGAGGCCACGGCGAGAACCACGCCGGCGGCCAGCGCCATCAGTTTCACCGAGCTGTCTCCATTCGCTTCACACGGGCGGAGACCCGGTCGGCCCATCCGGCCGGGTCGTCGAAGAGCAGGAACTCGCCGACCTCGGTGAGCCGTGCCACCGGGTCGAGGAGGAGGTCCTCGTAGGCGAGGGTGTGCAGCATCGCGGGCGGCGTGTCGGCGAGCGCCTGCTCGGCCTGGCCGCTCATGAACGCGCAGAGGTGCACGTACCGTCCGGGGTCGGTGCCGCGTTCGCGCAGCCGTTCGGCGGTGATCCGCTCCGGCATGTAGGGCAGCATCTCGGCCGGCACCTCGTCGCCGGGCCGCACCTGGAACGGGTCGATCCCGTACCGGTTGAGGGCTTCGACCCGCAGCTGCACCATCTGGAACGACGAGTGCCGGCTCATCGACTTCGCGGTGTCCACCCAGTTGCGGGTCAGGTAGACGATCCGCGCCTCCGGGTAGCTGTCCAGCAGCACCTTGGCGATCTGGCTGGACCCGCCGGACCGTTCCACCCAGCGCCGCCGGCCGAGCAGGCCGGCGAGCAGGTCCAGGAAGAGGGCGTGCTGGCGGGCGAGGCTCTGCCGCGGGAAGTCCGGCACCCGGGCGGCCAGCCGGTCGTAGAGCGCGTCCGGGTCGCCGGTCAGCTTGGCCAGGGTGATGCCGAGGATCCGTGGCATGTCCTGGCCGTCGGACACCCACCGGCCGGTCGGCGGGTAGTGCCGGACCTCCTTGGGGGCGAGACCGATCCGGAACAGGGTGGCCACGTCGGCGCGCGGGCTGGCGAGCAGCTCCCAGTACTCCTGGCCGGACATCTCCGCGGTGCTGTCGCGCCACGGCATGGACATGAAGAACTCCTGGGCGGAGAGGGTGTCCGGCTCCTCGTGCACCAGGTCCGACAGCAGCGTGGAGCCGCATCGGCCGTTACTGATGATGATCGATCGCTCCATCACTGTCCTCCATGGAATTCGGTGCGCAGCCAGTCGGTCACCGCGGCCCGTACGTCGTCCGGCCGGTCCACCAGCAGGGTGTGCCGTTCACCGGGGAACACCCGGGTCCGCACCCGGGGCAGCAGCAGCCGCGCCTCCCCGGCCATGTCGTGCACCGGGGACCGTCCGCCGTACAGGCAGAGCACCGGGCAGGCGATCGCGGACAGCGAGGACGGCTCGGGCAGCGTGCTCTCCGGCAGTTCGGTGCGCAGCCCGGTGGCGACCAGGGCCGGCTGCCGGACGCGCAGACGCCGGCGCATCCGGTCGAACCAGTCCACCGTCGGCGGGCTCGACTCGACGGCGACGATCCCGGACACCCGCTCCGGGTGGCGGGCCGCGTAGCCGAACGCCACGGTGCCGCCGAACGAGTTGCCGAACAGCAGGACCGGCTCCGGCTCGGGGGCCAGCAACGCCTCCAGGTCGTCGACGAAGTCGGTCAGCGCGTACCCCGCGGGTGGATGTTCGCTGCGGCCGTGACCACGCAGATCCTGGAGCAGAACCCGGAAGCCCTGTTCGACGAGCGGGTTCGCCAGGGTGAAGTACCAGCTGGCCATGGTGTCGGCGGCCAGACCGTGCAGCAGGACCGCGGTGGGCGGCGACAGCACGCCGGGTGGGGTCAGCTCCTGGACGTGCAGCCGGATGCCGTTGGCCTCGACGAAGCTCACCGGCTCGCCCCGACGATGTGGTCCACGAGCTGGCCGACCCGCAGCTCGCCGACCGAGGCGACGTCGAGGGTCGCGACGAACCGGGCGAAGTTCACCTCGGTGTAGCGGGCCTGCAGCCGGCCGGCGAGCGCGACGACGTCGATGCTCTCCATGCCGAGGTCGTCGCGGAACGTGCTGGCCGGGGTGATCGGGGTGTCCGGCTCGAGGTCGCCGAGCACGGTGTGCAGGATCCGGGTCACCTCGGCGGTGACCGATGCGGTGTCGACGGGCATGACAGGTCTCCTCATGACGGCTCCGGACCCCAGGTCCAGGCGACGGTGTAGCGGCGCGGGGGCAGATCCGGCGGGTTGCCCACCTCACGGTGGGCGACGGTGTACGTGCGGCCGCCGACCCGCACGGTCAGGCCGTCCACACCGGATCCGGTGACGGCGAAGTCCCGGGGACGGCCGCCCAGCCCGGTGCCCTCGGCCTTGGCCGCGGCCTCCTTCGCCGCCCAGAACCGGGTGAACCAGAGATCCCGGCCGCCGTCCGCGGAGAGCCGCCCGAGCAGGGCGATCTCGGCGTCACCGCAGGCCAGGCGGATGGTGCTATCGTCGACCGGATTGATCTCGGCGGCGTCGATGCCGACGCCGGGACCGTCCGGGTCGTCGCCGGGACCGTAGGGGCGGGCGATCGCCACACCCAGATCCGCGCAGTGCGCCAGCGAGACGTCACACGGGCGCAGACCCCGATTCTCGCGTACGGCGACACGCGGCCGCCCGTTCGGTTCGTTGGTGACGGTCAGCTCGATCGGGTACACGTCGGTGTGCCCGGCCTCCCACTGCCGGAACCGCACCGCGTCCTTCACCGCGATCCGTCCGAGCAGCCACTGTTTGCGGGTCGCCGGGGGTTTGCCCTCGTACTCGCGTCCGCCGTCGGCGCCGAGGATGCCGCGGGCCGCCATGCCCCGTGTGACCAGGTCGGTCCAGTACTCGTAGGCGAGCGTCCAGCCCTCCGGCTGCGGCTGCGACATGGCGTGCCGCTGCGGGAAACGCTCGGCGATCCGGGCCGTCGGGTGACTGTCGAACCGGCGGTCCACCACACCCTCGATGACCGCCCAGACCCGGCCACCGGACGACAGCTGGGCGTCGCCGACGATCTGGTCGTGGTCGCAGACCCGGATCCGGGCCACCACGTCCAGGACGGTGCCCGGCGGCGGGAGCGGCCCGGCGAAGCTGACCCGGCCCAGCCGGACCGGCAGGGCGACCGTCCGGTTCGGCTGGGTACTGATGATCCAGTTCCCGATCAGCTGGAGCGCGTTGTCGAGCACCGCGCCGGGCACCGCGGTGGCGGTGACCTGGCCACGGACGTGCCGGTCGCCGAACGCGTGCACGGCGGTGACCGCCTGGAACAGCGGGCCGTGGAACATCAGGCGTTCGGCGTACATCCGCTCGGCGCTGATCGTGGCGGGCCGTTCGGAGGCCGGATCGTGGCGCCAGACGGCGGTGCTCGGCGCCGGATAGTCCGGGGCCAGTTCCACGGTGGACCGGGCGTACGCGCCGAAGACCACATCGACCTCGTTGCGCCCGGACGGCCGGACGGTGATCTCGACGTCCTGGGCGGGCGCGGCGATCAGCCACCGGTTGAAGCGGGCGTCCCGGATGGCGACCGCGCGCATGCCGGGGGCGGCTGCCGCGGCGGCGTCGAGCATGTGCTGGGCGACCGTGGTGGCCGGGACGACCGGCCAGCGGTCCTCGGGTTCCGGCCAGTCGTCGGGGAGGGCGTAGAAGCAGTGGTCCTTCAGATAGGGCATGGCCTGCATGGAGACCGTCAGCACCGATCGCCGTTCGGACGACGAGGCCGGGCGGGCAGGGTTCGCGGGCGGTGTTGCGGCCGGTCTTGCGAGCGGGCTTGCGGGCGAGCTTGCGGCCGGTCTTGCGACCGTTCTTGCGGGCGGGTTCGCGGGCGGGTTCTTCGCCGCGGAGATCATGGTGACCGCGTCGGTGGCCGTCTCCTGGAGGAGCGCGGCCAGCTCGGCCGCGGCACTGGAATGCCCCGCGAGCTGGCGCAACGCACCGAGCATCGTGTCGGTGGCCGCCACTGGGGCCGGCTCTTTCGAGACCGGCTCTTTCGAGACCGGCGCCTTCGAGACCGGCGGCGGCAGAGCCTTGGCCGGCGGCGCCGGGGGCATGGGCGGATGCGGTCGCGGCCGGGAAACCGGTGGAGCCGGCGCAGTGGTCGGATGCGGTCGCGGGCGGGCTGTGCGGGAGATGTTCAGGACCTGGGCGGCGTCCGTACCCAGGGAGAGTTGCGGACCGCCCAGGTCGAGCCGGACCGCCGGGCCGGTCCCGGCCTTCGGCATCGCCACCCGGGCACCGTCCACGGACCGCGCGGGGCCGCTCTCGAGCGGGCCGAAGTCGGGATCGGCGCCCTCCACCCAGAGGGCCGCCGCCACCCGGCGCAACTGGTCCAGGCCGGAACGGCGGGTCACGTTCACCGGCATCGCCAGGTGGTCGCGACCGGCCAGGTTGTCGCTGATCAGCGAGGCCAGCTGACCCGCGCCGACCTGGAGGAACACCCGGAACCCGGCGTCGTACGCGGCCGCGATCGTCTCCCGGAAACGGACCGGAGTGATCATGTGACGGATGAAGGTCTCGCCGACCCGGGCCGGATCGGCGGCCGGGAACGGCGCGGTCAGGGTGGCCGACCAGACCGGCGCGTCCGGTTCGGTGATCTCGAAGCGGCCGAGGGCCTCGCCGATCGCGCGCAGACCCGGCTCGAACGCCGGCGTGTGGAAGGCCGACCGGAACGGCAGCGCCTGGCACATGATCCGACGGTCGCGCAGGTCCTCGACGAGCCGGTCGACCATGCCGCTCGGCCCGTTGACCACCACCTGGCCGGGCGCGTTGTCGTGGGACAGCACCACGCCCGGATAGTCCGCCAGCACCGGCGCGATGTCGGCGGCGCCCGCGCCCACGGCGGCGAACGCGTGCCCGGCGACCTCGACCGACTGCGCGTCGAAGGCGTGCAGGAACTCGTCCACACCGCGGGCGCTCATCAGGCCGCTGACCCGGGCCGCCGTCCATTCGCCGAGGCTGTGTCCGGCGTACCCGTCAGGTCTGATTCTGATCTGCCGCAACGCGGCGGTGAGCAGCACGCCGGCCTCGACCAGTCCGGTGCCGTGCCGGCCGAGGTCCGCCGAGGACCACTCCCGGTCGGGTAGTCCGAACCGGGCCGCGAGGTCGGCGGTCCGCGGCGCGAACTCGGCCTCGACACCCGGATAGACGAAGAGCACCCGGCCGCCGCCGGTCAGCAGCGGTCGCGGGGCGAACCAGATGTCGCGCCCGCCACGCCACGGCTCCCCCTTGCGGACCAGGCGCCCGGCCAGGGCCAGTCGCTGTCCGGTCGGGTTCGCCACCGCGACCCGGCAGGGACCGTCGCCACCCGCACGTCCGGCGGCGACCCGGTCCGCCAGCTCGGCGGGGTTCGCGGCGGCCGCCCGCAGGATCCGTTCCGGTTCGCTGACCACCGCCGACCGGGCCGGTGGCGTCCACTGTTCGAGGATCACGTGCGCGTTGATGCCACCGAAGCCGAACGCGTTCACCCCGGCCCGTCGTGGACCGTCCCAGGTCCGGGCCTTGTCGATGGTCGCGAAGCGGGTGTCGGCGAGCTCCCGGCGCGGGTTGTCCACGTGCAGCGTCGGGAGCAGCACCCCGTGGTGCACGGCGAGCGCCGCCTTGATCAGGCCGGCGATCCCGGCGGCCGGCATGGCGTGCCCGATCATCGACTTCACCGAGCCGACCACCGCCCGGGAGCCGCCCCGATGCGGTCCGAAGACGGTGGCCAGCGTGGTCAGCTCGGCCGCGTCCCCGGTCGGGGTGGCCGTGCCGTGTGCCTCGAGCAGGCCGATCGCGTCCGGGGCGGTGGGGTCCAGACCGGCCGCCGCCCAGGCCCGTTCGATCGCGAGCACCTGGCCGGAGGTGGCCGGGTTGAACATGCTCGCCGACCGGCCGTCGCTGGAGACACCGGTCCCGCGGATCACCGCGTAGATCCGGTCGCCGTCGCGTTCGGCGTCGGCCAGTCGTTTGAGCACCACCATGCCGGTGCCCTCACCGATCAGCAGACCGTCGGCGGCCGCGTCGAACGGCCGGATCCGGCCCTGCCGGGACAGCGCCCCGAGCTGCGAGAACACCGACCAGAAGCTGATGTCGTGCACGTGGTGCACACCACCGGCGAGCACCACGTCGAGCTTGCCCGCGGCCAGCTCGGCGATCCCCTGGTCCACGGCGAGCAGCGACGACGCGCAGGCGGCGTCCACCGTGTACGCCGGGCCGCGCAGGTTGAGCCGGTTCGCCACCCGGGACGCGGCCAGGTTGGGCACCAGACCGATCAGGTTCTCCGGCTGGCACGGGCCGAGCTGCTCGTCGAAGCGGCGGCGCACCGCGGCGACCTGGTCGTCGGTGAGGCCGGGGATCAGTTCGCGCAGGATCTGCACCATCTGGGTGGGCAGCCGCACTCGTTGGGCGTGCCGGGCCTGCCCCGGGCTGAGCGTGCCGCCCCTGCCGACGATCACACCGATCCGGTCGCCGGTGGGCATCCGCTCACCGCCTCCGGCGTCCTCGATCGCCGCGGTCGCCACGTCCAGCATGAGCAGCTGGTCGGGCTCGATGTCGTCGACCGAGTTCGGCATGATCCCGTAGCGCAGCGGCTGGAACGTGGCGAACTCGTCGACGACCCCGCCCCGGTTGCAGTAGAGCCGGTCGGGACGGTCGGCGTTCGGCGGGTCGTAGTACGGTCCGCCCCAGCGTGCCGCCGGGACCTCGGTGATCGCGTCCCGGCCCTCGGTCAGGTTGCGCCAGTAGGTGCCCAGGTCGCCGGCGCCGGGCAGGATCGCGGCCATCCCGACGATCGCGGTCGGTTGCACGGCGCTCACCAGCCCGAGGCGGTGTAGACGACCGAACCGTCGGTGCCGAAGGCGAGCTCGCGCATCAGGGCGAGCGCGCCCTCCTCGGGGTCGATCAGGTCGATGCCGCGGCGGGCGTACTCCTGGGTGAGCTCCGGGGTCACCATCCCGCCGTGTCCGGAACCGGGTGCCCACGGACCCCAGTGGACGGTGAGCAACCGTTGACCGGTCCGTCCGGACCAGCGGGCGCCGAGCGAGTCCAGCGCGTCGTTGGCCGCCGCGTAGTCGCTCTGGCCGCGGTTCCCGTACGCGGCCGCGATGCTGCCGAAGAGCACCACGAACCGGGCCGGCGCGTCCAGCGCGTGCATCGCGTCCAGCACGTTCACGGCGCCGTCCACCTTGACGCCGTAGACCCGGGCGAACGACTCCGGAGCCTTGTCCGCGATCAGCTTGTCCTCGATGATCCCGGCCGCGTGGACGACACCGTCGATCCGGCCGTGCTCGTCGTGGATCTTCTTGATCAGGTCCCGGGTCGCGGACGCGTCCCGGACGTCGACCGCGTGGTAGCGGACCTCGGCGCCGAGGTCGCGCAACTCGGCCATGGTCGTCTCGACCTCGCGGGCGGCCAGGATCGCGCTCGCGGTCCGCTCGATCTCGGCCGGCGAGCGCATCCCCCGCCGGGCCAGGGCGCCTCGCAGCGCCGCTCTGTCCATTCCGGGCGGGAAGTCCGGGTCGGCCGACGACTCCGGGAGCGGGGTCCGCCCGGCCAGCTCGATCCGGCAACGGGCCGACGAGGCCAGCAGCCGGGCGAACCACGGGGTGATCCCGCGGGCGCCGCCGAACAGCACGATCACCGAGTCCGGTTCGAGGCCGATCGCGCGGGCCTCGGCGGTGCCGTCGCCGACCGGCCCGGCGCCGCCGTCGGCGAGCACGCCGAGGCCGCGGGCCGCGAGGTCGTCACGGAACCGGCCGTCCGGGGAGTGCAGGACGATCGGCGCCGGGACGGATTCGCCCAGCTCGGTCATCAGGAGCGGGGCGAGCGCCTCGTCGGTGATCTCCGGATCGGCCTCGACGTACCGGGCCACTACCCCCGGGTACTCGCGGGCGATCGTGCGGAACAGGCCGCGGAGTCCGTCGGTGCGCTCCCCGGGGCGGCCGGCGGCGATCAGCCACCGGACCTTCCCGCTGGTCAGTGCCGCCCGCAGCAGGGGGAAGGCGTCCGGGAGCATCGGGGTGCCGGTGGTCAGCAGCCCGTCAAGCAGGATGACGCCGTCGGCGTCGCCCGGGTCGTCGTCGAACGTGGCGGTGGAACCGGTGGCGCCCGCGTCGGCCAGCGCCTGGGTCAGCGGGGCGAGTGCCCCGGTCCCGCCGGTCACCAGGAACGTGGTCCCGGTCAGGTCGGCGGGAGCGCCGGTGGTGCCGGCCGGATGCCAGACCGGCACCAGTCGCTGGGGCGCCTTGCCCAGCCGGGACTCGTCACCCGCGCCGGCCTCCGGCGCGGGCTCAGTAAAATCCGGCGCCCCCACGGCGGCGGCACCGGCAGCGGGGGTGCTGATCCGGTCGGTCAGCCAGTCGGCCATGGCCCGCACGGTCCGGGCCCGGATCAGGTCCTCCAGGTCGGTCTCGCCGCCGTCGCCGGTCAAACCGAGCCGGACGGCCACCTCGCCGGCCACCTCGGCCCGCTTGATCGAGTCGACGCTCAGGTCGGCTTCCAGGTCGAGGTCCAGTTCGATCAGCTCGACCGGGTATCCGGTGCGGTCGCTGATCACCGCGAGGACGGTGCCGTGAACGTCGAATCCGCCGGATCTCTCCGGCACAGGGGTCTCGAGGGAGGGCTGTTCGTAGACCGGCTGTGCGTAGACCGGCTGTTCGTAGACCGGCTGCTGGAGGGCCGGCTGCTGGACCGGTTGCTGGACCGGTTGCTGAACGACCGGCTGCTGGATGACCGGGGCCGACTGATAGACCGGCGCCGGCGCCTGGCCGAGGAAGGCGAGCATCACATCCCGCTGGGACGTGATCATCTCGCGGGTGGTCCGCAGGTACTCGGCGAGCAGCGCGCCCGGTCCGTCCTGCGTCTGCTGAGGGGCGGTCGTCATGATCAACTCCTGAGTGATGAGCCGGGCAGGGCGGAGCCCACCGGGAAGGCAGGATCCGTCCGGGTCACGGACGAGATGGCCGTCGACGGTCCACATCGGCCGGGTCGCCTTGTCGTCTCCCCGGCCGTCCTCCGAGGATCGGCCGTGGAAGAGCCAGCCGGTGTCCACCGGGACACCGGCGCAGGCCAGTTGGGCCAGCGCGAGCAGGAAAGCGGTGATGCCGTCACCGGACCGGCCGTCGACCGGCACGGCCAGGTGCGGGCGGTCACCGAGCACCGCCCCGACCAGGCCGGTGAGCACCTGACCCGGGCCGGCCTCGACGAAGATCCGGGCGCCGGCGGCGTACATGGCCTCGATCTGGTCGGCGAAGCGGACCGGGGAGGCGACCTGGGCGGCCAGCTCCGCGCGGACCCCGTCAGCGCCGGACGGGTAGGCGTCCGCGGTCCGGTTGGCCCACACCTCACCGGCCGGCGCGACGATCTCCCTGGTCGCGAGCACCGCGGCGAACGTCTCGCTCGCCGCCGCGACCACCGGGCTGTGGAAGGCGCAGGCCACCGGGATGGGCCGCGCGGTCACCCCGGCCGCACCGAGCGCCGCGGAGGCGGATCCGACCGCCGCGCTCGGACCGGAGATCACCACCTGGCCGGGGGCGTTGTGGTTGGCCAGGACGACCGACCCGGCCAGCCCCGCCGCCGTGAGAACCTCGGTGATCCGTTCCGGGGCGGCGCCGACCGCGGCCATCGTGCCCGGGTCGTCACCGGCGGCGGCGAGGATCGCGGCGGCCCGTTCCCGGCTCAGATCCAGCAGCGTGGCCGGGTCGAACGCGCCGGAGACGCAGAGGGCCACCAGTTCGCCGTAGCTGTGGCCGGCGGTCATGTCCGGGCGTACGCCCACCCGGCGCAGCAGATGGTCGGCGGCGAGACCGCCGATGCCCAGCGCCGGCTGAGCGTTGCGGGTGTCGCGCAGCCGGTCCTTCTGCGCCCGGCCGGTCTCGGTGTCGAAAGCCGCCGGAGGGAAGAGCAGCTCCGCGAACTCCGGCCGGAGATCGAGGTAGTCGCGCAGCTCGGGGAAGGCGACGAACAGGTCGGCCAGCGCACCCGGGCGCTGACTGCCCTGCCCCGGGAAGAGGAACGCCACCCGGCCGGCGTCGTCACCGGACTCCACCGGCTGGACCAGGCCGCGCGCCGGATCGTGCTCGCCCTCCAGCGCCCGGGTCAGCAGCGTGGTCAGCTCGTCCCGGTCGTGGGCGACGATCGCGATCCGGACCGGTCCGGCGCCGGCCTGCGCGGTCCCGGCCAGCTCCCGCAGCGTCGTCCCCGGCTCCCCGAGCAGATCCAGGATCCGGCGCACCCCGCGATACGCGGCCGTCCGGTCCGCACCCCGGAAACAGAACAGCTCGGCCGGCCAGGCGGTACGCGCGTGCCGCACCCCGGTCGAGGCCGGATGCGCCGCCAGCACCGCGTGATAGTTCGTGCCGCCGAAGCCGAACGCGCTGACGCCGGCCACCCGTTCACCGGCCGGCACGGTCCACGGACGCGCGCCGGTGTGGAAGGCGAACGGGCTGGTCTCCGCCGACCACGCCGGATTCGGGCGGGTCAGGTGGATGGTGGGCGGCTTCACCCCGTGGTGCAGGGCGAGCGCCGCCTTGATCACACCGGCCAGTCCGGCGGCGCACTTGGTGTGCCCGATCTGCGACTTGACCGACCCGAGCGTGCACGACCCGGGTTCCGCGCCCGCCTCGGTGTAGACCCGGGTCAGCGTCTCCAGCTCGGTGCGGTCCCCGACCACGGTGCCGGTGCCGTGCGCCTCGACCAGGCCCACGTCGCGGGGGCTGAGGCCGGCGGAGGCGTACGCCCGGTCGAGCGCCCGCCGCTGCCCCTCGGCCCGCGGGGCGGTCAGTCCGAGCGCCCGCCCGTCGCTCGCCGCGCCCAGGCCCTTGACCACGGCGTACACCCGGTCGCCGTCGCGTTCGGCGTCGGCGAGACGCTTGAGCACCACGGTGGCGACGCCCTCGCCGAGCGCGATCCCGTCGCCGGTGCTGTCGAACGTCCGGCAGCGGCCGGTCGGGGAGAGCGCGTGTGCCGAGGTGAACATCAGGTAGTCGTTGATGCCGTTGTGCAGGTCCGCTCCCCCGCAGACGACCAGGTCGCTGCCGCCGGCGGTGAGTTCCTTGCAGGCGGCGTCCAGGGCGGCCAGCGACGAGGCGCAGGCCGCGTCGACGGTGAAGTTGGGGCCGCCCAGGTCGAGGCGGTTCGCCACCCGGCCGGCGATCACGTTGGCCAGCACGCCGGGGAACGAGTCCTCGGTGATCGCGGGGAGCTGGTCGTCCATCTCGGACGGCAGGTCACCGAGGTAGCCGGGCAGGGTGGTCCGCAGCGTCTTGGCGGCGGCCAGGTCCCCGCCGGCCTCGGCGCCGAACACCACGCCGGTCCGGGAGTGGTCGTGGTCCTCGTACCCGTATCCGGCGTCGGCGAGTGACCGGGCGGCGACCTCCAGGGCCAGCAGCTGGGTGGGGTCGATGCTGGCCAGGGCGGACGGCGGGATGCCGTACCGGATGGCGTCGAAGCGCACCGGGTCGATGAAGCCGCCCCACTTCGACACGGTGATCCGGCCGGCCTGGCCCGGTCCGACTTCGGGGGCGTAGTACGTCCCGATGTCCCAGCGTCCCGTGGGGATCTCGGTGACGGTGTCGACGCCGTCGAGAATCGTCCCCCAATACGCCGATAAATCTCCTGACCCCGGAAAAATGCAGGCCATTCCGATGATCGCGATGTCAAGCGGGCCCGCGGCAGCGGCTGAGGCAGCGGCGGACGCCTCGGCCGCCGGACGGGTGAGCAGCGCGACGGCGCCCGACGTGACCGATGCGTGCAGGTCCGCGATCGTGGTCACCTCGTCGCGGAGCACCGCGACCTGACCGGCCATGAACAGTCCCTCGTCGGACTGTCGGCTCTCGTCCACCGTGATCAGCTGATCGCCCTGACGGCGCAGGCCCTTGCTGGCCACCCGCAGACGGCCCACGTTCAGCGTCTCCAGCTGCTCCCAGACCTGCCGGTGATCGACACCGGCGTCGGTCAGGCCGTCCCGCAGCGCGTGGAAGTCGTCGACGAACTTGCTGCTCAGGCACCGGGTGGCATGACCGGGCGCGGTCTCCAGCAGCGCGGTTTCCTGAGCCCGGACCGCCTCCCGCTGGAACAGCGGCTGGATCGCCCCGTGCCGCACGGCCTCCTCGGTGAACAGGTAGGCGGTGCCCATCAGCACGCCGATCCGTACCCCGCGGGCGGCGAGCGGCGCGGCGAGCACCGCCACCATCGCGGCCGACCGGGCGTCGTGCACTCCCCCGGCGAAGAAGATCTGGATCTCCTCGCCCTCTTTCCGCGGGTGGCCATCCAGGTGCTCCGCCAGCACGCCGAGCTGCGCCTCCCACAGCGGGAAGCTCGCGCGCGGACCGACGTGACCGCCGCACTCGGCGCCCTCGAAGACGAACCGCCGCGCGCCGGCCTGCAGGAACTGCCGCAACAGGCCCGGCGACGGCACGTGCAGGAAGGTCCGGATGCCCTCCGCCTCAAGCGCCTTCGCCTGCGCCGGCCGGCCACCCGCGATGATCGCGAACGCCGGCCGAACCCGCCGGATGACCTCGATCTGCGCGGATTTGATCTCCTCCGGCGCGAACCCGAGCACGCCGACACCCCAGGGGCGGGTGCCGAGGGCCTCGGCCGCGCCGGTCAGCATCTTCTCGGTGCGGGCCGCGTCGGCCAGGGCCAGCGCCAGGAACGGCAGGCCACCGGCTTCGGCGACGGCTGCCGCGAAGGCCGGCTCGTCACTGACCCGGGTCATCGGCCCCTGCGCCACCGGGAGCTCGATGCCCAGGTCACGGGCGAGCGGACTCCCCGGGGCGAGCAGACCGGCCGCCGTCTCGTCGCTCACCGCTTCGCGGATCGCGCGATGGATCGCCCGGATCGCCGTGCCCATCTCCGGCCATTTTTTCGTGTACGCCGCCGCGAGCGCGCCGTCCTGACCGACTCCGATCATCCCGCCCGTGGTCCGCAGCACGCGCTGCCCGTCCACGGTGGTGACCTCGGTGCCGTCCATCCGGGTGATCAGGGCTCGGGCGTCGCCGGGCAGTTCCGCCTCCGGCATCAGCAGCAGCTGACTGTCCAGCAGGACACCGGCGGCTCCGCCGGTGACCGCGGCCGCGGCCGTCCGCGGGCCGATCCCGCCGGCCGCCCAGACCGGCGGCAACCCCGGCCGGCCCTGGCGTCCCGGCGCCTCGTCCTCGGGCTCGTCCTCGGTGTCCTTCTCCTGCTTGTCGCCCTGTGGCGTGCCCGGACCGTCCTCGGGGCCGTCGGACGCCGTGTCGTCGATCGGGCGGGCGGCCATCAGTTTCTGCAGCAGGACGAAGGTGCTCAGGTCGCTGGACCGGCCGCCGGACTCCATGCCCCGGGCGATCAGACCGGCGGCTCCGGCAGCGGCGGCGGCGTGCGCCTCACCGACGTCGGTGACCTCGGCCAGCACGTGGTGGTCGCGGGCCAGAGCGGCGACCGGCCAGGGCGAGTCGGCGGGGAGGACGAGCGCCGCCGGGGGCCCGCCCAGCGCGGTCAGCACCTGGTCGACGGTGGCGGCACAGCCGGCCGGGACGCGGACGCCGATCGGGCCGGTGGCCCGGGCGGCCGCCTGTCTCAGCAGTCGCAGGGTCCAGGACGTTCCACCGCCCAGGTCCACGACGGCCAGGGCGCCGGCGGCGGTGGCGGCCGCCGCGGCGAACGGACTCGGCTCGAGGCCCGTACCGCCGGTGACGACGATGACGAGCTGGTTTTTCGAGGGCGTGGTTCTCATCGGACTCCCGCTCCATCGCGCTATGCATACAGACCTTTCGATCTGACACTCCGTGAAAGTTAGCGACGGTCGGTTACAGATTAGTTAACCAATCTTGATCGACATAGTCCTATTTGGATGGCGACCCGAGGGTTAACCCTTGCGTTTGCCCTGTTCATATCAGCCGAGGCGGCTTTTGCCATACCACGAGGCAAATGAAGTTGACCTATAGGAATTCAAAGAGTAATTGCATTTGTCGTCACTCTTCGCAGTGTTCGCGACGGCACGTGTCGCCTACCCGCTGGTAGCAACGATGATCGCCGAGCACATCCAGTAAACAGATCGTTCTCGATGTCTTGACAGTTGTCACCGCCGTCGACATGACCGATTCGGCATGACTGATCGAGGAAATTCCCGGCCTTGACACGACAAATATGTGCACGTGCACAGCCGGTGCACAGCGACCTCATAGACCTGTGAGAAAGGGGCGACGAACGCCGTCCTCCGTCAGCCGGGAAACAGCCTCGCCGTCAGCTGACGACGACGGTCCACGCCGCCGTGGAGACCCGGCCGGCGACCTGGAAGTCGAAGAACATCCGGTACGTGCCGGGGCTCGGCGCGGTCATCCAGAACTTGACCTTGCCGTCCACCAGTTGCGTCTCCGGGTGCACGTGGACGTACCCCAGGTCGCCCTGCCGGATCACCACCAGGTGGCCGAACGCCCCCAGATACGGCTCGACGGTCTCGGGACGGCCCGCCGCGTCCGTGACGGTCATCAGCAGAGGTTGGACGGCGGTGGTCACGGGCGTTCCCTCGTACCCCACGGAATGACCGGAAGTGGCCACCTGCCGGACCGGATCGGGAAGAGTGACCGGCGCATAGCCGCCGGCGACCGTCAAGTCCGTGCCCAGCGTCGTCGCGATCTGGCTGCCGCCGACGAGCGCGGTGAAGTCGGCGACCATCCGGTAGATGCCGGGCTCGGCGAGCGTCAGATCGATGCTCCACGTGCCGTCCGGGGCCATCTCCGGGTGCAGATGCTGAAAACCGGTCAGGTCACGGCGCACCACGATCAGGTGCAACGGTTTGTCGTGCACCACCGAGAACGTGGTCACCGGCGCACCGCCCGGACCGGCGATGGTGAACTCGAGACGCTGCGCCTGCCCGGCGGCGAAGCTGGTGGTGACCGGGGTCAGAGTGAGACCGCTCGCACTCAGCGAGAGCCCGCCGACCGCGGCGCCCGCCGCGGCCCCGATGACCGGAACGCTCGTGCCGTGCGTGTGCGGCCGGCTCTCGTCGACGACGGTGGCCTGCGGCGCGGGCTGCTGCGCGGCAGGCATGGCGGACGCGGTGGTCCCGTTGTTCAGGCGACCGAGGCCGTAACCGGCGAACAGCACCACGATGAGCAGCGCGCCGAACGCCGCGAACCGGAACCCGGGACCGTCCGGCTGCCGCGGGAGACCGGCGTCCGCCCGCAGTTCCGCCTCGGTGTACATCCGGGCGGCCTTCTCCGGCTCGATGGCGGAGTGCTCCGAATCGATGGCGGGCTGATCCGGATCTGCGGCGGACTGATTCGGATCGGTGGCGGGCCGCCCCGGATCTGCGGTGGGCGTCGTCTCGGTGTGCTCAGGCATCCGCGAGCTCGTAGCCGGCCTCGTCGACCGCCTCCCGGACCGCCTCGGCGTCGAGCGGCGTGTCACTGGTCACGGTGACCCCGCCGGACGGCAGATCCACCAGCACGCCGGCGACGCCCGGCAGCGCCGAGATCTCCGTGGTCACGGCCTGGACGCAGTGCTCGCAGGTCATGCCGGTCACGGTGTAGGTGCTGGTCACAGCCATATCGCCAACCCTTTTCCTCGGCTTACCCCACAGGGTACCGCCGATGTCCCGCGCCGCCGGGAGCCGTCCGCCCCCGGTGGGAACCGCGTTGGCCGGGCGGCATCCGGCTGATAGACCGGGTGCCGGACAGTCCGGCCTGGGATGAGGGAGAACGACGGTGACCGACTTCGTACGCGGAGACTACGTACTGACCGACGACCGGGAGCGGGTGAACCTGGCCTGGGTGAGCCGCTGGCTGACCGAGGAGGCCTACTGGGCGGTCGGGCGGTCGGGCGACGTCGTGGCGCGGTCGATCGAGGGTTCGCTGCCGTTCTCGGTGTTCGCCGGTGACGAGCAGGTGGCGTTCTCCCGGGTGGTCACCGACGGCGCGACCTTCGCCTGGATCTGCGACGTCTTCGTGGCCGAGGAGCACCGGGGGCGGGGTCTGGGCACCTGGATGGTCGACACGATCGTGGCCACCCTGTCCGAGCGCGGCCTCCAGCGCTTCCTGCTGGCCACCAAGGACGCCCAGGAGGTCTACCGTAAGTCGGGGTTCGCCGAGTTGCAGGGCGCCCACCGTTTCATGGAGATCGACCGGCGGCCGAACCGCGCCTTCATCCTCGGCACCGCCTGAGCCCCCGGCCCCACCTGATCTCACGTCCCCACCTGATCTCACGTCCCCACCTGAGCTCACGGCACCGCCTGAGGGGCACCCCGCACCGCCTGAGAGGCGCCCACCCGCCCCGTGGATCACCCGGCGACGGCCAAGGCGAACGGCAGCACGCCGGAGGCGCCCGCGCGGCGAAGGGCCCGGCCGGCCAGGGTCATCGTCCATCCGGAGTCGACCAGGTCGTCGACGAGCAGGACCGGGCCCTCCAGCCGGGCCACCTCGGCGGCGATCTCCGCGGGAACACTGAAGGACTCGTGCAGGGCGAGAACCCGCTGGGCGCTGTTGCCCCGCGGGCCGTCGTCACCCACCCGGTCACCGGACAGCACGCCGAGGAAGGGCAGGCGGCCGACCGTGGCAATGTGCTCCGCCAGGCTGTGGATAAGTTGTGGATGACGCTGTGAATAAACCGCGACTACGCAGGTGGGACGCGTTTTCCAGGCGTCCTCACCACGGGCCCAAGCTTTCAGCACCTCGACCACCGCGGCACCCAGCTCGGCGGGGATCGGCGCATCCGCGGACTCCGGCGACACCAGGCCCCGCAGCCGGGAACCCCAGCCCAGATCGGAGAGCCGGCCCACCGCCCGGCCCGGCTCGGCCTGCTCAGCGGGCGCGATCTTGCCCTTGAGGGAGATGCCGACCGCGGCCAGACCCGTCGGCCACATCTTCTTCGGCGCGATCTCGGCGCCGGGACGGCCCAGGAACGCCTCGGCGGCGGCCAGCGAACCCGCCGACACGTCCGCCCCGAGCAGCGGGCCGGCACAGTTGTCGCAGCGCCCGCACGGGGCGGCCGACGGGTCGTCCAGGCACCGGCGGAGGTACTCCATGCGGCAGGCGGTCGTCTCCGCGTACTCGATCATGGTCTTCTGCTCGGAAGCCCGCGCCTGAGCGACACGCTCGAGCCTCTCGGTGTCGTAGGTCCACGGCTCACCGGTGGCGAGCCAGCCACCGCGCGTGCGACGCACCGCGCCGTCCACGTCCAGCACCTTGAGCATCAGCTCCAGACGGTTGCGCCGCAGGTCGACGAGCGGCTCCAGCGCCTGCGTGGACAGCGGGCGCTCCGGCGACAACTGCGACAGCACGGCCCGCACCTGATCCTCGGGCGGGAAGGCGAGCGAGGCGAAATAACGCCAGATCGCGGCGTCCTCGGCACCCGGCAACAACACCACCTCGGCGTGCTCCACGGCACGCCCGGCACGGCCGACCTGCTGGTAGTACGCGATCGGCGACGGCGGCGCGCCCAGGTGCACCACGAATCCCAGGTCCGGCTTGTCGAACCCCATGCCGAGCGCCGACGTCGCCACCAACGCCTTGATCTTGTTGTCCAGCAGGTCCTGCTCGGCGGCCCGGCGCTCGGAATCCTCCACCTGACCCGTGTAGGACGCGACCGGGAAACCCCGCGACCGCAGGAAGTCGGCCGTCTCCATCGCCGCCGCCACAGTCAGCGTGTAGACGATGCCCGAACCCGGCAGACGCTCCAGATGATCGGCCAGCCAGGCCAGCCGGTGCGCCGGATCCGGCAGGCGCAACGCGGCCAGCCGCAACGAATCCCGCTCCAGCGTGCCGCGCAACACCAGCGCGTCACCCAGCTGGTCGGCCACGTCGGCGGTCACCCGGGCGTTGGCGGTCGCGGTGGTCGCCAACACCGGGGTACGCGACGGAAGCCCGTTCAGGAACGTCCGGAGGCGCCGGTAGTCCGGCCGGAAGTCGTGTCCCCAGTCGGAGACGCAGTGCGCCTCGTCCACCACCAGCAGACCGGTGCCCGACGCCAGACCCGGCAGGACGTTGTCCCGGAAATCCGGATTGTTGAGACGCTCCGGGCTGATCAGCAGCACGTCCACCTCACCGGCCCGGATCTCCTGCTCGATCAGCGACCACTCGTCCAGGTTCGCCGAGTTGATGGTCCGCGCCCGGATGCCCGCCCGCGCCGCCGACTCCACCTGGTTGCGCATCAACGCCAGCAGCGGCGACACGATGACCGTCGGACCGGCCGGCCGGTCGCCCTCGCGCAGCAGCGCGGTGGCCACGAAGTAGACCGCCGACTTGCCCCACCCGGTGCGCTGCACGCACAGCACCCGCCGGTGGTCCACGGTCAGGGCCTCGATCGCCCGCCATTGATCCTCACGAAGCCGCGCATGGTCGCCGGCCAAGCGCCGGAGGATCTCCTCAGCGCGCTCCCTGATGGTGGAGCGCTCGGCCGGAGTGGCCGCTTCCCGCGTCGGTTCAGTCACCCGGCATGTCTATCAGGGGTTCGGGACCGGATCGCCGTCATCCACAGTCCGCGGTTGTCCACAGGGCTTCGCCCGGTCCGCGGCGGAATCCGCCCAGGATGGGCGGCGAGCGTTCCGGGCATGCGGCGCGGGGCGCTCGCCGCCGGGCACTCGGGGCGCTCGCCGCCGGGCACTCGGGGTGAGCGCCGCCGGGCACTCGGGGTGAGCGCCGCCGGGCACTCGGGGTGAGCGCCGCCGGGCACTCGGGGTGAGCGCCGCGGGACGCTCGCCGCGGGGCGCCGGCACGGGTTCTGTACGCCTCGAGCCGGCGCCACCGTGCGGCACCCATCGAGAGGAGGTGAGGAATGACCGATCAGAGTACGGAGACTGCCGGGGCACGGGAGAGGAGACGGCGGATCCGCGAGCCGGGCGAACCGGGCCCACGGCCACCACCATGCCGGGCCCGGCTCCGGCCGGGTCCCCCGCAATGCCACCGACTCAAGTTGATCATGAGCCTGCCCATCGCCTTCGCCACGGCTGCGATCACGTCTGCCGGGCGTCGTATCCGGTCGCCCATGCATCGGCGCCGTTCAGCAACGCGCGCCCCCACCAGGGCCGCCGCCGAGATCGGAATGGGTTCGGTGGCGTTCCGGCCACCCCCAGCCGTCGGCCACGGTCCGCCCATGAGCCGAAAGCGACCGTGAGCGACGGCTGAGAGACCCCGAGCCGTCGCTCACGGCTGATTCCCGCCCTCCCGAACAGCCGTGGCCGACGGCCCGACCGACCCGGCCGTCAGCTGCGGTCCGCCCGCGAGCCGAGAACGACCGCGAGCGACGGCCGACGATCGTGCCATGCCACCCAGCCTCAGTCGATCATGGACATGACCCCGCGCGACAAACAGCTGAACTGCACCGATGCGACCACCACGACCAACGACCACGACCGACGAGTCTCCACGGCGAAGGGGACCGGATGGTCACCTGTCACGGCATTGATCAACTTAAGCTGAGTGGCATTGGGGTCACCCGCGCGAGACCTTCCACATCGGGACCTTTTCGATAATTGACACTTCGGCATGACTGGCCGATCAGGTAATGGACTGTCAACTGTTCGGTCAAAGTTGGCGGCCCCCGGCACGGAACGGCGATCAGCGTCGATACAAACGCGCAGCTCTCCGTACTACATACCGTCGCGTACCAGCCACGCGGCACCGAGCTCGCGGGCGCTTTCCGTCAAACCGACCTTGACGGTGAGCGCACATAACGGCACTGTCGGTTGCCGAGTAAGGGCTGCGTTACCGACGGTGGGAGTTTACAGTTGACTAAAGTCAAACGGCGGAAGGTGGTGGAGGGTGAGTGTCATGTCATCCACTGCGCCATCCGGGGAAACGCCGCCCAATCACCCGCAGCCTCCTTTCTTGATCAACTCAAGAGCGGTTCCTACGTGGAGGACCCGGACTTCCAAGGCCTTCCCGATGATGCTCAGATCCACGACTACGACACGTTTCTGTGGTTCTGCCGCGTTCTCGCCGACGACGGCTTACCGGCTCGCACCCGCGCGGTCAACGACCTTGAGGGCGGCATCTGGGAATTCAAGGTCGGGGCCAAACGGCTGTCATTCTATGACACACCTGGCGATGGGACTTTTTCGCCGAAATACCGCCCCAGGAACAGGGAAGAAGCGTACTCACAGGACGACTTTTACTGGTTTCCCCGATTCGACGACTACATCCGTCTGGGCCACGCCTTTCCCAAGAGCGGGCCGCGCACCATTCCCGACGACATCGCGATGACGCTCGAAGTGCGGAAGGAGGATTTGCATCATGACCTACCAGAATAATGAAGAGCGCTCTTTGTACGAGGAGCGCGCATCGACATGGGTGGGCCTGCTCGGACTCGCGGCCGCAGCTGCGGCATGGCAGGTCGTACGTCTCTTCACGGCTGCCAGAGCCGCCTCCGGCATCTCCTCCAAGACGCTTGCCGAGCGGATGAGCGTCACCGAGGGCCGCGTCTCCCAGATCCTCTCCGGCGAGGGCAACGTGCACATCGCCACGGCGGCGAGGGTCCTGCGGGCCATGGGTTACGAGTTGACCCTCACCGCGGTGCCCGTCGACCCGGGCAAACCCCCGCTGGTCCTCAACCGCCGAGGACCGCGCAAGCAGGCGGTGGCACGGCCCGACCGGGCGTACGACGTCTATGCGCAGATGTTCCTGACACATGAGGGGCCCCGGGCCTTCCCGCTGCTGGTTCCGGCGCACGACACGCTGCGCACCACCCCGTACGGCACTCCGGTCAAGCTCGGCGAGGTGACCATCTCGGACCGGGGACAGGTCAGGCCGATACGCCCGATCCGGCCGGAATGGCAGGCGAAGGCCACCGAAAAACCGCGGCTGGCTACGACATGACCGACGTCGAAGAGGACACCGCCGCTCTCCTCGGTCGCCTCGAACTGCAGGCGCTCATCCTGGACGAATGCAGGGTGAAACGCGGTCGTGCGGAGGACGCGACGCCGGGAGACGTACAGACCGACCTCTCGGTCGCCATTGCGCACGGCGACCCGATCGTCTTCACCGTGCGGACGCTCAACGCTTTTCACAACCAGGCCGACGACATGATCGCTGAGATCGAGGCTTCGTTCTCGGCGTCGTACACGTACACCGGCGACCGGCCGACCGAACGCGCCGTGCAGAACTACGCGCGGGAGGCCCTGATGATTCAGGTGCTTCCTTTCGTCCGGGAGTTCCTCGCGTCGATGACGAATCGACTGGGCCTGACTCCGTTCTACCTTCCGCTCTTCGGTCCCGCGGCTGAGGTTCTTCGTACCGCTCAGCAGGTCCCGCCCGGCGCAGACCGAGGCTGAGCGGTGTCGCCGGCGCCCGGCACCACATCGGGTGCTTCGTGCGCCAAGCTCTCAGCGCGGGTGGTCCATGGATGGAATTCTCGGGGAATGACCAAGACGATCGCCGAGAAGCTGCTGATCAAACCGCATTCGACGCTCTGGCTGGATCAGCCGGCTCGGCTGCCGCTGCTGACGCCGATGCCGGAGGGGGTCCGGGAGACCGGGACGCTGTCCACGGCCGGGACGGCGGTCATGTTCGTGGAGGACGCGGCGGGGCTCCGGGAGCGGCTGGCCGAGCATCACGAGGACATCGACAAGCCGGGCGCTTTCTGGATCGCCTATCCGAAGGGAAACAAGGCGGACGTCAACCGGGACACCCTGTGGCCGATCGTGGCCGACTTCGACATGCGGCCGTGCGGTCAGGTGGCGATCGACGAGCGGTGGTCGGCGCTGCGGTTCCGCGCCAACAAGCCCGGCGAGGGGCGTTTCACCGGCGGCGCGGCGTAACGCCCCTGACCGGGGAGGGACCTGTCAGCGGCCGAGGACGGAACCGCCGTTGACGTTGATGATCTGGCCGGTGACGAACGGGCCGCCGGGTCCGACCAGCCAGCGGACCGTCTCGGCGATGTCGGCCGGGGTGCCGGCCCGCTTCACCAGGGTGGCGTCGACGCGCGAGCGGTGGCCTTCGGGCGTCATCCGGCCGTCGAAGAACTCGCTGTCGGTGACGTATCCGGGGGCGATCACGTTGGCGGTGATGCCCTCCTGGCCGAGGCTGGTGGCGAGGTCCAGCGCGTACCCGTGAAGGGCTGCCTTGGCCGCCGAGTAGGGCCCGCCGCCACCGCGCTGGGCGGCGACCGAGCTGGTCAGGATGATTTTGCCACCGGGACGGCGGAGTCGGGGCAGCAGCGCGGTGGTGGTCAGCACCGCGGACAGGACGTTGGAGTCGAGGTTGGCGCGCCACCGGTCGGCCACCCCGGACAGGGTGGATTCGTCGCCGCCCAGCCAGGCGCCGGCGTTGTTGACCAGGACGTCGAGGGGGCGGCCGGCGACCGCGTCGACCACTGCCGGGATCTGGTCCGGGTCGGTGACGTCGGCCGTGACCGCGGTGGCCTGCGGGCCGATCCACTCGATCGCGGCGGCGAGCACCTCGGGACGGCGGCCGACGATGATCACGTCGTAGCCCTCGCCGGCCAGCATGCCGGCCGTCGCCCTGCCGATGCCCGTGCCGCCGCCGGTGACCACTGCGAGTCTTGTCATGAGACCGACCCTATCCGGCATGATCAGAAGGCGGTCAGAAGGCCAGGGAGAAGCCCGTGCCACGCTTGGGGACGGGCACGGCCGGCGGCCCCTGCGGCGCCGGCGTGACCCGCTTGCGGGGTGTCGCACCGCCCCGGTCGGCCGGGGGCCGCTTGCGTTTGCCGGGCTTGTCGCGGACGCGCGGCGACTCGACGGTGCTGGTGCTGACCGAGTCGTCCGCGGCGGGCTGCGGGTTGGTGCTGCCGAGGACCTCGGCGCGGCAGGGCCGGCCGTCCAGTTTGAAGGCGAGCGGCAGCGGGTTACGGTTGCGGTACCCGCCCCGCAGGGTGAGCGCCCGGGTCCGGCCCTGGCCGCGTACCACCACGCGACGGCCGTGCTGGGTGACCGATTTCGGCGTGGCGGCGAGGCGCTGGGTGCCGGGGTAGGAGAACTCGACACGCCAGTCGCCGGGTTCGTCGCCGGCCACCACGGTGAGGCGGGCCTCGAAGTCGGCGCCCGAGTCGCGGCGCACCTGGTACCGGACCGAGCAGCGGATGGTGTCGGCGCCCGCCGCCACGGCGGGTCCGCCGGCGCCGGCGGCGGTGGTCTGGGCCTGTTCGGCGTCCCGGGATTCGCGGCGGAACGACCAGTTGAGCGTGGTCGCGGCGAGGAGCACCACGGCGGCCAGGGCGGCCAGGGCGGGCATCCGGTCGCGGCGGGGCAGCAAGCGCGGGGAGAGCCTGCGGGCGAGGGCGGTCAGGCCGGGCCGGGCCGCGTCGGCCGAGGACCTGAGCAGCGAGAAGACCGGGATCTCCGGCGACGTGGACGTGATCGGCATGGCAGCGGCGGACGTAGAGGTCGTGGCCGTAACACCAACAGCCGCGGAACCGGCAGCTGTGGAGGTGGCGGGTGGAGCGGTGACCGACGTGGCGACGGCGGACCGGTAGACCGACGGTGCCGCGCGGAAGACCCGGCCGGCCCGGAAGATGCCACCACCCAGCGGACGCGCGCGGCCCAGATGCAAGGCGGTCAGGAGACGCATGCCGGCGCGTACCCGGAAACGGGCCATCCGGCCGCCGCCCGCGCCGGGGATCCGGACCACCGCCCGGGCCGCGGGCACCGCGGACCGTTCGCCGGACCGCAGCGGTGGGATGATCGGGCGCAGGCCCACGGTCGCGCCGAGCGCACGGGCGATCTCCGCCGCCGCCGGCCGGCCGTCCGGGCTCTTCGCCAGGCAGCGCAGGCACAGGTCGGCGACGCCCAGCGGCAGTCCGGGCAGGTCCGGCACCGGATCCGGGTCGGCGTAGAGGTGGGCGCGCAACGCCTCCGCGGTGTTCTCCGCCGACCACGGCATGTGCCCGGTGAGCGCCCGGTAGAGCAGCAGCCCGAGGGCGTAGACGTCGGTGGCCGGGGACACGCAGGAGCCGCCGAGGCGTTCCGGGGCGAGGTACGCCGGTGTCCCGAGCAGGCTGCCGTCCGGGGCCGCGTCGCGCTGGCCGGCGAGCGCGGAGATCCCGAAGTCGACGACCTTGGCGCCGGAGCCGGTGAGCATCACGTTGGCCGGGGTGACGTCGCGGTGCACGACGCCCCGGGCGTGGGCGGTGGCCAGGGCGGACGCCACCTCGGCGGCGACGATCACGGCTTCGCGCCAGTCGAGGGAGCCCTGCCGGCTGATGCGGGCGGCGAGGGATTCGCCGTCGTTGAGTTCCATCACGACGTACGGCACGGTCACGCCGTCCGGGATCATGGCTTCGCCGAAGTCGTGGATGCCGGTGATGTGCGGGTGGCAGAGTCGCGCGGCGGCGAGCGCCTCCTGGCGGAGCCGGTCGCGGAAGGTGCGGTCCTCGGCGAGGGTGGGTGAGAGGACCTTCACGGCGACGTCGCGGCCCAGCGTCTCGTCGTATCCGCGCCAGACCACGGACATGCCGCCGGTGCCGAGTTTCTCGACGAGGCGGTATCGCCCGGCGATACGGAGCGGACCGTCGTGACCGTTCTGCTCCGTACGCCCCATGTCAGGATTGTCGCCCGCGCGGCTTACCCGCCGGTGCCACACCGGGAAATCGGGCCGTGGGAAAAGCCCCTCCGGGCCACGGACCGGCAGGAACCGGATCAGCCGGCCAACAGCTGGTCGACCGGTGCGTAATCGTCGGTCAGCACGCGGGCGCCGTCCACGAAATCGGTCAGCGCCTCTCCCTCCACCAGGGTGGCCCCCTCCGGAAGGACGATCGCGGCCGGCGGCAGCGGGCTCTTCGACGCGACGATCACGAAGTTCGCGCCGCCGCCGGTGCCCGCGACGGACTCCGGCGTGGCGATCAGGGCCACGTACGGGAACGCCGCGGCGACCGTGGCGATCTCGGCCCGGATGAACCGGCCGGGCGGGTAGTCGATCACGTTCTGGGCGTACACGCCGTCGGTGCGCAGGACGCGGGCGACGTCGGCGGCCATCTCCCGGGTGGCGAGGTGCCACGGGACGACGAGGTGGCCGAACGCGTCGCCGACCACCAGGTCGTACCCGGCGTCCGGCTGGGCGGCCAGGCCGACCCGGGCGTCGCCGACGCGGACCCGCAGGTCGGGGCCGGTGACCAGGCCGAGTTGCTCGCGGTCCAGGTCGACCAGGCCACCGTCGAGTTCCAGGACGAGCTGCTCGCTGCCCGGCCGGGTGTCCCGCAGGTACGCCGGCACGGTGAACCCGCCGCCGCCCAGGTGCAGGGCCTGGACCGGGGTGCCGGCCGGGCGGGCGGCGTCGGCGACCGCGGCGATCCACTGGACGTACTCGAACTCCAGGTGCCGTGGGTCGTCCAGGTCGACGTACGAGTGCCGCGCCGAGTTGAGTTCCAGGGTCCGCCCGCCCTGCCGGTCCGGGTCCTCGACCACGCTGGCGCAGTGGTACGCCGTCTCCACGTCACACGGCGTCGGCGTGGCCACCCCGAGCCCGGTGCCGGCGAGTCCCAGCACGGCCAGGCCGGCCCGGACCTTCGGGGAGCCCTTGACCGAATCCCGCAGCCACCAGCCGAGTGCCACGCCGCTGACCGCCAGCAGCACCGCCAGACTGATGATGATCGCGCTGCTGGGCATCGCGGCGACGAAGACGAAACCGGTCACCAGGGTCGCCGTGATCGCGCCGAGCGTGCCGATCCCGGAGAGCCGCCCGACCACCGAGCCGGCCTGCCGCAGGTCACCGAGCTGGAGTTTGACCACCATCGGCGCGACGCTGGAGAGCACCAGGGCGGGCGGGAAGACGGCCAGCGCCGCGAGCAGCAGCACCGCCGGGGCGGCACCGCCGCGCAGCAGTTCGCCACCCCACCGGACCAGCGGCAGGGTGAGTCCGGTGCCGACCGCGCCGAGGATCAGCGCCGGCGCGAGCAGCATCCGCGGGTCGTACTTGTCGGCGAGGCGGCCGCCGGCCCAGGCGCCGTAGGCGATGGCGGCCAGGGCCACGCCGATGACCGAACTGCTGACCTGAAGGGTCACCCCGACGTAGGGGCCGACCAGCCGCAGCGCGACGATCTCGAGGACCAGGACCGCGCCACTGGATCCGAACGCCAGAGCGGTGGCCAGAGCCGAGGGCAGGGGACGGGGCGGGTTATCCACCGCTGAAAGGCTAAAGCATCGACAGGTGAACGTGGTTCGTGTGCACCGCGGCCGGTCCCCCGCTGGCGCTGTAGGCCCGCCATCCGGTGCTCGGCATCCAGATCTGCCGGTACCAGATCACGTACATCACGCCGAGCGAGTCGGCGTTCTTGACGAAGTACGCCGCCAGCCGGTCGCCGTAGGCCTTGTCGCCGCCGGTGGCCGCCTTGTCCTCGAAACCGCCGGACGCGGCGGAGAAGTCGCAGGCCCGGCCCTTCGGGTGTTCGCCGGAGGCCCGTTCACTGAAGCAGACCGTGTAGCGCTTGAAGCCGTCCGACCGGGATTCCTGGTAGGCGTGCAGGGTGCGCGGGGTGATGCAGCCGGTGGAGGTCGGGTCGTCGACCGTGCACTTCTCACTCGGCCAGGAGCCGTCCGAGTTGCGCGGCGCGGGCTCGGCCGCCGGCGAGTCGGCGCTGACGAACCCGCCGGACGAACCGCCGCCGACCTCGGCGAGCGCGATCTCGGCCTGCTTCTTCTTCCGGGCCATCACGTTGACCTGCCGCTGCTGTTCGGTCACCTCGGCGTCCAGGGCGGTCTTGGCCCGTTTCGCGGTCTCGATCTGTTCCTGGTACGTCGCCAGCGTCTGGCTGTTGACCTGGGCGAGGATGTCGAGGCTCTGCGCGCGCTGCACGAACCGGTCCGGGGTGGCGCTGTTGAGCAGCAGGCCGACGCTGCTGATCCGCCCCATCTGGTACGACTGCTGGGCGACCGCGGTGACCTGGCTCGTCATCGCCTTCGCCGTGCTCTCGGACTGGCTCAGGCGCGTGGTGAGCTGCTTCTGCCGCTTCTTGGAGGCGGCCAGCTTGGTCTTCGCCTGGTCGTAGCCCTTGGCGGCGTTCTCCAGCGCGGTCCGCAGCTTCTTGGTGCCGCCTTCGGGATCGGCGGCCGCGGCTGGGGACGCGGGCATGGCGAGGGTCACCGCGACGGCGGTGACGATCAGGGCCAGCAGTGCAGTGCACCGGCGCGGGAGAACGGCCGCCACAGATACCTCCAAGTCGTGAGCGCCGGTACTCTACCGTGCCGGACCTGGGGAAAGGGAGATCGATCAGGTCGCGGAGTATCCACCGTCGACGAAGAGTGTCTGACCGGTCACCGCTTGCCCTGCATCACTCGCCAGAAAAACGGCACATCCGGCGAAATCCTCGGGCAGGCCGTTGCGCCCGATCAGCGTACGGGCGACATGCGCCGCGACCTTTCCAGGATCCGAGAAGACAGCCTCGGTCAATGGGGTATGCACCACGCCCGGGGCGATCGCGTTGCAGGTCACCCCGTGCCGCGACCAGGCCTCGGCCTGCGACCGGGTGAGCCCGACCAGCCCGGCCTTGGCCGCACCGTAGGCGCCGCTGTTGCCGTAGGCCCGGAACGCCTGCTGGGAGACGACGTTGATGATCCGTCCCCAGCCGCGCTCGGCCATCACCGGGCCGAACGCCTGCCCGAGCTGGAACGGCGCGGTCAGGTTCGCGGCGAGCGTCCGGTCCCAGACGTCGTCGGTCAACTCGCTCAACGGCGGGCGCAGGTTGATCCCGGCCGAGTTCACCAGGATGTCCGGAGCCCCGTACCCCGCAAGGGTCTGCTCGATGACGGCCCGGACCGCCTCCCGGTCGCCGAGATCCGCCGAGATCGCGCCCGCCTCGCACCCCTCGGCCCGCAGCTCGGCGACGACCTCGGCCATCGGCGCCTCGCGCCGGGCCACCAGCACCACCCGGGCGCCGGCCCCACCGAGCGCGAGGGCCATCGCCCGGCCGATCCCGGAACTGCCACCGGTGACCACCGCGGTCCGCCCGCTCAACCCGAAAAGCTTCTCGAGGTACGCCGTCATACCGACACTTTAGACAACGCCATCCGGGAACAGCGTTTCATGGACGGTGTCCCAGATATCGGCGTTCGTCGCGACCAGCAGACCACGGGTGTGGTCAGTCGGGTGGTACACGCCACCGTCGAGGTGCCGCACCACGCCGCCGGCCTCGCGCACGATCAGCGAGCCGGGCACGTGGTCCCAGGGCAGGATGCGCCAGAACATCGCGAACTGCTGTTCGTCGGTGGCGAGCGCGGGATATTCGTAGCCCGCGCAGTGCCGGCCCATGCTGAACTGCTTGAACGCGGCGGCGTTGGCCACCACCCGGGTGCGCAGGTCGTCCGGGAAGTACCGGTGGGCGATCACCCCGGTCAGGGCGGCGGCACCGGGATCGTCGGTGCGGACGGTGATGCGTACGCCGTCGCGGTGTGCTCCGGAACCGGCCTCGGCCACCGTCATGCTGTCGGCGAGCACGTCCAGGATCCAGGCCGCCACCGGCTCGCCGTCGCGGACCAGGGCGACCATCACGCAGAACGGTCCCTTGCCGGCGGCGAAGTTGTTCGTGCCGTCGACCGGGTCGACGATCCACACGTAGCCGGCGACGCCCACCAGGTCACGGACTGCGGGATCGGCGTGGACCGCCTCCTCGCCGACCACCACGGAACCGGGCAGCAGGGCCGTCAACCGGCGGGTCAGCTCGCGCTCGGACTCCTGGTCGGCGATGGTGACCGTGTCGTGGCCGCCGGGGACCTTCTGGTGGATCTCGTCCGCGGACAGGTGCTGGAAACGGGGCAGCACGATCGTGCGGGCCACCTCGCGGATGATGTCGGCGACTTGATCAAGCACGCGGCGGCAACTTCACGACGGAGACGAAGAACTCATCGATCTGCCGGATGACCGCGATGAAACGCTCGAAGTCCACCGGCTTGGTCACGTATGCGTTCGCGTGCAGCTGGTAGCTGCGCAGGATGTCCTCGTCGGCGGACGACGTGGTGAGCACGACCACCGGGATCCGGCCCAGGTCGTCGTCCTTCTTGATCTCCTCGAGGACCTCGCGGCCGTCACGCTTGGGCAGGTTGAGGTCGAGCAGGATGAGGTCCGGGCGGACAGCGCCGGTGAACGGCCCCTCGCGTCGCAGATAGGCCAGGGCCTCCGCGCCGTCGGAGACGACGGTGAGCCGGTTGCGCACCTTGTGCTCCTCGAACGCCTCCTGCGTCATCAGGACGTCGCCGGGGTCGTCCTCGACGAGGAGCACCTCTATCGGTGTCCCGCTCTCCCGGGTGTCACTCATTGCTCCACCATCACCTTTCCGGACCCCTCGGAGGGCTCCGGCTCGTCCGCACCGGGCATCACCGGCAGCGTGAAGTAGATCGAAGCGCCCTCCGGCACGTCGACGTCCAGCCAGACCCGACCGCCATGGTATTCGACGATCTTCTTGACGATGGCCAGCCCGATCCCGGTCCCCTCGTAGGCGTCCCGGGCGTGCAGCCGCTGGAAGATCACGAACACCTTGTCGGCGAACTCGGCCTCGATCCCGATGCCGTTGTCACGAACGTTGATCCGCCACTCGGATCCGTCGCGCTCCGCGGTCACCGTGACCACGAGCGGCACGTCCGGCCGGCGGAACTTCAGCGAGTTGCCGATCAGGTTCACGAAGAGGGTGGTGAGCAGCGGCTCCTCACCCTCCACCATGGGCAGTCCCGACCACGTTATCTCGGTGTCCTCACCGGCCCGGCTCTCCAGCTGCGATTTCACCTCTCCGAGCAACCTGTTCAGGTCGATGTCGGAGAATCCGCTGGTGAGCCGGCCGATCCGGGAGAACGCCAGCAGGTCGTTGATGAGCCGCTGCATCCGGGAGGCGCCGTCGACGGCGAACCCGATGTACTGGTCGGCGCGTTCGTCGAGCTGACCCGCGTACCGGCGCTGCAGGAGCTGGCAGAAGCTGGCCACCTTGCGCAGCGGTTCCTGCAGGTCGTGCGACGCGACGTAGGCGAACTGCTCAAGGTCGCGGTTCGACCGGGTCAGCTCCTCGGCCTGCGACTGGAGCTGCTGGTTGATCCACTCGACCTGTTGCCGGGCCTGCCGGACCTCGCTCAGCTCGCTGGCGATCTGCTGGCGCATCCGGTCCACGTCCTCGGCGAGCGCCACCAGGTCGGACGAGCCGTACTCGTTGTTGATGTGCCGGTCGTAGTCGCCGGACGCGACCTGCCGCACCTGGGCGGCCAGGTCGGTGACCGGACGGCTGACCATCCGGTCGAGCAGCACCAGCAGGATGATGCCGGCCAGCACGATGATCACCGCGGCGGCGATCTCGATGGCCACCAGCGCCTGGCTGGAGTCGCGGGCGGCGTCGGCGGACGCGGCCCGCAGCACCGAGATGTGGTTCTGCATCTCGGCGATGGCGGCCCGCAGCTGGTCGAACTCGGTCGTGGCGGCGTTCTCGACGACGTCCTGCGCGGCGGCAGTTCCCCCGGTGCCGACCGCGGCGATCACCGGATCGGCGACCGCGGCCCGCCAGGCGTCGGCCCGCTGCTCGACCACCCGCAACGCGTCCCGGATGTCGTCCTCACCCGGCGCGAGCAGGCGTTCGATCCGGTCGACCTGCTTACGCTCCTCGGCGAGGCCGCTCCGGTAGGGCAGCAGGTTGGCGTCCCGGCCGGTGATCGCGTACCCGCGGACACCGGTCTCCTGGTCGACCACCGCGGTGTTCAGCGTCTCGCCGGCCGCCCGCATCGGGCTGGCCCGGTCGAGCACGTTGTCCAGCTGACGGTTGTTCTCCGCGGCGGTCACCGCGGCGAAGACCCCGAGCAGGGCGAGCAGCATCCCGACGGTGGCGCACAACGCGATGATCCGCTGACGCAGGGTCCAGGAATGGACCGCTGACAGACTCACCGCCCACCGCCACGGGAGATCAGCAGCATCGCCACGTCGTCGGTGAGCGGGCCGCCGTTGGCCTGGTCGGCCCGGGCCACCAGCCACGGCGGCAGGTCGGGCAGCGGCACCTCACGGGCGGCCGGCTCGCCGAGCAGGCGGCACAGGCCGTCCACGTCCAGTCGCTCGTTGCCGGCGCCGATGTGTCCCTCGATCAGTCCGTCGGTGTACATCAGCAGAGACCAGTCATCGCCGGAGAACTCCAACTCAGTGGCGGGCGTGGGAGTGGGACGTACCCCGAGCACGATGCCGGTACGCGCGGCGACCGGCTCGGCCTTGCCCCCGGCGAGCACGACGGGCTGCGGATGACCGGCCAGCCGGACGGTCGCCCGGTTGCCCGGCAGGTCGATCACGGCCGAGGCGACCGTGGCGAACACCTCCCGGGCCCGGCGCTCGGTCATCAGGACCTGTTCCAAAGCGGCGAGCACGTGGTCCTCGGGCACACCGGCCAGCACCAGCGCACGCCAGGCGACCCGCAGCTCGACGCCGAGAGCGGCCTCGTCCACCCCGTGCCCGCACACGTCGCCGACGATCACGTGCAGCCGGTCGCCGGTCTGCACCACGTCGAAGAAGTCACCGCCGAGCAGGCCCAGCGCGCGCCCGGAACGGTAGAACGTCTCCACCGTCACCTCGGACGTCTGCATCAGCGGCTGCGGCAGCAGACCACGTTCCAGGCGGGCCGACTCGGCCTGCAGCAGTTCCACCTCGCGCAACCGGCGGGCGTTCTCGTCGGCGCGTTTGCGCTCCACCGCGTACCGCAGCGAACGGATCAGCAGGACGCCGTCGACCTGGCCCTTGACCAGGTAGTCCTGGGCGCCCTCGGCCACCGCCTGCACGCCCAGGTGCTCGTCGGAGCGGCCGGTGAGCACACAGACCGCGGCGTTGTCCGCGATGGCGAGCAGTTTGCGCAGGCCGTCGATGCCCTCGGCGTCCGGCAGACCCAGGTCGAGCAGCACACAGTCGGCGTCGGCGACCAGACCGGTGGCCTCGCGCAGGGTGCTGGCGACGGTGAGCCGGAACGGGGCCTCCGCCTCGCTGAGCAGCTCACGGACCAGGAAGGCGTCGCCCTCGTCGTCCTCGACGAGAAGGATCCGCAACCGTTGCAACTGTTCCGTCGCATACCGCCGGGGGGCGAGCGACCGCTCCGTCATCAGGATTCCCCACTCGACGCATAGGTGACCCGCAAATCGTGTACCACCGGGGCCGGGTGCACAACTTCGGTCACCACCTCGTGACCTGAGCTCACATCGGGCCTCCCGGCCGGGGCGCCTCTCCGTCGGCGGCGGCCCGGCGCATGTGCTCGGCGATGACCTGGCCGAGAACGCCGTGCAGGCGCCCGCAGTCGCGGCAGTGCAGGTTCTCGTCCAGGTGGCGGCCACCGCAGCCGGCACAGTCGCCGCGGTCCTCGGGGTCGCGATAGGACTCCAGCGCCCGGCACATGGCACGGATCACATGGTCACTCAGGGTGAAGACGTCTTCGCCGTACGCGGTGCGCAGACCGACGACGGCGACGGGCGCGGCCTCCGGATGCGGGTTGTAGGGGGACACCGCGTCGATGAACTCCGCGATGACGGCGGCTGGGTCGAACGGGGCTGTCACCCACAACACGCTATCGCCCGCCTGAACCGATCCCGGTGGGTACCCGGCTGTCATAGCCGGGCGCTTAGATGTCATCCATGCGTGATTCCGCCCTCACCCGTCCGCCCCGGCGTGCCGTCGCCGCGGCCGCCGCCCTCGCCGTTCTGGCGCTGGCCGGCTTCGCCGCGGTCCGGTCGATCCTGCCGCCCGCGGCCCGGCCGGACACCGCGGCGGCCGGTGATTTCAGTGCGGAGCGCGCCTTCGCGCAGATCCGGACCATCGCCTCTCGCCCGCATCCGGCCGGCAGCGCGGCCAACGACACCGTCCGCGACCACCTGATCGATACCCTGCGCGGGCTCGGACTCACCCCGCAGGTGCAGGACACCGTCTCGGTCCAGGGTGTCGCGCTGTCGTCGAGCGCCGGCGGCACGAGCCTGGCCCGGGTGCGCAACGTGGTGACCCGCATCCCGGGGACCGCCTCGACCGCTCCGGTGTTCCTGGTCGCCCACTACGACTCGGCGCAGTCCGGCCCGGGCGCCAACGACGACGCGTCCGGGACCGCCGCGATCCTGGAGACCGCGCGGGCGCTGACCGCCGCCGGCGACCGGCTGCGCAACGACGTGGTGCTGGTGCTCACCGACGCCGAGGAGGCCTGCCTCTGCGGGGCCAAGGCCTTCGTCGACCAGCACCCGCTGGCCCGCTCCGGCGGCGTCGTGCTCAATCTCGAGGCCCGCGGCAGCTCCGGTCCGGCGATCATGTTCGAGACCTCGGCGGGCAATCAGGATCTGGTCGATGCGTACGCGGAGACGCCCGTCCCGGTCGGCACGTCGTTCGCCGTGGAGATCTACCGTCTGCTGCCCAACGACACCGACTTCACCGCGTTCCGGGAAGCGGGTTTCCGGGGGCTGAACTCGGCGTACATCGACGGTGCCGCGGTCTACCACGCGCCGACCGACACCCCGGAGGCGCTCGACCGCGACAGCCTGCAGCACCACGGGGAGAACCTGCTGGCGCTGACCCGGGAGCTGGGCGGCCGTGACCTGGCGGCGCTCGACGACGACGCCGACGCCACCTACTTCCCGGCGCTGGGTGTGCTGGTCCGTTACCCCGGCGGCCTGGTGCTGCCGCTGGCGATCCTGGCGCTGGTGGCGGTGCTGGCCCTGGGCTGGCTGGTCCGGCGCCGGGGCCGGGCGAGCGGCCGGCGGCTGGTGGCGGCGGCCGGTCTCGCCCTGGTGCCGGTGGTGCTCGCGCCGGCGCTCGCCCAGGGGCTGTGGGCGGCACTGGTGGCGGTCCGCCCGGAGTACGCCGGGATGCCCATCGACCCGTACCGTCCACTGTGGTACAGGTCGGCGGTCGTCGCGCTGGCCGCGACCGTCGTGCTCGTCTGGTTCGTGCTGCTGCGCCGTCGCGTCGGTGCCGCCGCCCTCGCCGTCGGTGGCGCGTTCTGGCTCGCCGTGCTGGGCGTCCCGCTCGCGATCCTGACGCCGGGCGGGGCCTACCTGACGACGCTTCCCGCCCTGGCCGTGGCCCTGTCCGGGCTGATCGCGATCCACGTCCGCCCGCTCGCCGCCGTCCCGGTGATCGTCGCCGGCGCCCTGGTCCCGGTCGTCGTCCTCGCGCCGACGATCGTGATGCTCTTCCCGGCGCTGGGCATGCCGATGGCCGGGATCGGGGCGTTTCTGACCGCGCTGCTCGGTCTGGCCCTGCTGCCGGCACTCGACCTGGCGCACCCGGCACCGGACGGCGCCCGTGGCCTGGTCGCGCTCCGGGACCGCCGCCTCGCGATGGTGCCGGGGCTGGCCGCTTTCGTGGCGTTCCTGGTGTTCACCGCCACCGGGCTGGCCGTCGACCGGTTCGATGCGAAACACCCGTCCCTGACCCACCTGATGTACGCGCTCGACGCTGACACGAACACCGCCCGGTGGCTCAGTGAGGAGAGCGAACCGCAGGAGTGGACCACCCGGTACGTGACGCAGGAGCCCGCCGAGGTCGCCGCGACGCTGCCCGCCTTCGGACCGGAGCTGTTGCGCACCGGCCCGGCCCCGGCCGCGTCGCTGCCCGCGCCCGCCGTCACCCTGGTCTCGCAGGCGCCGTCAGCCGGTGGCCGGACCCTGAACCTGCTGGTCGAACCGCAGCGTACGGCCCGTTTCGTCACCCTGCACGTGGCCGCGGCGACGACCGTGACCGCGGCGACGGTCGGTGGTCGCGCGGTCGAGACCGGCACGGTGGCCGGTGGCGGCTGGGGCTTCGGTTTCGTCTTCCACGCCCCGCCCGCCGAGGGCGTGCAGGTCACGCTGACCGTGCAGGGCACCGGCCCGGTCCAGCTGCGGGCGATGGACGCCAGCGACGACGTGTCCGCGATGCCCGGTTTCCAGCCGCGCCCGGCCGGCGTCGGCGTGATGGGCTCACACAGCAGCGAGATGGTCGCGGTGGCGAAGAGCTACACGATCTAGCCGGTCACCGACCGCGGCCACGGCGGCCGGTGGGGGCGTCGTGACGGAAGTGCACGAACAGGCGCCCCCAGTTGTCGCCGTCCTTCTCGACCCGGTGATAGAGCTGCTTGATCTCTTTCTGGTCGAGGAAGCGGATCACCTTCTTCTTCAGGGCGCCGCTCCCCTTACCCGGGATGATCTCGACGAGGCTCGCCTTCTTGGCGATGGCCTCGTCGATGATCCCGCGCAGGGCCCGGTCGATCTCGTGGCCCTTGTTGAAGATGTCGTGCAGGTCCAGCTTCAGCTTCACAGGACAGAGCCTATGCGGCGCCGGCCTTGCCCAGCCACGTCTCGACGCGGTGCAGCGCCTCCTGATAGTCGCTCTGCGCCTTCATCGCGGCGGCCAGGCGCAGGTGCGGCAAGGCCTCGCGGAAGCGTCCGGCCCGTTCCAGGGTCCGGCCGAGCACGTGATGCGCGTAATGATCCGACGGATCATGCTCGATCAGTGCCCGGAGCTGTGTCTCCGCCCCGTTCAGCTGGGCCGAGTTGAAGTAGGCCCGGGCGAGCAGCTGACGGACTGCGGTGTTGTGCGGTTCGGCCTCGACTATCGGCTCGAGCAGCCGCGAGGCGGCGAGCGGATCGCCCGCCTCGAAGAAGAAGGTGGCCCTGCGGTACTCCTCGAGAAGATCCACGTGCATGCTCCCCACGCTCGCCCTCCGACCCTGATGACCAACGCTTTCACAAACATCGGGCGTACGGCGAGTGTTCCCACGTCACTCTGCTGCGCAAGTCAGCGTCTCAGCAGCAGGAGGGCCAGGCCGCCGGAGAGGAGGAGGAAGGCCGCGGCGGACAGCGCCGCGGGCACCTTGGGCGCATGAGGCATCCGCCCATTATGGGTTTGCTGTGCGTTCTGCCCGGTTCGCCACGCCACCGGGCAGACTGGTGGAATGCCTCATGGGCTGGAAGCGTCATGCCGAAAACCATGACGGCGCCCCTTGTCCCCGCCCTGTGTCATCCGCGTGGGCGGCCTGTGGCGCAAGGACACAGCTCGTACACAGGAAACGGAAAGCGGGCGCCGAGCGTCGCCCCGCACAGTAGGGGCATGACGATGGCGAACGCAGACTCCAGCACCGAACTTCGGCGGCCCGACGGGACCCCGGTCCGTGTCCTCGTCGTGGACGACGAGCCGACGCTGGCCGAGCTCCTCTCGATGGCCCTGCGGTACGAGGGCTGGGAGGTCCGCAGCGCGGGCGACGGGATGACCGCGGTGCGCACCGCCCGCGACTTCCGCCCCGACGCCGTCATCCTCGACATGATGCTCCCCGACATCGACGGCCTCGAGGTGCTGCGCCGGCTGCGCGGCGAGTCCCCCGAGGTCCCGGTGCTGTTCCTGACCGCGAAGGACTCGGTCGAGGACCGGATCACCGGGCTGACCGCCGGCGGCGACGACTACGTCACCAAGCCGTTCAGCCTGGAGGAGGTGGTGGCCCGGCTGCGCGGCCTGATGCGCCGGATGGGGCACGCCCCGATGCGCACCGAGTCGCAGCTCGTCGTCGGTGACCTGACCCTGGACGAGGACTCGCACGAGGTGCGCCGGGCCGGCGACCTGATCACCCTCACCGCCACCGAGTTCGAACTGCTGCGCTACCTGATGCGTAACCCGCGTCGAGTCCTGAGCAAGCCTCAGATCCTGGACCGCGTCTGGAACTACGACTTCGGAGGGCAGGCCAACGTGGTGGAGCTGTACATCTCGTACCTGCGTAAGAAGATCGACGCCGGCCGCGCGCCGATGATCCACACCATGCGCGGCGCCGGCTACGTCCTCAAGCCGGCCGACTGATCATGCCCGCTGCCGACACCACCCCGTCCCTGGCCGCCCGTCTGCGTAACCCCGCGGGCTGGCCCCTGCGCACCCGGCTGGTCGCCATAATGATCGCCCTGCTGGCGGTTCTGGGCCTGGTCGTCGGCAGCACCGCCGAGCTGTATCTCTACAACTCGCTGCACTCGCAGATCGAGAACGAGCTGCAGGACGTCGAGAAGCGCGTCAACGGCGGCCCCAACAAGCAGGACTTCCCCGGCATGGGCAGCCGCAAGTACCAGACGCAGCAGTCGCCCCAGGGACAACCGGACAGTGAGATCCCCGGCAACCCGCCGACCAAGGCCCTCGTCTACACGGTCGATCCCACTTCGGGACCCGAGGGCGGCATCGTGGACTTCCTGGAGCCCACCGGGACCGACGACAACGGCAGCCTGACGTTCACCGCGCTGTCCGCGGAGGCGATCGCCACGATGACCAGCGAGGTGCCGACCACCGGCAAGATCGTCCAGGTCGACCTGGGTGGCGGCCTGCCGGAGTACCTCATCGTCGCCACGGTCAAGAACGGCGCCACCCGCTACGTCGGCCTCTCCCTGGAGAACGTCAACACCACCCTCATCACCGTCGCCGCGTTCACCGGGTGCGTCATCGTGGGGTCGCTGCTCATCGCCGGATGGGCCGGGGCGCTGATCATCCGGCGTACCCTGCTGCCTCTGAACCGGGTGGCGGCGACGGCGACCCGGGTGTCCGAACTCCGGCTGGACCGCGGTGAGGTACGCCTCGCACAGCGGGTCCCCGAGCAGGACACCGACCCGCACACCGAGGTGGGACAGGTCGGGGCCGCCCTCAACCGGATGCTCGACCACGTCGGCAACGCCCTGGAGGCCCGGCACGCCAGCGAGATGCAGGTCCGGCAGTTCGTCGCGGACGCCAGCCACGAGTTGCGCACCCCGCTCGCCGCCATCCGCGGGTACGCCGAACTGAGCCGCCGCAGCCGCCAGGTCATCCCGCCGGAGATCTCGCACGTGCTGACCCGGGTCGAGTCCGAGGCCAAGCGGATGACCGCCCTGGTCGAGGACCTGCTGCTGCTGGCCCGGCTGGACGCCGGCCGGCCGCTCGCCCAGGACCCGGTCGACCTGACCATGCTCGCCGTGGACGCCACCAGTGACGCGCACGCCGCCGGGCCCCGGCACTACTGGCAGCTCGACCTGCCCGAGGAGCCGGTCACCGTGATCGGCGACGGCGCCCGGCTGCACCAGGTGGTGGCCAACCTGCTCGCCAACGCCCGCACGCACACACCGGAGGGCTCGACCGTCACGGTCAAGGTCGGCGCGATGCCGAACGCCGCCGTGGTCCAGGTGATCGACAACGGTCCGGGCATCCCGGCCGAGTTGACTCCGCGGATCTTCGAGCGGTTCGCCCGTGGTGACAGCTCCCGGTCGCGCGCGGCCGGCAGCACCGGCCTGGGCCTGTCGATCGTGCACGCGGTGGTCTCCTCGCACCGCGGCAAGGTCGGCGTGCAGAGCCGTCCCGGGCAGACCGTCTTCACCGTGATGCTGCCGCTCGGCCCACCGCCGGTCGTCCCAACAGCTGAACAACGGCCCCAGATGCTGCATCCGGTCCGGTGATGTGGCTATGCTGGCGGGCGTGTCTCACTCTGCGTCTTTCTTCTATTGGTTTACGAGGCCGGCTCGCGCCGGTGCCTCGGCCATGACCGCATGACCTGAGACACCCCCGCCGGAGCCGGCTGAGGCAGCGACGATGTCGCTGCCTTTTTGTTTGCCATGAGCAAGCCGGCTCTCGCCCCGGGCGCCGGCGCTTCTAAGGAGAACGCCATGACCGCCCCAGAGGTACAGCGCGTCCGCGACCAGCGCATCGAGAAGGTCGTCCCGCTGATGAGCCCGGCGCTGCTGCACCACGAGCTGCCGTTGACCAGCGCGTTGCACGACACCGTGCTGGCCGGCCGCAAGCAGGTCGAGGACGTGCTCAACGGCCGAGATCAACGGTTGATCGTGGTGGTCGGCCCGTGCTCGGTGCACGACCCGGTCGCCGCCGCCGAGTACGCCCAGCGCCTGAGGACCGAGGCCGAGCGGCTCAGCGAGGACCTGCTGATCGTGATGCGGGTGTACTTCGAGAAGCCGCGGTCCACGGTCGGCTGGAAGGGTCTGATCATGGACCCGGCGCTCGACGGTTCCGGTGACGTCGGCGCCGGCCTGCGGATCGCCCGCAAGCTGCTGCTCGAGGTCGTCGGCCAGGGCCTGCCGGTGGCGGTGGAGTTCCTCGACCCGATCACCCCGCAGTACATCGCGGACACGGTCGCCTGGGGCGCGATCGGGGCGCGGACCGTCGAGTCGCAGGTGCACCGGCAGCTCGCCTCCGGGCTGTCGATGCCGATCGGCATGAAGAACCGCCCGGACGGCAGTGTCGCCACCGCCGTCGACGCGATCGAGGCCGCCGCCGCGTCGCACGTGTTCCCCGGCATCGACTACTCGGGCACCCCGGCGATCCTGCACACCGCCGGCAACCCGGACTGCCATCTGGTGCTGCGCGGCGGCGGTGGTAAGCCGAACTACAGCGCCGAGGACGTGGAGGCGTCGCTGGCGCTGCTGCGCAAGGCCGGCATGCCGGAGCGTCTGGTGATCGACTGCTCGCACGGCAACAGCAACAAGGACCACCTGCGCCAGCCGCTGGTGGTCGAGGACGTGGCGCAGCAGATGGAGGCCGGCAACCTGGGGATCAGCGGTGTGATGCTGGAGAGCTTCCTGGAGCCGGGACGGCAGGACCTGGGCGGCGAGCTCGCCTACGGCAAGTCCGTGACGGACGCGTGCATGGGCTGGGACGCCACCGTCGAGGTTCTGGACCGCCTGGCCACGGCCTCCGCGAAGCGCCGCAACCGCTGACGTGCCTCGATCCCTGTGGGTCCATTCGGGACTCACAGGGATCGCACAGTGGGGCCACAAGGGTGCGACAGTGCACCGGCCGAACCTTCATCGGGTACGCATCCGCCGCTTCTGGGGAGTACCCGATGACCCTGCTGTTGCCCTCCGAAGAGACGGTGGCGCCGGCACCACCGCCGTCCCGTGATCGCACCGGTGCGGCACGTCTCCTTCTCGGGCGTACCGATGCTCCCTGGATCCGGCCCTCCCTGATCGCCCTCCTGGTGCTGACCGGGGTCCTCTACATCTGGGGGCTCGGCGAGTCCGGCTGGGCCAACGCGTTCTACTCGGCCGCGGTCCAGGCCGGCTCGGAGAGCTGGAAGGCCTTCTTCTACGGCTCGTCGGACGCGTCCAACGCGATCACCGTGGACAAGACGCCCGCCGCCCTCTGGATCATGGCACTGTCGGTGCGGATCTTCGGCCTCAGCTCGTGGAGCATCCTCGTCCCGCAGGCCCTGCTCGGCGTCGCCGCCACCGGCCTGCTGTACGCGACCGTCCGCCGCGGTTTCGGGCCGGTCGCCGGCCTGCTCGCCGGTACGGTCATGGCGCTCACCCCGGTCGCCGTCCTGATGTTCCGGTTCAACAATCCGGACGCGCTGCTCGTGCTGCTCATGGTGGCCGCCGCGTACGCGACCCTGCGCGCCGTGGAGACCGGCTCCACCAAGTGGATCGTGCTGTGCGGGGTGTTCGTCGGCTTCGGCTTCCTCGCCAAGATGCTGCAGGCGCTGCTGGTGGTGCCGGCGTTCGGCCTGGCGTACCTGATCGCCGGCCCGCCGAAGCTCGGCAAACGGATCTGGCAGCTGCTGCTCGCCCTCGGCGCGATGATCGTGTCGGCGGGCTGGTACATCGCCATCGTCGAACTGGTTCCGGCGTCGATGCGGCCCTTCATCGGCGGCTCGCAGAACAACAGCATCCTCGAACTGACCCTGGGCTACAACGGGCTCGGCCGGCTCAACGGCGACGAGACGGGCAGCGTCGGCGGCGGGGGTGGCGGCAACGCCGGCGGCATGTGGGGCGAGGGCGGACCGCTACGGCTCTTCGAGAGCGCCCAGGGTGGACAGATCTCCTGGCTGCTCCCCGCCGCGCTGATCCTCCTCGCGGCCGGGCTCGTGATCACCGCTCGGCGGGCGCGCACCGACCTGCAACGGGCCGGGCTCATCGTCTGGGGGATGTGGCTGCTCGTCACCGGACTGGTGTTCAGCGCCATGCAGGGGATCTTCCACGCGTACTACACGGTGGCGCTGGCTCCGGCCGTGGGCGCGGTGGTCGCCATGGGTGCGGCACTGCTGTGGAAGCACCGGCAGAACATCGTCGCGGCACTGACCATGGGCGCGGCTATCGCGGTCACCGCCTGGTGGTCGTGGGTGCTGCTCGGACGCAGCGAGGACTTCCTGCCCTGGCTGCGGCTCCCGGTCCTGATCGTGGGGATTCTCGCCGCCGTCGCGGTGGCGGCGTCGATCAGACTGGCTCAGCGGCTCGCGATGATCGCGGCCGGGGTGGCGGTGATCGTCGGGCTGGCCGGGCCGGCCGCCTACGCGGTGCAGACGGCCTCGGAGCCGCACACCGGGTCGATCCCGTCGGCGGGGCCGTCGGTGTCGGGCGGGTTCGGCGTGGGCGGCGGACCGGGTGGTGGTGGTTTCAACCGCGGCGGGGGCGGCGGTCCCGGTGGGGGCGGGATCCCCGGCGGCGGGGGACAGAACGGCCAGAACGGCGGCGGCTTCCCCGGCGGATAAAACGGCCAGAGCAACCAGAACGGGCAGAACACGGC